>JADJPA010000001.1:1330000-1995000 GCA_016713505.1 Candidatus Competibacteraceae bacterium | reverse complement strand
AAAGCTCCGGGGAGCTGGCAAACAAGCACTGATCCGGAGATCTCTGAATGGGGAAACCCACCCGCGAGGGTATCCCGACCTGAATCCATAGGGTCGGGAAGCGAACCCGGGGAACTGAAACATCTCAGTACCCGGAGGAACAGAAATCAACCGAGATTCCGCCAGTAGCGGCGAGCGAACGCGGAACAGCCACCAGCAGCTAACCGTCCGATTAGGAGAACGGCTTGGAAAGGCCGGCCGCAGCGGGTGACAGCCCCGTATCCGAAAATCCGACGGCGAGACTAAGGCTGGAACAAGTAAGGCGGGGCACGTGAAACCCTGTCCGAACACGGGGGGACCATCCTCCAAGGCTAAATACTCGTGGTCGACCGATAGCGAACCAGTACCGTGAGGGAAAGGCGAAAAGAACCCCGGCGAGGGGAGTGAAACAGACCCTGAAACCGCATGCGTACAAGCAGTCGGAGCCCCTTCGTGGGGTGACGGCGTACCTTTTGTATAATGGGTCAGCGACTTGCTTTCAGTGGCGAGCTTAACCGGTAGGGGAAGCGCAGGGAAACCGAGTCCGAACAGGGCGACCAGTCGCTGGGAGCAGACCCGAAACCGAGCGATCTATCCACGACCAGGCTGAAGGTGGGGTAACACCCACTGAAGGGCCGAACCCACGTCTGTTGAAAAAGCCGGGGATGAGTTGTGGATCGGAGTGAAAGGCTAATCAAGCTCGGAGATAGCTGGTTCTCCCCGAAAGCTATTGAGGTAGCGCCTCGTGTCTCACTCCCGGGGGTAGAGCACTGTTTCGGCTAGGGGGCCATCCCGGCTTACCAACCCGAGGCAAACTCCGAATACCGGGAAGTGCAATCACGGGAGACACACGGCGGGTGCGAACGTCCGTCGTGAAGAGGGAAACAACCCCAGACCGCCAGCTAAGGTCCCCAAATTGCGGCTCAGTGGGAAACGATGTAGGAAGGCCCAGACAGCCAGGAGGTTGGCTTAGAAGCAGCCATCCTTTAAAGAAAGCGTAATAGCTCACTGGTCGAGTCGGCCCGCGCGGAAGATTCACCGGGGCTCAAGCCGCATACCGAAGCTGCGGAGGCCGCAAGGCCTGGTAGGGGAGCGTTCCGTAGGCCGTTGAAGGTCGCTTGTGAGAGCGGCTGGAGGTATCGGAAGCGCGAATGCTGACATAAGTAACGATCATGCGGGTGAAAACCCCGCACGCCGAAAGCCCAAGGGTTCCTGCGCAACGTCAATCGGCGCAGGGTGAGTCGGCCCCTAAGGCGAGGCCGAAAGGCGTAGTCGATGGGAAACCGGTCAACAGTCCGGTACTGACGGAAACTGCGATGGGGGGACGGAGAAGGCTAAGCCAGCCGGCGATTGGTAGTGCCGGTTCAAGCGAGTAGGCAGGGCGACCCGGCAAATCCGGCCGCCCAATGCCGAGACGCGACAACGAGCCCTTCGGGGCGAAGTGGCCCACGCCCGGCTTCCAAGAAAAGCCTCTAAGCTTCAGGTTTCCGCCACCCGTACCCGAAACCGACACAGGTGGGCGAGGAGAGCATCCTCAGGCGCTGGAGAGAACTCGGGTGAAGGAACTCGGCAAACTAGCACCGTAACTTCGGGAGAAGGTGCGCCCGCGGTACGTGAAGCCCCTTGCGGGCGGAGCGGAGGCGGGCCGCAGTGACCAGGTGGCTGCGACTGTTTACTAAAAACACAGCACTCTGCCAACACGAAAGTGGACGTATAGGGTGTGACGCCTGCCCGGTGCCGGAAGGTTAATTGATGGGGTCAGCCGCAAGGCGAAGCTCTTGATCGAAGCCCCGGTAAACGGCGGCCGTAACTATAACGGTCCTAAGGTAGCGAAATTCCTTGTCGGGTAAGTTCCGACCTGCACGAATGGCGTAACGATAGCCACACTGTCTCCACCCGAGACTCCGTGAAATTGAACTCGCTGTGAAGATGCAGCGTACCCGCGGCAAGACGGAAAGACCCCGTGAACCTTTACTACAGCTTTGCACTGGACTTTGAGTCTTCTTGTGTAGGATAGGTGGGAGGCTTGGAAGCCGGGACGCCAGTTCCGGTGGAGCCAACCTTGAAATACCACCCTGGAACACTCGAGGTTCTAACCTCGGACCCGAAACGGGTTCAGGGACCGTGCATGGTGGGTAGTTTGACTGGGGCGGTCTCCTCCCAAAGCGTAACGGAGGAGCGCGAAGGTACCCTCAGCGCGGTCGGAAATCGCGCGGTGCGTGCAAAGGCCAAAGGGTGCTTGACTGCGAGACGGACAGGTCGAGCAGGTGCGAAAGCAGGTCTTAGTGATCCGGTGGTTCCTGATGGAAGGGCCATCGCTCAACGGATAAAAGGTACTCCGGGGATAACAGGCTGATACCGCCCAAGAGTCCATATCGACGGCGGTGTTTGGCACCTCGATGTCGGCTCATCACATCCTGGGGCTGCAGTCGGTCCCAAGGGTATGGCTGTTCGCCATTTAAAGTGGTACGCGAGCTGGGTTTAGAACGTCGTGAGACAGTTCGGTCCCTATCTGCCGTGGGCGTTGGAGCGTTGCGGGGAGCTGTTCCTAGTACGAGAGGACCGGAATGGACGGACCTCTGGTGCACCGGTTGTCACGCCAGTGGCACGGCCGGGTAGCCACGTCCGGACGGGATAACCGCTGAAAGCATCTAAGCGGGAAGCCCCCCCCAAGATGAGCGCTCCCGAGTCCTTGAGACTCCTGAAGGTCCGTGGGAGACCACCACGTGGATAGGCGGGCGGTGGACGCGCCGTGAGGCGTGCAGCCGACCCGTACTAATCGACCGTGCGGCTTGATCCGCCAACACCCAACCGCTGCGCGCCGAGGCCCCCCTCCGGCGCCGGCTCGATCTCGATCTCGATCTCAACTTCGACCCCGACCCCGACCCCCCCCTTCAAGCCGGCCCCTCCCTGCGAGTCCGGCGGCGTCGCACCGACCACCCCTTTTCGCTTGGCGACCTCAGCGTGCGGGAACCACCCGACCCCATCCCGAACTCGACCGTGAAACCGCACCGCGCCTATGATCGTGTGAGATCCACTCACGCTAAAGTCGGTCATCGCCAAGCTCCTATTACCAAGCCCAACTTTTTTGACGAAGTTGGGCTTTTTATTTTTCGATGTGCCTAATTCTTCGCTTTTACCCTTAAGGATTTTCCGGCAATTCGGATTTAATTGAATTTATATACTAATTAAATTACATTTTTAGATTGTTAATACCAAAGTCTTGGAACTCACTTTGAGCTTCTTGGCTTCTAACCAAGCCATTTTTTGTATCGAAATCGATTTAAGTGAAAAAAGGAGTGAAGCAATAGGCATGGAGATTGAGGGCGCGATTCAAGGCGCATCCTGCGGCTCGTCGCCGAGTGAGCCAAGCCGGTTATCGGTGTCGGGCTGAGGCGCGATTACCGCTGGTGCGCCAGTCAATATCCTGACACCGCGATATTGTTACCACCGCCGGAGCGGATAACGCCAAGGTTGTGGCGACAGTGATGGGTTAAGAAAACGCTAGACTCTGCGCCGCCAGTCTCAGCAGTATCCTGGACCCTGCGGTCATCGGGTTAGGCGAGAGTCTGTCGCAAGCGCTGTAGCCTTGCGAAACCGTACCGACGTCATGAAGAAGTTATCTTTTCCGATCAAATGAATATGCATTTGATACCGCTGCATGGCATTGATTCCAGCGGCGTATACGGTGCAGCATCGCTAGGGCTATAAGTCATATTAAAGTGACAAAATGACGGAACAATAGAGCGGCGCAATAAAAAATTGGCGGCATTAGTTCTGACGGTATGACGCTGGTCAGTCTTGGTATCACGATTGCTTGTATTTATTGATGGATTCGCGGTCCGTTATCGCGCGCGATAAGCTCACCGTTGTGCATGACTGAGTATATTAGATAGAAGTAATTATTTTAATTAGTTAATTTTTTGAAAAGGATCATGATAATGGAACGGTCACGGCCAGCCGAGCAGAATTCCTTCTTATACTGCAATGCTGTTGCTTGCTGGCGATATTGCAAAGCGATGTTGGTGGATGCCAGGCAGTTCAAAGGTTACAGCGGGCTGATGCTGTGGATTTTGGGCTGTAGCCTTGTCGGCCCGGCGCTGGCGGATAGCACCACACTGGCCGCTCTCAAACAGATGAGTATCGACGATCTGGCAAATCTGGAAATTTCCATTGCCTCCGGGCGGCCAGAACGATTTGGGGATACGGCGGCGGCGGTGTTCGTGATCACCGCCGAGGATATCCGGCGTTCCGGCGCGACAAGTTTACCGGAAGTATTGCGCATGGTGCCTGGATTGGCCGTGGGCCGGGTTGATGCTTCCTCGTCGGCGGTTTCGACCCGAGGTTTCCAGACGCAGGGAGCGAACAAATTGCTGGTGCTGATCGACGGGCGCAGTATTTACAACGCCCTTTTTTCGGGCGTTTACTGGGAATCGTATGGCATCGTGCTGCAAGACATCGAGCGGATCGAGGTCGTGCGTGGTCCCGGTGCGGTGACTTGGGGGGCGAACGCGGTCAACGGCGTCATCAATATCATCACCAAACGGACTGAAGAAACCCAAGGAACCTACATCGGCACGGTCGCGGGCGATAAACAGCGGCAACTCGTGGCCCGCCAGGGCGGGCGGTTAGGCGAGCAAGGCACTTACCGCCTTTATGCCAAATTGCATCGGGACGATCCGCTACCGATCATTTCAGGCGCGGATGAAAATGGAGTCTTGTGGAAAGGCGGCCGCGTGGGTTTCCGCGCCGACCGACGGATCGGTGACGACGATCTCATGCTGGAGGGTGAAACCTTCCGGGAAGCGGCCAATGCTAATGATTACACCGGCCGCTACCTGTTCGGGCGCTGGGAGCAGCGGAAAGGCGATGGTGCGGTCGGTACGCTACAGGCTTATTACAACCGGCTCGGGATAAACAATGGAACAGCAGACGATAGCGAAGATACCTTCGATCTGAGTTATCGTTGGAGCTTCGCGCCGGTGGGCCGGCACACCTTCAGTGTCGGTGGTGGCTATCGTTGGATTTACACTGATATCGACCCGAAAAGTGGCGTCCAGATTCGCAGCACGACTCGGAATGATCAGCTGTTCAGCGCTTTCATTCAGGACGATATCCAACTCGACGAGCAGCTTTACCTGACGCTCGGCACCAAGCTGGAGCACAACAGCTACACCGGTTTCGAAGTTCAGCCCAGCGCTCGCCTGCGCTGGCTGCCGAGCGACCGGCAAACGCTGTGGGCCGCCGTGTCGCGCGCCGTGCGAACCCCTTCGCGGGCCGAGCATGACATGATACTGACTCAATACCCCGGTAAAGTCATTGATATACCGGGTTTGGGGAATGTTCCGTTAATTGTCACGCTGATCGGCAATCCGGCGATGGTCTCGGAAGAATTGATCGCCTACGAAGCCGGTTACCGCTGGCAGGCCACATCGCGCCTGACTCTCGATGCGGCGCTCTTCCTAAACGATTACGATCGATTGCGCACCTTTGAACTGACAGGTCCACCCAGCCTGAGCCTGTTTCCCGCGCCCGCGCTGGTCCAGCAAGCCACTGCGGATAATAAGGACCACGGCCGCACTTACGGTTTGGAGCTGGCCGCTGAATTTCGGCCTTACGACTGGTGGCGGCTTCAGGGCGCCTACTCCTTTCTCCACATGAACATCAAGCCCGATGCGGGCGGCACCGACAACGCCAGCGCGCAGATCGACGAGCAATCTCCCATGCGGCAATGGACGCTGCGTTCGTCGCTGGATGTACGGGACGATGTGGATCTGGATTTGTGGTTGCGCTACGTCGCCGATATTCCGACTTTAGCCATCGACTCCTATATCACTCTCGATGCGCGTTTGGGCTGGAAAATCAACGCACAGTTCGATCTCGCCTTAGTGGGCCGCAACCTGCTGGATTCGCCGCATGTGGAATACAAGAAGTTTGCCGGATTGGATCTAGAACCGAACACGGCCGCGATCGAACGGGAAGTTTATCTGATGGCTGAATGGCGGTTCTGAATAGTCTCTCGATAGCACACCAGTGAATGCATTACCCGTCGCTGCCACATCTCGGTGGTGGGTTAAGCCCTGTGCTCGACCGCTCGCACCCGAAGTGACCCGCACTCGTAGCGCTCGTCCCGCAAGAGGCTGGCGCGGGTTTGTGGTCGGGTTCGGCTTGCTCGGTTTGGCGGCCGTCGACGGCCCAGCCGTTGCGGATGATTTTAGTGAAAATGAGGTGAAAGCCGTATTTCTCTACAATTTTGCGAGTTTTATAAACTGGCCGCAGGACGTCAGGCAGGATCCCGCAAAACCGTTCCGATACTGCGTGCTGGATGACGAATTGGTGCCGCTACTGCAAAATGTCTTGAAAGGCGAGACGATGCGAGGGCGGCCGCTGAGTGTCCAGCGCGAAGTGACGGCCTCCAATGTTGCGGAATGCCACATCCTTTATATGGGTACAAGCGGCTTTCGCGGAGCGGAAAGCTGGAAATTGGTGCAAGCGGCGCTCTCCGCCCAAGTGTTGACGGTCAGCGATATGGAAAACTTTGAAAACAATGGCGGAATGATCGCGCTGGTGCGGCAGGACCGGCGGATCCATCCGCGCATCAACATCGATATGGTGGAAAAGGGCAAGTTGCGGATCAGCGCCAAGCTGCTCAATCTGGCCACGGTCGTTCGCGATTCCACGAGTACGGGCCGTTAAAAATGTTGCTTTTGGTTCGCGATCGGCCGATCAAACAGAAAGTGATCGCCATTGCGCTGGTCAGCACGGTGATCGGTCTGGCCGTGGCGCTGACGATCCTGGTCGTCAGCGATATCTACACCCTGCGCCGCAACGCGCGCGATTTCGCCTCATCCCTGGCGCGGGTGGTGGCGGTCAACAGCTCGGCGGCGCTGGCCTTCCGAGATCCGGACACCGCCAACGAAATTCTCGCCGCGTTCAGCAGCGTACCCGAGGTAGCGGCAGCCCGCGTTCGCTCCCTCGACGGTCGCGAGTTCGCGCGTTATCAGAGCCAAAATCTGCACCATGCCCGGCTGCTCGAACAGATGTTCGAGAGCGAACAAAAAATCCCGCGCGCGTCAGGCGGTTCGAACGCGGGGCAAAAACCGCCTTCGTTTAGCTTCCAAGACGGGTATTTAGGGATCAGCCAACAGATTGTCGTCAACGGGAAACTGTCGGGTTTCATGGATTTGGCGCTCGATCTGTCGAGCCTCGACCAATTGATTCGACGGCGGTTGTTGTTGGCCTTGCTGGTGCTGTTGGGGGCGTTTGCCATCGCCTATCTGTTGGCCTCAAGGCTTCAGCATCTGATCTCGGATCCCATCATCACGCTCGCGAGCCGGATGCGAGAGATTTCGATCACGAAAGACTACTCCGTGCGGGTCCCTCGGAGCGCCAATGACGAAATCGGCACGCTCATGCAAGGCTTCAACACCATGCTGGAGCAGATCCAGCACCAGGATGCCGAACTGCATGTCGCCAAGGAAGATGCGGAGCGGGCGAACCGCGCCAAGAGCGATTTTCTCGCGCGCATGAGCCATGAAATCCGCACGCCCATGAACGGCGTCATGGGGATGGCGGAACTGTTGGCCGATTCGGAGCTGTCCGTGCGCCAGCGGCGATTTGTGAGCAACATTCGCGGCTCCGCCGAGTCGCTGCTCGCCATCATCAACGATATTCTGGATTTCTCGAAGATCGAGGCTGGGAAGCTTGAACTTGAGTGCATCGCTTTCGATCTTGAGGAGCTGGTTGACAACTTGGGCGAATTATTCGCCGAGCGGGCCCATCGCAAGGGGCTGGAGTTGATTTGTTGGGTGGAGCCCGGCGTGCATTCAACCTTGCGAGGCGATGTCGGGAGGTTGCGGCAGGTGTTGACCAACCTTCTCGGCAATGCGTTCAAATTCACGCAGGCTGGCGAGGTGGTTTTGTGCGTGACCTGCGCGCGTGAGGAAGACTCCGAAATCGTGCTGCATTTCGAAATCAGGGATACGGGAATTGGCATCGCGCCCGAAGCGCAGTCTCGCCTTTTCAGTTCTTTCTCGCAAGCCGACAGTTCGACGACCCGCAAGTACGGCGGCACGGGGTTGGGCTTGGCCATTTGCAAGCGACTGGCGGGGTTGATGGGCGGGGAAGTGGGGGTGGACAGTGTGTTGGGGCGTGGCACCCGATTTTGGTTCACCGCCCGTTTGGCCAAGGACGGGGGAGTTCAAACGGATCGCTCGCCTTCTTTCATCGCGCCGGGCGCGCTGAAGGCGCTCGTGGTGGATGACAGTGCTTCCAATCGGGCGCTGGTCGAAAAATTGTTGTCGGATTGGGGTGTTGCGTATGCCAGCGCCGATGGAGCGCCGCGGGCGCTGCGCTTGCTGCGAGAGGCGTCCGCCGCCGGTGCCCCCTTCAATCTGGGGTTGTTCGATCAAAAAATGCCGGAAATGAGCGGCATCGAGCTGATCAAAGAGATCCGAGCCGATCCGGTTCTGGCGCGGCTGTCGGTGGTCATGCTGAGTTCGATCTGGGAAGCCTCGGACAGCGAGCAAATGCAGGCGTTGGGAATCCAAGCTTGCCTGCCCAAACCCTTGCGGAAAGCGCAACTCCATCAGTGCCTTTTAGCGGCGACGGGCAAGGAGCCGCAAAGCCGGTTGGAGAAACAGCCGCCGCCCGTCGCGGCGATCAGCCTAGCGCAGTTCGAGCGGCGCGGACAGCGGGTTCTGTTGGTGGAAGATAATCCCGTCAACCAGGAACTGGGTTATGAAATGTTGCAAGCTTTGGGCGTGCAAGTCGAGCTGGCGGAAGACGGCGAGCAGGCGCTGGCCGCGCTCGCCCGGCAGAGCTATTCGTTGGTGCTGATGGATTGCCAGATGCCGGTGCTCGACGGGTTTGAGGCCACCCGTCGGTTTCGGGCGATCGAACCGGCTATCGGGGCCCGGCTGCCGGTGATCGCTCTGACCGCCAACGCTTTGATCGGCGATCGTGAGTTATGTCTGGCCGCCGGCATGGACGATTATCTCACCAAGCCGTTCACGACGGCGCAGCTCAACGGAATCCTCGAACGCTGGTTGCCTCAGCGCGGGACTGGTGCGGAGTTGGCCGCCGCTCCTCCGCCGGCGGATAATCAGGAAAAAGCGCTGTTGGACCTCGCGCAACTCGCCCAGATTCGCGCCCTGGATCGCGGGGGCGCCAGTGTCTTAGGCCGGATCATCACGCTTTTTCTCGAAAGCGCACCCGACCAAATCGCGGCGATCCGGGCCGCCCTCCAGGACGGGGACAGCGCGCGCGTTCGCGCGGTTGCCCACCCGTTGAAGTCGGCCAGCGCTAACCTGGGAGCCGCCCAGTTCTCGAAATTGTGCGGGCAACTGGAGATGCGAGGCAAGGAAGGCCAATTGGCGGGCGCGACCGAAGATCTGGCGGTGCTGGAACGAGAGTTTGAGGGGGTGCGCCGCGCCCTGCTGGCGCTACCCGAGGCCCCGGTGGCTAAGCCGCATGGGCTAAGCGACTAACCGTACTGGATTGGTTGCGACCCGTCGATCGCGGGGGTCGGCGTCGGTCACGGCTTGGCGAGTTCCTCGAACAGCAGTTGCAGTTCGACCGCATATTGATAATGCAGGTTGGAATCATCGGCCAAGGCAGGATCGCGGGAGCCGGCCAGGATGGCTTGCAGCTTGGCGATCAACAGTTGACCCGGAGCTGGAATATTGGGGCTCGCCGCCATTTTTTCCAGCATGGCCGCCAGGCTGGCGACATTGCCAGCGCGAATGGCATGACCGATCTGCTCGCAAAGACGGGCGCCTGGATTGGTGTTTTTACCGCCCGCCCGCCGGTAAGCCAAATACTTTTGCATGGCTTGCTGGCGGGCTTGATCGGCGACCTCGGGATTGGGGACGGCTTGGCCGAGGTCGTTCAGGCCGCGCCGGATCGCCCAGTTACGCGCGGTCAAGCTGTCTGGCAGGTTGCACTCGCTGGCCCGGTATAATTCCTGGCGGGCCTCGTCGTGCCGTCTGAGCTGGATCAACACGTTCGCCAAATGGTTGCGAGCAGACTCCTCACCGAGGCCATCGCCCAGTTGAGCGCACAGTTCGGACATGCGCCGGTAGGCCAGGGCGGCTTCTTCTAGTTGGCTCAACGCCAGATGCAGATGGCCGAGTTCGCCCAAGATTTCCGATATTTCGCCGCGGTTGCGTTGCCGCTCGTACAGGTAAAGCGCTTGCTGGCAAGCGTGCAGCGCGGCCGGCAGTGCTTCGTTCAGTTTGTGAGCCACGCCGATCTGACGCCAGGCGCGGGCGGTCCCTTCCGATTCGCCCAGCGTTTCGAAGATGGCTCGGGCGGTATCGTACAAGACGATCGCTTCCGGATAATGGCCCTGACGCTGGCGCACTAACCCCAACTGCATCTTGTTGGCCGCCAGCGTCAGGTTGGCGGTGCTCGAACCGGCGCGGGCGATCGCGGCTTCGTAGGCGGCGGCGGCTTCCTGAAGGCGTTGCAGATAAATCAGGCAGTCACCGATTTCCGCATCGGCGACCGCGACCATGCGGCCGGCGCTGGCGTTGCCGGCGTCAGCCAGGCTCTGGAACAGCCCGCGCGCCTCGGTCAACTCTCGCGCGGCGGGTTCGGCGGCGCCGGCCAGCTTGAGCAGTTTTCCCAGCTGCAAATAGGCGCGCGCCAGATCGTAACGCGCTCCAGCGTAGGATTCATCGCCGGCCGTCTGGCACTGGCGCAGCAGTTTGCGGGCGGCCTGAAGGGCCTCCTCGATGGACCCGCCATCGCGCAATCGCTCGATCCGCAGCCGCTCGGTTTCAAAGCGGATCCGGCTCCAGCCGGACAATGCTTGGCTGGCGCGTTCGCGGGCGGCCACCGCTTCATCCAGGGCGGCGGGCACGCCGAGGGTGGCGAGCAACTGTTCCAGGCGGGTGGCTAAATGAGCGGTTTGTTCCGGTTTGGCGTGTTGCTGGTAATCGCGCAGCAGGGCCAGCAGATTAGGTAGCTCCAACCGTAGGAGCCGCGTGGTGCGGGCGCTGTCTTTGAAGGACTGCTGGTAGAGTACTTCCAGCAATTGCTCCATGCCGGCGCACCAGCGCTCGCGCCAGAGCGGCCGCTGGTTGGCGGGCAACCGGCTGTTTATATAATGGGACAGCGCGATATCCAAACGCAGATGACCGTAGCCGCGATCCTCCGCCAGACCGAGTTGGAGGAGCCGCTCGCAGAAGGCGTCGAGGCGCTGGGCGTCGAGTTCGAGCGCTTTCCCCAAGACGAGGCGGTTGACGCCATCCTTGCAAAAAGCCAACAGGGTCGAGCGTTCCCGGTCTTCGGGGGAAAGATGGCGCAACGCCAGTTCCAAGCTTAAAAAAAGCGGCCATTGCGGGTCGTCGCCATGAAGGCGTAACAAGTCGGCGCGGAGCGGCCCCGTTAAAGCGCGCAGGGTTGCGTGCGCGCCCCGCGCGCCGATTTCACGGGCCAGGCGCTGCAAGGCGATGGGGTACCCGGCGGCCAGCCTGACCAGCGCGAGCAACTGCTGAAAGCCGCTGCCGCTATCGCTGGGCGGCGGCATTTCCCGATCGGCGATCAGCGTTTTACCGACCAGAGTGATGGCCTCTTGGTCATCCATGGCGCTTAGGGTGGTTTCCACCCAAGGTTGAGCGAAAGGCGGCGGCCCCAAGCGGCCCAATCCCAACAGCCGCAGCTCCGGCCATTCATTTAAAAAGTCTTTCCAAAACAGGTCGAAGGCCGCGTCCTGCTCCGCCGGCCAGCGCTCCAACTGATCGAGCACGATCAGGGCGGGCCGGGTCCGCAAGCTTTGACGGAGATCGTCGAGAGCCCGCCACAGACTCGGATAGCGGCCGACCGACCAGCGCTCGCCTTCGGGCAACAACTGCCGGCCGAGCGTTTCCAGCAGCGTGCGCGGATCGCTGGCGTCGTCACCGCGCGCGTAGGCCAAGTGGCCATAACGGCCACAATGGGCCAGCCACGTCACCAGGGCGGTGGCGGTGGCGGTTTTCCCGTTGCCGCCGGGACCCCGCAGGAAGACGGCGGGACGTTCTTCCAGCAACCGTTCCAGGACCAACAAGTCACGCCCGCGGCCGATGAAGCCGGTGGAGGGCGGTGGAGGCAACAAGCGCGGTGGGTTGAAATGGGCCTGCCCCAGCAACCGGCGCCAAAGCTCCAACGGGGGACGCAGGCAGAGCCGGGGATCGCGTTCGCCCAGATAGAGGTTAAAGCAAAACCAATCGTGCAAGTGCACGCCGCCGCCGCCCAAACCGGCCGCGCGGTAGCTGTCGCTGGCCAAACGGCGCTGGCTGGTGTTCAAGGCTTGAGCGATCTTCGCGCCGCCCAGCAATTCTTCATAAAACGTGCTCCAGAACTGCCGCTGAGTTTCCTGCGGGGTATCGGGCCGCACGGTGATCACCGCCGTGATTCCAGCCTTCAACAGCGCGGCGATCAGGCCGACGGTCGCGGTGGAGGGTGAGGCGCTGTCTGTTGAAGCGCACAGCACCACCAGGCGGACGCAGTAGGTGGCGAGCAGAGACGCCAGCGCCGTCGCCGCGATGAAGTGGGCTTCGCGACAAATCGGGGCGTGCAAGTCGTAGCTGGCCTCGAAGCCGATCAAGATCGTGTTGCTGTCGAGATCGTCGCGGAGATAGCTGTCCAGGTGGACGGCGGCGAACGGGCGTCCGGCCGCCCAAGCGTCGTTCAACTGCTTTTCCAGCGTGCCTGGGGTCGGCGGAGCCAGCAAGCGCGGTTCAACCAGACTGCCCAGACTGTCCAGCGCTTCCAGCAGAGGCAAGGCGCTGCGTCGGTAGTCGGGATGGCCAGTCGGTTCGGTGTCGGGCCGGGGGCTGATGGCGAGCAGCCGTAGGGGCGGGGGGACCGGCGCGAAGACAGTCCCCCCGCCCGCAAACCGGCGCAGGAATTGGACGGGGCGCTTGCCCTGCATCAGGAAGCCGGTCGGACCGTGCAGCAGCTCCCAGGGCAAGCCGAGCACGGTTGCGACGGCCGGATGATCCGTGGCGGCCCGCACCGTCAGACGCAATTCGTAACGTTCCGGCGCGTTGCGCCAGGCAGCGGTCAGTTGGTGCGGTCCGGGCGCTTCCAAGATGGCGTTGTGAAACGACCGACCCCACTTCGCCAGCAGGGTTTCAGTGCGGCGAGCCAGATAGCGCAGAGTGTCGGTCGGCCAGCACGGATGGCTTTGCAAGTACCAATTCAGGAGGCGGCCCGGAAAAGGGCCGGGCGGCAGACCGTGCGCGCTGAGTTCGTCATCGGCCGGCACGGGGTCCGCCGGGCGGCGCAGGCGAGCGACCCAGCGCCAGCGTCCGGCGGAATCTTCCGGTGCGAAGTCAAGTTCCAGCTCCGCCAGCGGCGGCGGATTGCGGCCGCTGGGAGGGTCGCCAGGCGGCGGTTCGTCCAAGGCGGCCAGCAGCAGGGGCAAAACCTCACCCAGCCCCTCGGCGGGCAGTTGGATGGGCGCGCAACGCGGGGCTGGCGCGAACCATTGCGTTAAAATCGTCGGGTCCACCCCCGGCAGCAAGAGCGGAATCACCCGATAACTCCCAGCCCGGCGGCGTTCGGTTGCCTGGGCGATCTCGATTTCCCGACGCAACCACGCCGGCTGGCCGGTGTTCAGGCCGAGCACCACGATCACCTGACGGGCCTGTTCGATGGTCCAGCGCACCTCCGGCGCCAAGCGGTTGCCGCCGCGCAAGTTCTGCTGGTCGCGCCAGACGCTGAGATGAGCGGTTTCCAATGCCAAACTCAAATCTTGGGAAAACAGGGTATCGGGTTGAGCGTGGCAGATAAAAACGGAGGCAACGGCCATCACATGGGGTTCCGAAGGGAAAGGATTGAAAAGCGTAAGCGCATATAGTTTAACGTAAAAAATGTCAAAGGTGGCCTTGAAATCAAGGCGCTCAACCTCATTTAACCAGCAAGACGACACGGCGTTCATGAGAGTGCCAAACCTAAAATTCGAGGAGATCGCTGATGGTTATAATGCGTTATGAGCCTTTGAATCTGTTGAATCAGTTACAGCGCGAAGTCGACCGTCTGTTCGACACCAGCCGCTTCGGCGACGCAGAAAACGGGCATAGGCTGGTGGACTGGGCGCCCGCGGTCGATATCAAGGAAGAATCGAACCAGTTCATCATTCGCGCCGACCTGCCGGGAGTGCCGCTCAAGGATATCGAGGTCACGCTTGAAAATGGGAGGTTGAGCCTGAAAGGGCAGCGCGCGAGCGAGAACGACGAGCAAACCGACCAGTACCGCCGGGTCGAGCGGGTGCGCGGCACCTTCTTGCGCCGGTTTTCGCTGCCGGATGTGGCCGACGCCGAGAAGGTCAGCGCCAAATGCAGGGACGGCGTGCTGGAAGTGATCGTGCCGAAACGCGAGGCGGCGCAACCGCGCAAGATCGCGATTGCAAGCTGATCGCTCGGCCGGGATGCGCCAGCCCTCCGCATTCCCCCAGCGTTGAGCCAAAGCACGGGTTAAAACCCGTGCTTTGCGTTGTCGCCCGCGGCGCTTAAGGCGGTTCGCGGACCAGTTTGCCCAGCCCCGCTCGGCGCAGCGCATCGTTCAGCAAGCGATGAACTTGGCGGGCGGTGTCCAATTGCAAGGCCTGCCGGGTCAGCTCCTGGGCTTGAGCGCGCGTGAAACTGCGGATGGCCCATTTGACGCGCGGCACGCTGGTGGCGCCGGCGCTCAAGCTGGCCGCTCCCATGCCCAGCAACAGGATGGCGGCGCCGGGATCGGCCGACATTTCGCCGCACAGATTCACCGGCCGGCCCGCTTGGCGGCCGTCCTCGATGATGTGAGCGATGATTTTCAGCATGGCGGGGTGCAGGCTGTCGTACAGTCCGGCCACGCGGGAATTATCGCGATCCACCGCCAGCAGATACTGGGTCAGATCGTTGGTGCCGACCGCCAAGAAATCCACCCGACTGGCCAGTTGCGCGGCTTGGAGCGCGGCGGAAGGGACTTCGATCATCACGCCGATCCGAGGGCGCGCGTGCGCCAGCTCATCTTCGGCCAGTTCGCGTTGCGCCCGCTCCAGCAGGCGCAATGCCTCATCCACCTCTTCCACGGTGGTGATCATCGGAAACAGAACCCGCAGGTTGTTCAGGCCGGCGTTGGCCCGTAACAGGGCGCGCAACTGGGTCATGAAGATGTCGGGCCGATCCAGGGTAAAGCGCATGCCGCGCCAGCCGAGAAAGGGATTTTTTTCCGAGATGCTGAAATAAGGCAGGCATTTGTCCCCACCGATATCCAGCGTGCGAATGACGACCGGCCGCGGGGCGAACGCCTCCAGCATTTGCCGGTACAGCGCGCATTGCTCGTCGGTGCTGGGAAAAGAGTCGCGCAGCATGAAGGCGAATTCAGTGCGATACAGCCCGATGCCGTCGGCGCCGCAGGCGCGGGCGGAGCCGATATCGGACAGCAGGCCGGCCTTGGCGTACAGCGGTAACCGGTAACCGTCTTGGGTTTCGGCCGGCAGGTCGCGCAGCGCCGCCAGCCCGGCGGACAGCTCGGCGTCGGCGGCGATCAGTTGGTGGTATTCCTGGCGCAAGGCACGGTCGGGATTGATGAACACCCGGCCCTGATAGCCGTCGACGATGATCTCGCAGCCTTCGAAACCGCCGATGGGTCGGTCGCCCAGCCCCATGACCGCCGGAATGCCCATCGCCCGCGCCAAAATCGAGACGTGCGACAGCGCCGAACCGCGCAGGCAGACGATGGCGGCCAATCGGTCCGGCGCCGCCGCCAGATGCGCCACGCTCATCTCCTCGGCCAACAACACGCAGCGCTCGCACGGGTTGCCGGTGGGTCGAACCGTTCCGGCCCGTAAGTGATGCAAGACCCGTCGGCCCAGATCGCGGATGTCGTCGGCTCGGGCGCTGAGATAAGAATCGTCGGCCTGCTCCAGCAGGCGCGCGCGCGTCAGAACCGCTTCGCACCAAGCGCCCTGCGCCCAAGAACCCGCTTGAATGCGCGCGCGGGTTTCATCGAGCAGGCTGTCGCTGTTCAACAGCATCCGATGGGCGGCAAACAGGCTTTGTTCGGTCGGGGGCAGCAGCGGCGCCAGCCGCTCGCCCGCCGAACGCAACTCATCATCGACGGCGGCGATGGCGGCTCGGAACGCGGCGTCCTCGGCGGCGGGGTCAGCGGCGGCGCGGTCGGGCACATCGTCGAGATCGATCAGCCGCTCGGGGATGGTGACCGCGCCGATCGCCACGCCGCCCGCTCCAGATACCCCCTGTAGCGCTTGAACGCCGGTTGCAAGCGGCGGTGGTTTCAGTACGCCGCTCGGGCCGCCCGCCGCCCGATCGAGCCTGCTGGCCAATTGCGCGGCGAGAGTGAGCAGAAGATTCAGCTCATCCGCCTGGAACTGACGGACCGCGGTGTCTTGGGCGACCAGCACGCCGAGCGTCCGCCGATATTGAATCAGCGGCGCGCCTAGAAAAGCGCGGTAGCCGTCCTCGCCGTGCCCGGAAGTTTCGCAAAAGCGCGGATGGCGCGAGGCATCCTGAAGGTTCAGCGGCTCCTGACGTTCGGCGATCAAGCTCACCAAACCGTGTTGTAGGTTCAGGCGCAGCTGGCCGACCGCCGAGGGGTGCAGGCCGGCCGCCGCCGCGAGCACGAACTCATCGTGCTCCGGGTCGGCCAGATAGAGACTACACGCTGCAACTCGCAGCGTATCCCGAATCCGCTGGACCGCGGTGGCCAGCGCGTCCGGCAAATCCAACGCGGTGCTGACCTCCTGGGCGATATGACGCAAGGTTTCGAGCATGGCGTCCGGGGCCTTTGGGTTGCAGTCGAAAAGAGGCGAGTCGAGCGCCGCCGGTGGGATCGCTCGACCGTCGCCGCGATCGAAGCCAACTAGACTATACTGGCTTGCCTCCCATCACAGAAGACCGAGCCTCATGAGCGACGCAATAAACTTGGCCGTGGGCCCCGCGCGAGCCGCGCGCTTGCTGCGGTGGGCGACCTATGCTTCCGTGGCGACCGCCACCGTCTTGATCGCCGGCAAACTGGCGGCCGCGCTGCTGACCCAATCGGTCAGCGTGCTGGCGTCCTTGGTCGATTCGATGATGGATATCGCGGCGTCAATCATTAACTTGCTGGCGGTGCATTATTCCCTGCAACCACCGGACCGCGATCACCGCTTCGGTCACGGCAAGGCCGAGCCGTTGGCGGGTTTGGCGCAAGCGGCGTTCATCGCCGGCTCGGCGCTGTTTTTGATCCTGCACGCCATCGACCGGTTGCTGCATCCCCAGCCGCTGAACGATGGGTTGGTCGGGATCGGGGTCCAGGTGTTCGCCCTGGTCCTGACCGGGGTGCTGCTGGCTTTTCAGCGCTATGTGATCCGTCGCACCCAATCCACGGCGATCAGCGCCGATGCCTTGCACTATGCGACCGATCTATTGACGAATGCCGCCATCATCATAGCGATTGGCTTGGCCATGTGGGGTTGGCCGAGTATGGATTCGATCTTTGCCATTGGGATTGCGTGCTATATTTTGTATAGCGCGGGACACATCGGCTATGAATCGATACAATTGCTCATGGATCACGAATTGCCGCCGGACGTTCATGCCCGCATCAAGCAGATCGTTCGCGCCCACTCCAGCGTACGCGGCGTCCATGAATTGCGGACCCGCCGTTCCGGGCAGACCTATTTCATTCAACTGCATCTGATGTTGGACGATCAATTGCCCTTGGTGGAGGCGCATCGGGTGGGCGACGAAGTGGAAGCGGCGATCAAGGCGGCATTCCCAGGCGCCGATGTGCTGATTCACCAGGATCCGACCAGCGAACCGCCGCCTCAGCCCTTGCCCGCTTGAACGTTGTGATGGCGCGGCTCGATGCGAGTTTTGCTTTATAAAATTTCGAGTAGGTGCGAAACCAGGTCGATGGATCGCCGCAGCATAGATCAACGCATTGCAAGGTATTGAGCCCATGTCAGCTAAGAGCGCGCCTGACCAACCCCTGGTGCTGATTGTCGACGATGATTTATCGATTCGCCTGTTGGTGAGCGTGGCCTTGGAACAAGCGGGGTTTCGGGTGGAACAGGCCGAAAACGGTCGTCTCGGGATCGAGCTGTTCGAACAGTATCATCCCGAGGTGGTGCTGATGGATGTGATGATGCCTGAGATGGACGGTTTCGCCGCCAGCGCCGAACTGCGCCGCCGCCCCGGCGGCGCGCAAGTCCCGATTCTGATGATGACCGGCCTGGACGATCACGAGTCGATCGATCGGGCTTTCGATGCCGGCGCGACCGATTTTATTACCAAACCGATCAACTACACGCTGCTCGGCCATCGGGTCCGCTATCTGCTTCGAGCCAGCGCGGCGATGAACGACTTGCGGGAGAGCGAACGGCGCTTGGCCGCCGCCCAGCACATCGCCCGACTGGGCCATTGGGATTGGCGTCCCGAGCAAGAGGTCCTGCATCTATCGCAAGAGGTCTGCCGGATCTTGGGATTGGACCCCGCCCGCTCGGAAGTAGCGCTCCAGGTCATTTTCGACCGTATTCCCGAAAAAGAGCGGCCGCGGGTGCGGGCCTGGTTTGCCGACATCCAAGACCAGGGCGAATCGGCCGGTATCAACCATTGGATTCTACATGCGGCGGATGGCGACCTCCGTTATGTCCGCCAGCAGGTCGAGGCGGTCTGTGACGAATCGGGTCGGATCGTCCAGCTGCATGGCGCGCTTCAGGATATCACCGAACTGCAACGGGCCGAGGAGCGCATTCGCCAGCTGGCGTTCATCGACAGCCTGACCCGGTTGCCCAACCGCGAACTGCTGAAGGACCGGCTCAGCGCCGCGCTCAGCCTGGCCAAACGCTATGGGCGGCGCGCGGCCTTGCTGTTTTTGGATCTGGATAATTTCAAGCGCATCAACGACACGCTCGGCCACAGCGTGGGCGATTTATTGCTCCAGGCGACGGCGGAGCGTTTGAAGGCGAGCCTGCGCCAGAGCGATACGGTCTCGCGCCGCGAAGGCGTCGAGGCGCAAGACGAAACCATCGCGCGGCTCGGCGGCGATGAATTCACGGTCCTGCTGCCCGAGGTGCGCCGCAGCGAAGATGTCGCGAACGTGGCGGAGCGCATCCAGGCGGCGCTGTCGCAGCCGCTGGTCCTCGGCGGGCACGAGGTGTTCATCACCCCCAGCATCGGTATCGCCATTTTCCCAGAGGACGGCGACGATTCCGAAACCTTGTTGAAAAACGCTGACATGGCGATGTATCTGGCCAAACGCCAAGGTCGGAACCTCTACCGCTTCTTCGACGCCACCTTGAACGATGCCGCGCTCAAACGCCTGACGATGGAGAACCAACTGCGCAAGGCCATCGAGCAGAACGACCTTTCCCTGCACTATCAACCCCAGCTGGACTTGCCCAGCGGCCGCATCAGCGGCGTCGAAGCCTTGTTGCGCTGGCACAGCCCGGTGCTGGGATCGGTGTCGCCGGTCGATTTCATTCCGCTCGCCGAGGAAACCGGTCTCATCATCTCCATCGGCGAATGGGTGCTGCGCACCGCCTGCCTGCAAGCCAAGCGCTGGCAGGAGCAAGGTACCGGCTTGCAGCGGATGGCGGTGAACATCTCGGTCCTGCAATTCGTCCAGCCCAGCTTTCCGGCGCTGGTCGCGCGGATTCTGGAAGAAACCGGTCTGATGCCGGAATCCCTGGAGCTGGAGATTACCGAAAGCCTGCTGATGAAGGACCCCGAGGGCGCCACCTGTACGCTTCAGGCCCTCAAGGATCTCGGCGTGCAACTGGCCATCGACGATTTCGGCACCGGCTATTCCAGCTTGAGCCGGCTCAAGCAATTGCCTTTGGACCGGCTCAAGATCGACAAGGCGTTCGTGCGTGAAGTCAACTTGCAACCGGATGACGCCGCCATCGCCACCGCCGTCATCGCCATGGCCGAAAGCATGGGATTGAAGGTGATCGCCGAGGGCGTGGAGAACGAAGCGCAACTGCGTTTTTTAAAGTCCAAGAATTGCGATGAGGTCCAGGGTTACTTCTTGAGCCGACCGCTGCCGGTCGATGAAGCCACCCAGATGTTCCAGCGCCACCGCGACACCGTGGCTGATGAGTCGGCGCTGGCCGGGGACATCCGCATTCTGCTGATCGCCGACTCCGACCCCGCTCACATGGCGACCATCGCGGACGCACTGCGTCCGGAAGGTTATCAGTTGCTGGCCGCCACCGACGCTCAGACCGCGCTGGATCTGCTGGCCAGTCACGACGTTGGAGTCGTGCTGGCGGACCTTCGGCTAGTCGGACCCGGCGGCGAGCAGATTTTCCGGGCCTTTCGCGAATTGCACCCGCAAACGCTGCGGATGGCGATGGGAAGCGACTGTGCGGCCGGGGAAATGATCGATTTAATCAATGAAGGCGCGATCTACAAATTCTTGCCCAAGCCGTTGGCGCTGCCAGCGCTACGCGAGGTATTGCGCAAGGCTTTCCTGACGCGCAACCGCGCGGTGGTGGAGGATTTGGGCTAGCGGCGCGCGCTGGAGCGCGGGTGGCCTCCCCCGCGCCGCGCGGGTCGGAATGCCCTCAGGGCGCTGCCAGCAGGGTGCCCGCGACCGGCGTGATGCCTCGCCCGTCAGCGCCGGCGAACTCGAAAGGGATGGAGATCAATTCCATGCCGGTATTGCGCTGGATGACAAAGTGCAGGTGCGGGCCGGTGGAGTAGCCGGTATTGCCGGAATCCGCCAGCCAAGCGCCGCGCTCCACCCGCTGTCCCAACGCCACGCGCACCGAATCGGGATGCAAGTGGGCGTAGAGGGCCATCGTGCCGTCGGCGTGCAAGATGCGCAGGGCATTGGCGCGGGTCTGGTATTTGGGGTCGGTCCCGCCGTCGAAGAAATCGCTGGAGGCCTCCATGACGGTGCCGGCCCGAGCGGCGCGAACCGGGGTGCCGAGCGGCAGGGAGAGATCGACCGCATAGCGGCTTTGCGTGTGCCGGTGGCTGAACGCGCCATCGAAAGCCTGGCCGATGGCAAAGCGCTGCCCTGAAGCGAACGGGGCTGCGTAGGGCTGTTCGGGCTGGTGCGTGGCGGCCGGATCGCCCAGTACGGCCCGGACTTGATAGGAATAGCGCCAGCGGGGTCCGGTCGGTTTGAGCGTGACGGCCGTCGTCTCCGCGCGGGCCGGAGCCACCACCCTGACCGGCAGCGGCGGTTCGGCGCGCATGTTCTCCAACCGTTCGGCGCTGATTTCCACCTCGACCGGCCCGTAGTAGTCGTTGACCACCGCCAGTACCGGCGCTTCGGGAGTGCCGCGATTGCGCAGGCTGATCCTGGCCGGCAGTTCGCTGGCCGGCAACGGCCGTACCTCGGCCTTGACATCGGCGCCGGGCGGTTTGTCGGTGAAGATCCAAGCGCCGGACGCATCCTGATATTTGTAGAGTTGTTTGGCGAACCCACCAGAGGCCGCGAGCGCCAACCCGAACGTCGCCGTCGCGACTACGATCCGAAGCGGCACCATCCCGAAGCCTCGCTCACGTTTTAAAATGATGAATTTGAACGCCTTGTGAGCTGCTTTTGGCGAGTTCCACCATTTTGGCCGCGACGGTTTCCGCGGGCACTGGCCGATAAGAGCTAAACGGCCCCCAAGCGAACATCGACCAGAAAGGCGCCATCAGCTTGCTCCAGTCCTCAAGCGGTCGGGGTTCGGAACGCTCCCCCAACAGCAGCGCGGGGCGCAAAAGGTGTACGGCTTCGAAAGCCATCTCGCTGACCTCGGTCTCGGCGCGTCCTTTGAGCCGGTTGTAGAACACCGGTGAACCGGGGTCGGCTCCGACCGACGACACCAGCACGAAGCGAGCCACGCCCCGCGTCACCGCCAGCTTGGCCAGTTCGACGACATAGATATGATCCACCTTGGCGAACGCTTCCGGGGAGCGGCTGGCCCGATGGGTGGTACCCAGACAGCAAAGCGCGGCATCGGCCACGATCGAGTCCGCCTGTTCGCGTAGGTGCTCGAAGTCGGTCACTCGAACGCTGAGCTTCGGATGGGTTTGTTCCAGCGGCCGGCGCGAGAGGACGGTGATGTGGTCGATGCCGTCATCCGCCAACAACTTCGTCAAGCAATGTCCGCCCACCAGGCCGGTCGCGCCCGCCAGTAATACCCGAATTCTCGGTCGTTGTTGAAGGCCCATTTGCGATGCTCCCAGGCTTGAATCCGGTGTATCGGACGCGGATCCGCCTCATGCCGGATCTCAGGAATTGCTCCATGGTGGTCGAGCGGGGTCGCCGCTTGAGGTTTCAAGCGGCCGCTGATCGGTGCTGGCCGACGATAAAACGCTGCCCAGCGCGTCAGGCCGTGCTGGTTAATTTCTCATACTTGGCTTGCAACTGTTCCTCGGTTTCGGAATGGCTGGGGTCGGGAAGAATGCAGTCCACCGGGCAAACTTCGATGCATTGCGGGGTATCGAAATGCCCCACGCACTGGGTGCAATGGCTGGGGTCGATTTCGTAGATTTCCTCGCCCTGCGAGATTGCTTCGTTCGGACACTCCGGTTCGCACACGTCGCAGTTGATACATTCGTCGGTGATCATCAGTGCCATGACGGGCTCCTCTTTGGTTGCGCACGACCGCCGTTGGTGAAGGTGGTTAATATAGACTTAAATTCGCCCTGATTGCTCTCGATTCGGCTGGATTTCCGAATATTTTAGTCAATTATTCCGAGGCGCGAATTTCGCCGCCAGCGCCGCCTCAACCTTGGGATGCACGAACGGTGCGATGTTCCCGCCCAGTTTGGCGACTTCGCGCACCAGGCTGGAGGAAATGAAGGAATATTGCTCCGCCGGCGTGAGAAAGACCGATTCGATTTCGGGATAGAGCCGACGGTTCATGTTGGCGAGCTGAAATTCAAACTCGAAATCCGAAACGGCCCGCAGCCCGCGCAGGATGACATCCGCGCCGATCTGTTTGGCGTGATTGACCAGCAGGATGTCGAAGCCGCAAACCTCGACCGTCGGCAAGTGCGACAACACCTCGCGCGCCAGTTTGACCCGTTCCTCCAGGGAAAACAGCGGTTGTTTGTTGGGGTTGGCGGCGACGCTGACGGTCAGGTGATCGAACATGCGGACGCCGCGCTCGATCAGATCGATGTGGCCCCGAGTGATCGGATCGAAGGTGCCCGGATAAATGGCGGCGACGGACATGAAGGTTCCTGGCGGGTGTCGGAGATTCGCGGATTATCGAGAATGCCGCGCCGCAAGGCAACCGTTCAGCAACGGTTCAAAATGCGGCTCGGTCGGGACGTGACGGAGCGACGGTGGCAGCCGGAGTTTCCCGCCGCGCCAGCCGGTAAGCCACCGCGCCAGCGGTCTTTTCCCGGACCGGTAGCCAGTTCGCCGGTAGAGCCAGTTGCGGTAAGGCCGTTTCCGCTTCCAGATAAATCCAGGCCGTCGGAGCCAGCCAGTCGCCTCGTTCGAGCGCCGCGCCAACCGGTTCCAGCAGGTCGTGGCCGAAGGGCGGATCGAGCAGCACGATTTCGAACGGCGCCCCAGGCTGTTGCAACCAAGTGAGGGCTTCGGCCTGTTCGACGCGGGCGTTGCTGGCATTCAGCCGCGCCAGATTCTCGCGCAACGCCGCGACCGCCGCCGGATGGCGCTCGACGAATACCGCCTCGGCCGCGCCGCGCGACAGGGCTTCGATGCCGAGCGCGCCGCTGCCGGCGAACAAATCCAGACAACGCGCGCCGGGCAGCACCGGCGCCAGCCAGTTGAACAGCGTTTCCCGCACCCGGTCGGGCGTCGGTCGCAGTCCGGGCAGCTCGGGAAACGACAAGCGCCGGCTCCGCCATCGGCCGGCGATGACGCGCAGCTGCTGGGCGCGCTCGCCGCCTCGGCTCATGATCCGGCCGGCTTGGCCGGGGTGTCGGGTGAGGTTGGCGCGGGCTGACCGCCGCCGACGATGACGGTAATCAGTTTGTCCGGCCGCACCTGTCGCTGCCAGGCGGTCTTGGCCTGTTCCAGGGTAATGCCGTTCATGGTGCCGATGTAATTTTGCAGGTAGTCCAGCGGCAGGCCATGGAAAGCGATCATTCCCAACGCACCGACCAGCTTGCCGTTGCCGGCGAGATCGAGCGCGAAGCCGCCGGTGATGTTTTGTCGGGCTTCTTCCAGCGCCTGCGTGCTGGGTCCGTGGTCGGTAAAGTCCCGCAAGGTGCTTTGCGCCACCTGAAGCGCGGTATCGGCTTGATCGTTGCGGGTTTGCAGGTTCATCAAGAAAGGTCCGGCCTGTTGCATGGGAGAAAAAGCACTATAGGCCCCGTAAGCCAAGCCGCGCTTTTCGCGAATTTCCTGCGAGAGCTGTGACACCAGTCCATTGCCGCCCAGGACATGGTTGCCCAGAAACAGCGCGTAGTAATCCGGATCGCCGCGCTTGACTCCGAGCTGGCCGATCAGGATATGGCTTTGACTGGAGGGGTGAGGGATGCGGATGGTTTGGCTGGCCGTGACAGCCGAGACCGGTGGTGGTGGCGGTACGGGTTCGCCTTTTGCCAACCCGTCGACCAAACGGCTCGCCAGTTGCTCGGCGGCGGAACGGTCCAGATCGCCGACGATGGCGACGACAGCGTTGGCGGCGGTGTAATAACGGCGGTGAAAGTTTTCGATGTCGGCGCGGGTGATGGCGTTGAGGCTGGCCGGCTGGCCTTCGGGCGGCGAAGCATAGGGGTGAGCGCCGTATAAGGTTTTGAAGAAGGCATCTTGTGCGATGGCGCCGGGCGATTGGGCGCGTTCCCGCAGTGCGATCAGCAGTTGCTGGCGGACCCGCTCCACGGCGTCCGGCGCGAAGCGCGGCTCCTTTAACAGTCGAGCCACGGTTTCGACGGCGGGTTGCAAATAACGTGGTTCGATCAAGCTGCGCAGCGACACCGACGCCGAATCACGCCGCGAACTGAAGCTCACTTGGGCGCCGACTTGGTCCAGCCGGTCGGCGATGACATCGGCCGACCAATCGCCGGCGCCTTCTTCCAGCAAGGCGTTGGTCAGTTTCGCCAAGCCCGGCTGCGCGCCGTCGCGGATCGAGCCGGCGTTGAACAGAATTTGCGCGTCCACCATGGGGAGTTCGCGCGCGGGGATGAAGTAGACCGATACGCCGTTGGCCGTGCGCCAGTTTTGGATGGCGGGTACGGCGGCGGCGAGACCGGCGGTCAGTAACAGAGCGGTGGCCAGAAGACTGGTCAGAGCGTGTTTTACGGAGGACAACATCGGGCGAATCCTTAATCCGCCTTTCTCCGCGGGAGAAAGGTCGAAGGTGAGGGGTAGTTAGCGAAGCACATGGTCCAGCGCGGCGGGAGGCGGGTTCGGACGGCGGTCATCCAGCGGCAGCGGCTCCAAGGTCGCCACGGTCAAGCGGTCGTCGGTGAGGTAGTTGCGGGCGACCTCGCGCACTTGTTCCGGCGTGACCGCCTGAACCCGTCGCACGTAATCGTCGAGCTTGTTCCAGCCTAAGCCAACCGTTTCCAGGACTCCCATGCGCATGCCTTGATAGAACATGGAATCTTGCCGGTAGACATCGGCGGCGACCACCTGCGCCACCACGCGCGCCAGTTCGTCGGCGCTCACCAGCTCCTCGCGCAGCCGCTTGACTTCGGCGCGCAAAGCGTTTTCCAGTTCGGCGCTGGTGTGGCCCGGCGCGGGATTGCCCGCCAGCACGAACAATTCTTCCAACCGTGACGTCGGACTGTAGCTGGTGTCGGCGGAAGCGGCGATCTGGCCGCCGCGAATCAGATTGCGGCTGAGCCGAGCGCTGGTCCCGCCGTCGAGGATGCCATCTAACACCGCCAGCGCATAGGGTTCCCAATCCGCGGCGGCGGTCTTCAAGGTCGGCACCTTATAGCCCAGCGTCACGTAGGGGACTTCCGCTGGGGTTTTGACCGCGATCCGCCGTTCGCCTTGCTGGAGGATTTCCACCACGGGTCTGGGTGGGGTGAGAGTGCTCGGACTCAGCGGGCCGAAATGCTTTTCGGCCAATTCGTGGACCTTGGCGGGGTCGACATCGCCGACGACCACCAGGGTAGCGTTATTGGGGGCGTACCACTGCTGGTACCAGCGGCGCAGATCGTCCGGGCTGATGGCTTGAATGTCCTGCATCCAGCCGATGATCGGATGGCGGTAGGGGCTGGTGACGTAGGCGGCGGCCATGAATTGTTCCTGAGTCAGGGCATCGGGCTGATCGTCAGTGCGCAACCGGCGCTCCTCGGCGACGACCTGAGCTTCCTTGCCGACATCTTCCGGTTTCAGCAGCAGATTGCGCATCCGATCGGCTTCCAGCCGGAAGCTGAGCTCCAGCCGCTCTTTTTCCAGCGTTTGAAAGTATGCCGTGTAGTCGCGGCTGGTGAAGGCGTTTTCATCGCCGCCGTTGGCGGCGATCAGCCGGGAGAACTCCCCGCCCGGCACGTTCGGAGTACCTTTGAACATCAAATGTTCCAGCAGGTGCGAAATGCCGGTCAGGCCGCTCGGCTCGTAGCTGGAGCCGACCTTATACCAGACCTGCGAAACCACGACCGGGGCGCGGTGGTCCTCGCGCACCAGCACTTTCAAGCCGTTGCCGAGGGTAAATTCGTGAACGGGCGTGGCCGCAAAGGCCGTGGGAACGCTCAAAAGGCAAAGGAGCAGCAGTGGATTGAGAGTATTCAACATGGTCTCGAACGTTAAATGGGAGCCTGCGTAAAACAGACTAAAATGGTACGATAAGTTCCGTTCCCAAATCAGCATAACGGTAACTTTGAAGCATCATGCCTGAATCCAAAAGCAATTCCGGCCGGTTGCCGCCCGGACCCGCCGCGCCGGAGCGCAAGAAATCCAGCCTGTTTGACGTATTGAATCGGCCGATTCATCTACCGTTTCGCAAGGAGCGCCCGCCGGAGGGAGCGGCCGAATCCGGTGACGGCAAACCCTTCGCCAAGCTGCGCGACCGCTTGCGCCGTACCCGGAAGGGCCTGGTCGGCGGCTTGGCCGGTCTGTTCGCCGGCCGGAAACTGGACGACGAGACGCTGGAAGAACTGGAAAGCCGCTTGTTGTTGGCGGATGTCGGGGTCGAGGTGACCGAGCAACTGATAAAGCGGCTGACCGAGCGGGTCTCGCGTCGGCAGTTGAACGACATCCCGGCGCTGATTCAAGCCTTGCGCGATGAATTGTTGGCTATTTTGATCCCTTGTCAACAGCCGTGGCAGCCCAGCGAATCCCGGCCTTACGTCATCCTCACGGTCGGCGTCAACGGGGTCGGCAAGACCACCACCATCGGCAAGCTGGCGAAGAAGCTGCAAAGCGACGGGCTTTCGGTGTTGCTGGCGGCCGGCGACACCTTCCGCGCCGCCGCTGTCGAACAGTTGCAGGTCTGGGGCGAGCGCAACCGGATCGCGGTGATCGCCCAGCACGGCGGGGCCGATTCCGCCTCGGTGATTTACGACGCGGTTCAAGCGGCCAAGGCCCGTCAGGTGGATGTGGTGATCGCCGATACCGCCGGTCGCTTGCACACTCAGTCGAACCTGATGGAAGAGCTCAAGAAGATCAAGCGGGTCACCGGCAAGGTCGATGCCGGAGCCCCGCACGAGGTGCTGTTGGTGGTGGACGCCAGCACCGGCCAGAACGCGCTCAATCAAGCCGTGCAGTTTCACGACGCGGTCGGCGTGACCGGCTTGATTTTGACCAAGCTCGACGGCACCGCCAAGGGCGGCATCGTGTTCGCCATCGCCCGCCGGTTGGGCCTGCCGATCCGCTTTATCGGGGTCGGCGAGGGTATCGAGGATTTGCGCGAGTTCGATGCCGGCGAATTCGTGACCGCTCTGTTGGATGAGGCGGCTGATAATAGTTGAGTGAAAGGTGAGGAAACTTTTCGCTGGTTTGGCACTCTTAGTCTGAGAGTGCTAAAATGAATACTGTAATGTTTGAGGGTTAGGGAGGAATGAAAGACGATGACGATGGCCACCGCGCTGGTTCCCCACTTGCAGCATTTGCCGGCTCCGGTCGACAGTCTGGAAAGTTACATCCAGGCCGTCAACCAAGTGCCGGTGTTGAGCGCCGAGGAAGAACAGGCTCTCGCCCGGCGTTTGCGGTTGAACGATGATTTGGCGGCGGCGCAGCGGCTGATCGTGGCTCATTTGCGCTTCGTGGTGCACGTCGCGCGCGGTTACATCGGTTACGGCCTGCCGTTGGGCGATTTGGTGCAGGAAGGGAACGTCGGCCTGATGAAGGCGGTCAAACGGTTTGATCCGGAGCACGAGGTGCGGCTGGTGTCCTTTGCGGTGCATTGGATTCGGGCGGAGATTCACGAGTTCATCCTCCGCAACTGGCGGATCGTCAAGGTCGCCACCACCAAGTCGCAACGCAAGCTGTTCTTCAAACTGCGCGGCGCCAAGAAGCGCCTGGGCTGGCTGAACGGCGAGGAAGTCGAGACGGTGGCCCGCGAATTGGGCGTGAGCGCCGAGTCGGTCATGGAGATGGAATCGCGGTTGAGCGGTTACGATGTGTCGTTCGATCCGGTTCCAGAAGCCGACGCCGACGCCGAACATGAACCGCATACGCCGTCGGCTTATTTACGGGACGAGCACGCCGATCCGGCCGATATGTTGGAGCGGTATGACTGGGAGGATCAGACCACCCTCCAGTTGAGCGAAGCGCTGGACCGTTTGGACCCGCGCAGCCGCGACATCGTGCAGCGTCGCTGGCTGGACGACGTCAAGCCGACCTTGCATGAGTTGGCCGCTGAATATAAGGTGTCCGCCGAACGGATCCGGCAATTAGAGCATAACGCCATGAAGAAATTGCGGGCTAGCCTGCCCGTCGCCTGAGCACGAGCGTTTCACAGCCCGCCCTCGTGGCGGGTTTTTTTATGGGCGCGGCCCGTCCGCGCTTGTGGCCCTTTCCAGCATTGCGCTATTTTTTCAGCCCCGCCACTCTGAGAGCCCTCATGAATCCGCCAGTGCGCCAGTTTGCCAGCGACAACTACTCGGGAATGTGTCCTGAAGCCCTGGACTATTGGCTGGCGGCCAACCAGGGCGACGCGCCCGCTTACGGTAACGACGGCTGGACGCAGCGCGCCGCGGACCGGTTTCGCGAGCTGTTCGAAACCGACTGTGAGGTATTTTTCGTCTTCAACGGTACGGCGGCTAATTCGCTATCGCTGTCGGCGCTGTGCCAGTCCTATCACAGCGTGATCTGCCACGAAACCGCCCACATCGAAACCGACGAATGCGGCGGGCCGGAATTCGCCTCCAACGGCTCCAAGCTGCTGTTGGCGCAAGGCGAAGACGGCAAGCTCGATCCGGTCGATGTCGGGCGGCTGATCACCCGGCGCTCGGATATTCACTACCCCAAACCCAAGGTGATCAGTCTCACGCAGGCGACCGAGTTGGGAACCCTCTACACGCTGGACGAACTGCACGCCTTGCGCGATTTGGCCGACCGCTACCAGTTGAAGGTGCACATGGACGGCGCGCGGTTCGCCAATGCCTTGGTGTCGCTGGAAAAGACCCCGGCGCAAGCGACGTGGCAAGCCGGGGTGGACGTGTTGTGTCTGGGCGGAACCAAGAACGGTATGGCGGTCGGTGAGGCCATTGTGTTCTTCGATCGGGAACTGGCGACCGATTTCGCCTACCGGTGCAAGCAGGCCGGACAATTGGCTTCCAAGATGCGCTTCATCGCCGCGCCCTGGCTGGGGCTGTTGGAAACGGGCGCTTGGCTGCGCAACGCCCGCCAAGCCAATCAGATGGCCGCCTATCTGGCCGAACGGCTGCGCGCGATCGCCGGCCTGCGCTTGATGTTTCCCCGCCAGGCGAATTCCGTGTTTCTGCAATTGCCGCCGGCGGCCATCGCGGCGTTGCGGGCCAAAGGCTGGCAGTTCTACACCTTCATCGGGGTCGGTGGCGTCCGCTTGATGTGCTCTTGGAACACCACTGCCGAAGCGGTCGATCAATTCATCGACGATCTGGGACATGCCTTGCGCTGAGGGGGCGGATAGTGGTTGCCGAGCTGCTCCAGCGCGACGTGCCGCTGCATCAACTGAACAGCTTCGGTCTGCCGGCTCGCGCCGCTTGGTTTGCGGCCATCGAAACCCTGGACCAGCTCGCCGCGCTGATGGCCACCCCGGAATGGCGCTATTTACAGCGCTTCGTGTTGGGGGGCGGCAGCAACGTGATCCTGACCGGCGATTTCGATGGGCTGGTGCTCCATGTACGGATTCCGGGGCGGGCGCTGGTCGCTGAAGACGCGGATGCTTGGATCGTGCGGGCGGGCGCGGGCGAGAATTGGCATGAATTCGTCACTTGGACGCTGGGGCAGGGTTGGCCGGGTCTGGAAAATCTGGCGCTGATCCCCGGCACGGTCGGCGCGGCGCCGATTCAAAACATCGGCGCTTATGGTCTGGAAATGGCCGAACGCTTTCAATCCCTGGAAGCGGTGGATCTGGCGACGGGTCAAGGTGTGGTGTTCGAGCGGGCCGCCTGCCGGTTTGGCTATCGGGACAGTACCTTCAAACAGGAAGCGACGGATCGGTTTCTGATTATCGCCGTGACCTTTCGCTTGCCCAAACGCTGGCGGCCGATCACCGGCTATGCCGGTGTGGCGCGCGAACTGGAGGCCTGCAAAATAACCGCTCCGACGGCCCGGCAGGTCGCCGATGCGGTCATCGCCATTCGCTCGCGCAAGTTGCCGGACCCCGCTCATCTGGGCAACGCCGGCAGTTTTTTCAAGAATCCGGTGGTGGACGCCGCCGCCTTTGCCCGTCTTGTCGCCCGCTGCTCCGACCTGCCGCACTACCCGCAGCCGGATGGTACGGTCAAACTGGCGGCGGGTTGGCTGATCGAGCGCTGTGGTTGGAAGGGTAAGCGGTTCGGTCCGGTCGGCGTCCACGACCAGCAGGCGCTGGTGCTGGTCAATCGTGGTGGCGCGCGAGCGCAAGACGTGCTGCGGCTGGCGCGGGCGATTCAAGAATCGGTTTTGACCGAATTCGGCGTCATGCTGGAACCGGAGCCCTTGGTGGTTTGATACGGCTTCAGGAGTGGCTTCCACATGCCGCGGCGAGACTTGAACCGCCTTCCCCGAATCTATCTGTCGCTACCGCTGGTGGTCGGTGAGACCGTGCCATTGGACGATACCGCTTTCGGCCATGTCGTGCGGGTACTGCGCTTGAAACCCGATGCGGCGCTGATCCTGTTCGACGGTCAGGGCGGAACGTTCGCGGCGACCCTGGTGGAAGTCGGCAAACGCAATGCCCGCGCGCGCGTGACGGAGGCGCTGCCCCGTGAAGTGGAGCCGCTGTTGCGGATCGTATTGGCCCAAGGGATCTCGCGCGGCGAGAAGATGGATTACACTTTGCAAAAGGCGGTCGAACTCGGCGTGACCGCCGTTCAGCCGCTTTTTACCGAACGCGCCGGCGTGGAGCTGGCCGGCGAACGTTTGGCGCGGAAAGTCCAGCATTGGCGCGGCATCATTATCAGCGCCTGCGAACAGTGCGGCCGCAGCCGCTTGCCGGAGTTGCGGGAGCCGCTGGCGCTGGCGGATTGGCTGGCCCGGCCCGCGCAACGGGATTTGCGCGTGCTGCTCGATCCGACGGCGCGTCAAGGTTTACGCGAACTGCCAGCGCCGGACCGTGCGGTCACCCTGTTGATCGGTCCGGAAGGGGGTCTCAGCCCGGCGGAAATCGCGCGGGCCCGCACGGGGGGGTTTACCGGCATCCGGCTCGGGCCGCGCATCCTCCGGACCGAAACCGCCGGTGTCGCTGCCCTGGCGGTGGTACAAACCCTGTGGGGCGATTGGAATTGAGGTTTTGGTCGAAGGCTGCCGTCCAGTCAATGCATCAAATTCCTGATGAAAATTCAAATAATGATGCTAACCCTATAAACTATTTCGGACATACCTGCGGCCTGATTTTTCGGAGGGTCACGCTGCGAATAATTGGCGGGGATGCGATTTCATGCCAAGCGATCACGGAAGCGACAGCAAAGAGACCGGTACGGTGCTCGTGGTGGAAGACAGTCGAGCCTTGCGAGGGCTGCTGGCGTCCTATCTCAACGACTGGTACGGACTGACGGTGGTGGGCGTCGGGTCTCTGGCCGAGACCGCAGCGCAACTCGCTTGGTGTCCCGAGCGGTTTTTCTGCGCCGTGCTGGACCTTAACCTGCCTGATGCCCCCAACGGCGGGGCCGTCGATCTGGTGCAAAGCCACGGAATTCCCGCGATTGTACTCACCGGCTTCGTGGACCCCGCGCTGCGGGAAACCATGCTCACCAAGCAAGTCCTGGATTATTTCATCAAGCGCAACCTCAGCGATATCGAACAGGTCGCCCGCACGATCGGGCGTTTGTGGCGAAATCGCCAAGTCAAGGTGATCGTGGTTGACGATTCCCGCGGCTTTCGAGGTTATTTGCAGGGCTTGCTGGAAAGCTACCGTTACCGGATTCTCACCGCCGGCAACGGTCACGAGGCGCTCGGGCTGCTGGCGGAGCATCCCGATACCAGCTTGGTCATCACCGATGTCAACATGCCGGAGATGGGCGGATTGGAATTGATCGAGCACATCCGCCGCCAGTACCGCCGCGAGGATCTGGCGGTGATCGGTATGTCGGATGCGTCCAAGCCGGGCCTGTCGGCGCTGCTGCTCAAGACCGGCGCCAACGATTTCATCGCCAAGCCGTTTCAGGTGGAGGAGCTGCTGTGCCGGGTCAATCAGAACACCGACATGATGGATTACGTGCGGCAATTGCGCGAGGCGGCCACCTGCGATTTCCTGACCGGACTTCTCAACCGGCGCCAGCTGCTGGAATTGGGTGAAAAACTCTACGCCAACGCCCAGCGCGGCCATTTTCTGCTCGGGCTCGGCATGGTGGACGCCGACTATTTCAAGCGGATCAACGATCGCTTCGGTCATTTGGTCGGCGATGAGGCGCTAAAGGCCATCGCCGCCACGCTGAACAAAACCTTGCGCGCGTCCGACATCATCGGCCGCTACGGCGGCGAGGAATTCGTTTGTCTGACCGTGCTGCAAGCCGAAGCCGATGCCGAGCGAGTCTTTGAGCGCTTGTGCGCCGCCGTGGCGAAAATCGGACTGTCCGCCGGCGGTCAACCCGTGCCGCTGACTGTCAGCATCGGCTTCACCACTGACCTGGGAAACTCGCTGAAGCAGATGATCGAACAGGCCGACAGCGCCGTTTATCGGGCCAAGGCCGAAGGTCGAAATCTGGCGGTGCGATGGTCGCTACAGCCCGCCACCGAATGAGGGCCAAGCTGGCGAATACATCCGATCCAAGCGGCAGTGTGCTCAGGTTCGGTACGTGTTGCGCCAATTAACCACAAAATGTTGCGCTTTATCTTGTGTCCCACTGTTTCAGCATCTAAGGTTAATACACGCCACCCCCCGTGGTGGTGTAATCACTACCTGAGCAACTAAACCAAGGAGATTTTGGAGATGAATAAAAAATTAGTGCTAGGCGTGGCCGCGTTCTGCACCCTGGGTCTTTCCGCCGGCGCGTGGGCGGCTGACGCCGCGACAGCCGATGAAGTGGTCGCCAAGGTCAAAGCCGCCGCCGCCGACGTCAAGGCGGGTGGAGATGCCGCGCTGGCCGCCTATAACGATCCCAAGGGCAAATGGGCCTGGAAAGACTCCTATGTCTTCGTGATGGATTGCAAGACCGGCGTCATGACCGCTCATCCCAACGATAAGGTCAAGGGCACCAAATTGGCTGACCTCAAGGGCAAGGCGGGCGAGAATCTCGGCCCGGCGCTGTGCGCCGCCGCCGCCAAGGGCGCCAATGGGGGCTGGGTGGAATATCAGTGGACCAAGCCCGGCGCGGAAGGTAACCACCGGAAAGTCAGCTACGTGCTGCCTGCCGGCAGCTATGCCGTCGGCGCGGGCGTTTATGACGATACCCCGGTTGCGACTTTAGAGTCTAAGACCAAGTAATCTTGGATTCCGCCGTGCTTGGCGCGCCTGCCGGGTTGCCAATCCGGTCGCGAAGCACGGTGGATTGACACTCCGCCAGTTTTTTACTCTCCGACTTTTTCCTTCATCTGCTCCTCCCGGTATTCGATCTCGTTTATACTGGCGCTTTCACGAGAAATACCCTGGCAGGAGGATGCGGTGATTTATTCCCTCGGCGACCGCAAGGTCGAGTTTCACGGCGAGGACTGGTTCATCGCCGACAACGCCACCGTCATCGGTTCGGTGGTGCTCAAGCAGAACGCCAGCATCTGGTTCAATGTCGTGGTGCGTGGCGACAACGACATCATCACCATCGGCGAAAACACCAACGTTCAGGACGGTTCGGTCCTGCATACCGACCCCGGCATCCTGCTCACCCTCGGCCGGGATGTGACCGTCGGCCATTTGGCCATGCTGCACGGCTGCATCGTCGGCGATAACAGCCTCATCGGAATCAAGAGCCTGATCATGAATCGGGCGGTGATCGGCAAGAATTGCCTGATCGGCGCCAACAGCCTGATCCCGGAGGGCAAGGTCATCCCCGACGGTTCGCTGGTGATGGGTTCGCCCGGCAAGATCGTCCGCGCCTTATCGGAGGGAGAAATCGAGCGCTTGCGGCAAACCGCCGGCCGCTACGTGGAGAATTTCAAGCGCTTCAAGTCCGCTTTGCGCCGGCAGGATTGATGTGGCCGCGGCGTTTGAAGATCGGCTGGAACTGACGGTCCGTCAGGTCGGGTCCATCATTCTGGGCAAGGAGCACGCCATCCGCTTGGCCGTGGCCTGCCTGTTGGCGCGCGGCCATCTGCTGATCGAGGATCTGCCGGGCATGGGCAAAACCACCCTGGCGCACGCCTTGGCGCACAGTCTGGGCTTGCACTACCAGCGCATCCAGTTCACCAGCGACCTGCTGCCGGCGGACATCCTCGGCGCGGCGGTCTACGAGCGCCAGCGCGAAGCCTTTGTCTTTCACCCCGGCCCGATTTTCGCCCAATTGATTTTGGCCGATGAAATCAACCGCGCCACGCCCAAAACCCAGAGCGCGTTGCTGGAGGCGATGGAGGAGGGGCAGGTCACCATCGAAGGCGAGACCCGGCCGTTGCCGGAGCCATTTTTCGTGATCGCCACCCAGAATCCGTCCTACCAGATCGGCACCTTTCCGTTGCCGGAGTCGCAGTTGGACCGATTTTTGATGCGGATCGAACTGGGCTATCCCGACCCTCAGGCCGAACGGATCTTGCTGGAGGGTGAGGACCGGCGCGATCTGCTGGCGCGGTTGCCAGTCGCGATGACGCCCGCACAGTTGCACGCGGCGCAGCTGCAAGTGAGCGGCGTGCACGTCGCCCCGCCGCTGCTCGATTACGTGCAGGCGCTGCTGGCGTTTTCCCGCCAATCCAACCGCTTCCGGGGCGGCTTGTCGCCTCGCGCCGGCTTGGGATTACTGCGGGCGGCGCGGGCCTGGGCGTTGCTGCACCGACGCGGCCATGTCTTGCCGGAAGACGTGCAGGCGGTATTGGCGGCGGCGGTCAGCCATCGCTTGCATCCTGGCGAAGACAGCCTGGAGCAATCGGCGAGCGATCTGGTCGGGCATCTGCTGGCCTCCGTGGCATTGCCGGCCTGAGCGCCGCGCGATGTTGAAGGGCTGGCGACGGCGTTTCGAGGTTTGGGTGACCCGCCACCAACGACCCGCTCACGAACCGATCCGGCTGGATCGTCGCCGCATCTACATTCTGCCGACCCGCCAGGGGTATGCTTTTGCCTTGCTGCTGTTTTTGCTGTTTCTGTGGTCGATCAATTACAGCAACAGCATGGGCTTCGCCTTTACGTTCCTGCTGACGGCGGTGGCCTTAAACACCATGTGGCAGGCGCACGACAATCTGTTGGGCCTGGTCATTCAGGGCAACGGCGCCGAGCCGGTATTCGCCGGCCAGGATGCCCGCTTCGGTTTCCGGCTGGAAAATCCGCGCCGGACGCCGCGCCACGGCATCGCGCTGCAATGGCGGGATCGGGAACCGCTGTATGTGGATGTTCCGGCCCAAGGTTCGACAGCAGCCGTTCTCGCCATTCCCGCCGAGCGGCGCGGCTGGTTGCGGCCGGGCCATGTGCGGGTCATGACCCGTTTTCCGCTCGGCTTGTTTCAATCTTGGAGTTGGGTGGAATTCGATGTCGCCGCCTTGGTTTATCCCCGGCCTCGCGGCCGGCGACCGTTGCCGGCGGTGCTGTCGGGCACCTCGGGTAGCGGATCGCACGAACTGGGCGCGGGCAGCGAGGATTACGCCGGCTTTCGGCACTACGCACCGGGCGATTCGCCGCGCCGGATCGCCTGGAAGGCGGCGACCCGCACCGATCAGTTGCTGGTCAAACGTTTCATCGATCAGGCGCGGCCGGAATTGTGGCTCGATTGGCGGTTGTTGGGCATCGAGAACGTGGAACCGCGTCTCGAACAGCTCTGTCAATGGGTATTGAAAGCCGAAAACGACGGCCACGAATACGGTTTGCGGCTGCCGGGTTCGAACGTTCCGCCGGCGCGCGGCGATCCTCAGCGCCGCCGCTGTCTGGAAGCGCTGGCCTTGTTCACCTATCGCGAAGATTTCCCTCGTGCCGATGAAGCTATGGAAGCCAGGAAACCGACAATGGCGGGAAAAACCCGCCGCACCGCCGGCTGAACCGCTGACGCTGCCCGCATTGATTTGGCTGCTGGTCGCGCTGGGGCTGGCGGTCGCGCCGCACGCGCGCGAAATGCCGGTCTGGCTCACGGTGCTGTTTTTTACCATCGCAGTCTGGCGCGGATTTCTGGCGCTGCGCAATCGACCGCTGCCGTCACGCTGGCTGTTGCTGGTGGTGGCCGTGCTGGCTGGCGCCGGCGTGCTGATCGATTTTCGGACCCTGTTTGGCCGCGACGCGGGAGTGGCCTTGCTGGTGGCGATGTCCGCCTGCAAGCTGCTAGAGACGCGCGGCTTGCGGGATGGAGTGGTGCTGGTGTTTCTCGGCTATCTGCTGGTGATGAGCAACCTGCTCTACAGCCAGGAAATTCCGATGGTCGCTTACCTGTTCGCGGTCGTTTTGGCGATGTTGGCGGCGCAGGTCATGATCCACCGCCAGCACGCGGGGCTTGGAGCGCTGGCTCCGCTGCGGCTGGCCGGCAAGATGGCGCTGCAAGCCGTCCCGGTGATGTTGATTCTGTTCATTTTATTCCCGCGTATTCCCGGACCGTTGTGGGGGTTGCCGAAGGATGCTTACAAGGGTCGCACCGGGTTGTCCGATGAGATGATGCCCGGTACGGTCAGCGAGCTGATCAAATCCGACGCGGTGGCGTTTCGAGCGCGCTTCACCGGCCCCATTCCACCGCCGCGCGAACTTTACTGGCGCGGGCCGGTGCTGTGGAATTTCGACGGTCGCCGTTGGGCCTCGGGTGAAGGGTCGCCCAGAAATGTTCCCATGCCGTTTACGCCTGAAGGCGCGGCGCTGGAGTACTCGGTGATTTTGGAGCCGAGCAATCGGATTTGGCTGTTCGCGCTCGATCTTCCGGCCAGCCTGCCGCCGCAAGCCGGCATGACGCCCTCGTTCCAATTGCTGCGCCAGCAGCCGGTCAACGAGGTTTACCGCTATTCGATGCGGTCCTATCTCAAGTATCGGACCGGCGATCTGGAAGCGTCGGAACGGGCTCGTGCTTTGCGCTTGCCCTCATGGGGCAATCGACGCGCCCGCGAGCTGGTGGCGGAATGGCGGGCGCGCGATGCGCGTCCCGAAGCGCTGGTGAACGCGGGACTGACGCTGTTTCGGGAGCAGGCGTTTTATTACACCTTGACGCCGCCCTTGTTGGGCAGCGATAGCGTGGATGAATTTCTATTTCGCACCCGCCAGGGCTTTTGCGAGCATTACGCCAGCGCGTTCGTGTTCCTGATGCGGGCGGCTGGGGTGCCGGCGCGGGTGGTGACCGGCTATCAGGGTGGGGAACGCAATACTTTCGGCGATTATCTGATTGTCCGCCAGTCTGACGCACATGCCTGGGCCGAGATTTGGCTGGAAGGGCAGGGCTGGGTGCGGGTGGACCCTACGGGCGCGGTGGCCCCAAATCGGGTACAGCAAGGACTCTATGCCGCCGTGGCCGATGCCGAGAACCTGCCGTTCCTGATCCGGCGCGGCGGCGACAGCGAGTGGTTGCGGCAATTGGCGATGGGCTGGGATTCCCTGAACAATTCCTGGAATGAGTGGGTGCTGGCCTATGGGCCGGACCGGCAAAAGGAATTTCTGTCGGGGCTGGGGTTCGGTCCGGTGGATTGGGCGGATATGACGGTGGCGATGACGGTGGCGCTGGGCGGATTTAGCCTGTTGGTTGCCGGATGGCGCTGGCGACGGCAAAGCTCTCGCGATCCAGTGGTGCGCGCTTGGCAGCGGTTCTGCGCCCGGCTGGCCCGGCGCGGGCTGGCGCGCGACGCGCATGAAGGGCCTTTGGCGTTTGCCGAGCGAGTGGCTGTCAGTCGGCCGAAGCTGGCGGATTCGGCGCGAGTGATCGGCGGTCTTTATGCGGTGTTGCGGTATGGGCCGGGTGTTTCTTTAGAAGAGGTGCGGCAATTGCAGAAGTTAGTACGGGAGTTCAAGGTTTAATATTTGAGCGGGCAGGGCGTGCGCTCAAATAAACAAGCCAAAAAAATAAGGGCGGCCGCTAGGACACCCTTATCGAAAAAATCGAACAGCTTAAAAGTGATGAGAATTCAAGATGCCGAAACTGAGCATCCGCTCAGCATTAATTATTACAGAGCCGCATTACAGAGCCGCGCCGGCTTTTTCCAATTCGGCGTAAGTCGTCGGCTGGCGCGCCGGATTGATGCTCAAGCCCATTCGCAAGCCAATTTCCGCCAGCGAGAAAATCCCGCGAATCGCCGGAATGTCGGTTTCAGGGTCGATGTCCAGCACCAAGGCATGTTGGCGGTTGACCTGACGCAAGGTCGCGATGATGTCGCCCACCCGCGAACCCAGCACATCCTCCATCATCAACACTTCCAGCTTCGGCCGGAGGGTCATCACGTCGGAAACCAGCAAATCCTCGCGGGCGCAACCGGATTTGGCGATGATCCGGCTGGCGCGTTCGCTGTCGATGTCGCGGCTGGTGACCACGCCGAGCAGGTTGTCCTCGGCGTCGCACACCAACAGGATGCGGACGCGGCGCTTGATCATCAATTCCACCGCCTTGCTGAGCGGGGTTGACAGATCGGTGGTCACGGCGGTGATTTGGCAGAGGTCGGTCATCACCGACAGCGCGGGATCGTCGGCGGTGATGCGTCGGGGGAGCTGTTGCTTGGGACGCGCGTAACGGATTCCCCGTTCTAGCCGGTGCAGCGATAGCGTGTGATAGGCGTTTTTCATGTTAGAGCTCTCTCCTGTTCTACAAGCATTAACGGCGATTTCGACCGTTTTTTATTGGAGGCGAAGCCATTATAAAGGATTATTCTCGGACAATAAATAGGGCAAATTGTCACACTCAATGCTCAAACGGTTGTCTATATTATGTGATGCTTGCAGGGTAAATCGCTTATTTCATGAGGTTTTTTAATGCTTCAATGCAGCATGAATTTTACCGTTTACAGATCATGGGGGCCTCAAAAGTAGCCAGCAATCGCTTTATGCAGCGTTATTTGTCGAGGAGCTCGATCACGGTTCGTCCGAACTTTTTTTCGGCTAGGTCAGAATGATTTTTCGCTTCGGTTTTCTCGGATGACGGCCAGCAGATCGCCCAGCGTTTGAACGAGCACCGCCAAATCTTGATCTCGCGACAGCGTGTGCTCGCCGTCCTTCAACAACAGCACGCGCACGTCCGAACCGCTCAACCGCTCGGCGACTTGCGCGCTGATCCGCCACGGCACATCGGCATCTTTCATGCCGTGAATCAGCCGCGCCGGGCAGGTGATCGGCAGCGTCGATTTGTCGAGCACACGGTGTTGCTCCGCTTCTTCGATCAAGTTCAGGGTGATGGTGTAAGGTTCGCCGTAGGGTGACGGCAGGCGGATGACCCGTTCCCGTCGCAAGCGTTCTCGCAAATGTTCATCCAGCCGCTCCCAAAGCAAATACTCGGTGAAGTCGGCGGCGCACGCCAGGCCGAGCAGGGCGGCGATCCGCTCCGGCCGCGCCAGCGCCGTCAGCAGCATCAGCCAAGCTCCCATCGACGAACCGACCAGGATTTGCGGCCCCTCGGTCAGTCGATCCAGAATGTCGAGCACTTCTTGCGCCCAGCGGCCGATAGTGCCGTCCGCGAAGCGGCCGCTGGACCCGCCGTGACCGGAGTAGTCGAAACGGATGAACGCTTGGCCGCGCCCCCGACACCAACGTTCCAGCGCGGTGGCCTTGAGACCGGTCATGTCCGAGGTGAAACCGCCCAGAAAAACCACGCCCGGCGCGGCGCCGGGACTGCGATGGTAGGCGAGCCGGGTACCGTCGGGGAGCGTGAGCTGGGCCGGTTTGGGTTCGAAGAGCGGCATGAGGCGGCTTTCTCCTGATGAAGTGCGCTACAGTATTTCATTAATGTCGGCAAAGATTGAACCGGTCCTTGGTCCGGCCGGCGACGAGCGGGCCGGGCATCGAATTTGCGCGATAAAATACGACAAAAACAATGGCGCGCGACACGGCCACCCGAGGAAGCGAACGATGACTGAACGACGTACGATCCTATGGTTTCGCAACGATCTACGCTTGCACGATCATGAAGTGCTGGCGTTGCTGGCGGATACCGTGCAGGTGTTGGTGCCGGTTTACTGCCTCGATCCGGCGCAATTCGACATCCAACCCTCGGGGTTTCCGCTGACCGGCCCGCTGCGGGCGCGGTTTCTGGTCGAATGCCTGGAGGATTTACGGGCGGGGCTGGAAGCGCGCGGCAGCGGTTTGCATGTGGTGGTGGGCCAACCAGAAAAAGTGATTCCCGCTTTGGCGCAAACCCTGGGTGTCCGGGAAGTATTCGCCGAGCGCGACGTGTTGGGCGAGCCAGTGAAAGTCGAGCGGCGGCTGGCCGCGGCATTGGAACCGCTGGGGGTATCGCTGCGCGGCTTCCGGGTCAGCACGCTTGTCCATCCCGATGACTTGTCCTTTCCCGCCGCCAATCTACCCGAATCCTTCGCGCAGTTTCAGGAAGCGGTGACAGCGAGCGGTGAGCCGCGCGCGCCGTTGCCGCCCTTGCAAAAGCTGCCGGAGTATCCCGACGGCCTGAGTACCCCCACCCTGGCGACTCTGGTTCAGGCGCTGGGCTTGTCCGCCGTGTCCGATCCTGGCCACCAGACCGGCTTCAAGGGCGGAGCGACCGTGGCGATCGCGCGGCTGGAGGATTTCGTGCAAGGACGGCGAACCTCCCTGGAGGCGTTGCGCGGCGGCGCGGGTGAGGCCGCCGCGCGGGCCGACCGTTTCGGGCCTTGGCTGGCGCGCGGCGCGCTGTCGCCCCGGCGGATTTATCAGTACGTCAACTATTCCGGGCTGACGATGTGGGCCGGCGAACTGGCGAACGCCGCGGTCACCGAGCTGCAACGGCGCGATTTCTGTCGGTTCTTGGCGATCAAGCGCGGCGAATGGGACGAGCAGTCCGGTCGGCCGCCGGCTTGGGAGGATGAGGGGTTACGGGAGCGCTTCGAACTCTGGCGGCGGGGGGAAACCGGCGAGCCGTTCGTGGACGCCCACTTGCGCGAACTGGCGCTGACCGGCCATTTGTCGTCCTTCGGCCGGCGGCTGGTGGCGAGCTATCTCTGCCATGAGCTGGGTTTGGATTGGCACTGGGGCGCGGCTTGGTTCGCCTCGCAGTTGTTGGACGACGATCCCAGCGTCAATCTGGCGATCTGGATGGAGGTGACCGGCCGCTGGCGCGCTTTCGATCGGCCGGGTCGCTTGAATTCCGCCGAGCAGGCGGCGTACTGCGATCCCGACGGAGTTTATTGCCGCCGCTGGCTGGAAACGGCCGGACCCGCCTCGCAGCGGTTCGGCTGAGAAAGGAGGGCTGATAGCGCTCACGCCGGTTCCCAGACTCGGGCGACCAGCGCTGGCAAAATCACCCCCGCCGCGCCGTTCAGGCTGTAGCTGACGTGCGCGCTGAGCGGGGTCGGGTGCGGGTTGATCTCGACCACCGTCGCGCCGGCGGCGAGCGCGCTAAACGGTAACTCAGCAGCCGGGTAAACCAGGGCCGAGGTACCGATGCTGAAAAACACCTCGGCGGTGGCGGCCGCGTGTTCCGCCGCGTGCAACGTCGCTACAGGCAGGCTTTCGCCAAACCAAACCACGTCCGGGCGCAACACGTTGCCGCAATGCGGGCAGCGCGGTGGAATCTCGCCGCTGTCGGGCCAGCTTTCCACCGGCCGTTCTTCGCTGAAGCATTTGGTGCGAAACAAATTGCCGTGCAGTTCCAGCAGGTGCTGGTTGCCGGCGCGCCGGTGTAAACCGTCCACGTTCTGGGTAATCAGCGTGAATTCGGCAAAGCGCCGTTCCATGTCGACCAGCGCCCGGTGTCCGGTGTTGGGTTCGGCCTGTCGGACCCGCGCCTGACGCCAGGCGTACCATTCCCAAACCAGTTTAGGATTGCGTCGGAAGGCGTCCGGCGTGGCGAGTTCTTCCGGGTTGTATTGCGCCCACAAGCCGGTCTGAGCCTCTCGAAAGGTCGGCACGCCGCTTTCGGCGGAAATGCCGGCACCGGTCAGGACCGCCACCCGGCGGGCGGCGCGGAGGCGGCTGACGAGTTCGGTGGGAATCAGGGCTTCACTCATGATGGCAAGCCTCCGGCATCAGTGAGTCGGACCGGCCAGTGCGGGATCGCGGAATTGCCCGACATTGCGCCGGTCCCATCCAAACAAGGACATAGTGATAGTATGCTACTAGAAGCTGGTGAGGGACCATTCATTTCGCGACGCCGCCCCAGCCCGGAAGTTCGAAAATCTGACCCCCTTGCGTGCGATGGGGCGACGTGTGCGACGGCTGATAGCCGCTGCCAGCGGTCGATTATCCGTAGTACTGAAAACAGCCCTGCGCTGATGGAGCCAGCATGACCGTTGCCTTAGATTCGTACTACACCATCGGTAAGGTGCATTTGTATTGTCAGGATTATGTGTTCCAAGGTTGGAAACCCGTTCCTCACGTCATTCTGGCCGACGGCTGTTCCGCCTCTCCCAATAGTGATGTGGGGGCCCGCTTGCTGGTGTTGAACGCGCGTCGGGAGCTGGAGCGCTACGCGAAAATCCCGCGCGATGGCCCCGAACTCGCTATTCAGCACTGGGACTTGGGCCGTCAGATCGTCCTGCGCGCGGCGCGGCAGGCACAAGAACTGGACCTGAATCCCGAGGTCTTGGATGCAACTCTGTTGGTGGCTTGGTGCGATGGCGCGACTGTCTACGTGCATCTATACGGCGATGGCTGCATCGCAACTCGCCGTGCCGATGGCGAGCTGGCCCTCATTGAGGTCGAATACGCCGAAAACGCGCCCTATTATCTGTCCTATTTATTGGAGCCCGACCGCCAAGTCCTCTATCAGGGGGCGGTCGGCAATCCCGAGGCGGCGCAAACAATCCATTATCGGAGTCAGGCGGCGGACGTTTCGACCCGGCAAAAACGCTTCGATACGCCGGTCGCCTTCAGCTTCGATCTGGCGACCTTTCCGACCGTGGCGGTCGCCACCGATGGGCTGCATTCCTTCATCAGCGCCGAAACCGGCCAACAGGTAGACCTCCTGGAAGTGGCACAAGCCATGTTCGATTTTGGTGACCTTCAAGGCACCTTCGTCATGGACCGGCTGCAAAATACCCTGATCGAGTTTGGCAACCGACTGCTGTTCAATCTGGATGATCTCAGCGTGGGCGCGTTCGTGAAAGTGGCGTGAGCCGGGCGCGATGGCGGCTGCGTCGAAAGCCGCCCGATCGGTTGCCATCACAAAAACCGTAAATACGCTTCCAGCACTTTCAGGGTGTAGGCGTCAGCGCCGTCGCTGCGATAGCGCTCTGGTTCGCCGGTCAGCCACCAGGCGGCAGCGCGTTGTACGGCGACGATTTCGTTTTGGTCGCTGGCGGCGAACTGATCGCGCAGCACGCCGTCCATCACGCAAACCAGCACCTGACGGGCCAAGGCTTGATCGGCGGCGAACTGTTCCGGGCTGAGTTCCTGGTTCAGACAAACCTTGGACCAGCGTTTGATATTTTCCGGTTTGACCTGCCAGTCGCCGTACAGGCCGGCGTCGGGCTTGGCCTCCGGCGCGGACAGCCGCAACGCCTCGACCAGCGCCGCCACCTTGGCTTCGGAAACCTGGGCCTGCACGGAGAACGCGGCGATCCAGAGCAACGCCAACAGCCCCCACCCCGACCGCTGGCGCAGCCGAGCAAACCGGGCTGCTGGACTCGACCGCAAACAGTTAGCGTGGCGTGGCATGGCATTCTCACTGGTGACAGGACGGATGGCTATAGGGTAGACGATCTCAGCGAAGGATCGTTCGGTCCAGCGCGCGGTAGCTGAGCGCTTCGGTGAGATGCGGGGTTCGGATGTCTTCGCTGCCGGCTAGATCGGCGATGGTGCGGGCGACTTTGAGGATGCGGTGATAGGCGCGCGGCGACAGCCCCAATCGTTCCAGCGCCTGTTCCAGCAAGCGGTGATCGCCCTCGCCCAGCGTGCAGTAGCGTTCGATCTCGCGGGTTTTCAGGGCGCTGTTGGGCTTGTTGGCGCGGTGCAGTTGCCGGTCGCGGGCGGCGCGGACGCGGGCGCGCACCGTGGCGCTGGTTTCCTCGGGCGTCTCGCCGCGCAACACCCGGTGAGCCAGGCGCGGCACCTCGATATGCAGGTCGATCCGGTCCGCCAACGGCCCCGAAATCCGCCCCCGGTAACGGCGAATCTGTTCCGGCCCGCAGGCGCAACGCCGCTCGCTGTCGCCCAGATAGCCGCACGGGCAGGGATTCATGGCCGCCACCAGTTGAAAGCGCGCGGGAAAATCAGCTTGGCGGGCGGCGCGGGAGATGGTGATTCGTCCCGATTCCAACGGTTCGCGCAGCACCTCCAGCACATGCCGGTCGTACTCTGGCAGCTCATCGAGAAACAGCACGCCGTGGTGGGCCAGCGAAATTTCGCCGGGTCGCGGCTGGCTGCCGCCCCCGACCAACGCCACCGCCGACGCAGTGTGATGGGGTGCTCTAAAGGGTCGAATACCCCATTGCGCCAAATCCAGTCCTTGCGCGCTGACCGAAGCGATGGCGGCGGTTTCCAGCGCTTCCGCTTCGCTCAGCGGCGGCAGGATGCCCGGTAGCCGGCTGGCCAGCATGGTCTTGCCGGTGCCGGGCGGACCGATCAGCAGCAGGTTGTGACCGCCGGCGGCGGCGATTTCCAGAGCGCGCTTGGCATGGTGCTGGCCGCGCACCTCACTGAGATCGCGCTCCAGAACGGGTTCCGGCGTCGGCTGGGGCCGAGCGGCGGGCGGTTGCAGGGCGGTTCCGGTCGCCAGATGACGGCAAACCTCCAGCAGATGGGCCGCGCCCAGCACGGCCACAGTGCTGACCAGCGTCGCTTCGGCGGTATTGTCGTGCGGCACCAGCAGCGTTCGTCCGGCAGCGCGGCAGGCCAAGGCAGCCGGCAGCACCCCACGCACGGAGCGCAGTTCGCCGCCCAAGGCCAGCTCGCCGAGAAATTCGTACTGTTTCAAACGCTCCCGGTCGATTTGTCCCGAAGCGGCCAGAATGCCGAGCGCGATGGGTAGATCGAAGCGACCGCCTTCCTTGGGCAGATCGGCCGGGGCCAGATTGATGGTGATGCGGCGGCTGGGGAATTCGAGCTGGCTGTTCAGCAACGCGCCTCGAACTCGATCCTTGCTTTCCTTGACGGCCGCTTCCGGCAAACCGACGATGAACAGCCCCGGCAAGCCGGCCGACAAATGCACCTCCACGCTCACCAGCGGCGCGTGGATGCCGACCTGAGCGCGGGTATAAACGATGGCGAGGGACATGGGGAGCCTGTGGTGCGTCCGCCGGGCCGGCACTTCTTGGATCGCCGCGCTCGGCGGGTCGCCGCCAGCAGCGCATTGCACTCATTTAGTGCGGTGTGATGGGCGCTCCAGAGAGCGAACGGCTGGCCGCGCGGTGGGGCGCATGGGGGGTGGATCAACCATCACCTTCGGTTTCGCCCGATTTTTCAGCACTTTTGCGCCGTTTGCCGATGCTGGCTTTCGCTTCCAGCTCCGCGACCTGTTTTTCCAACTCCTCCAGCTTGGCGCGGGTGCGGGCCAATACGCCCTGCTGGACCTCGAATTCCTCGCGCGTCACCAAATCCAGCTTGTTAAAGGTGGCTTGTAGGGCGGCATGGATGTTCTTTTCCATGTCTGCTTGGAACTGGCGGAAGCTGGACGGCAGGGCTTCGGTAAAGCGTTTGGCCAGATCGTCGAAGGTTTTGGGGTCGATCATCATGATTTCTCCAGAGTATCCAGCATGGTGAATTTTAGTTTAACGGGATTTTCCGGTTTGTGGACGGCAATCTATTGCACCAAATAAGTGCATGGCGCGGCGCGCGGGCCGGGTTGGAGCTACAACGAGTGCGAAAGATGGCGGAACTTTAAAATAATTCAATTAATATCAATTATTTAATTAGATGGCATGTAATGTGCTATGCGGTGTCGACACCTTTATTGGTTATTGTTGGTGCTGGCGCACGGAGATGCTGGAAACGCTGGGACAACGGGCCGTGCCCTTCGCCGGATTTTTCAAGTTATGGGAGATTGCAAGGTATGAAGCTGGTTTCCGCGGTCATCAAACCATTCAAGCTCGACGATGTGCGAGAAGCGCTCTCGGAAGTAGGCGCGCAAGGCATTACGGTCACCGAAGTCAAGGGGTTCGGCCGTCAGAAAGGGCATACCGAATTGTACCGGGGTGCGGAGTACATCGTGGACTTTCTGCCCAAGATCAAGATCGAGGTCGGTGTCTCCGACGACCTGACCGAGCGGGTGATCGAAGCGATCACCCGCTCCGCCAACACCGGTAAGGTCGGTGATGGCAAGATTTTCGTCTACGATCTGGAAAGCGCCGTCCGAATCCGCACCGGCGAGTCCGGGCCGGAAGCGTTGTGAAGCAATCCTGCATTTGACTGGTTTAACCGATGACTGGAGACATCCCCCGATGAGCAGAGCGATGCAGGTAGTCAAAAACGGCGGTTTGGGGTTGCTGGCGACGCTGGCCCCGACGCTGGCGCTGGCGCAAGAGGCCGTCAAACCGGAGCTGAATTCGGGCGACACCGCCTGGATGCTGACCTCGACCGCCCTGGTATTGTTCATGACCATTCCCGGCCTGTCGCTGTTCTACGCCGGCATGGTGCGCGCCAAGAACGTGCTGTCGGTGATGATGCAATGTTTTGCCATCACCGCGTTGGTGACGGTGCTGTGGGCGCTGTACGGTTACAGCGTGGCGTTCGATGCCACCGGTATGACGGCGGGTACCATCAACCTGAATTCCTTCGTCGGCACCTTGACGAAAGCCTTCCTGAACGGCGTGACCGTCGACAGTTTGTGGCAACCGGTGAGCACGGTGGCCAACGCCATCCCGGAAACGGTGTTCATGACCTATCAAATGACCTTCGCCATCATCACCCCGGCGCTGATCGTCGGCGCTTTCGCCGAGCGGATGAAGTTCTCCGCACTGTTGCTGTTCATAGGGTTGTGGCTGACCTTCGTTTATCTGCCGATCGCGCACATGGTCTGGGGCGGCGCGGGTTCGCTGATCGGCAGCAATTGGGGGGTATTGGATTTTGCCGGCGGTACGGTCGTCCACATCAACGCGGGTGTCGCGGGTTTGGTGGCCTGTTTGGTGGTCGGCAAGCGCAAGGGTTTTCCGCACACCGCGATGCCGCCGCACAACCTCAACTTCACCCTGATGGGCGCTTCGATGCTGTGGGTGGGTTGGTTCGGCTTCAACGCCGGCAGCGCGGTGGCGGCCAACGGCAGCGCCGGAATGGCGATGGCGGTCACCCAGATCGCCACGGCGATGGCGGCCCTGGCGTGGATGTTCTCAGAATGGCTGGCGCACGGCAAACCCAGCGCGTTGGGTATCGCCTCCGGCGCGGTGGCCGGCCTGGTGGCGATCACGCCCGCTTCTGGCACCGCCGGACCGATGGGGGCGTTGCTCATTGGGTTGGTGGCCGGCGCGGTGTGTTTTTTGGCCTCCACCAAGCTGAAGCGGGCGCTGGGTTACGATGACTCCTTGGATGCGTTCGGCGTACACGCCGTCGGTGGTTATATCGGCGCCATTCTGACCGGCTTGGGCGCCGACAAGATGATGGGCGGCGTCGGCTTGGCCGAGGGCGTGACGTTGGCCGATCAACTGCTCGCGCAGTTCAAGGGCGCCACCTTCACGCTCCTTTATACCGCTGTTTTAAGTTATATCTTGCTTAAGATCGTGGATGTGCTGGTCGGATTGCGAGTGACCGAAGAGCAGGAAACCGAAGGTCTGGATATCGCGTTGCACGACGAACGCGGCTACAACCTGTGACAGTCAGGGCGGCCGGCCGGTCGCGGAGTTCGGCCGTCCGCCTCCGACACATCGCACGCGATGCCGGATTTCGGTTATAGTCCGGCCCAGTCTTTCTTTGAATCAAGCGAACGCTAGAGGGCAGCCATGAAGTTAATCGCCGCAATCATCAAACCGTTCAAACTGGACGATGTGCGGGAGGCCCTATCGGGTATCGGCGTGCAGGGCATTACCGTAACCGAGGTCAAGGGGTTCGGCAGGCAGAAGGGACATACCGAACTGTACCGCGGCGCCGAATACGTGGTGGATTTTCTGCCGAAGGTCAAGCTGGAAATCGCGGTGGATGACGGCTTGGTGGACAAGGTGGTGGAAGCCATTTGCTCGACCGCCAACACCGGCAAGATCGGCGACGGCAAGATCTTCGTTTACGATCTGGAACGCGCGATTCGAATTCGCACCGGTGAATTCGGCCCCAGCGCCTTGTGAGCGCGCCGTGAGGCGCGGCCGACAGGCGGAACCGCCGGCGCCGGCCTCGCGTTTTTAGCGCTCAAAGTCCCGCCAGCGCCCGCCGCATGAATTCCGGGATGGCCAGCGCGGCGCGGTGGATGTCAGCGTTGTAGTAGTCGGTGGCGAACGCTTTGGCGGCGGCGTCCGCCTCGCGAAAGTCGGCGACCCGGCCGGCCTTGCGGGCGAGGGTGGCGCTCCACCAGCCGGACGGATAGCCGCATTGCGGAAAATGCAGGGTATGCGTGTCAGCGAAACCGGCGGCGCGCAAGTTCCGGTGCAGCGGCAGCAGGATGCTGTCGAGATGAAACAGCGGTGATTCGCTCTGCTGGACCAGCACGCCGTCCGCGCTCAGCGCCCGGTGGCAGTCGCGGAAAAAGGGTTCGGCGAACAATCCTTCGGCGGGTCCGATCGGGTCGGTGCTGTCGACGATAATCACCTCGTAAGCACCCGCCCCGGCATTTTTCACCCAAGCCAGACCGTCATCGAAACGCAGTTGCGCCCTTGGATCGCCGTTGGCCGCGCACAGTTCGGGGAAATAACGCTCGGCGGCGTCGGTGACGGCTCGGTCGATGTCGATCTGAACGACGGTTTCGATACCAGGATGCTTGAGCGCTTCCCGCAGCGTGCCGCAGTCGCCGCCGCCGACGATCAACACCCGCCTGGGATTGGGATGCGTGAACAGCGCCGGGTGCGCCATCATCTCGTGATACAAAAAATTATCGCGAGAAGTCAGCATGATGTAGCCGTCGATCACCAGCAAGTTACCGAACCCTGCGGTGGCGTAGACGGCGATGTGCTGGTGCGGGCTCCAAACGTCGTGCAACTTGCCTTCCAACTTGAGCGAGAAGGCGGAGCCGGTCGCGGGGTGGATTTCGGAAAACCAGCTATGATCCAGCGTCACGTCGGAACCCTTGTTGCGGAGGATAAACGGCAGTGAACGACGAGCGGCAGCCACCGCCGACCTGGACCGTGGCCCAGGCGCGCGAAGTATACAACACCGCCCGTTGGGGCGGCGGCTACTTCGACATTGACGAGGCCGGCCGGGTGCGGGCGCGGTCGCCGCGCTGGCCGAGCCATCCGGGGGTCGATCTGGCGGTTTTGGCCGAAGACGCGCGCGCTTTGGGCTACGGCTTGCCGGTGCTGGTCCGCTTCAGCCACATCTTGCACGACCGGGTCGATACCCTGTGCGACGCCTTCACCGCCGCCATTGCCGAACTGAATTATCAGGGTCGCTACACCGCCGTCTATCCGATCAAGGTCAACCAGCAGCGGCGGGTGGTTGGCGAGATCGTCCGGCACGGCGGCGCGCGGGTCGGGCTGGAAGCGGGCAGCAAGCCGGAGCTGCTGGCGGTGCTGGCCTTGTCGCCATCCGGCGGCGTGGTGGTCTGCAACGGCTATAAAGATCGGGAATACATCCGGCTGGCTCTGATCGGCCGGCAGTTGGGGCTCAACCTGTTCATCGTCATCGAAAAACTCTCCGAATTAGGATTGATCATCGAGGAAGCCAGCCGGCTTGGCGTCGCGCCGCAACTGGGAATGCGGGTGCGGCTGGCGTCCATCGGAGCCGGCAACTGGCAGAACACCGGCGGCGAGAAATCCAAGTTCGGCTTGTCGGCCAGTCAGGTGCTGGAGGCGATGCGGCGGTTGCGCGAACGGGGAATGCTGGAGCAGTTGGTATTGCTGCACGCGCATCTGGGCTCGCAGATCGCCAACATCCATGACATCCGGCGCGGCTTGCAAGAAGTGGGACGCTATTACGCCGATCTGTGGCGCTTGGGCGCTCGCCTGCAATGGGTGGATGTCGGCGGCGGTTTGGGGGTGGATTACGAGGGTACCGGCTCGCGCGGCGCTTGCTCGATGAACTACAGCGTGCGGGAATACGCCAACAACGTCGTGCACGCGCTGTGGGAAGCCTGCGTCGAAGCGAGCTTGCCGCATCCACAGCTCATCAGCGAATCCGGTCGGGCGCTGACCGCCCACCACGCGCTGCTGATCACCGAAGTCATCGACCACGAACCGATGCCTGGCGGTCAGTTGCCGCCCGCGCCGGGCGCTGGCGATCCGCTGCTGCTGCATCAGTTTTGGAAGGCCTATCAGAGCGTCTCGCGCGGCTCGGCGGTCGAGGCTTATCACAATGCCGCTCACTGGCTGGCGGAGGCGCGGGACTTGTACCTGCACGGCGTGTTGCGGTTGGAGCAGCGGGCCCGCGCCGAGCAACTCTATTTCGCCATTTGCCGCAAGCTGCGACCGTTATTGAATCCCACCGCCCGCGCGCATCGCGAATTGCTGGACCAACTGAACGATAAATTGGCGGAAAAGCTGTTCCTGAATTTTTCGGTCTTTCAATCGACGCCGGATGTCTGGGCGCTGGAGCAAATTTTCCCGATCTTGCCGCTGCAAGGGTTGAACGAAGCGCCGGCCAGCCGAGCGGTGCTCCAGGATCTGACCTGCGATTCCGACGGCTGTATCGAGCGCTACGCCGACCGCGAAGGAGTGGAGAGCACGTTGCCGCTGCCGCCGTATCAGGCCGGCGAACCGTATTTGCTGGGGATTTTTTTGCTGGGAGCCTATCAAGAGATTCTTGGCGATATGCACAATCTGTTCGGCGATACGGCTTCGATCAACGTGGAGCTGATTGAAAGTGGCCATCGCCTGGTCGAGCCGGCGCAGGGCGATACGGTAGCCGACCTGTTGCGCTACCTGCGTTTCGAGCCGGAAGCACTGCTGGCGGCCTATCGCGAAAAGATCGAGGCCGCCGCGCTCGATCCAGACCGACGGCGGGCTCATCTGGCGGAGCTGGCCAGCGGGCTGGCCGGCTCCACTTATCTGGAGCCCTGAGATCGGGTGGCCGCAACCGCTGAACAGCGGCTGCGGTAGCCCTTATGCCTTGCCTTGATGGAGGCGCGGAGACGGGCGCTCAGGTCTCTTTAGGCAGAGGTAACACCGCGCACAGCGTATCCAATTCCGCCATGCTGGCATGGACTTGGCCCACCGCCGCCAGCGCCTGTTCGCGGGTGATGCCGAGCGTGAACATGGCCAGCGCGGGGAGCCGGTTGTTATGTTCCTCGCCCAAGCCGACATAATGCAGCAGGCGATTGGCGATCAGCACCAGATTGGAGTATTCGGCGAAAGGATGGGTACCCTCCTCGCTGTGATGCCAGCGCACCGCCGAGACCACTTCTTCGGGCAGGTTCCAGGACTGCATCAACCAGGCGCCGATATGGCCGTGCTCGACGCCCATGACATAGCGCTCCGCATCGTTGATCGGGACATGCCGGTTGACGGCGAGAAAGCGGTTGAGCAGATAGAGGCGGGCCGGCAGGACATGCGCCAGCACCAGATAACCGAAATCGTGCAACAACCCGCTGAGATAGGCCAAGCCCGGATTCACGCAGGGCGGATCGGGAAGAAGCTTGACCAGTTCGCCGACGAGCGCGGCGCAGTAGATGCTGTGCTGCCAAACCGCCTGCAAGCCGACCGGACCGCCCGCCGGCATACGGAAGGTTTGAGCCATGCTGGAACCCAGTAAAAGAGCGAGCGTGCGGTCTGGTCCCAAGACCCGCTCGACGGCGGTCTCCAGCGAATCCACCGGGCCGTGAAAGCCGTGCAGCGGCGCGCGCGCCCAGTAGACGAGCTGGGCGGCGCAGCTGGCGTTCTGTTCGGCGAGTCGGATGATATCCTGGGTTGAAGGGGTTGCCTCGGCGCGCAGCGCCAGCAGCTGTTGTACGGTTTGGGGCACGGTCGGTAATTCGGTGATGGATTCCAAGCCAGCCCGCGTGGGTGCCGGTGTATAGCGGTTGGTCAGGCTGTTCAGGTTTTGAGGCGTGAGCGTCTGTTGGTTGGTCAGAAAATCCAGATCTTCGGCCGGAATCGCAAATTGCCCCCAGCGAGCTTGAGCCAGCAGGTGGCCGAAGTCGCTGGCTGCCATGTTGACGAGACAATCGCTGCTACCGCTTTCAAAAAAAATCTCCCCCTCGCCAGGCAGGCTGGTATCGACCAGCGCGGAAATGCCGAACGCGGCGGGTAAGGGGGGCCGAGAATCTCCCTTGCAGCCGCGAGTCTGAAAAAAGTTTAGCGTTTCGGCCCCGTACAGCGGTTCCAGCTCAAAGTCCCGCAACTGGCAAAGCAATGAGAAATCCAGCAGATGGCTGTAAGGCAGAATCGCCATCAGCAGTTCGTTTTTATCTTGCAGCAGGACCGCGCGCACGAGCCGACGGGTGGGTATGTCGAGCCTTTCCGCCACTTGGCCCAGGGCCTCGTTGGACGGATAAGGAATCAGCTTATAGGGAAACTGCTGCCGGTCCAGATAACTCCGAACGGAGTCGGGAAGGTTCATGGCAATATCCAAGTCGCGGAATTTTGAACAGCCAGACGTAACGTTATTATTATAGCTGTAGAAAGAGGTCAATATTAAGCAAATAAAGCGTCTGGATATCGGGCAAGCGCCGCGCCAGCAACCATAAGCTGTGCTAGGACCGAGCGGTTTGTCGGAATCGTTGGGATTATTCGCTTTTCACCGCAATCGCCGAACTTGGGCTGATCGGTTTGGCCGTTTGCGCCGGGCGGGCCGGGGCGTTGGCGGGTTTGGTCAGCCTGGGTCCACCGGCGGAGGTGGTGGTCGGCGTGGTGGCGTTGTGAATGGGACGGGCGGAGCGGGGGCCGCCGGCATCGGGCGGCGCGGTAAGATGGCGGATTGGCGCTATCGGCTTGGAGCTGCTGGAGGTCGGGCCGGTGGGTGTAGTCAGGTTACGAATCGGTGGGGTCGGCGCGGCGCGGCTGCCGGTGGTGGCGACATCGGGTTTGGCGGGGGTCTTCTTCAAGGTAGCGGGTTTGGTCCCGCTGGCGGCGGTGGTGGCGGCATCCGGTTTTGTGGCGGTCTTCTTTGACGTGGCGGGTTTGGTCCCGCTGGCGGCGGTTGCGGTGGCATCCGGTTTTGTGGCGGTCTTCTTTGACGTGGCGGGTTTGGTCCCGCTGGCGACCGGCGTAGCGATAGCTGGCTCGGTGGCGTTCTTTTTGGCCAGGGCCGATTTACGTGGGGGTTCCGAGAGCGCTTGCGCGCGACTGGCCGCCCGAGCGGCGGTACTGCGCGATCTGGACTCTTCCCGGCGAATATCGATTTGCCGCTTGGGGAGTTCGGTATAAAAGTCGTATTTAGGTTTGGGGGCGGCCGGTACGGTTTCAGCCACGGGTTTCGGCGTTGCCGATGCGACCGGCGGGCTGGCAGCCGACGGTCGACCGGCGGGAGGCGCGGCGGGGGCAGGATCGGCGGCGGTCGCGGCGGGGGCAGGATCGGCGGCGGTCGCGGCGGCGGTTGGCGCGCTTGGGTGTTGGCCGCCCTTTTTGATATAGGCCAGCAAACCACCGAACAGTCCGATCAGGACCAGCGTGACCATCAACAACCCATGCTGGCGCACCGCCTGACGGCGGCGCTGCCAATTGGAAGCGGGTTTGTAATCGCGACGGATGCTCACATGACCTCCGGAGCCGAAACGCCCAACAAGCTAAGACCGTTTTTAATGATTTGCCGCGTGGCGACGCTTAGGTTGAGACGGGCGTCGCGCAACGCATCATCCGTTACCAAGACCCGATGCTCGTTATAATACGTATGAAAGGCATTGGCCAGTTCTCGCAGATAATGGGCCAATTGGTGCGGCTCGTGCGCGAGTGCGGCCGCTTCGACCACTTCTGGATATCGGGACAGCGCCACCAGCAACAATTCTTCGTGCGGTTCGACCAGCAGCCCCAGATTGGCGTTGCCACGCGCCTCGTCGCGGCTTAGACCTTTTTCGCGCAATTGCCTGAGCACGCTACAAACCCGAGCGTGAGCGTACTGAATATAGTATACGGGATTGTCTTTCGATTGCGACTTGGCCAGATCGAGATCGAAGTCCAGATGTTGCTCGCTCTTGCGCATCACGTAGAAGAAACGGGCGGCATCGTTGCCGATCTCCCGGCGCAGTTCGCGCAAGGTGACGAACTCACCGGAGCGGGTAGACATCGGCGCCCGTTCGCCGTTGCGGTAAAGGATGGCGAATTGCACCAGTAACACCGCCAGGCGGTCCGGGTTTTCTCCCAGCGCTTGCAGCGTCGCCTTGATGCGGGGTACGTAGCCGTGGTGATCGGCGCCCCAGACATCGATCACCCAGTCGAAACCCCGTTCGAATTTTTCCAGGTGGTAGGCGATATCCGACGCGAAGTACGTCGTTTGACCGTTTTCGCGCCGCACCACCCGATCCTTTTCATCGCCGAAGGCGCTGGAACGAAACCACAGCGCGCCCTCTTGCTCGTAAAGATAACCGGCGGCGCGCAGTCGTTCGAGCGACTGATCGACCACGCCGCTGTGCTCCAGGGTGCGTTCCGAGTACCAGTGCTCGTAGACCACCCCAAAGTCCCGCAGATCGTCGCGGATATCGGCGAGGATGGTCTTGAGGCCCAAGTCGAAGATGAAGCCGTAACGGCGCTCGCCGAGAAGCGTTCGCGCGCGTTCGACCAGTGCGTCGATATAGGTTTCCTTATCGCCTCCAGCGACCTGATGGCCGGCTTCATCCTGAGTTTCATCCGCCGGCAGGCCCTGAAAAACCCGCGCCGACGGCAGCACGTAGGCGCCGCCGTGCTCGGCGTAAATCCGGGTGGCGATCTCGCGCACGTAGTCGCCCCGATAGCCGTTGCTGGGAAAAGTGAGCCGTTCGCCGCAGTGTTCGAGATAGCGCAACCAGATGCTGACGGCGAGAATGTTCATCTGCCGCCCGGCATCGTTGACGTAATATTCCCGGTGGACCTGATAGCCGATGGCGTCCAGCAGGTTGGCGACGGTGGCGCCGAAGGCCGCGCCGCGCCCGTGGCCGACGTGCAAGGGGCCGGTCGGATTGGCGGAAACGAATTCCACTTGCACCCGCCGGCCCGCGCCGAGCGAACCGCGACCGAAGGCATCGCCTTGTTCGAGAATGTCCGCGAGGATTCCGTGATAGGCGGTGGGCGTCAGAAAAAAATTGATGAAGCCGGGCCCCGCGATTTCCACGTTGGCCACGCGGTCGGACTCGGGGAGCGCGGCGACGATGCGCTCGGCCAACTCGCGAGGTTTGCGGCGCGCGGTTTTTGCCAGCATCAGGGCGATAGCGCTGGCAAAATCACCGTGAGTTCGGTCGCGAGCGCGCTCCAGCGGAATATCGGTCGGCGGCTCGCCCGCCAATAAGCCGTCCCGAAGCAACGCTTCGAGCGCTTGAGTCATCAGGGCTTGCAGGTGCGTTTTCAAAATAAAACCTTGCTGGCGGGTCTTTCGATCAGCCGATCATCCCGAGTTTGAAGTGGTAGGTAATAAATTTTTTGAATTCATTGACGATCTTAAACGAATCGCGCAACTGCTCCCGCTCCAACTTGTTCAGTTCCTTAGGGTTCATGTAATTGTCCTGCGGTACGCCTTGCCCGATCTTGCGCAGGCCGGCTTGGGTGCGCAGCGCGGACATGAAGGTGAACGCCTCGATCAATTCGGTCCCAAACGATGCTTCGAACAGGTTGCGCTGGCTCAGGGCGGTGATGCGTTCGATGGTATTGGTTTGCGGTAAGCGGTACTCCAAGGCCAAGCTGCGGACGCCGTGAACGATGGGAAAGATGCCGCCTTTCTTAATATCCAATTCATTGCGATTTTTCTCAAGCACGAAATTGGTGAAAAAACCGAGCGGTGTTTCAAACGCCACGGTGGCCCTGGCGAATTGGCTGTAAAAGGACCGATAGTCGCCGAGCAGGCGGTGCATCCGATCCTTGACGTGCCGCAGCAGGTTTTCATCGCCGGCCACCGCCTTGGCGTCGAAAAAGATCGCGAATTGCAGGAAGGAATCGTGAGTGGGATGGACGATCCACTGAAACAGTTCTTCCTTGAAGCCCGCCACCGGCTTGGCCCAGTAGGGGTTGGACACCATGATATTGCCGGGGCAGCGAGGGTAGCCGAAATCGAGCAAGCTTTCGGTGAACTCCTGGGTGATCCGTTCCAGCTCGGGCCAGGAAAACTCATCGCGCAGGATCAGCGCGTTATCCTGATCGGTTTTCAGCACCTGCTCCTCGCGGCCTTCACTGCCCAGCACCAACAGACAGGCGTTGTCCAGCAGCGCCGGCGGCACCAGCAGCTCGAACAGCTTCCGCAGCATCTTTTTGTTGAGCTCGGACACCAGTTGCATGATGTAGCGAATCTTGATGCCCTTGGCGTACAGATCGCGGATTACGTTGATCAGGTCGCGGCTGGCCCACTTCAGTTCTTCCTTGGAATGCGCGCGTTCGATTTGCAGGGCGATCAGATGCGAGTGGTTGGACCAATAGCTCAGCAGGTCGATCTGTTCGAGGATGCCGTGGATGGCGGGGCCGTCGCGGATCACCAGCCGGCTGATGTTGTGGCGGGTCATCCGCAGTAGGGCGTTGAACAGAAAGTCGTCCGGCGTCATGCCGACCAATTCGTAGGTGGCGAGCGGGCCGACCGGCGCATCCAAGGAGCGCCGCTCGATGATGGCGGCCTCTCGCAAATCCGTGGCGGTCACGATGCCGGTTTGATCGCCGTGTCGGACCAGCACCGAATTGGTTTTGTTCGCCTTCATCGCCACCGCGGCTTCGCGAATCGTCGCCTCGGCGGTGACATAAGTCGGCGGATGGATGTAAACATCCTGAATTTTGGTGACCGTGAACGCCGACAGCTCCCGCACGTCATCAGCGGTTTGGCGCGGCGCCGGCCGCTGCGAAATAGTGAGATCGTAGAAGCGCGCGAAGCCTGGATTGTCGCGCACGGCTTGCAGGAAGGCGGTTCGGGGCAGGCAATAACAGCGGGTCGCCTCGGCGGCTACGAAACTACGCTTGCTGGCGCCTTCCAGCAGGGCGCGGGTATCGAAGGTATCCTCACTCGCGTAAAACGAGGTGATGCACAGCAGGGTAGCGCTACCGGGTCCGAAGGTCTTGGCGGAATCCGGAGCCGACAGCGCGTCGTCGGTTTCCCAAACCGCGCCATCGATGACGATAAACAGGCCCGCCGGCATTTCCCCGGCCTTTATCAAGGCCTCACCAGCAGCGTAGCGACCGACCGTCAATTCCTGGGCGAGCCGCTCCAGTTCTGACTCGGGTAGCTGGTTGAAAGGGGGCAGTTGCGCGAGAAAGGTTTTTCGATCCAAGTCGTCGGAGATGGCCACGGCTATTGTGTCCGGTTACGTTAAAAACCCCCTTGCGGCATCGAGTCCGAAGGGGGTTCATCTTAGCAGATTTGCAGCCGGCGGGCGTTTGGCGCTTTCGAAGCCGCGCCCGTCGGCTCAAGTCGGTCAGTGGCCGGACGCGCCCTCGGCGCCTATGCCGGTCTGACAGCGGACATCCTGCGCCTCGAAAGCCGCGCGTTCCTGCCGGGCGTTTTCGCTGTTGTCCATGATCGAGCCGAGCCAGATTCCCAGGAACGAGATCGCCATCGAGAACAGCGCCGGATTTTTGAGCGGGAAGATCGGATCGCCCAGCTTGAGCACGTCGGTCCACACCGTCGGCCCCAGAATCACGAACAGCGTGGAGCTGATCAGACCCAGCCAGCCGCCCAGCAGCGCGCCCTTGGTGGTCATCTTCGACCAGAAGATCGAGGCAATCAGGATCGGGAAGTTAGCGCTGGCCGCCACCGCGAAGGTCAGGCCGACCATGTAGGCGACGTTTTGCTGCTCGAAGGCGATGCCCAACAGAATGGCGATGATGCCCAACACCAGCGTGGCCATCTTCGATACCCGGACTTCTTGCTGCTCGTTGACATTGCCGTGCGCGAACACGTTGGCGTACAGGTCGTGCGAGATCGCCGAGGCGCCGGCCAAGGTCAGCCCGGACACTACCGCCAGAATGGTGGCGAAAGCGACCGCCGAGATGAAGCCCAGCAGAAAGTTGCCGCCCACCGCCGCCGCCAGATTGACCGCCGCCATGTTCTGGCCGCCTTTCAGTTCCAGCACGCCCTTGGCATTCGTCACCATGAAGCCGGAATCCGCCGGCATCAGCAGCACGATGGCGCCAAAGCCGATCAGGAAGGTCAGGATGTAGAAATAGCCGATGAAACCGGTGGCGTAGAACACCGATTTGCGGGCTTCGGTGGCGTTGGGTACGGTGAAGAACCGCATCAAGATATGGGGCAAGCCGGCGGTGCCGAACATCAACGCCAGACCGAGCGAAATGGCTTCGGTGGCGCTGGTGACCAACACCCCAGGTCGCATCAGGGCGTCTTTTTTGGCGTGGATTTCGGTCGCTCGGCGGAACAGCGCTTCCGGGCTCATGGAACCGGCGGTGGCGACGTAGAGCGCCCCGAAGGCGATGATCGTCGCGCCGCCCAACAGCAGACAGGCCTTGATGATCTGCACCCAAGTCGTTGCGAGCATCCCGCCGAACGTGACATAGAGAACGATCAAGATGCCGACGATGATCACCGCGTAGGTGTAATCCAGTCCGAACAGCACCTGAATCAGCTTGCCGGCGCCGACCATTTGGCCGATCAAGTAGAGGATCACCACCACCAGCGAACCGGTGGCGGCCATGGTGCGCATCGGTACCCGCTGGAAGCGGTAGGACACTACGTCGGCGTAGGTGTACTTGCCGAGGTTGCGCAGCTGTTCGGCCATCAGGAACATGATGATCGGCCAGCCGACCAGCCAGCCCACCGAGTAGATCAAGCCGTCGTAGCCGTTGATGAACACCAGCCCGGAAATGCCCAGGAACGAGGCGGCGGACATGTAATCGCCCGCGATCGCCAAGCCGTTCTGGAAGCCGGTGATGCCGCCGCCGGCGGCGTAGAAGTCCTTGGCGGTCTTGGTGCGCTGCGCCGCCCAATAGGTGATGCCCAGGGTGGCGCCGACAAAGATCAGGAACATGATGATGGCGGTGACATTGACCGCTTGTTTTTTGACTTCGCCCACATCGCCGGCGGCCAGCGCCGCGCCGGCGACAAGGCTCAGCGCCAAGATCGCACTGGCATTTTTCCAAAATTTCATAGCACTTCCTCCTTGATTTCGCGGGTCAGCCGGTCGAATTCCGAGTTGGCGCGGAACACGTAGATGCCGGTGAGCACGAAGGCGCTGATGATGACGCCCAAGCCGACTGGAATTCCGACCGTGGTGATGGAGCCGGGCGACAGCGGTTGGCCGAGGAACTCTTTGTTGAAAGCGACGATCAGGATGAAGCCGTAATAGATCACCAGCATGACGAAGGCCAGCATCCAGGCAAACGCTTTACGTTTCGAGAGCAGCTCGTGATATTTGGGATTGCTTTTTATGGCGTGTACTAGATCTTGTTGCATTGTGGGTTTCCAAGAACAAGGGTGAATGGGGGTGGGAGCGCGACCGGATCGCCGCTTGCGGTGGCGCTGGCGAAGCAGGGGTCCGGGGTGGTGACTCGGAACGCTCGATTCCGTCGCGTCCTTCAGTGGTTGCTCGGCTGTGCCAAAACGCACATGCACCCAAAAAGTGTAGTAGCATTCTCGGTCAAGTAAAGGTTGTGCGATTTAGTTATTTTTTCAATCGCTTGAAATTTTTTGCAGCCACTTACCAAGGCGTGCGTTTTTCGGCGGCCAAGCGCGGAAGGGGCCGCTGACGACGCCTGGAACCCGCCAGAGCAGCGTCAATAGAGCTCTATGGGGTCGACATCCAGCGACCAGCGGACGCTGCGTTCGCCGCGCTCCGCCCACAATAAGGGAACCCACCGCTCCAGGAAGCGGTGGAGCGGCTGGCGCTGCGCGGCCTGCACCAAAAGCTGGGCGCGATAGCGGCCGGCGCGGCGCTCCATCGGCGCGGGGGCCGGCCCCAGCAATTCGACGTCCTCGGCGATCGGTTCCGCCAGCGCCAGTCCGATCCGTAGAAAAGCCGTGGCCTGTTCGGCGGTGGTGGCTTCGGCCCGCAGCAAAGCCTGGTGGGCGAAGGGCGGCAGCAGCGCGGCTTGCCGCTCCGCCAGCGCCGCCGTCGCGAAAGCCGGGTAGCCTTGCGACACTAAAACCCGCAATAACGGATGGTCGGGTTGATGGGTTTGGATGAGGACCGTGCCCGGTTTGTCGGCCCGCCCGGCCCGCCCGGCGACCTGAAGAATCAGTTGCGCCATCCGCTCGCTGGCGCGGAAATCGACGCCGTAAAGCCCTTGATCGGCGTCCACGATGCCGACCAGCGTCACGTCGGGAAAGTGGTGGCCCTTGGCCAGCATCTGCGTCCCGATCAGCAGGCGGCGTCCGCCGCTTTGAATGACCGCGAGCAAGGTTTGCAGGCTGCCGCGCCGGCGGGTGCTATCGCGGTCGATGCGGGTGACGGCGGTCTCGGGAAACTCGCGCCGCAGCACGCTTTCCAGACGTTCGGTCCCCTGGCCGAGCGGGCGCAGATCCAGGCTACCGCACAGCGGACAGAGCGCATCCACCGCCCGCTGATCGCCGCAATGGTGGCAGATCAGGCGGTTGCGGCGCAGGTGCAGGGTCATGCGGGCGTCGCAGTGCTGGCACTGGCTCAACCAACCGCATTCATGACAGAACAACACCGGCGCAAAGCCGCGCCGGTTGAGAAACAGCAACACTTGTTCGTCGCGATCGAGATGGAGTCGAATGCGTTCCAACAGCGGGCGCGACAGCCCTTCGGCCAGCGGCTGGCGGCGCAGGTCCAGAATGTCGATCGGCGGCTCGCTGCCGCCGCCGACCCGTTCGGGCAGGCTCAGCAGCCGGTAGCGGCCGCGCTGGGCGTTGTGGCGGCTTTCCAGCGCCGGCGTGGCGGAACCCAACATGACCGGAATGCCCAGTTGCCGGCCCCGAATCACCGCCAGATCGCGGGCGTGGTAGCGGAACCCCTCCTGTTGCTTGAAGGAGGAATCGTGTTCTTCGTCGACGATGATCAGGCCCGGCGCGCGCAACGGTACGAACACCGCCGAGCGGGTGCCGACCACCACTTTGGCGGTGCCGTCGCGCGCCAGCAGCCAGGCGTTGAGCCGTTCCCGGTCGCTCAAACCGGAATGCAGCACCGCCAGCGGTCCCGGCAACCGCTCCCGGAAGCGCTCCAGCAACTGGGGAGTCAGGCCGATTTCCGGCACCAGCACCAGCGTTTGCCGGCCGCATTCCAGCACCGCTTCGATCAGGCGCAGATAAACCTCGGTTTTGCCGCTGCCGGTAATGCCTTCCAGCAGAAAGACCTGAAATTGCTCCAGCTCCGCCAGGACCGCCGCGACCGCCGCCGCTTGAGCGTCGTTCAGGGTCGGCGGCGAGCCAAGCGCCGGCGCAGCCGGCGCACCCAGCGCTGCGGAGGGTGTGAGGGATTCCACCCAGCCTTTTTCGTGCAGCGCCCGCAAAAGGGCGGCGCTATCCCGTGCGACGGCGCGTAGGGCTTCGGTGGTAACCCCGGCGGAACAGCTTGCCAGATGCTCCAGTAGCCGCCGCTGGACGGGGGCGCGCCGCAGGCGCGCCGCGGTGGCGAGCGCGGCGCGCCCGGCGCCGCTGATCCGCCATTGCGGGGGGGGTGCCGGCGACAGCGCCGGCTCGCCTTGACGCAGTAATACCGGCAAGGCGGTGGCGAGCACTTCGCCGGGCGGATGGTGGTAATAGCGGCGCGCCCAATGCAACAACGCCAGTGCTTCGGCGGAGAGTACCGGCGCTTCGTCAAGCACCCGCTGGGCCGGCCGCAGCGTGTCGGCGGGCATCTCGGAACTGTTGCCGGTCTCGATTAAAAATCCGACGACGTGCCGGCGTCCGAACGGAATCCGCACCCGAACCCCAGGCTGGAGGGTGGTCGGATCACACTGTGGTGGAGGTAAATAATCGAAGGTTCGATAAAGCGGCGAAGGAACGGCGATGCGCAAGATGAGATCGGCCACGGCGGCAAGACCGGCAGGAGTTGGGCTCGCCGGGAACCGTTCAGCCCCCGGCCCGAAAAGCACCTAGCGCGCCGTTCTTGCCGTAGACGAAGATCGTGTTTCCGGCCGTGAGGGGGGGTGCGATGATGGCTTTGCCGGCGGCGCGAATCCGCCCGACGATGCGTCCGTCGTTCTTGTCCAGCCAATGCAGGTACCCTTCGAAGTCGCCGACCACGAGGTAATCGTCGCTGGCGGCCGGGGCGGTCAACCGGCGTCCGCTCAGTTCGTTCTGATTCCAAAGCGTGCCGCCGTCGCGCCGGTCCAGCGCCAGCACCGCATCGGCATCGTCGCTGACATAGACGTGTTGGGCGTCCACATCAAGGCCAGCATAGCTGGACAGCGCCCGGTTCCAGACCGGGTTGCCGCCGCGCATGTCGATGGCGGCAACGCTGCCGCGATAAGCCACCAAATAAAGGGTATCGCCGAAGACTTTCGGCTCGGAATCAATATCGATCAACCGCTCGATTTCGGTGCGGCCTTGCGGTGGAGAAACGGTCTTTTCAGTCAGCGGCAGCCCCTTATCGAGCGACATGACGAGCAGCTTACCGGTCTCCAGGCCGGCGACGACCAGATTCTGAACGATGACGGGCGCGGAATTGCCGCGCAGGCTGAGGGCGGGCAGGGCGTGCGCGGAAACCCAGCGCCGGTCCCCGGAGCGGGCGTCCAGACCGGTGAATTTGCCGTCGCTGGTGCGGACCACGACGGTGCCCCTGGCCGCGCGCGGCGGCGCCAGCACCTCGCTGGAAACCGTGGCCCTCCAGACTTCCTGGCCGTCGTCCTGTCTCAGGGCGACGACTTGGCCTTTGTCGGTGCCGACCAAGACTAGCTCTTTGTCGCTCAGGCCGACCCCGCCTGAGATCGGCAATTTCGTGGTGACTTCCCACAGGCGCTGGCCGCTGAGCGCGTCGAGCGCGGTGACCGTGCCATCGTAGCTGGCCGCATAAATTCGCCCGTCCGCCAGCGCGGGCGTCAGCCGGATGAATTGATTTTCCGCGCCGGAGCCGACCTTGGTCTCCCAAAGCTGCTGTATCCCGACCGGCGAGGTGATGGATTTCAAGGCGGCGGGCGGAACCGTATTGTCGGAACCGCCGAACCAGCCGCCGAACCAGCTACAGCCGGCGCTCAACACGAGCAAGAAAAGCGGGAGTACGCGACGGATCATGGTTGTTGGCCTGTGGCGGGAGCAGCGGGAGCCGGCGCCGGCACGGCGGCGGGCGGCGCGACGGCCGGTGCCGGAGGGGTGGCGGGTCCAGCAGCGCCGGCGGGTTCGGTAAGGGCTTGGGTCGGTTCGGGCTGAGCGCTAGCAGGCGAGGAGGCCGCTGTTTCGGGTTGTGGCGCTGGAGCCCGTTGCGCGGCGGGCGCTGGCGTGTCGGCCTCGGCCGGAGGGCCGTCGGTTCGGGCGTCAGCGTTGGCGGGTCGAGCGGCGGGCGGCGGGCCGGCCGGCGCCGCGATCAGCGACTCGGCGGTTGGCGGGGACAGGTTGTCGAGCTTGAGCTGCAAGAGCGTACTACCGCCGCTGGCGGCCAGGGCGGCGGCGTAGGCGTTTCGCGCCTTGCCGGGATCGTTGGCGGCCAGCGCCAGGTCGCCGCGCAGTTCCTCGCGTTCGGCGATCAGGCTGGCGGTCGTTACCTGGGCCAGCCGTTGTTCGGCATCCCCCGGCCGGCCGGCGGCGGCTAACACCGGCGCCAGCCGCAGCCGGGCGACATCCTTGAGCTCGTCGAGTTTGGCGTTTTCGACGACCCATTCCAGCCGCTGGTTTGCCACCGCGGTAGCGCCGTCCTCCAGGGCCAGCTTGGCCAGCCGCAGCATCGCCAGCGCGGTGTAGGGCGATTTCGGAAAATCGGCCAACAACGCCTGCCCGCGCTGCCGGGCCTGGTCGGCGTCCGGTTTTTCCACCGCCTCGATAAAGGCGTCATAGGCTTGGGAGGCTTGCTCGGCCGTGGCGTTGCGGTGAGATGTCCAATATTGCCAACCGAAAATTCCGATCACCGCGAGCGCGATGCCGGCGATGATACTGGCGCCGTTTTCCTTCCACCATTGCTTGAGGTCTTCGACGCGTTCGTCGTCGGTGTATTGCTCCATCGATCGCTATCCTCGGGTATCCGGTTCGGTTGTTGGGTGTTCTTCCAAGGTTGCCGCCCGCAAATAGGTGGTGACTTGATCCCTCGGGAGAGTCAGTTGTTCGCTGGCGGCGGCGCGCAACGCTTTGATGGCGACGGTTTGGCTGGCGATCTCGTTGTCGCCCAGAATCAGGGCAAACCGGGCGCCGCTGTGGTCGGCCCGACGAAACTGGGCCTTGAAGCCGCCGCCGCCGCAATGCATTTGCAAGCGCAGCGCCGGCACCTGTTCGCGCAACTGTTCGGCCAGCGCCAAGCCCTGCCGTTCCGCCGCCGCGCCAGCCACGATCAGATAGACGTGCGGCGGCTCGACGGTCGGTTGGCCGGCGGCGGCGAGCATGGCGATCAGCCGCTCCAAGCCCATCGCAAAGCCGATGCCCGGCACCGCTTGACCCCCCAATTGTTCGATCAAGCCGTCGTAGCGGCCGCCGGCGCAGATGGTTCCCTGAGCGCCCAACGTGTCGGTCACCCATTCAAACACGGTTTTGCAGTAGTAATCCAGGCCGCGCACCAATCTTGGGTTGATCTGGTAAGCGACGCCAGCCGCGGCGAGCAGTTCCTTCAACCCCTCAAAATGCGCTTCGGACTCGGGGTCGAGCTGGTCGAGCAGCGACGGCGCGTCCGCGATCAGCGCTCGCATCGCCGGATTCTTGCTGTCCAGAATCCGCAGGGGATTGGCGTTCAAACGGCGCTGGCTATCCTCGTCCAGCTCCGCGCGCCGGGCGGTGAAGTACGTCACCAAGCGTTCGCGATAGGCCGCGCGGGCGGCGCTGGAGCCGAGCGAGTTGATTTGCAGGACCACATCGCGGATACCGAGCCGTCGCCACAGCCGCGCCGACAGGCAGATCAGCTCGGCGTCGATATCGGGACCGGCCATGCCGTAAGCCTCGACGCCGACTTGATGGAACTGGCGATAGCGGCCTTTCTGAGGTTTTTCGTAGCGAAACATCGGACCGGCATACCACAGCCGCTGGGTTTGGTGGTGCAGCAGGCCGTGTTCGATGCAGGCGCGCGCGCAACCGGCGGTCCCTTCGGGACGCAGGGTCAGGCTGTCGCTGCCATCGCGGTCGGGAAAGGTATACATCTCTTTGCCGACGATATCGGTCACTTCACCGATGGAGCGGACGAACAGCTCGGTCTTTTCGACCAGCGGCAGACGGATTTCTTGATAGCCGTAAGCGGCGAGCACCTCGCGCACGGTCGCTTCGAGACGCTGCCACAGCGCCGATTCACCGGGCAGGATATCGTTCATGCCGCGAATGGCTTGAAACGCTTTGGTCATGGGCTGAAAGTTGTTGCTAAGCGGTTAAAACGGAGCGCCGCCATCGCTTCAGATGAAGCGAAGTCGGCGCTGAGACTGGCGGTCAGGGCTGCTCGCGCGCCAGGGTAAAGCGGCTGACCGTGCCGCGCCGCGGTACGTAAAAATCCGTATTAACCAACCGGTCGTCCAATAGGATCCGGGTCGCGGGAGCGTTGCCGAGAGTGACCTTGAACGGTGCCGGGCCCGAGATGGCGCGGGTGCTGTTGGCTTTCATCAAGCCGTTGGCGAGCACGTTGCCTTGGGCGTCCTTCACTTCCACCCAACAGTCGTTGCTGAATTCCAACAGCAGCTTGGCCTCACCGAGCGAGCCGGCGGGGGCCTCTGAATCCGTTTTGACCGGTCCGGGAGCGGCGGTGGAGACGATCCCGCTTGCCGGAGGCGCGGGCGGGGGTTCCGGCGCGGGGGCAGGGAGCGCCGGAGTCGTGGCCGCCGGCGGAGTTGCGCTTGCGGAAATCGCGGCGGGAGCGGGGCTGGTCGGTGGCGGCGAGGATGATCTGAGCGCCGGCGGGGCGACGGGGACCGCGGCGACGGTGGCCGGCGGCGGGGCCGGGATGGCCTCTTCGGGTGCGGGCTGAAACGGGTATTGGGTCTGGCTGATAGCGGTTTTGGAGGCGCTTTCGCCGGGTTTCTCGACGGCGGGCGCACCGTCCGACCACCACCCGAACAAACGGCTGGGGTCGAGGTCTTTGAGATTTTGAATGGCGGCCCAGGCGATGGCCACGACCACCGCCAAGTAAAACACGCCGCGCAGATCCCGTACTCGGGTGTGCCGCCGCACCGGGTGCATCACCTTCAGCGGCGGTGGTTCCTGCGTGCTGCTGCCCGACTGACGTCGGTAGCGGTCGAGCACCGCCTGTTCGGGGAGATTCAGCAGCCGAGCGTAGCGGCTGAGGTAACCACGGACGAAGACGGGCGGACCCAGCTGATCGAAGCGGTCGTTTTCGAGCGCCTCGATGATGGCGGCGTTCAGGCCGAGGTGGCGGGCGACCTCGCGCTGTTCGGCGTTATAGCTGGCCCGGACCTGCGTTAGCCAAGCACCCAGTGACTCGGCGCCGGCGGCAGGTTCGGGTGGGGGAGTGAGATGGGATGTGAGCTCGTTAGGTATGGTCATCGCGGTCTTTTAAATGGGTCGTTACTGTTTTCTAGAAAGTCACTTACTTTTGTCGTGCAGACGCTGGGCTTCTTCGGAATTTGGAAATTGAGACGATAAGGCCGAAGCGTACTCCCGGCGTAGTTGAGGGTCGCCTTCCTTGTCAGACTCCATCATAAAGCCCAACCAAAGGCTCTGCGCCGTGACGCGGGTCTGGCTGTGGTAGCGTTGTAGAAAGGCGCGTCCCTGCAAGGTTTTTCCTTGCGTTTGGCTGAGTTCGGCCATTTCGTACAAGGCGACGCTGTTATTGGGGTTTTGCTCCAACGCCTTGCGCAACCAGATTTCAGCCTGAGCGGGATCGCCGCGCTTGCGGGCGCACACTCCGAGGCCGGCGTTGGCGTCGGCGGCGTTGGTGCCCGCGTTGGCCGGATCGGCGAGGATTTTCTGGAACTCGGCTTCGCCCTCGGCGGTCCGGATCGGCTCGCGCGTGCAGAGCAGGCGGGCGTAGTTGAGCTTGGCCAGCGTGTAATCGGATTTCAGTTCCATCGCCCGCTTGAAATGGGTTTCGGCGGGACCGTACTCGCGCAGTTCTTCATACAGCACGCCGAGGGCGTTGTGGGCTTCCGGGTAATTTTCGTTGTATTGAACTGCTTTGAGCAGCTTTTCGGTCGCCACGTCGAGCCGGCCGGACTGCATGTAACCCACCCCCAGCTTGAAGTTGGTCTCGGCGATGTTTTCCTTGAATTCGGCGTCCTTGGTACTGGCGCACGCCGCCAGCAGCACGCTCAGCGCCAGCACGATCGATGAAGTGATGATTCGCATGGTCGGGCGTTTCTCAACTGGCGAGTCGGGTCAAGCGGCGTTCCGGCCGGCGGCCCCGAGGTTGGACTTGCCCGGCCAGTTGCCCGCAGGCGGCGGCGATGTCGTCTCCGCGCGTCTTGCGGGTGATCGCGGTCAGCCCATGCTGGATCAATACCGCGTGAAACCGGGCGATGGCGGTCGGCCCGGACCGGCGGTAAGCGGTTCCCGGAAAGGGGTTGAACGGGATCAGGTTGATCTTGGACGGGATGTCGCCAAGGAGTGCGACCAGCGCGCGGGCGTGCTGCTCCGAGTCGTTGACACCGTCCAGCAGCACGTATTCCCAGGTGATGCGGCGGTGCGGCTTGTCGGCGATATAATGCCGGCAGGCGGCCAGCAGCTCGGCGATGGGGTACTTGCGGTTGAGCGGCACCAGTCGGTCGCGCAATGCGTCGTCGGGCGCGTGCAGCGACACCGCCAGGCTGACTTCGGACACCTCCCGCAGCCGGTACAGCGCCGGCACCACGCCGGCGGTGCTCAGCGTGACGCGACGTTTGGAGATGCCAAAGCCGAGATCGTCCTGCATCAGGTCGGTCGCCTTTACCACGTTGTCGAAATTCAGCAGCGGTTCGCCCATGCCCATCAGCACGATGTTGGTGATGATGCGGTTGCCGTTGCGCTCATCGCCCAGCGCCCGGCTGGCCTGCCACACCTGACCGATGATTTCGGCGACGGTCAGGTTGCGGTTGAAGCCTTGCTGGGCGGTGGCGCAAAAGGAGCAGTCCAACGGGCAGCCGATTTGCGAGGACACGCATAGCGTACCGCGATCCGGCTCGGGGATGAACACCGTTTCGATGCAATTTCCACTATCGAGCCGCACCAACCATTTGTGCGAGCCATCGCGCGAGGCTCGATCGAGCACCAGCTCGGGCGGGCGGATTTCGGCGCAGCCGGCCAGCCGTTGCCGCAGCGCCTTGCTCAGATTGGTCATGGCGGCGAAATCGGTGACGCGCTCGTGATAAATCCATTTCATGAGTTGGACAGCGCGAAACGGCTTTTCGTCCAACGAGGCGCAGAACGCCTCCAGAGCGCGGCGGTCCAGATCGAGCAGGTTGGTACGGGCGGCGGTCACGGGCGCGGCTATTTGGCGGCAGGGTTCAATGGGTGCGGGCACAAGTCGAACTGACCGAAGAAAAACGCGATTTCATGAGCGGCGGTGTCGGGCGCGTCGGAGCCGTGCACCGCATTGCGGGTGACGCTTTCGGCGAAATCGGCGCGGATGGTGCCAGGAGTGGCTTTCTTGGGGTCGGTGGCGCCCATGATTTCCCGGTTCAACGCGATGGCGTTTTCACCTTCCAGCACCTGGACCATGACCGGGCCGGAAGTCATATAGTCGATCAGATCCTTGTAAAAAGGCCGTTCGCTATGGATGGCGTAAAAGACCTCAGCCTGCTGGCGGGTGAGGTGAACCATTTTGGCCGCGACGATTTGCAGCCCGCGATCCTCGAAGCGGCTGTAAATCTTGCCGATGATGTTTTGAACGACGGCATCGGGCTTGATGATGGATAGGGTGTGTTCCAAGGTCATGAAAGGCTCCATACGAAGAATGCGGGTTGGGAAAGAACGCGAATCTGACGCGGGCAGTCGGGATCGGCTAAAGTTTAGCGATATTGCAAGGACGCCGACAATGCGTCCGCCAGGTTCCGATCCATAAACAGGCTTGAGCCTCTTTAAATTAAGCGTTATTGAAAACTTGTCGGTGATGGGACGGCGGGAATTGGCAAGTCGTTCTGGCGGCCGTTCGTCCGCCGCCGGAGCGGTTACGCGCGCGGCATCCGGCGGGACCAGCGTTGCGCCGGGGACTCCTCACCCCATTTTCTCACACCATCTTGTTAAGTCCGTGCTCCAAAATGCCTCGGGCGCCCGCTTCGATGAGCCGGGGAATCAGATCGCGGACTTGGGCGCTGTCCACCACGGTTTCCAGCGCCAGCCAGTCGCGGTCGTAGAGGTGGCTGACCGTGGGCGCTTGCAGGCTGGGCAGCAGGCCGACCACGCGCTCCAGTTGAGATGCCGGCACGTTCATTTTCAGCGCGACCTTGTTGCGGGCGGCCAGCGCGGCGCGGGCGAGCAGGGCGATTTGCTCGATCTTGGTCTTTTTCCAAGGGTCGGCCAGCGCGGCGCGGTTGGCGATCAGGCGGGTGGTGGTGTTCAGCAGGTCACAGACGATGCGCAAACCGTGGGCGCGGATGGTGCTGCCGGTTTCGGTGATTTCCACCGCCGCGTCCACCAGCCCCTCGACCACCTTGGCTTCGGTCGCGCCCCAGGAAAACTCCACGGTGGCCCGGACGCCGCGCTCGGCCAGATAACGCTTGGTGAAGCCGACCAGTTCGGTGGCGATGCGCTTGCCGGCCAAGTCTTCCAGCGACTGGATCGGCGAATTGCCGTTGACGATCAACACCCAACGCGCGGGCTGATCGGAGCTTTTCGAATAACTCAGCTCGGCGATTTCCACCACGTCCGCTTCAGTTTCCAAGATCCAGTCCAACCCGGTGAGACCGGCGTCGAGAGTGCCGTTGGCGACATAGGGCGCCATTTCCTGCGAGCGCACCAGCGCGCAGCCGATTTCGGCGTCGTTGACGGTGGGGAAATAGTTGCGGCTGTGAGGGCTGATGCTCCAGCCGGCCTGGGCGAACAGCGCGATGGTGGAGGCTTCCAGGCTGCCCTTGGGAATGCCGAGTTTGAGTTGCCGCATGAGGTATCCTGTCGGGATCGGAGTTGCCGGGAAGGGGCGCTATTCTATGTCAAAGCGCGCTGGGATGTCCCGCGCGGCGTGAAGAATCCGCGATACCGCCAGTTTCGCGCGCGGCGGGTCAGCGCCTTCTGCTTGAAGCGGCGCGGCGCGGCCGGTATCCTCGTTACCCGACGCCGCGTCGGGGCGTCCGACCACCGCCGTAATAAGAATCACAAGCCCGTGTTTCAGCAGATGCTCAATCAAGATCGTTCTTGTAAACACTCTCTTTGCCAGCTTTCCAGCCGGGGCGAAATGACCCTTGGCGCGCGGCCCAGCGCACGCGCGCCGGGCGATTCGACGAAACTTTGCATGAAATGCCGATGGTTCTGGCTGATTGCATGGGGGTGCGCTGCCTGGCTTGGGTCCGTCCGGGCCGAAACCCGCTACGCGACCGATGCCATACCGGTACCCATTCAAAAAGGCCCCTCCCTGGAATTCAGGATCGCGCGCCTGGTGCCCGGCGGCACTCCGCTGGAGGTGCTAGAACCCAATGACAAGGGTTACACCAAGGTTAAATCCCCGGAGGGTACGGTCGGCTGGATCCTGACGCGCTATCTGATGGATCAGCCCATCCCGCGCGAGCGCGTGGGCCAGCTTGAAGAGCGCGTCGTCGTCTTGGAAAACGAAAACCGCGGCCTGCGGGATGAATCCAAAGCGTTGGGCGCTACCCGCGATACCTTGAACCGCTGTAGTCAGGACTTGACGGCGGTCCGGCGCAGCGCCTCTCAGACGCTGGAAATCGAACAGGAAAACCGCAAGATGCAGCAGGCGGTCGCGACGGCGCACGAACAGCGCCGCCAGTTCGAGGTGGAGAACCAAAGCTTGCGCAATCAATCGACCCGCCATTGGTTTCTCGCCGGCGCGGGCGTCGCCTTTGGCGGTTTGTTCCTCGGCCTCGTCATCCCGCGCCTGTCCTGGCAGCGGCGGCGGCGTTGGGACCAGTTCTAACCCGGCCGCCGCGTTCGCAATCTTGCAAGCGCTGTTCTCCCAGCCGTGGAATCTCAGCCCTGCCGAGGCGGCGGCGTTGCAGCGGGAATTGCGGCCGCGCGTGGAGTTGGGTGACCGGCTGGGGCCGGTGCGGCGGGTGGCCGGGGTGGATGTCGGCTTCGAGGCGGGCGGGACCGTGACCCGCGCGGCGGTGGCGGTGTTGCGCTATCCCGAACTGGCTGTGCTGGAGAGCGCCATCGCGCGGCGGCCGACCGAATTTCCCTACATCCCCGGCCTGCTGTCGTTTCGCGAGCTGCCGGCGGTCTTGGACGCGCTGGCGCAAGTGCGCGAGCCGCCGGATTTGTTGTTGTGCGACGGGCAGGGCATCGCCCATCCGCGCCGGCTGGGCATCGCCAGCCACCTCGGCCTGTTGGTGGATCTGCCCAGCATCGGCGTAGCCAAAACCCGGCTGTGTGGAACCTTTCAAGAGCCGCCGGACCAGCGCGGGGCCTGGACGCCGTTGCGCGCCGGCGAAGAGATCATCGGCGCGGTGTTGCGGACCCGGCCCGGCGTCAAGCCGTTGTATGTTTCATCCGGCCATCGCATCAGTTTGGAAACGGCGCTCGGCTACGTCATGGCGTGCTGTACCCGCTATCGGTTGCCGGAAACCACCCGCCGCGCGCATCGGCTGGCCTCGGGTTAAATAGTGGTGAGCCGGGGCTGGCCGCCGCTGTAAAGCATCCGGTTGGCTTCCTCGAAAAAGTCCCGCTCCGGCAGCAGTTCGTTGCTGGGAAAACGGATGAGCAAGGTGGTGATCCGGCGTTTTTTACCCAACAAAATATCGTCGAAGGTCAGGGTGTTGGCATTATCGAACGCGCCTTTTTCCACCCTGATGTTCATATGGTCCAGGGTGATCGACACCCGATCCAGCCGCAGGTATTTTTCAGGTTCGCGCAAGGTTGCCGCCACTTTGGCCAGATGGTCGTCGAGCGTCGCCGAATCGGCGCGCAGCCGCCCCAGCTCGGTTTCGATGTCGCGCAGCCGCCGGTCGATGGCGGCGGGCGTGCTCGGGGTGGCCGCTTGCGGGTCCAACAACGGTTGCAGCGCGATGTTGAGCCCCTTCAACAATTTGGTTTTTTGCTGGAGCAGCAGCCGCTGTTGCTGTTCGAGCTGTTGCTTTTGAACCCGGGTTGAGGTCAGCCGCTTGAGGGCGGTCTCGATCAAATAATCGAAGGAGCGCCGCTTGATTTCGCGCCGGGTCTTGGTTTCGCTGCCGGCCGGAAAAGCGACGTGGTGGTTGTGGAAATTAACGGTGATTTGCGCCACGTCGCGCCGGATCATATTGCCTTCCAGCGCCACGCCCAACGCGGTTTTCTCGGTGCGCTCCGCGCGCAACAAGGCGTATAAATCCACCGGCAAGCCACGGCTGACGCGCTTGCGATATTGCTGCAATTCCTGGCCGAAGCTCAGGATTTCCTGCAAGTGCTGGGAGGAGGCGAACAGGGCGCGCAAGCGGGGATCGCTGGTGAAGCGGCGGCTGGCGATTTCGATGGGCGGCGGCAGGGCCTCCGCCAATTCGATGACGTATTCGATGGCGTGTTCGACCGGTTCCCAGAGTTTCTTTCGATAGTGGCTCGCCATTCGCAAGCGGGGGTCGGTGCCCTCCACCACGCGCTCGATGGCGGCCCGAATCAAAGGAGGGTCGAACTTGCCCGATTGCCCGGACGCATCCGAAAACAGCGATTGCAGCAAGCGAAATACCATGATCTTGACTCGTTACGTTTCCGCCGATTTCGATGCAGCGCGGAGAAAGGTCGCCCGAACAGCGTCTTCTCAGACGGTCCGGTGTTTTTTTCTCCTACGATTATGGTCGGGATCAAGCGCAACGCAATGCGCCTTCGCCCTCAATTTTCAGCGTCGGCTGGGATCGAGGGCGAAGGGCGTCAAGACCGAATGCAAGGCCGGGGCCGTCAGGCCGGTTCTTCAGCAGCGCGGGGGCGGCGGCGACCATTGATAGAGCCAGGTTTCGCTCAGCGCCTCCGTGGCGTCACGCAGGAAACACCGTAAATCCACCGGTTCGCTACCGCTGACATTCAAGTCGAAATGGCAGCGCCAAATGCCTGAATCCAGGAGTGGAAGGGCTATTGCGTCCCTGATTTCGCCGCGCGAGGCGGCGACCACGGCATCCACCTTGGCGGTCTTGGGGAGTTGGGCCAACGAGCCGCCCTGAAAATCGAGGACGAATTTACGCAGCGGCACGGTGAGTTTTTGGCCGGGGACGCCGCCGCCGCCGGTGCGGGTGGCGATCACTTCAGCGACGGTCGGCCGGACCGGAGGTTGCGCCCCCCAGTGCAAGCGGTAGCTGAACGCCATTTCCTGACCCGGTTGCGCCGGTTGCGCCGGATTCCAGAAGGCCACGATGTTGTCGAGCGTTTCGTCGGCGGTCGGCAGCTCGATCAGTTGGATCATGCCACGCCCCCAGTCGCCGAGCGGCTCCACCCACAGCGAGGGCCGTTTGTCATAGAACGCGCCGACATCCTGGTAATGGCTGAAATCCCGGTCGCGCTGCAACAAGCCAAAGCCGCGCGGGTTTTCCTCCACGAACGAATTGACGCGGATATAGTGCGGGTTGAGGATCGGTCGCCAGATCCATTCGCCGGTGCCGCTCCACAGCGCCAGCCCGTCGGAATCGTGGATTTCGGGGCGGTAGTCATCGGCGATCCGCCGGTCGTTCTCGCCGCACTGGAACATTGAGGTCATCGGCGCGATGCCCAGCCGCTCGATGGGACGGCGCGGGAACAGATGGGTTTCGACCTCCATCACCGTGCTGTCGCCCGGCGTCACCGCGAAACTGTAAGCGCCGGTGATGCTCGGGCTGTCGAGCAGGGTGTGAATGGTCAAGGCCGTTGCGTCCGCCGCCGGACGTTCCAGCCAGAAGGCGCGGAAGGCGGGAAATTCCTCCGGCCGCTCCATGCCGGTGTCGATCGCCAGACCGCGGGCCGACAAGCCGTACTGCTTGCTGGCGCCGACCGCGCGAAAATAGCTGGCGCCGAGGAAGGAAAACATATCGCGGTCCCAGTCGGCGCGGCTGTTGACCCGAAAGCCGGCGAAACCGAGATCGCCGATCTGCTCCGGGATTTTGTCCTTGACCCGGGGGCCGTACTTATACATCTCCGGCGAGAAGTGAATCGGTCGCGCCGTGCCGCCGGCGACTTCGTATAGGCTGACCGGGTAATGAAAATAAAGGCCCAAATGAAAGAATCGCGCCTGAAACGGGAGTTCGCCGCCGACCCATAGCGAATGATCGTTGCGAAAATTGTTGAGGGCTTGATAATCGTCCCAGGTCATGGCGGCGAGCCAAGGCGGACGGGCGTCGGCGGGCTCCCGATACGGTTCGCTCGCCAGCCGTCGGGCGGTGTCTCGCAGCCAGTCCTTACTGAAGGGCTGGGCTTCGGGTTGCGGGTTCTCGGTGCTGGATGTCGCGCCAAGCACGGAAGCCGGTAGCGTCCCCAAGGCGGCCAATTGGATTAATCCTACTAGAAAGTCGCGTCTTATCATGATGTTATTAAAACCAGTCGTTTTTTATGAGTGCGGAGATTATAACGCCCATCGGTCGGAAGGGGGCCGCCCGCTGGCTTGGATTGACAGCGAAGCAACGAACGTGAAGGCTCCAGGGCTTATTTATTGTAGCGCGCCGGCTGGCCCGGCCTGGCGGTCATGACGAGAATCTGGCTGGGCGGTCTGGCGCTGTCGCTTTTGCTGCTGGCGGCGAGCCCGCCCGGCGTGGCCGCGGGTGCGGCCACCGTCGCGGGAGACGCTCGCGACCCTGGAGCGACGGCGGGCGCGGGCGCGGGAAGTACGGCGGTGGCGAGCGGCCCGACAGCTGATCTGATTCAGGCCAAGCTGGCCGTTCTGGCCGCCAGTTCCGACCTGTCCGACGAGGAACGCAAACAGGCTAAAGAACTTTATCAACAGGCGTTGAGCCAAGTGCAGGCCGCCAAGCGCTATATCGAGGCCGCCGCCGCCGCGCGACAGCTCCAGCAATCCGCCCCGGCCGCCATCGCCAAGCTGCAACAGCAGCCTCGAAACCAACCGCCCGCTCCACCGTCGCCGGATCTGGCTCCGAACGAATTGGCGCAACGGCTGACGGCGGCGCAGACCGAAGCCGGTGAGGCCCGCAAGCGGTTGGCCGACTTGGACGAGCAATTGACGGTCCAGCAGGGCCGCCTCAAGGCAATCCCGGTCGAAGTCGCCAATTTCCAGCAGCAAATGGCGGATTCGGACAACCAGGTAAAGCTGGCCGCGGCCAGCGCCACGCCGCCCGCTCTGGCTGAAGCTCGGCTGGTTTTTGTCAACGCCCAGCGCCACGCCTTGAGCGAGCAACTCGCCGCGCTGGAGCAGGAACGCTTGAGCCATGACGTCCGCTTGACCCTGCTGAACGCCCGACGCGCCGTGGCCGTGGCCGATGTGGAGCGGACTCAACTTCAGGTCCAGCAACTCCAGGAAGCACTCAACGAACGCCGCCGCGATGAAGCGGACGCCGTCGTCCAGCAGACCGCGCAAACCCGCCAAGACGTAGCGACCAAACCCGCTGTGCTGCAAAGCGCCGCCGCCGCCAACGCCGCGCTCAGCCGCCGGCTGGCGGATCTCGTGGCGGAGAGCGATGGCGTCAACCGCGAGCAGACGCAAGTCAACGAGCGCCTGTCGCAACTGAGCGGGCGGATGGTCAGCAGCCGACAACAGCTCGACATCGCGGGCTCCAGCGACGCCATCGGGCCGATCCTGCTTGAGGAACGGCGCACGCTGCCGGATGTCAGGCACTATCAGTACGATGCCAGCGAACGCCAGCAGCGCATCATCGAGGCGCGTTTGGCGCAGTATCGCAGCAATGAGGAATTGCGTCAGGGACGCGACATCGAGGCCGCGCTCAAAAGCGGTGCCGTCGGATTCGAACCGGATTGGACCGAGCCGCAACGTCAGGCGGTCGTGGCGGAATTGCGGCCTTTGCTGGTCCAACGCCAGGACCTGTTGGAGAAGCTCGGCGGCAGTTACGCCGATCTGATCGCCGGGTTGGTGGCGCTGGATGACGCCCAACGCAAGCTGGTCGATCAGGCCGGCGTATACGGCGCGCTGCTGGACCGGCATCTGTTGTGGGTGCGCAGCAGCCCGACGCTCGGCATCGAATGGCTGAGCGCTCTGGCGCAGGCGTTGGAGTGGCTGACCGGTCCGACCCGCTGGCGGGAAGTCGGGCAAAATCTCTGGCGCGGGGTGCAAAACAACGTCTTGCCGGCGCTGGTCGGCGCGGTGCTGCTGGCGGGCCTGCTGTACCAGCGCCGCGCTCTGGTGTGGCGCTTGGCTGAGGGCGTCGACGCCATCGGCGATGTCCGCCGCGACAGCTTCGGCCGCACGGCCCGCGCCTTGGGGGTTACGCTGTTGCTGTCGCTGCCTTGGCCCGGACTGATGGCGTGGCTGGCGTGGCTGCTGTACGGGTCCGGCAACGCCGCCGAATTCTCCCAAGGACTGGCGCGGGGACTGATGGCCGGCGCGCTGATCGCGCTCAGCATCACCTTTTTACGCCAGCTGTGCCGTCCCCAGGGCATCGCCAGCGCCCATTTCGGCTGGAGCGAAGCGGGCTGCCAGCACGCCCGCCGCCATCTTTACTGGTTTGTCTGGGTCGGAGCGAGCAGCGCGCTGATCGTCAAATTGTGCGACGCGCAAACCCTGCCTCTGTACAGCGACAGTCTGGGGCGGCTGGTGTTCTGCGCCGGGATGTCGGCCTTGGCGGCGTTGTTGTGGCGGGTGTTGCATCCCACGCAGCCGCTGATCGGCGCGTTGGCGGCCAAATATGAGGGGACGCTGTTTTGGCGGCTGCGTTATGTATGGTTCTGGCTCATCGTCGGCAGCTATCTGTTGCTGGCGCTGCTGGCATTGTCTGGCTATTACTACACCGCGTTGCAATTGCGCGCGCTGATGTTGCAGACGGCCTGGTTGTTGTTGGGTCTGGTGATTCTGGTCAGCCTGTTCCTGCGTTGGTCGAACATCAGCCAGCGCCGCTTGGCCTTGCAGCGGGCGCTCGCCAAGCGAGAAGCGCAACTGGCGGCCCGCGCCTCCAAGGAAGCGGTGGCCCCTTCCGGCGAGGTGGCGCCTCCCGAACTGCTGGAGCTGCCGGACCTCGATCTCAGCACCGTCGACGAACACACTCGCGGCCTGATCAATCTGCTGGTCTGGGTGGCGTTGGGGTTCGGCCTGTGGCATATCTGGGCGAGTCTGATTCCGGCGTTTTCCGTGCTGAACGAAATCGCGCTGTGGCAGCAGACGGTCCAGACCGCCGCCGGGCCTCAGCTTTCCGACATCACGCTGGGCAGCGTGCTGGCCGCCGGCCTGTTGCTGCTGCTGGTCGGTTTCATGGCCCACAACCTGCCCGGCGTGCTGGAGCTGGTGGTGTTGCGGCGATTGACGGTGGAGCCGGGCAACCGCAACGCCATCATCACCATCACCCGCTATCTGATCGTCGGAACGGGTCTGGCGGTGGCGCTGAACATCATCGGCGTCAGTTGGAGCAGCGTGCAATGGTTGGTGGCGGCGCTCGGCGTGGGCCTGGGCTTCGGCCTGCAAGAGATTTTCGCTAATTTCGTTTCCGGCTTGATCCTGCTGCTGGAGCGGCCGATCCGGGTCGGTGACAACGTGACGCTCGGCGAGCAGAACGGCACCGTCCGGCGTATCCACATTCGCGCCACCACCTTGATCGACTGGGACCGTAAGGAAATCATCGTCCCCAACAAGAGCTTCATCACCAACGTGCTGATCAATTGGACCCGGAACGGCTCCATCGCCCGCATCGATATTCCGGTAAAAATCAGCCACAGCAGCGATCCGCTGTTGGTGCATGACGTGTTGCTAGCGCTGGTGACGGCCCATCCCTTGGTGCTGAAAGAACCTGCCCCGGCGGTATTGTTGTTGAAGTTGGGTGAAAACGCCCTGGAATTTGAGGTTCGGGTGTTCGTGCAAGAGCCGGTCAACCGCCTGCCGCTGACCCACGAACTCAACAACCGGATTTTCGAAGCGTTGCGCGCCCATCAAATCGAGATTCCATTCCCGAAACGAGAGATCCATGTCCAGGGCTGGCCGGTTGCTCGGACGGATTCGCCTTGATAATTCTTGTGAAAAGCATGGTAATCATTGATACAAATTCCTCACCGGGCGAAATTGCCCGGAAATGAACTGGCGGAATACTTCCAGCGACGGATCGGCCGCATCGCGTTCGGTAACGGCGACAATTCTCCGGCCGATTCCAGAGCGACGAAAAGGACGGCCACAGGCTGGAGGTATTCCCATGATTACTGCCATACGCATCGAATTGCTGCCCGGTCATAGCACGGGCGATGCCGTGTTCCTCGCGGGGTCGGCGCCCGCCCACCAGGGTACGGTCGATACCGATCTCAGGCCGGGCATCTACAAACTGACCGCCCATAAAACCGTAAAAAAATGGACCATCCACGGAGCTGACGGCGGGGGGCTGCGTTTCTACGTCGTGCTCGACGGCGCCGACCCGTGGGCGATTGACTACGCTCCCGGTTTGCGGCTGGAGGTCATCAGCAAAGGGCAACTGCTCAATCCAAACGAGGACTTGCTCGACGGTATCGGCCCCGACGCCTACCGCAACGATCCCGCGTATGTCGACCGGGTCAGCGCCGGCCACTACGATGTCGCCACCGGCAAGTTCACGGTCGATCACGAGTCCGGCGTTACCGTCGAGTTGGACTATGCCGCCATTCTCAGATCCGTCCAGCAGCCGAGCGCGGGCGGCGCCACCATCTACGTTTATTACCGAAATCTGCAAAACTACAAAATCTACCCGCGCTTGTTCGACAAGAACACCGCGCCCAACATCGTCAGCATGGTGCTGGAAACCGAACAAGCCCGGCCGGGCGCGGAAGGGTTTGCCCGGCTCGGACGCTTTTTGCTGGAGCTGGTGAAGGTGCGGACCAGCGCCTCGGCGGCGGGCCACGTGGCGGGTCAGGTGCCTGCTCGGGCGGCGCCGGCCCAGGCGGCGGAGGTGGCGTGGAAAGCGGTGCCGAAGGCTTCGGCCAGTTTGGTGCGGAAGATGATACCGGGCATGACCGGCGGGAATTTGCCCTCGGCCAATTTGCGATTTGCTTCGGGCGATCTGTTGAAAGCGGGCGTGCAGAACCAAGGCGGAAAGATCGTTTATCGGGTCGATGAGATGATCGCCTTGGGCGCGGATGCGGTCACGGTCAAGGCGGCCCATCGCAGTATGATCGTCGCGGCCGCTCAAGAGGCGAGGCGGCTGGGTCAGAAAACGTTCAGCATGTTCGGTAGTCAGGCCAACCACAACGCTCGCCGACACTTCGACAAACTGGCGCGAGAAATTGGCGTGCCCAATTCCGGCAAGCAGCTCCCTGGGAGCCTGCCGATCGGCTATCAGAACTACGAAGTCACGCTTAAGGTCGACAGGGTGCTGTCTACAAATGTACCGTGATAGGTCGCAACCTTGGCTGTCGGCCGCCGATAGCCGACGTCCGGCAATGGGGGTTGCTCCGGCGCGTGCCGAGCGGATTCAAACCTAATGTTGGCGATGTTGGCTGAACGCGATCTTGTCGATCAACGCCATCAACAGCGCCGAAAGCACAAAAGCGATATGGACCACCATCAGCCAAAAAAGCTCTTGGGTATCGCCGGTCTTGAAGTTCATGAACGCTTTGAGCAAGTGAATCGAGGAAATGGCCACGATTGACACCGCCAGTTTGATTTTGAGGGTCGCGGCATCCATCCGGCCCAGCCAGGCCGGCTTTTGCTGCCCTTCGCCTAAGTCCATGGTCGACACAAAGGTTTCGTAACTGCTCAGAACCACCATCATCAGCAGGTTGGCGATCAGCGCCAGGTCGATCAGCGCCAGGCCGGCCATGACGACTTCGGTTGCCGTCATGACCAGCACCCGGTCGAACAGGTGAATGGTTTCCTGCGTCGCCTTAACGCCGAATAAGATCAGGATGGCCGCCAGCGCCAGATAGATCGGCACCAGCAGCCAGCGGCTGGCGAAAATCAGTTGTTCGAGGATTCGCTGGATCATGGTCTTAACTCTCGGCAAGGAGCGGTACGCTGCGCTGTTGGGATCGGCCAGCGAACCGGCGCATGAAAATAGCAAGGTTTCGCCAGCTCTCAAGCGCGATTGGAACAGGAAACCAAGCCGATGAGGGGCTGAAATAATGGATGGTCATTCCCCCGACTGCAACAGGGAACCGCGCTCCCGCGCCCCGTGAATGGCGCCCAGAAACACGCTGACGCCGAGCGCGAGATAACCGGCGTTCAACAACAGAGCGTACAGCAGATAATCCGCTCGAAAGGTCTGATGCAGCAGCACCGAGCGCATTCCTTCGAATACGTGGCTGGCCGGCAGCGCCCAGGACAGCGGTTGCAGCCAGCCGGGCAGGGTGCTGATCGGGTAATAGATGCCGCACAGCGGCGCGATGGCGAAGATCGCCGCCCAGGCGATGCTTTCCGCGCCCATGCCATTACGCAACACTAACGCCGATACCATCAGGCCGATGGCCCAACCCATCAGGATCAGATTCAAGAAGAAGCTGGCTAGCGATGGTCCAAGTTGGAACAGATTGAAGCCGTAAAACGGCATGGCCAGCAGCACCGCGATGCCAACGCCGATCAGGGTGCGCGCCAGACTGACCAGCATCAGGGACAAAATCAATTCCAGCGGTTGCAGCGGGCTGATGAACAGTTGGCCTAGGTTACGGGAGTGCAGTTCCTCAAAGAACACCACCGACAGGCCCAATTGGCTGCGAAACAGCACATCCCACAGCAGCACGCCCGACAGCAGCAGGCCGGTGGCCTGATGGATCACGTCGCTGTGGCCGGCCAGATAGCGGGTGATGAAACCCCACAGGATCATTTGCACGGTCGGCCAATAGGCCAGCTCGACGATGCGAATCCAGGAACTGCGCAGCAGATAGAGATAGCGCAGCGCCAGCGCGCCGATGCGCTGCGGGGAAATCGGGTTCATGCCATTACTTCGCCACTTTGAATGCCACGCGCGATGTCGAGAAACACTTCTTCCATGTCCTTGCGGCCGTAGCGCTGGATCAACTCGCGCGGCGCGCCGGTGGCGACGATATGACCGGCGCGCAACATGATGACTTGGTCGCAGAGCCGTTCGACTTCACTCATGTTGTGCGACGCCAGCAGCAAAGTCGCACCGCTGCGGTCCCGATAGTCGGTCAGAATCGAGCGCATCCGGTCGGCGGTGTCGGGGTCGAGCGAAGCGGTCGGTTCGTCCAACAACAGGATTTCCGGCTCGTTCAGCAGCGCCTTGGCCAGTACGACGCGGGTTTTTTGACCGGCGGACAACGTGCCGTAAGGACGCTTGAAAAAAGCGTCGATGTCCAGCTCTCGGCCCAGCGTCGCCAGACGCGCGCGGCTGTGGCGCACGCCGTACAAGCGCGCGTAAACGGTCAGGTTTTCCCACACGGTCAGCCGCTGCGGCAAGTCCATGTACGGCGAAGAAAAGTTCATGCGCGGCAACACCCGGTAACGCTGGCGCGGGATGTCTTCGCCGAGAATCCGAATCTGGCCGCCGCTCGGCAGCAACAATCCCAACAGCATGGCGATAGTGGTGGTTTTGCCGGCGCCGTTGCCGCCCAGCAGCGCGCAGGTGGCGCCGCGCGCGACCGAGAAACGGATGCCGTCCACGGCCCGCACCGTCCCGTAGTGCTTGCGCAAATCCTCCACCTGGATGACCGGCGCTTCAGTCACGCGCCCGCTCCAGGGGTTCGAGCGCGATCAGCCAACCGTCTTTTTCGGCCACGGCGATGCGCTGCAAGGATTGTCGGGCGCAAGGGCCGGAAACGCAGTACCCGTCTTCGATCCGAAACAGCGCGCCGTGAATGCCGCACTGAATCAGGGTGTTGGTGTAATCGAGAAATTGATCGGGTTCCCATTCCATCGGCGCGCCGGTATGCGGGCAGCGGTTGCGATAGGCGAAAATCCCCGCGCCAGTGCGCACCACCAGCAGGTCGGCGTAGCGGGCGTCAGGCCGGACGGTGATGCCTTTGCTTTGGCCTTCGGGCAATTGGTCCAGGCGACAAAGGGGATAGTCGGACATGGAATCGCTTATAGAACGGCGCGCGCCAGGCGCGGCAGATCGCCTTCCAAGCCCATCGCCCGCCGGGCGATCAAGTTCTTGAGCGGTCCGGCGGCATCGGTCAGCGTGAGGCCGAGGTTGCGCAGCAGGGGAAGCGGCGGCAGAGACGCGCCGAACAACCGCTTGAAACCGTCCATTACCCCCAACATCAACAAGTTGTCGCCCTTTCGCCAGCGTTCGTAACGCCGCAAGACCTTGAGCGATCCGATATCCTGCTCGACAGCGACACCATCCAGAACGACCTCGGCGAGCGTTGCCGCATCCAGCAGTCCCAGATTGACGCCCTGTCCCGCCAGCGGATGCACCACATGCGCGGCGTCACCGATCAAGGCGAGTCCGGGTTTGACGTACTGATGCGTGTGCTGCAAGCGCAGCGGAAACGCGCCGCGCTGGCCGATCTGGACGATGGAGCCGAGCCGCCATTCGAAGGCCTCCCCCAGCGCCTGCCCGAACTCGTATTCATCCAGCGCCAGCAGAAAATCGGCTTGGTCGGGGGTGGTGGACCAAACGATGGAGCAGCGGCCGTCGTGCAAGGGCAGAAAGGCCAGCGGCCCGGTCGGCAGGAAGCGCTGCCAGGCGGTTTCCTGATGCGGTTCGGCGGTACGGACGTTGGCGACGAGGCCTTTCTGATCGTAACTCCAGCCGCCGGTATCGATGCCGGCCCATTGCCGGACCTTGGATTGGGCGCCGTCCGCCCCGACCAACAAGCGGGCGGTCAGTTCGCGGCCGTCGCTCAACTGAGCCCGCCAACGGTTGTCGTCCATCACGTGCGCGGATTCCAATGCCGCCGGACAGAGCAGTTCGACCGCTGGCAACTGGCTGGCTCGTTCCAACAGCGTAAACTGGATCACCCGATTTTCGATGATCCAGCCCAAGAGCGGTTCGCCGATGGCGGCGCTGTCGAAATGAATCTGGCCGAAACCGGTTGAATCCCAGACCCGCATGTCGCGAAACGGGCTGACCCGCCACGCGGTCATGCCATCCCACGCGCCCACCGCCGCGAAGATGCGCTGCGAGGCGCGGCTGATGGCGGAAACCCGCAGATCGATCGCGTCGGCCGGTCGGGTGCGCTCCAACGGTACACCTTCGAGCAGCGCGATGCGCAGCTCGCTCTGGCCCAACGCGCAAGCCAGCGCCGAGCCGACCATGCCGCCGCCGGCGATAATGAGATCGTAATCTGTGTTCATACGGTTAAGACGTTATCTGACTGAATATGCCGGAAGCTCACGCCGTCAGCGGCAGACCTCGGGCCAGCTTCGGCAAGCGTCCGTCCAGGCCCATGGTCTGTCGGGCGAACCAGTGCTTGAGCGGCGGTAGGAGATCGAACGCCAGCAGGCCCAGATTGCGCGCGGCCCGCACCGGCGGCAGCGGGTTGACGAACAGTCGGGTCAGCGCGTCGGTGAAGGCGATGGTTTGCCGCTGGTCCCAACGCCGCCAATCCGCATACCGGTCCAGCACCGCCAAATCGCCGATGTCCTGACCCTTCCGCCCGGCGTCCGCGATCACCTCCGCCAGCGCCGCCACGTCGCGGATGCCGAGATTGAAACCTTGCCCGGCGATGGGGTGCAGCGTGTGCGCGGCATTGCCGATAAGCGCGACGCGGGTCCGCGCATGTTCGCGGGATTTTAGCAGAAACAGCGGATAGGCTTGCCGCCGGCCCACCCGTGTAAACGCCCCCAGCCGGTCGCCGAAGCGGTGGTGGAGCAGGGCGATGAAGCCGGCGTCGTCCAGCGCCAGCACCGCCGCCACATCAGGCTCGCGCACCGTGCAAACCACCGCGCAGCGATTGTCGGCCATCGGCAGCACCGCCACCGGTCCGTCCTCGGTAAAGCGCTCGTAGGCGACCTGTCGATGGGGCAGGGTCGGGGTGACGTTGGCGATGACCGCCTGTTGGTCGTATTCCCAGCGCAAGGCGGGGATGCCAAGCTGCTCGCGGACCGGCGAACGGGCGCCGTCGGCGGCGACCACCAATCTGGCGCTGAGCTCGACGGTTCGTTCATCACCCAACCGCACGGTGGCGCAAGCCGCCGCCGGTTCGACGTTAATCTGCTCCAGCCGGGCCGGACAGAGCAGTTCGACGCCCTTCAAAGTCGGCAGTTTCGCCAGCAGGGCCGCGCCGATCAGGCGCGCTTCGGTCACGTAGCCCAGCGCGTCCACCTTTTCCTCGCGGCAGTCGAGATGAGCGAAACCGATGCCGCCGCGTTCGGAGATGTGGATTTTTTTGATCGGCGCGGCGGTTGGCGCCAGCGTTTCCCACAAGCCGAGCGTCTGAAAAATCCGCTTGGTGCCTTGGGCGAGGGCGATGGTGCGGTCATCGTAGCTGGGGTGGGCGCTGACGGTGAGCGGCGCGGCTTCGAGCAGGCCAATCCGTAAGTCCTGACCGGCCAGCGCGCAGGCCAGGCTGGCGCCGACCATGCCGCCGCCGACAATCAATAGGTCATAATTCGGTATCGTCATCGGCTCGCCCGCATCAGTGCTTCGATGTCATCGATCTCTTTCGGCGCGGCGGTCAGCACTTCGTGGCCAGCGGCTGTGACCAGCACATCGTCCTCGATGCGAATGCCGATCCGCCACCAGCGTTCGTCCAGCTCGGTTTCGAGCGAGACGCCCAGCCGCGCCCAGTTCGCATCGATGATTTTACTGCCGGCGGCGATATAGAGGCCCGGCTCGACGGTGGTGACCATGCCCGGCTCGAACACCCGCCAGTCGTCGCCGGTCTTGTAGTCGCCGACATCGTGTACGTCCATTCCCAGCCAGTGGCCGGTGCGGTGCATGTAAAAAGGTTTGTAACTTTCCGCTTTGATGAGTTCGTCGGTTTCGCCGTGCAGCAGACCGAGCGCGATCAGCCCTTCGGCCAGGGCGCGGACGGCGGCGTCGTGCGGTTCGTTGAAGTGGCAGCCCGGCCGCACCTTGGCGATGGCGGCTTTCTGGGCGGCCAGCACCAGCTCGTAGACGGCGCGCTGTTCGCCCGAAAAACGGCCGTCGACCGGAAAACTGCGGGTGATGTCGGAGGCGTAGCCGTCCAGTTCCGCGCCCGCGTCGATCAGCACGATTTCCCCAGCGTTCAGCGGCGCGTTGTTCTCGGTATAGTGCAGGATGCAGCTGTTGGCGCCGCCGCCGACGATGGAGGGATAGGCCCAGCCGGCCCCGTTGCGCTGGAAAGTTTGGAAAATTTCGGCTTCAAGCTGATATTCCATCAAGCCTGGCCGGCAGATTTCCATGGCCCGCCGGTGCGCGGCGGTGGCGATGCGGGCCGATTCGCGCATCACCGCGATTTCTTCCGGCGCTTTGCGCAGCCGCATCGGGTGCAGCAGGTGTTCCAGCGCGATGAAGGTGGTCGGGGCCCGAACGCCGGTTCTGGCCTTGCCGCGTACCTGATTGATCCATCCCATCACCCGCCGGTCGAAGTCTGGATGGTAGCCGATGGCGTAATACACCCGTTCCCGATTTTCCAGCAGCGGCGGCAACCGTTCGTCGATGGCAGCGATGGGATGGGCGTTGTTGGCGCCGTAGCGCTCCACCGCGCCTTGCGGGCCGGCGCGGCGACCGTGCCAGGTTTCCATGAGCGGATCGCGGTCGCGGCAGAACAGCAAAAATTCCTGTTCGCCGCCGGGCACCAGCACCGCGATCGCTTCGGGTTCCGGGAAGCCGGTCAGATAGTAAAAATCGCTGTCCTGACGGAAGGGGTAATCGACATCCCGATTGCGGAGAGCTTGGTTGGCGGCGGGCACGATGGCGATCGCGCCCGGACCCATCTGCTCCATCAGGGCGCGGCGGCGGCGGGCGAAAACGGTGGCGGGTATGGTTCGGGCAAACATGCGGGTCGCTGGTGAAGTCAGTGCAGGCGGCCGTGCCGTGGCGCGGAACGGTGCAAGTCTTGTTGGACCAACAGCAAGCCGACTCGCAGGTATTCGACCACTTCCGCATAAGCGGTTTCATCGGCTTCGCTGGCGTTGTCCGTTTCAAAGCCGACCCGTGCGATGTCGGTGGCATCGCGCAGAAATTCCTGGCTTTCCGGCGATAGTTCGCCGCGCTCCGCCGCTCGGCCGAGACCGAGGCCGTACAACAACCCCTGGCACCAGGTTCCCAGCGCCTGAGTGCGCTGGTAAAGCGGCGTATCATCGTCCGGCAACAACGGCGTTACGGACCAGTCGGGATCGCCGCTCAATTGCGCGCTGCCGTACTCGAAGAGTTTGAGCAGAACGTCGCGGGCGGGTTCGGTGAGTTCGACGTCATCCTCCGCAAGTTCGCTGGCGTGCAGCAGCCATTGTTCGCGACTGAGTTCGCGGTCGGCGCACAACAGCCCGCACAGCAGCCCATGCACTTCGGCGGGGTCGAGCGGATCGAGCAACCGGATCAGACGTTCGAAGATCGGCTGGTGGTTGGTGGCGGACATGAGGGTTTCCGGGCAAGGGGAATCGAACAACGTGCGGTGCGGGCAATCCTAACACTCTGCAAGCCGCTGCCGATAGCACCGCGAAATTGACCTGATCGGAAAAGCCGCTCTATAGTATTGCCATGAAAATCGATGAACTTTACGAAACGGTAGTACCTTCCGAGGTCGATCCGCTCGATAGCGTGACCGAAACGGCCGCCAGCGGGTTGGCTATCCTGGCCGAACGGGTAGAACAATTGGCGCAGTTCTGCGAACGCTTGTTGCGGGAGAATCAAAGCTTGCGCGAGCAGCAGCACGACTTGCAGGCCAAGTGCGAGCAATTGCACGAGAAGAACGAACTATCGCGGTCCCGGATCGAGGCGATGGTCGTGCGCCTCAAGAGTTTGGAGCAAACCCCATGAGCCAGGAAACCATCGGCGTAATGATCCAACTGCTCGGCGGCGAGTATCGATTTGCTTGCACATCCGGCGAGCGGGAAGATTTGTTGGAGGCTGGCCGCTACCTCGACGAAAAGCTGCGGGAAGTACGCGATCGCAGCAGCAAGCTGCTGAGTTTGGAAGCGGTTGCGGTGATGGCCGCCATGAACATCAGTCACGAATTGTTACACCAGCGGCGTCAATCTGATGAGACGGACGCGCTGGTGAATTACCATGTGCAAGCGATAGTGCAAAAAATTGATGACGTTCTTAGTAAAGCCGTCCCGGTTGAGTTATAATCTGTCCGAGAATTTAGATTATTCGGTTCGGGCGCTCTCTGCGGTGTTCGAGTAGTGGGCCGGGTACTCCTTGATCCTAGTTGATTTTACCCGGGGAAACGGTCAGCGGTGTGGTGTGCATGTCCGCCTTGTAGCGGGAAGCCTGATACGCCGCTCTGTGTTCCCACTTGAGCCGCGCGGTTCAAGGGCAAAGGTCCGAGACGGCACAGGCGGAGAGCGCCCCCTATCCTGAAAGCATGGCGACTGCGGTCGCCTTTATCTTTTTCACTCCGACATCCTGCCTTTAGCAGTGTGCGATACGGCTGATCGGGACGACTTGCGTCAGCGATTGCGGATCGCCCGCCGGGCGTTGTCTGAAATCGAACGGCGGGACGCGGCGGCGGCGGTGGCCAGCCGGGTCGCGGTCTGGCCGTTGTTTGGCGAAGCCCAGCGGATCGCCGGGTACTGGGCCTGCAACGGTGAACTGGACCCGACGCTGTTGTTGGAAGTGGCCTGGACCGCCAACAAGACGGTCTATCTTCCCGTGGTGGTTGATACGCCGTTTCACGCGCTGCGCTTTGCTCCTTATCGGCCCGGTTTACCGTTGCGCCGCAATCGCTTCAACATTCCCGAACCTGACGTTGCGCCGTCGGAGTGGTTGGCGCCCGAGCAATTGGATTTGGTGTTAGTCCCTTTGGTGGCTTTTGATGCGACCGGTACGCGTTTTGGCATGGGTGGGGGATTCTACGACCGCAGTTTTGCTTTTTTAGGCGATTCCGGCTACCGAGGCCACCGGCCATTGCTGTTGGGGTTGGGCTATCAGTTTCAGAAATCCGCTGAGCCCTTGCGCCGCCAACCCTGGGATGTGCCCTTGAACGCGGTGGCGACTGAAGCGGCTTTGCAGGTGTTCGGCCCAACGAACGGAATGGCAAGGGGATGAACCCATGGGCTATTGGCTGTTGAAATCAGACGCCACCGCGTTCGGTTTTACCGATCTGGAGACCGCCCCGGCGCAAACGACGCCCTGGGAAGGGGTGCGCAACTACCAGGCTCGCAATTTGCTCCGCGATAGCCTGCGCCTGGGCGATCAGGCATTTTTCTATCACTCCGGCCCGCCGAACCCGGCCATCGCCGGCATCGTCGAAGTCGTGCGGGCGGGCTATCCCGATGAAACCGCCTTCGATCCTGAAAGTCCGTATTACGATCCCGCCAGTTCGCGCGAGCAGCCGCGCTGGTATCGAGTGGACGTGCGGCTCATTCGGCGTTTGCGCCGGCCCGTCACGCTGGCCGAGTTGAAACGGTATCCTGAAGCACTGGCGGATTTCGCCTTGCTGCGGCGAGGTAACCGCCTGTCGGTGTTGCCGGTCACAGCGGCGCAGTGGGGGTTCGTGCTGGATTTGGAGGATGGCGCGGAGGCTTGAGCACCGGCCGTCTCGTTAGGCCGCTTTGCGGAACGTCAGGTTGATGCGGTGTTCGCCTGTCAACGGGTGATAACCTGCTTTGAGCGGCAGGACGCCGTGATAGCGCAACCTTGCGGGTCCGCCCCACACCACCACGTCCGCGTGCGCCAGCGGCACGCGCGCGGGCGTGTCATTTCGGCGCAGCCCACCGAACAGGAATACCGCCGGCAAACCCAGCGAGACCGAGACGATGGGCGCGCTAAAGTCGCGTTCGTTCTTGTCTTGATGCAACGACAGTCGCGCGCCTGGTTGGTAACGGTTGAGGAGACAGACCTCTGGCTTAAACTCGATAAAGCCGGCGGCCGCCGCCGCGTCTTGAGCCAATTGCAAAAAGGCTTCCGGCATGGGAGGCCAAGGCCGGCCGCTTGCGGGATCGAGCGCATCGTAGCGGTAGCCGCTGTCATCCGACACCCAACCGTAACGACCGCAGTTGGTCATCGCCACCGACATGCGAAAGCCGCCCGGCGTGACCATGTGCCGAAAAGGTGCCTGAATCGCGATGTCCCGCAGCATCGCGACCAGCGCCGCGCCAGCCGAGCGGGCGAAGCCGCGCAACACGACCGCGCCGGAACACAGTTCCTCACGCCATTGCTGGCTCGCTTCCGCATCCGTAAACAGGCTCAATGTCATGGCTCTTTCAACCGTCGCGCGCATGAAAGGCTTCCTTTGCCAGCAGCGCGCGCTTGCGCTCTACCCCCCAGCGATAGCCGGCTAAGCCGCCGTCAGTGCGAACCGCGCGATGGCACGGAATAGCGACCGCCAAGCGGTTCGCCGCGCACGCTCCCGCCACCGCCCGCACCGCGGTGGGTGAACCGATTCGATGGGCGATAGCGGTGTAACTCGCTGTTTCGCCAGCCGGAATTTCACGTAAAGCCCGCCAGACTCGCCGCTGGAACGCCGTGCCGCGCACGTCGAGCGGCAAGTGCAGGCCGATGGACGGCTGTTCGACAAAGCCGACCACCTGGGCAACGCGTTGTTCAAATTCGAGATCATCGCCGATCAGTGCGGCGCGCGGGAAACGGTCTTGCAGTTCGCGGACCAATGAGTCGGGATCGTCGCCCATGAAAATGGCGCAAATGCCCCGCTCGCTTTGGGCGACAAGAATCGATCCGAGCGAACATTCGCCGACCGCAAAGCGAATTTCCGTGTTGGCGCCACCCGCCCGATAGCTGGTCGGTGTCATGCCCAGCATCTCGTTCGATGTTTCATAAAAACGGCCGTTGGCGTTGTAGCCGGCTTCAAAAACGGCTTCTGTCACCGTGCCGCCGCGGTTGAGTTGGTGACGTAGTTTTTTTGCGCGGTGCGCCGCCGCGTACTCTCTCGGCGTCAATCCCGTGATCGTCTTGAAGATTCGATGGAAGTGATAAGCGCTGAGTCCCACTCGATTTGCCAATTCTTCAAGATTCGGCGCGGTTTCGGCATTTTCGATCAGCCGGCAGGCTTCTGTCACTTTCGCCGCGTGCTGTGCGATCAAAGACGGCTGATCGGGCTTGCAGCGCTTGCAGGGTCGGAAGCCGGCGTGTTCGGCGTCCGCGACGGTTGCATGGAAGCGGACGTGCTCCGGTCGCGCCCGCCGCGCGGCGCACGAGGGTCGGCAGTAAACGCCCGTGGTCGCAACCGAGTAAAAAAACGTGCCGTCGGCCTTGGGATTACGGGCGACGAGGGCAGCCCACCGAGGATCGTCGACTGTTGCGGTGGCGCGTTGTGCGTTTTTGGCGGCGGCGTTCATCATGCATTTCTCTCAACCTTCCGATCGGGACTAGCACTCTATCGAGGGTCGCGAGCCTGCGCACTCCGAATCTTGCTTTCAAATTCGCTGCTGGGTGGGTTTAGGCTTGACCGTCCAGAAACAGCCGGTAGGCGGGGTTGTCGGTCTCATCGCGGTAAGGATAATTCAGGTCCTGAACGAACTGCTGAAACCGCGCTCGTTCCGCCGCCGGCACCTGAATGCCGACCAGCACCCGACCGTAATCCGAGCCGTGATTGCGGTAATGAAATAAGCTGATATTCCAGCCATGCGCCATGCCGGTCAGAAACTTCAGCAGCGCGCCCGGCCGTTCGGGAAACTGAAAACGATACAACAGCTCGTCGCTGATGCCGGGGGCATGACCGCCCACCATGTAACGGACATGCAGTTTGGCCATTTCATTGTCGCTCATGTCCACCACCGGATAGCCTTGGTCGCGCAAAGCGGCGATGATGCGCTGCTTTTCGTCATCGCTCTCGGCGAGCTGAATACCCGCAAAGACATGGGCGTGCCGGGCGTCGGCGTAGCGGTAATTGAATTCGGTAATGGAGCGCTTGCCGATGGTCTGACAAAACCGGCGGAAGCTGCCCGGCTGTTCGGGGATGGTGACCGCCAGCAGCGCCTCGCGCCGTTCGCCCAACTCAGCCCGCTCGGCAACGTGCCGCAAGCGGTCGAAATTGATATTGGCGCCGCAGTTGATCGCAATCAGGTTGGCGTTGCTGATGCCGGTGCGTTCCACGTACTTTTTCAAGCCGGCCGTGCCGAGCGCGCCGGCCGGTTCGGCGATGGAGCGGGTATCATCGAAAATGTCCTTGGTGGCGGCGCAAATTTCGTCCGTGGACACCAAGATGATGTCATCGACGACTTGCTGGGCCAGCCGAAAGGTTTCCGCGCCGACTTGCCGCACCGCCACGCCGTCGGCGAACAGGCCAACGTGGTCGAGCGTGACGCGCTGGCCGTGCTTGAGCGCCTCGTGCATCGAGGCGGCGTCATCCGGTTCCACACCGATGAGCTTGATGTCGGGTCGGAGGAATTTCACGTAAATGGCCACGCCCGCGATCAAGCCGCCGCCACCGACCGCAATGAAAATCGCCTCGATCGGGTCGGGGTGCTGGCGCAGGATTTCCATGCCGATGGTGCCTTGGCCGGCGATCACCTCCGGGTCGTCGTAAGGATGAATGAAAGTCAGGCCTTTGTCCGCTTCCAACTGGCGGGCGTGTTGGTAGGCTTCATCGTAGGTATCGCCAAATAGCACGATCTTACCGCCCCGGTCGCGTACCGCCTGGATCTTGATCGCCGGCGTGGTGCGGGGCATGACGATGGTTGCCCTAGCGCCGAGCCGCTGGGCGGCCAGGGCGACGCCTTGGGCGTGGTTGCCGGCCGAGGCGCAGATGATGCCCTTTTCCAGCGCTTCACGCGGCAGATGGGCGATCTTGTTATAAGCACCGCGCAGCTTGAAGGAAAACACCGGTTGTAAGTCCTCGCGTTTGAGCAACACTCGATTGTTCAAACGCCGCGACAGCCGGCTCATGGTCTCCAGTGGCGATTCGATGGCAACATCGTAGACCCTGGCGGTAAGAATTTTTTTGATATAGTCGTGCATAACGATAGTCAAGGCTGAAAGCAGAGAATTCCGTGTCCAACGACGAGATGAAAAAGCGCGCCGCCGAAGCCGCGCTGGAGTATGTGGGAGATGATACGGTTTTGGGCGTCGGCACCGGTTCGACGGTCAATTATTTTATTGCCGCGCTGGCCCGCATCAAGCACCGGCTCGACGGGGTGGTATCGAGTTCGGAGACCACGACCCAGCGCCTGAAAGCGGCCGGTATTCCCTTGTTGGATTTGAATGCCGCCGGTCCGTTGCCCTTATACGTGGACGGCGCGGACGAAGCCAACCGGCGGTTGCAACTCATCAAGGGCGGTGGTGGCGCGCTGACCCGGGAGAAGATCGTGGCGGCCGCCAGCGAACGGTTCGTCTGCATCGCCGATCAATTCAAATTGGTAGAGGTGCTCGGCGCGTTTCCCTTGCCGGTGGAAGTCATTCCGATGGCGCGCAGCCATGTGGGGCGCGAGGTGCTCAAGCGCGGCGGCCAGCCGGTCTTACGGGAGAATTTCATGACCGACAACGGCAACCTGATCCTGGATATCTACAACCTGCAAATTCTCGATCCCGTGGCATTGGAAGCGGAATTCAACAATATCGTGGGTGTCGTTACGGTCGGATTGTTCGCACGGCAGCCGGCGGATGTCCTGCTATTGGGCACCGCTGACGGTGTGCGAACGCTACGTCCTTGAGGGCGGGTAGCAGACGACAAAAAACGGGCGCTGCGTAGCAGCGCCCGTCGCCCTTACGCCCGGAGTCGGGCTTTTTTTGATTAGAAATCGACGCGAGTACCGATGGAGATGGCGTTTTGGTCGCCGAAGAACAACTCATCACCATTACGGCCGATATATTCAAGCCACACTGAAGTGCGTTTGCTGAAGTTGTACTGATAGCCGACCAAGTAATTCTCAACCTTGTCAAAACCATCAATACCGCCGTCCAACTGCCCGTAAGCAGCCCGCAAGGTATTGTTGCCAAAGCTGTAGGAGCCGGTCAGGTACCAGCTTTGCGGCTCGTCGCTTGAAACCGATAATCCGTCGAACTTCAGCTTGCGTCCCAGGCCGTTTGCATTGACGTCACCCCGCTCATAAATGAACGCCACCCCAAACGGACCAGAGTTATAACCCAAGCCCAAAGCCCATTGATCCAAATCAAAATTGGCAACGACATTTTGTCCAAAGTCGTTTTTTCCAAGATCAATATTACTATCCCCATTTATCTTGATATAGCTGAGGCCAGCGAAGAAGGGACCGTTGCTATATTTTAGCGCCACATTCCAGATATCGACGCTCTTGGAAAAAGGATCGGAATTGGTAGCAACTCCATCCATGACGAGCATGGCTTCAGCGCCAAAACCGGCAACATCGGGTGTCGCGTAGTAAAGACTGTCCACCGAGCGCACCAAGTCGCCCGGGCCACGGACGTTGCTCAATTCACCGACGGCGTCCAAGGCGAAAGCGCCGCCCAGCCATGCGCCAGGTCCAAAGGTTCTACCGCTGTTGAAAGTGTCCGCGATACCTACGATGTGATAGTAAGGTGTTTCCTGGGTACCCACTGAAATTTGGCCGAAACCGCCCTTTAAGCCGACAAATTTGGGACGGTTGCTGGTAAGGTTGCCGCCTTCAGTGATATCGACGCCAAACTCATACTGGTAGATGGCGCTCAAACCACCGCCCAACTCCTCCGAACCCAAGACGCCAAGGCGCGAGGAATTGTCAGTGACGTCCAGAAAACCATCGCTATCAAACAAATCGTTCAAACTGTTCCCGCCTTCATCGACGTAATCGACGGAAACTCGCGCCGAGCCGTACAGGATCGTATCGGCCTGACCGGTAAGAGGAACAACGAGCGCGGTTGAGACAGCCAAGGCGATTATGGACTTTTTCATGGCGGAATTTCCCGATGGTCTAAGAGTGATATCCAATTTAAAAATTCATTTCCAATCAATTGGATGTTTGATTAGAGATGAATTTCAAAAGTGATTCAGCACAAGTTATATACGAAGTTCATCAAAAACACAACTTTTTGTTTATAAAAAAACAACTAGATTTTCATTAAAACAACGGAAGAGGTTGCAAACGGCGAAAATGAAAACGGGCACCCGTAGGTACCCGTTTTTAACAACCGGTCACGCCAAGTAAAACTTAGAAATCGTGGCGGGTACCGATGGAAACAGCGTTGCCGTCGCCATAAACACTGTCGCTGGTCCGGCCGACGTATTCGACCCAAAGCCGGGTACGCTTGCTGAAGTTGTACTGATAGCCCACGGCATAGTTGTCAATTTCGTCAACACCGACGGCCTTGCTGTCAGGATCCACATGGCCGTAGGCGGCGCGGATGATATTGGGGCCGAAGGTGTACTGGCCAGTCAGGTAGTAATTCTTGGAATTATCGGGGAACAGCGTGTTGACGTCGCCATCTTCGTAAGCCAAGGTGACGGCGAACGGACCAGAATTATAGCCCAGCGCCACACCCCACTGATCGCCGTCCGGCGTCGGGGCCAGCGGGCCTAAGTCCGGACCTTCCAGCGCCAGATAAGTCGCGCCGGCAAAGAACGGACCATTCTTGTACGACAACCCGATGTTCCACATGTCAACAGTGTCGCTGAGGTTGGAGGGCAACTTGTTGTCGGCGGCGGACCGGCAGAAGGCGGCGTCTTTGGCCGGATTACAAGAGCCGTTCATAACCAGCATCGCCTGGGCGCTGAAACCGCTGAGATTGGGGGTCGTATAGACGAGGCTGTTGTCCATCCGCGTGGCGAACGTATTGCCGAGATAAATATAGTTACCGAACACCCGGCTGCTGTTGAAAATATCGCCGATGCCGATCACGTTGTAATACGGCGTCCACTGCGTGCCGACGGTGAGGGAGCCAAAGCCCCCTTTCAGACCGACCCACTTCGGGCGGTTGCTGTTTAAGTTGCCGCCTTCGGTCACATCGACGCCGAATTCGTATTGGTAGATGGCCGACAGACCGCCGCCCAGATCCTCTTCACCGCGCACGCCCAGGCGGGAAGCGTTGTTGACGATATCCAGATACCCATCGCCATCGAACAGACCTGAAACGAAGTCGCCAACATCTCTATTGGTATTTTCGTCGACGTAGTCAAGAGAGACTCGGGCCGAACCGTACAGCGTGGTGTCAGCGTAGGCGGCGGAGCCAAAACCAACCAGCGCGGTGGCTACGGCCAACGCAAGTGCGGACTTTTTCATAAACGTAAACTCCTAGGTTTGTGTTGCAAGTACACAACAAAAGGATGTTGAAAACGCGTTGATGAAATTTATACGCATTTTGCGGCACAAATGCAACTGATTTTTTCAAAAAAAACACAAAATTTAATTTTTGTTTTTAAAAAACAACATTTGTTGTTTTTTTACAATCAAGCAATAAAAAACCCATCTCACTACGGTTGAGGTGGGTTTGATGATGGTTGGGGGACTAGGATTCGAACCTAGGTTGACGGAGTCAGAGTCCGTAGTCCTGCCGCTAGACGATCCCCCAATAAGCGATTGAAAGATCAACGCTTCGAGTATTGGGTGGCGCGGCGAGCCTTGCGCAGGCCGACCTTTTTCCGTTCTACCTCGCGAGCGTCGCGGGTGACGAAGCCGGCTTTGCGCAACGGTGCCCGCAAGCTGTCATCATACTCGATCAAAGCACGGGTCAGGCCATGGCGAATCGCGCCCGCCTGACCGGTGATGCCGCCGCCCTTGACCGTGACATAAACATCAAACCGATCATTGAGGGCAGCCGCGTCCAACGCTTGATGGACGACCATCCGAGACGTTTCCCGGCCGAAATATTCGTCCAAGGGACGCTGGTTGACGGTGATGCGGCCGGCGCCGGGCCGCAGAAACACGCGGGCGGTGGCGGTTTTGCGTCGGCCGGTGCCGTAATGCTGATTCTCGATCATTCTCGATGGTTCCGTTTGCTATTCCGACAGGTTAGCCCTTCAGGTCCAGCGGCCGCGGCTGCTGGGCGGCGTGCTCGTGTTCGGAGCCCGCGTACACTTTCAGCTTGCGGAACATGGCCCGCCCGAGGGGGTTTTTGGGCAACATGCCCTTGACCGCGATTTGAATGACGCGCTCCGGGGCGGTCTTCAATAATTTTTCCAAGGAAATCGATTTGATATTTCCTACATAGCCTGTTGTTCTGTAGTAAAATTTATCGGTTTCCTTGCGGCCGGTCGCCCGTACTTTCGCGGCGTTGACCACGATGATGTAATCGCCGGTGTCGACATGGGGGGTATACTCGGGCTTGTGCTTGCCCCGCAAGCGGCGGGCGACTTCCGTCGACAGCCGGCCCAGAACCTTATCCGAGGCATCGATGACGTACCAGTCGCGCTTGACCTCGGCCGGCTTGGCGCTGAAAGTTTTCATTATGACAGGCTCCAAAAATCCGTGTCCGCGTAGGGAGTCGGGCATTCTACTCAAGAGGCGTGCGCCTTACAAGGGTGCGCTAGCGCTAAAAGCGACGTAAGGCTCTAGCGGGGAAGCTAAATTCGCAGCCGTTCCACCGGTTGGCCTTTGATGAGGTGTTGCTCCACGATCTCATCCAGATCGCTATGGTCCACATAGGTGTACCAGATCGCTTCGGGATAAATGACGATGGTCGGACCTTCGGCGCAGCGATCCATGCAACCGGCGGTGTTGATACGCACTTTATGGGGTATGGCGGACCCCAGTTCCTTGACGCGCCGCTTGACGTAATCGCGCGCTTCCTGAGCCCCGTATTGCTGGCAGCATTGCGAGCCATCAGCGCGCAAGTTGGTGCAAAAAAAGACGTGATAGCGATAATAAGACACTTGATTCTTCTCCAGGATTTGAGCTTACCCGCGCATGACGACTCGTTACTATACGCCCGCCGACGTTCTGCTCGGCAATTTGGATCAGGCGATCCGCACCCTGTTTGGCCGTCCGGCGACAACCGGCCGATCCCGGCCGAGCGCCGATGCCGTTCAGGCTTCCGAATTACCACCCGCCGAACAACAGTTGTCGGCCCGTTTGATGCGGGTCAACCATACCGGCGAAGTGTGCGCCCAAGCGCTGTATCAAGGTCAGGCGCTGACTGCTGATCTGGATAAAGTGCGGGATCGCATGGAGCGAGCCGCCGACGAGGAAAACGATCATCTGGCGTGGTGTGAGGCGCGGCTGAAGGAGTTGGACAGCCGGACCAGCATTCTCAACCCGTTGTTCTATGCCGGGTCTTTCGCCATCGGCGCGCTGGCTGGCAAGGTCGGCGACCGTTGGAGCCTGGGCTTCGTCGCCGAGACCGAATATCAAGTGGTCCAGCACCTCGATTCGCACCTGAAGCGCTTGCCGGAACAGGATCGAGCCAGCCGGGCGATTCTGGAGCAAATGAAGGAAGACGAAGCCCGGCACGCCACCAACGCGGTGGTCGCCGGCGGCGCGCGGTTGCCGCTGCCGATCCGGTTGCTGATGGAGGGCGTATCGAAAATAATGACCAAAACTACGTATTGGGTCTGATCGAATCTTCCCCCGTCGGCTGGAGGGGAGGGCGGCGCCAACTGGCGCGGGGGTCAAGCGGCTAAACCCGCAGGCCCTTGTGCAGGTTTTCGCCGTAAAAGATTTCCGCCATCTCCCGCCGCACCCGCCGCTCGATTTCTAACTGCTCGCGCGCCGGTACGGCCGGTTTGTCCACGCCGAACAGATAATTGTTCAAGTCGAAGTCTTTCAGAATCATTTTGGTGTGAAAGATATGTTCCTGATAGACGTTGACATCGATCAGCTGATACCGCTCGCGGGTGTCCTTGGACAGGTAGTTTTGGATCGAATTGATCTGGTGATCGATGAAATGCTTCTTGCCGCTCACATCACGGGTGAAGCCGCGCACCCGATAGTCGATTAACACGATGTCCGACTCGAAGCTGTGAATCAGGTAGTTCAGGGCTTTGAGCGGCGAGATGCGGCCGCAGGTCGATACGTCGATATCGGCCCGAAAGGTGCTGATGCCGTTGTCGGGGTGGCTTTCCGGGTAGGTGTGAACCGTGATGTGACTCTTGTCGAGATGGCAGATCACCGCTTCCGGCAGCGGCCCCGGCGCTTCCGAGTTGGACAGCTTATCGGAGGCGACGGGTTCCTCGGAAATCAGCAGGGTGACGCTGGCCCCGTTCGGCTCGTAGTCTTGGCGGGCGACGTTGAGGATATTGGCGCCGATGATCGCGGCGACGTTGCTCAGAATCTCGGTGAGGCGTTCGGCGTTGTACGCCTCGTCGATGTACGCCAGATAGCGTTCCTGCTGCTGCGGGGTCGCGGTATAGCAGATATCGTAGATATTGAAGCTGAGCGTTTTCGTCAGATTGTTGAAACCCTGCAACCGCAGTCTGGGCATGGGCCTAGGAGTCATCGCCTCTCCTCGCAGGCGGAACAATCGAGAAACCGCTCAGCGTACTGGCATCCCGTTCGGAAAGGGCGCGAGTATAACAGGTTCAGGCGGCCACGCTGCCATTGCACGGACGCTTCTTCAAGCGTCACGAATCTCAAAGCTGTGGCTGATTTGCGCGGTTTTGCCGAGCATGATCGAGGCGGAGCAATATTTCTCGGCGGACAGTTCGATGGCGCGCTCGACGTGCTTGGCGTTCAAGTCTTTGCCGGTCAGGATGAAATGCACGCGGATGGCGGTGAAGACTTTAGGATCGCTGTCGGCGCGGTCGGCATCCAATTGCAGCTCGCATCCCCGCAAATCCTGTCGGGCCTTGCGCAGAATGTTAACCACATCGACCGCCGTGCAGCCGCCCATACCCATCAACAACAGCTCCATCGGTCGCGGGCCGAGGTTGCGCCCACCCAGTTCTGGCGGGCCGTCCAACACCAAAGCATGGCCGCTGGCCGAGCGCGCGACGTAGCTCATGTCTTCCAGCCAGGTGATGCGGGTTTTCATCGGTGTTCTCGCAAGGCGTTTTGGTCGTTTCGGCCTGATATCCCGAACAATTCGGCCAGCTTGGCGCCGGGGTCCGCCGCTCGCATCAAGGCTTCGCCGACCAGAAAAGTATGGACGCCGCGCTCGCGCATCAGCGCGACATCCGCTGGGGTATGAATCCCGCTTTCAGTGACCACGGTGCGGTCGGGTGGGATGCGGGATAGCAGATCGAGGGTGATGTCCAGCCGAGTTGCAAAGGTGCGCAGGTTGCGGTTGTTGACGCCGAGCAGCGGCGTGTCCAGCACGAGCGCCCGCTCCAGCTCGCCCGCATCGTGAATTTCCACCAACACGTCCATGCCCAGTCCGACGGCCAGTTGTGTCAGTTCGCGCAGCGCGGTATCGTCCAGAGCCGCCACGATCAGCAAAATGCAGTCCGCGCCAATCGCGCGGGCTTCATAAACCTGATAAAGATCGATGGTGAAATCCTTGCGCAGCACCGGCAACTCGCAGGCCGCGCGCGCCTCTTGTAAATAGGCTTCGCAGCCCTGAAAGAAGTCGCGGTCGGTCAGCACCGACAGACAGGTTGCCCCAGCGGCGGCGTAGCTGCGGGCGATCTCCGCCGGCTGAAATGGATCGCGCAATAACCCCTTGCTGGGCGAAGCGCGCTTGATTTCAGCGATGACCGCCGGCTCGCCGCGCGCGCTAGCGGCTTTCAGTTGGGCCAGAAACGGCCGAGTCGGCGGCGCGGTTTCCGCTTGCCGGCGCACGTCGGCCAAATCGAGCCGCTGGCGGCGTTCGGCGATTTCCTCGGCCTTGCGGGCGAGGATGCGCTGGAGCACGTCGGGGATATCGCTCATGCCGAGAGCTTTTGGGTGCAGTGAACGAACTCGTCCAACTTCGCTTTGGCTTTACCGCTGGCCAGCGCCTCCCGCGCCTGTTCGATGCCTTCGGCGATGGAACTGACCCGGTCGGCGGCATACAGCGCCGCGCCAGCGTTGAGTGCGACGATATCGCGCGCCGTGCCGGGTTCGTTGTCGAGCACCGCCAGCAGAATCGTCTTGGATTGTTCCGCGCTTTCAACCTTGAGATTGCGGCTGGACATCATCGCCAAGCCAAAATCCTCGGGGTGGATCTCGTACTCCAGAATCTCACCGTTCTTGAGTTCTCCGACCAAGGTAGCGGCCCCTAGCGAAATTTCGTCCATGCCGTCCTTGCCCCAGACTACGAGCACATGCCGCGCGCCCAGCCGCTGCATGACGCGCACCTGAATCCCGACCAAATCGGGATGAAACACCCCCATGAGCTGGTTCGGCGCGCTGGCCGGATTAGTCAGCGGGCCGAGAATGTTAAAGATGGTGCGTACCCCCATCTCACGGCGCACCGGCGCGACGTTTTTCATCGCGGTGTGATGGTTCGGCGCGAACATGAAACCGATGCCGGTTTCCGCGATGCACTCGGCCACCCGCTCGGCGGGCAGGTCGAGCCGCACGCCGAGCGCTTCCAGCACGTCGGCGCTGCCGGATTTGGAGGAGACCCCGCGATTGCCGTGTTTGGCCACCCGCGCGCCGGCGGCGGCGGCCACGAACATCGCCGTGGTGGAAATGTTAAAGGTGTGCGAGCCGTCGCCCCCGGTGCCGACAATATCCACAAAATGCTCGTGCGGGGGTGGCACGTGGACCTTGGTGGATAGCTCGCGCATCACTATGGCGGCGGCGGTGATTTCACTGATGGTTTCCTTCTTGACCCGCAAACCGGTGAGAATGGCGGCGGTCATCACCGGTGAAATCTCGCCGGCCATGATCTGGCGCATCAGCGACAGCATTTCGTCGTAAAAGATTTCCCGGTGCTCGATGGTGCGTTGCAGGGCTTCCTGGGGAGTGATGGACATGAACAAGGTCTCCGCGGCCGTTCAGTGGCGCAGTTTGAGGAAATTGTGGAGTAGGGCGTGGCCGTGCTCGGTCAAGATGGATTCGGGATGAAATTGCACGCCCTCGACCGGTAACGTTTTATGCCGGACCCCCATGATTTCATCGAGCGCGCCAGCCGCCGTCTGCGTCCAGGCGGTGACCTCCAGACAATCCGGGGCGGTGGCCTTGTCGATCACCAGGGAATGATAGCGGACCACGGTAAAGGGATTGGGCAGATCGGCGAACACACCCTGGCCGTTGTGATGGACGGCGGAGGTTTTGCCGTGCATGACCTCGCCGGCGCGCACGATACGGCCGCCAAACGCCTGACCGATGCTCTGATGGCCCAAACAAACCCCCAGGATCGGAACTTGTCCGGCAAAAGTGTCGATCACCGCCAGCGACACCCCGGCCTCGTTAGGGGTGCAGGGTCCGGGTGAGAGGACGATGCGTTCGGGATCGAGCGCGGCGATTTCATCCGGGGTAATCTGATCGTTGCGGTAAACCCTCACCTGTTCGCCCAATTCGCCAAAATACTGCACCAAGTTGTAGGTAAAGGAATCATAATTGTCGATCATCAGCAGCATGGCGCATGTATCCTATTGTCAGTCATCAACTTAATCTGCTTCGGCACCATTCCTATCCGCCGCATCCACCCGCTCTTAGCCAGCAGTGATCGCGGGAAGCCTACATTTTTACCGGAATCCGGGTCGGGCGAAAAGGTTTTGACCCTCAGCGATCCGCTGAGAAGGACACCACCGCGCGGCGCCCCGCCGCCTCATTGATCTCGCCCCTCTGAAACACGGCGGGGCGAAACTGGAACGCTACTGGCGAACGGCGCCCATCCTGTCGCTTTTCTGACGGCTGCGAATCGATGCCGCCGGCGGCAAAAGCCGCCCACGGGCGGCGTCGCCGATCCGTTGGCGGTCAGCGTGGTTTGGCGCTGCTTCGAGTCGCATGGGATGGCCCCACAGACTGCCGCCATCAGTCAGGTCTAACCGCCAACTCCATGAGGGATCAGAGGATGGCACCGCCATGCGAGAGATCGGCATGATAAGTGCATTCATCGCGCTCGCTATTTTTGCGCGAAACCGACCTTGATCCTTAAGGAATTCGATATGCTTCAGACCGTTGCCACCGTGCCGACCCCTCGGATGATCGAACTGCTGGAACTGATTGATCTGGCGAACCAAAGTGATGTTGAACCCAGATTGGCCGATTATCTTTATCACTGCCGTCGAACCGGCTATGAGCCGCCCGCGGAGCTATTGGATATGGCGCGCGATGTGATCCAGCGAAAGCGGATCTGCTAGCGGGGCATTAACAGTCTGGCAAGGTCTAAAAACAGTCTGGCAAGGTCTAAAGCTCGCTCGTGCTCTTATCATTCACAGTCTCCGTGGTTGTCGCAACCCGCAAGCCGTTGGAAGCCGCTACCGGTTAAGTTCGGCGGTATGCCGGCTTTCGATCCCTCAGCCGAGCCTTGATGTCATCGAGCGGTTCCGGCCATGACGTTCCTGATCGATAGGTATCCAGCCGCAGCTAGGCGGAAATCTCTATAGGGACGGTTTTCGTTGCATGCCGCCGGATTGTGGCCGCCCGCCCGGTGGCCGATCTGACAACCGCAGCATCCTTTCAAGGCCATGCTGTCATTCTCCCGTGGATGTTAGGCGGTCTAAAAATGATAGTCTGTGCGGCCGGAGGCAGCACTCCTGGCGGCTAAGCACCGCGTTGGGGTGCGCCCGGTTCATTTGATCGATCATTGCAAGGAGTTTTCATGCTGGTGCATCCCAATTTTGATCCGGTGGCCTTCGCCTTGGGGCCGTTGCAGATACGCTGGTATGGCCTTATGTACTTGTTGGGCTTTGCCAGTGGTTGGGCGCTCGGCCGCTATCGCGCCAAACAACCCAATTCCGGTTGGAGCGTCGCCGAGGTGGATGATCTGGTGTTCTACATCGCCTTGGGGGTCATTCTTGGCGGCCGGATCGGCTATATCTTGTTTTATAGCCTGGGTTCGTTCTTGCAAAACCCGCTGTTGTTGTTTCGGATTTGGGAAGGTGGGATGTCGTTCCACGGCGGGTTTCTGGGCGTGCTGGCGGCGATGGCGCTTTTCGATCACAAATATCAGCGAGGATTTTGGCCGACGGTTGACTTCATCGCGCTGCTGGTTCCGCCCGGCATTTTTTTCGGCCGCATCGGCAATTTCATCAACGGCGAGCTGTGGGGGCGGGTGACCGACTTGCCTTGGGGGATGGTATTCCAGCAAACTGGCGATGGGTTGCCGCGCCATCCTTCCCAATTGTACGAAGCGGCCCTGGAGGGTGTGGCGTTGTTCGTCATCGTTTGGCTGTTTTCGGCCAAGCCGCGCCCGACCATGGCGGTATCGGGGGTCTTCGCCCTGACTTATGGGATTTTTCGCTTTCTGGTGGAATTTGTACGCCAGCCGGACCCGCAATTGGGTTATCTTGCTTTCGGTTGGCTGACCATGGGACAGGTGTTGTCGCTACCCTTGGTCGCGGTCGGCATCCTGCTGTTGAGCATGGCCTACCGCCGGCGCGGAACCTGATGGCGCACAGTGTTATTTCAGGGGTTGCGTTTCAATACTGGGGCGGCTTTGGCCGGCGGAGCGCCGCTCTAGGATCGCCTCCCGCTTCGTGAGCTTTCGTGACGGCGGCCAACCGCCTGAATGACAGAATTACGCTACACTTTTACGAACCTTGACGGTCCATCGGCTTGCTAGGCGTATTTATAGATTATTCTCTAATAAAATCAGCTTAGGAAAGGCTATGCCGCTTAATGACTTGCCAACTTTTGGAGCCGGCCGCCTCTCTCGGGAAAAAATGGGCGCGTCGCTAATGGTGGTGGCGAGTGCCTGCCTGACAGGATTGTTGTTCTGGTGGGTGTGCGAACGGCCGCACCTGTTTTTGCAGAATTCCATAGCCTATTGGCTGGCTTTGACGGCGAGTTCTCTGTCGGGTGGAGTCCTGACGTGGTATTTGCGAGCCTTGTCGGCGCGGCTGACCCGCGCGGAAGCGCGGGCGCGGGCGAACGAGTTCAAGGTTCATCGGTTGCTGGCGGAGCTGCCCAATCTTGCCGTTCACGGTTACAACGAAAAACGCCAGATCGTCTTCTGGAACGAAGGCAGCGAACGCCTTTATGGCTACAAGCGGGAAGAAGCCTTGGGCCGGCGGCTGGAAGATTTGCTGTTTCCGTCTTCGATGCGTTCGGGGGTGATCCGAACCGTCCGCCGCTGGTTCGAGGAAGGACGGCCGATCCCCTGCTCCGAACTCGACTTGCTGCGTAAGGATGGCTCGCTGGTCTCGGTCTGCTCCAGCCGGGTGGTGCTGCCGTCCAGCCAGGGATCTTCGGAACTCTATAGCCTCGATGTCGACTTGTCGGACCAAAGGCAGGCGCAAGTGGCGTTGGCGCAGCATGAGACCTTGCTGGAGGTGGCGGCCTTGATCGCGGCCCGGCTGCTGAAGGCGACCGATCCCTTGATGGCGATGGCGACCTGTTTCGCGCACTTGGGTGAAGCGGGCGGCGTCGACCGCGTGTATCTGTTCGAAAACCGCTTCTGTCCGCAGACCGGCCAATTGTTGATGAGCCAGCGCCATGTCTGGCGCGCCGATAAGGCTCCCGTCAGCACCAAGACCGCGCTGCAAAACCTGTCCTACGAACGGGGCGGCTTCGAGCGCTGGCGGCGGACGCTGGCGGCGAATACTCCCATCCTCGGCCTGGTGCGGGAATTCCCGGAGACCGAACGGGCGGTGCTGGAAGTTCAGGGCATCGTCGCCAGCCTAGTGGTGCCGGTCAACGTGCACGGCGAGTTTTGGGGATTCATCGGCTTCGACGACTGCCGGCACGAACGTGTGTGGACCCAGGCCGAGCGCAATATTCTCCAACACATCGCCGCCAATTTCGGGGAGGCTATCGTCCGCTGTCGGGCGGAACTGGCGTTACAGGAAAGCGAGGAGCGGTTCCGCCGTCTCGCCGACAACATGCGCGATCTGGTGTGCCAGATCGATGTCAACGGCACGATTTTGTATCTGAGCCCCTCCTATCGAACGATGCTGGGGTTCGATACGGACGCGCTGTTGGGCCGCTCGGTTTTCGCCAACGTCCATCCCGAAGACCGCCAAATGGCCATCGGTGTTTGTCAGCTATCGCTGTCGAAGAAGTCGATGGGCGAAGCGCAGTTCCGCCACCGGCGGGCCGATGGGGAGTACCTGTGGCTGGAAGCCGTCGGCAATCCCTTGTTCGACGCCAGGGGCAGGGTGTGCGGGGCGGTGATCAGCAGCCGCGATATCACCGAGCGCAAACGCGTCGAGGCGGAACTGCGCCTCGCGGCGCGCGTGTTCGAGAACAGCCGGGAAGCGATCATGATCACGGACGCCGAAAATCGCATTCTCTCGGTCAATCGCGCCTTTATCGATATCACGGGTTACGCCGCCGAGGAGGTGATCGGTCAAACACCGCAACTGCTGGCGTCGGGCCGGCACGACCGCGACTTCTTTCAAGCCCTGTGGCACGCCGTGGTGACCGAAGGCCACTGGCAGGGAGAAGTCTGGAACCGGCGCAAGAACGGTGAAGTTTATCCCGAGTGGCTAGGGATCACGGCGGTGTATGATTCGCGGGGGCAGCTCACGCATTACGTGGGGATTTTCAGCGATCTCAGCGAGCGCAAGGCCACCGCCGACAAGATCGAATTCCTCGCCCATCACGACCCCCTGACCGCGCTGCCGAATCGCGTGTTGTTTTACGACCGGCTGGAGCAGGCGCTGACCCAAGCCGAGCGCCAGCGCACCGCCGTGGCCTTGCTGATCCTCGATCTCGACCGATTCAAGCTGGTCAACGACTCCCTGGGACACGAACTGGGCGATCAATTATTACAGATGGTGGCGATGCGGCTGCACCAGCACGTGCGTGAGACGGACACGGTCAGCCGCCAGGGCAGCGATGAATTTTTGATCTTGCTACCCGAAACCGGGGTGGAAGGCACCGATCGGGTAGTGGACAATTTGCTGCGATGCTTTCAAAACGAGCCTTTCAAAGTCGCCGACCATGTCTTGAACATCACCGCCAGCATCGGGGTCACCCTGTATCCCACCCACGGCCGCAACAGTGACAGCCTGCTCAAGCAGGCCGGCATCGCGCTCGACTACGCCAAGAACGGCGGCGGTAACACCTACCGTTTCTTCACCGCCTCGATGAATGTCAACACGCTCGAACGCCTGCATCTGGAGACCAGCCTGCGGCTGGCCCTGGAACGCGGTGAGTTCGTGCTGTATTACCAACCGCAATTCTCCATGGCCAGCGGTCTGATCGGAGGCGCTGAAGCGCTGTTGCGCTGGCAGCACCCCGAATGGGGTTTGGTGGCGCCAGGCCGCTTCATTCCGGTGGCCGAGGACAGCGGTCTGATCGTGCCGATCGGGGAATGGGTGCTGCGGGAAGCGTGCCGTCAGGCACGGGGTTGGCAGGAGGCGGGGCTGAGGCCGATCACGGTTGCGGTCAATCTGTCCGCCTTGCAGTTCAAGCGGTCCGACCTGTTGGCCACCGTGACCCAGGCTTTGGCGGAAAGCGGGTTGGAGCCCGGCTACCTGGAATTGGAACTTACCGAATCCATCTTGATCCAGGATGTGGACAGCGCTCTCAAGGTCGTGCAGCAGATGCGGTCGATGGGGTTGAAGCTGTCGATCGACGACTTTGGAACCGGCTATTCCAGCCTCAGCTACCTGCAAAAGCTGGCCGTGCACAAGCTCAAGATCGATCAGTCGTTCATCCGGGGGCTGGCCGGCAACGATACCGACAGCGCGGCCATCATCCGCGCCATCATTCAAATGGCCCACAGCTTGAAACTGCTGACGGTGGCCGAAGGGGTGGAGAGCGGCCAGCAACTCAGCTTCCTGCGCCATCACCGCTGCGACGAGATTCAGGGGTATTATCTAGGCCGGCCGATGCCGGCCGTCGAATTTGCGACATGGCTGGCCGAACCGGCGCATCTGGCGCTGGCGTGATTGCGGCGGATGCCAGGATGTGGTGAAGTACTTCGCTCCGGTGGAGAAGGTCTGTACCGGTGTTTGGCAGCCTTGATCGGTCGGTCGTCGCAGCAAACGCCGATTCAGCCGAACGAGATTTCATGGACAGAGGTTTTGACTCGCCGTTTGTCGCTCAGCGCTTCCGCCCGCGCTCGCATTCTTCCAACTCAGGCTATTTTTGCATGTCAGCTCCCATCGAACGTTTTGACGATTTAGCGCTTTCTCCAGCGTTGCTCGAAACCCTTAAAGGCATCGGTTACGAAGCCCCGTCGCCGATCCAGGCCGCCACCATTCCGCTGCTGCTCGAAGGCCGCGATGTGCTGGGACAAGCGCAGACCGGAACCGGTAAGACCGCCGCATTCGCCTTGCCGGTGCTGGAAAAACTGGAATTGGCCGACCGGCGCCCGCAGGCGCTGGTGCTGACCCCGACCCGCGAGCTGGCGATTCAGGTCGCCGAAGCGTTTCAGGGCTACGCCCGCCACTTGCCGGGCTTTCACGTGCTGCCCATCTACGGCGGGCAGAGCATGGGCATCCAACTGCGCCATCTGCGGCGCGGCGTGCACGTCGTGGTCGGGACGCCGGGGCGAGTGATGGATCATCTGCGGCGGGAAACGCTGTCGCTGGCCGGGTTGCGCACCGTGGTGTTGGACGAAGCCGATGAAATGCTGCGGATGGGTTTCATCGACGATGTGGACTGGATTCTCGAACAGAGCCCGGCGGAGCGGCAGATCGCGTTGTTTTCGGCCACCATGCCCGAACCGATCCGCCGCGTGGCGCACCGCCATCTGCGCGATCCTCGAGAAGTGAAGATCAAGGCCGGCACCGCCACCGTCGCCACCGTCCGCCAGCGCTACTGTCAGGTCGGGCCGCAGCACAAGCTGGATGCCCTGACCCGCGTGTTGGAGGTCGAGGACGCCGATGCCGTGCTGATTTTCGTGCGCACCAAGGTCGCGGCGACCGAATTGGCGGAGCGGCTGGAAGCGCGAGGCTATCCCAGCGCCGCCCTGCACGGCGACATGACCCAGATCTTGCGCGAAAAAACCATCGAGCAGTTGCGCGGCGGCGGTCTCGACATCCTGGTCGCCACCGATGTGGCGGCGCGCGGGCTCGACGTGCAGCGGATCAGCCACGTCATCAATTACGATATTCCCTATGATACCGAGGCTTACGTGCACCGCATCGGTCGGACCGCCCGAGCGGGGCGGACCGGCGACGCCATTCTGTTCGTCGCGCCCCGCGAACTGCGGATGCTGCGCGCCATCGAGAAGGCGACCCGGCAACCCATCGAACGAATGCAATTGCCGACCCAGGAAACGATCACCGGGCATCGCCTGGCCCAATTCAAGCAGCAGGTCGGGGAGATTTTTGCCGCTCAGCAGCTGGATTTCTTCCAGCAGGTCGTCGCGGAAATCGAACGGGAACAGGATATCAGCGCGCCCGACATCGCCGCCGCGCTGACTTGGTTGGCGCAGCGCGACCGGCCGTTTCAGTTCGAGGACACCATTCCCAGCGAGGCGGAACGAGCGCCCGCCCGTGCGGAGCGGGAGACCAAGCCCAGCGCCCGCAACGAACGTCCGGCAAGAAGCTCTGCTCGGGAGTCGGCCGATTTCGACAAGGTGCGTTACCGGTTGGAAGTCGGCCACCAGCACGGCGCGACCCCGCAAAACATCGTGGGTGCCATCGCCAACGAAGCCGGTATCGAAAGCCGCTACATCGGCCGCATCGAAATTCACGAGGATTACAGCACGGTGGATTTGCCCGATGGAATGCCCAAGGAAATTTTCCAACATCTCAAGAAAGTTCGGGTACGCCAATATCCGTTGAACATCAGCCGCTTCGATGGCCTGGACGCCGACACCCCGCGCAAGCCTCCCAGGCGGACAGTGGCGGAAAAACAGACGACGGCGGGCGCCGCGGAGGGGTTACCAGTCAGGAAAGCCAGGAAGCGGAATCCTTGAAACTGACCGTCCGGTTTTGCAGTCATTCACGGGAGCGCTCGATATGCTGACGGTTTACGGTTGTCCGAATACCCGGTCCACCCGGGTGGTGTGGGCGCTGGAGGAAGCGGGCGCGGATTATGAATACGTGCCGATCGATCTACGAATCGGAGCCGGGTTGCAGCCCGATTATCTGGCGCTCAACATCGGCGGCAAGGTGCCTACTTTGGTGGACGGCGGCTTTGTGCTCACTGAGTCCGGCGCGATTTGCACCTATATCGGCGACCGATTTCCGGGGGCAGGGCTGGTGCCGCCGGTCGGTACAAAGGAGCGCGCTAGCTACAACCAATGGTGCTATTTCGCGCTGAGCGAGTTGGAGCAACCGCTGTGGACCCTCGCCAAGCACCGCTTTGCGTTGCCGAAACAATATCGAGTTCCTGCCGTCCTGGACACCGCCCGCTGGGAATTCGCGGTGGCGAGCCAGGTTCTGGCGGCGGGGCTCGGCCAACATTCCTTCATCGTCGACGAGCGCTTCAGCGCGGCCGATATTCTGATCGGTCATACTCTGGCTTGGGCGCGGGCCTGCGAATTGCCGCTCGAACACGACAACCTTCTGGCCTACGCCGCGCGCTTGTGGGAGCGTCCCGCCTTGGCCAGGGCCAAGCAGCGGGAGCGGGTCGAGAGCGGTTTGCAGGATTGAAGGGCCGGTTGTGAAGGTGCTGGCGTTCGATACCTCGACCGACGCCTGTTCCGCCGCCGTATGGGTGGCTGGCAGCGTTCTGGAACGCTACGAACTGGCCCCTCGCCGTCATGCGGCTTTGATCTTGCCGATGATCGAGGCGGTGCTGGCGGAAGCCGGAGCGGCGGTCGGGCAATTGGACGCCATCGCCTTCGGCCGGGGTCCGGGGGCTTTCACCGGCGTTCGGGTGGCGGCCGGCATCGCCCAAGGCCTCGCCTTCGCCGCCGATCTGCCGGTCGTCCCGATATCCACCTTGGCGGCAATGGCGCTGGGCGCGGGTCGGGAAACGGGCCACGCCCAGCTTGCGGTAGCGCTGGACGCCCGGATGGGAGAAGTTTACTGGGGAACGTATGCCGCGGTCGGCGCGGCGGTCGAACTGCGAGGCGAGGAAGGCGTTTGCGCGCCGGCCGCGGTGTCCGCGCCGCCGGGTGACTGGTTCGGTGTCGGCAGTGGCTGGGGCGTTTACCCGGCCATTTTGGCCCGTCGGGTAACAATGACCGGCTGGTCGAGCGCGTGCCTGCCACGCGCTGGAGACATCGCCCGGTTGGCCGCCGATCCGCGCCGGCGGGCGGAGTGGCTGCCCGCCGAGCGGGCGCTGCCTGTCTACTTGCGCAATGAGGTCGCCAGTAAGCCGGTCGGGACACTCTCCGGGTCCGCCGGGAAGGATAAAATCGTTGGGGGATAACATCTGGCATGATTTGTGATAGTCTCATGCGACGACAATAAAAAATGACGAAAATAGCCACCAACCTGGAGTATGTAAGATGAACGCGATCCTCAGCACCGCTCAGGTCCATAGTAAAAGCCTGCCGGATTTGTTAAATAAGCTGTTGGTGGCGCGCCAGGAAAGCCTGGTGCTGTTCCAAAAGCTGGCCGCGCTGAAGCCGTTTGCGCTCGCCACATCGATCCATCCTCCGCTGCGGCGCTTCCGGCAGGCGCTGGTGGATTATCTGGCCTTGGGACCGTTCGAAGTGTATGAAGCCCTGGAAGAACAGCCGGCCGAGTCGCCGTATTGCCGGGCGCGCGATTTATCCCGACGGCTCTACGCCCGCATCGCCCGCACCACCCAGACCGCGCTGGACTTTCACGACCGCTATGAAGGTAAACTGTCCGAACCGGCGCTGGCCGAATTGAACGAAGAACTGTCGCGCTTGGGCGAAGCGCTGGCCACCCGCATTGAGTTGGAAGACCAGATCATCACGGCGGTCCGCCGCGCCGACCTGCGGGTCGCGGCGTAAGTCAGTAGCCGCGCAGCCACTCGGGTCGCAAGCGCAATCCGCCGTTCATGGCCAATTGCAGTTGCGCCAGCAACGCATCGCGATCTTGCGGCAGCGTGCCGGCCAGCGCCAGCGCGTTGGAGGCGTGATTGGAGCGGAACACCAGCGGGGCGGGCGGATCGAGCCGTTCGATCAGCCGAACCTGTTCCGCCAGCAGCGCCCGATCATCCTGCGGTTGGAACGGCTCGCGGAATTTGCGCGCGAATTCATCGCGCAGGCTCGGGTCGATCATCAGTTGCAAGGTGGATAGATAATCCAATTCTACCTGGTTGACCAGCGCTGCGGTATCGTCGATGTGCTCCCGCCAGTACGCCCGGCCGCCCAATCCGAGAATGACCGTCGCGGAGATCGTCAAGCCCGCCGCCTTGGCCTTGCCCAACCCGGTGACCATGGCCTCCGGGGTCGCGCCCTTGGTGATCCGTTTCAATAGCTCTGCCGCGCCGGTTTCGATCCCGTAGTACAACAGCGTCAAACCGTTATCCCGCAAGCACCGCAGTTCGTCGGCCGATTTCTTGAGCAGGTTGGCGGGCAGAGCGTAGCTGGCAACCCGTTCCAACCGAGGCAAAGCCGCTTTCAGAGCGCGCAGGATTTCCAGAAGATGCTCGGTCGGCGCGGCCAGCGCGTCGCCGTCGGCCAGAAACACCCGTCGCGGAGTGGGGTCTAGCTGGGACATGGCCTGAATTTCTGCTTGAACTTGTGCCAGCGGACGGATGACAAAGGATTTAGTCCGATACATCGCACAAAAGCTGCACCGATTGAAACTGCACCCCAAGGTCGCCTGCAAAATGAAACTGTCGGCTTCCGAGGGTGGCCGCCAGAGTGGCATGTCATAGTCGATCAACATTGAGAGAGTCCTCAAGCAGGTTTGCGGCAGTGACGGTGGGAAATGAGGCGCGGTCCGTTTTTCACCATTATCGTTTACAATTCCCGCCACGAGCGCGATTTTCCCTGCGGCCATCGGCTTGGTCTTTCAGCGAAACACGCATTTCCGATCATCGTCGAGGCGACGCATGGCGCGAATTAAACTGGAGTTGCCGGCGGGTTTCCCATTCAGCACCGATCTGCCGATCCGAATTACCGATATCAATTATGCCGGACACCTGGGCAACGATGGCGTGTTGGGCTTGCTGCACGAGGCGCGGTTCCGCTTTATGGCGCACCACGGCTTGCAAGAGCTGAAAGTCGAGGGCCTGGGGCTCATCATCACCGACAGCGCGATCGTCTACAAATCCGAAGCGTTTGCCGGCGAGACGCTGACCGTGGCGGTGACCGTGGCGGATTTCAACAAATACGGCTGCGATTTCGTCTATCGGGTCACTGAAAAGCGTAGCGGTCGTGAGGTGGCGCACGCCAAGACCGGGATCGTTTTCTTCGACTACGAAAAGCGAACGGTGCAGAAAATACCACAATCTTTCCTCGACCTGTTCCCTGATGCCGCTCCCGTCTAAATGGTCCTTGCTCAAGAGCGGCCTCGGTTTTCGTCGTTCGGGGGCTAGCGTGGTCGAATCTGGCTCCGGCAAAACCGGGTCCGGCGCGCGCGGCGCGGTACCCTTCCGCTTGGTGTTGGGCGTGGCGGCCAGCATCGGTGTGGCCGCGCTGTTGGTGTTGGTGCTCTACATCACCGATTTGGGGCTTTCGGTGTGGGAGCGTCTGGATCGGGCGCCGACGACGTTCTGGGCGATTTACCTGCTGGTTCTGGCCGTGCTGAGCGCGGGTGGCGCTTACGCGGTGTGGCGAGCGTTAAACTGGGGCCGGCCCACCGGTAGGTCCCGAACCGCGGTTTCGGCCAAGCCGCCTGATGAAGCGACCCTGCGCGAGCGCTTGGAGCGCAGTGAAAAAGCGGGCGTGGCCGTCGGGGCGGTCCGCCGCGAGTTGGAAGAGTTGCAGCGGCGGCGGGCGGTGGGTGAAATCGTGGTGGCGGTGTTCGGCGAAATCAGCACCGGCAAGTCCTCGCTGATCCGCGCGTTGCTGCCGGGAACCGACATCGCGGTCGACGTGCGCGGCGGCACCACCCGCGAGGTCACCTATTACACCTGGACCAGTTCGGCCGGCGACCGCCTGATTCTGGCCGACCTGCCCGGCTTGAACGAGGCCGACGGCACGCTGGACCGGCAGGTGCGGGACGAAGCGTTGCGCGCCCATGTCATCCTGTATGTCTGCGAAGGCGATCTGACCCGCGATCAATATGAGGCGCTGCGAACTTTGGTGGATTTGGGCAGTCCGGTGATCGTGGCTCTGAACAAGGTCGATCGCTATACCGAGCAGGAACTAGAACAGATCCGGGCGCGGCTGGCCGAGCGGATCGGCGAGAAGCTGGAGGTAGCGCCGGTGCAGTGCGGCGGCATGGAGGAAGTCACCCGGATTTACCACGACGGCCGCGAGGAAACCACCCTGCGCGAACGCACCCCGCGCGTGGAGGAATTGCGCCGCGCCTTGCAGCGCTATCTCGACACCGACCCGCAGGTGCTGGATTCGCTGCGCGATACGGCCGTATTCGTGCTGGCCCAGCAGAAACTGGATGCGGCGGTCGCGCACTACCGCCAGGGCAAAGCGCAAGCCATCGTCCAGAGTTATTCGCGCAAGGCGGTGTTCGGGGCGCTGGCGGCGGTCAGTCCGGGCACCGACATCTTGATTCAGGGCTATCTCGGCCTCAATTTGGTCAAGGAATTGTGCGCGCTGTATGAAGTGCCGGCGCGAGAGATGGACATGCAGCGCTTTCTGGATCTGGCCGGCAACCAGATCCGCCGCAGCATGAACCTGCTGCTGGCTTTGGTCGGCAACGTTTTCAAGGCCTTTCCCGGCGTGGGTACGGTGGTGGGCGGCGCGATTCACGCCGTGGTCTACGGTTTGGTCTTCGAGAGCTTGGGCAAAGCGATCGCCCGTTCGCTGGAAAGCCGCGGCGATCTGGTCAGCGGACCGACTCTGCGGATGTTCGAGGATAACCTGAGTGAAGATTTGGAAGCGCGTGCAAGACGCCTTGCCCAACTGGTTTGGACACGACAGCGGGATGGTGAAGAAAATACCGGAAACATCGCCCCCTAACGGCGATGCCCACTTGGCGCTGGCCCGCGAGAGCTTGCGCGACTTGCTCGATGACAAGCGGGTGCCGCCGCCGGTGCGCGCGGCGCTGGCCGAGGATTACCAGCAGTTGAAACTGCTGCTGGAAAAGATCGAGCACGGCCACATCCATATCGCGGTGTTCGGGCGGGTCAGCGTCGGCAAGTCGGCGCTCCTGAACGCCTTGCTGGGTGAGACGCAATTCTCGACCAGCCCGCTGCACGGCGAAACCACCCGCGCCGCGCACGCCCGCTGGCAGGAATACGACGCCGGCGGGGTGTTTCTGATCGACACGCCCGGCATCAACGAGGTGGCCGGCGAAGAGCGCGAGCGACTCGCCCACGATGTCGCCAGCCGTTGCGATCTGGTGCTGTTCGTGGTCGATGGCGACATCACCGACACCGAAATCAAGGCGTTGCGGCAAGTCAAGGGCGCGGCGCAGCGGCTGCTGTTGGTGCTCAACAAGACCGACCGCTACACCCAAGCCGAACGCGAGCTACTCCTTAAGACGTTGCGCGAACGCACCGCGGGGTCGATCCATCCGCAGGATATCGTCACCGCCGCCGCGCAACCGGCCGAACGCATCGTGATTCTGGTGGACGCCGACGGCAACGAGACCGAAACCCGCCGTCGGCCGGAACCGGCTGTGACCGCGTTGCGCGAGCGGATCTGGGACATTCTCAAGGCGGAAGGCAAGACCATGGCGGCGCTCAATGCCGGGCTGTTCGCCGGCCGGTTCTCCGACCGGCTGACCCGCGAGATCGTCGCCGTCCGCCGCGATCTGGCCGAGCAAGTGGTGCGCAACTATTGCCTGGCCAAGGGGGTGGCGGTGGCGCTGAACCCGATTCCCGTGGCCGACATTCTGGCGGCGGTCGCCACCGACGCGGCGATGATCGTGCATTTGGGCCGGGTCTACGGCTTGCCGATCACGCGCGGCGAGGCGGGTTCGCTGCTCAAGGCCATCTTCACCCAACTGGCGTTTCTGATGGGGACGGTGTGGGTGATGAATCTGGTGGCCTCGGCGCTCAAGGGCATCAGTTTGGGGCTGTCGACGCTGGTGACCGCCGCCGCTCAAGGCGCGGTCGCCTGGTATGGGACTTATGTGGTCGGAAAAGCCGCCGAGCAGTATTTCGCCCAAGGCAAATCCTGGGGCGAGGGCGGCCCGAAGCGGGTGGTGCAAGACATTCTTGACAGCCTAGACCGGGAATCGCTGCTGGCCCAGGCGCGGGAGGATATTTTATCCCGCTTGAAACCGCTGCTGTGAACCGATGAGCTTCTCTTTTCTCATCAGCTTCCTGGCGGTATCGGGTATCGGCCTGTGGTTCTGGCGGGACAGCCTCGGCGCCCGCGAACAAGCCCGCGTCGCCAGCGCGCGCGCCTGCCAGCAAAACGGCGTGCAACTGCTGGACGATACCGTGGCGCTGGAACGGCTCTGGTTGCGTCGCGACGACGGTCGGTTGAAGCTGGAACGGCTGTATGTGTTCGAGTTCACCGATACCGGGCAGAACCGCCAAATCGGCAGCGTGTTATTGGTCGGCTGGCGCGTTGAAGTGCTGCAAATGGAAGGCGGCGATTTGCTGCTGCCCTAAAAGCGCGTCCGCGGGTTGGTTTGGGGCCGCGAAAAGCTCGGTGGCGGGCGTTCAGCCGAGATTCAGAGGGTTTTGCTAAGGTGGTGGCGCGGGTTTGGCGATCCTGTTTTAACGTTCTGAAATCAATGGTCCCATTGCAACTGCTTGAGTCGTCGAGGTGAGTTGATGAAAGCGCTTAAAACCATGGCGGTGGTCGTGATGCTGGCATCGGGTTTGATGCTGGGGGGCGGTTGCGCGTCCAGCCTGTCCGGCGGCGCTTACAGCCGCGCGCAGGCGCGCGGGGTGCAAGAAGTCCGGTTGGGTTATGTCGAAAGCGTGCGTGACGTGCTGATCGAAGGGACGCAGAGCGGGGTGGGTACGATGGGCGGCGCGGCGCTGGGCGGCTTGGCCGGCAGCAACCTCGGCAAGGGCAACGGCCGCGCGGCTGGCGCGATCGGCGGCGCGATCGTCGGGGGGCTGGTGGGCTCGACCATCGAGCAAAATGCAACTCGCCAACCCGGTTTGGAAATTACGGTTCGGTTGGACAGCGGTCGGTTGCTCGCCATCACTCAGGCCGCCGACGAGCCGTTCAATCGCGGTGATCGGGTGCGGTTGTTGACCGGCTACGACGGGACGGCGCGGATCGCGCATTACTGATCGCGGCCTTCCGGGGCCGGCGCAAGCCGGCCTGCATTCCGATGGCGCGAAAATCTGTGCGGTTACTGCGTTCAATGCGGCCGTGCCGCCGGCGCGGGCAAATCCGCTTCGGTTGCCGCCCGCAAGCTTCGGCCGTTTTCCGAGTGCAGCAGTCGGCCCGGATGCAGTACTTCGCGTTCGGCCTTCTGTTCGGCGCAGCGCTGGATCAAATGATCGACGATCACCTGCACCCCTTGCGGTTGCAAGGGATAGTAATGTTCCAAGCGCGCCAGTTGGCCGGAGGCGTCCAAGGCGGTCACGGTATAGGCCAGCGTCCCCAGTTCCGCGTCGGCCTGATGAGTGATCGATAGCTGGCGTTCCGGTTGTTCGCTGTCGTTGTGGAAAATGCGCTCGACCAAATAATCGCCTGACAGACAAGGAATCTCTCGAAACGCCGCCAGCGCGGTTTCGCTGGCGGCGTTTCGCAGCGTCTCTTCCAAAGGCGGGTTGGCCAACACCCAACGCACGTGCAGTCCGTAGAGCGCCAGCGCTAGCGCGTACTGCCGCTGCGCCCTCACCCAACCCCGATAGCCGCCCGTCAGTTCCGCGGCGGGCAAATTCCGTCCCGGTCCGAATTGCGCCCAGTCGTCGAAGGTGTAAAACAGGGTGTGGGCATCCCCTTTCGCCACCAGAAAACGGTTGCCGTCCTCCAGTACGGCAGCGCGGACGCCGGGTCGTTCGAACCAGGCGTGTTCCAGCAAATCCCACAGCGGCAATAAATGGCCGCTTTCCAACTGCACCCGCAACAAAGCGCAGAGATCGCTCAGGGTGGCGAAAGACAGATTCAGCGCCACCACCCCGAACACCTGCTGGACCGCCTCACGGGTTGCTTGCGACACTTCGCCGCTTTGCAGCAAAATGTCTTCCATAACTCGCGCCAAGCCGGCAATATCATGACTGTGCCCGACGAAGCAAAACGGCAACAACAGCAAGGGACCGGAGCCGGGCCGGCGCAATGGATTGATGGCGGCGACCGGAAAGAAACCCCGGTCGGTGCCGAGCGCCATCAGTTGCGGGGTAAAAACGGCCGCGCGCGAACTGCCGCGGTACAGTTCGGCCAAGGCGCCGACCAGTGGAAATCCCGGCTGGAGGATTTCGGTTTGATCGTAGAGCGCGCCGGATAGAATCAAGCCCAGATGGCTGATGCCGCCGAGAATGCGGTCCAAATCCTTAGCGAGATGGCCGGCCAAGGCGGTGGCGGCGATCACATCGAGCGGCGCGGGCGGCACGCCGGCGGGATCGGCGTGGTTGGGGTCCAATTCGAGCGCCAGCACGCCGGCGTGCTGGCTGAGTTCGGTCGACGGCTTGGAAAATGTGGCCACGAAGATCTCTTGCAGTGTGGCGGCGCGCTCTGTTTTCGGTGCGCCGATAATGATGGAAAATGCTTTGCGTCAGGCTGTTGACTTTGGCAAGAGCCCGCTGCTGACGGGCGCCATTATAAGGAGAAATCGACAAGCAATTTCTCCGAGGCCGTTCACCAGGAGGTAGTTTGTCGCCGTTCGTTGGCTATCGCTGATTTTCCCTGAAGGTTTTGCAAGCGACGGACACAATGCATGATGTGATCCGACCGGTTTCCGCTTAAACTTCGGCGATAGCTTTAAGAAATTTAGGGTTTTCATAAATAAACACAAACCACTCGATGAGGTAAAACCCATGTCCGCACCGACCCAGAATCCGGCAGAACAATTACAACAGGCCGCGCTGGCGCTGGATACCGTCCAGAAGGCGCTCGATTGTTCCCTGGCGGACGTGAAAGAACGCTCACAGAAGGCCGACGGTAAAATTTCCGCCGCGCTGCTCGACCATCACCAACTCGTCAGCTATGACTTGGCGCTGTCTTGTGCTGAAGTGACCGGCGCGCGTTTCGGGCTGGATTACGCCAGGCGGGCGCGGGCGGCGGCGGGCGGCGGTTCGGCCAGTGAACTGATACTGGAAGAACGGTTTGCCCTGCTGTTTGCCGCCGAAGCGTTGCAAGCGGTGCGCAATCGCCTGAGCGCCCGCCCCACCGATTTCGGGCTGGATGACGCCTGGTTGAGTAAAACGGTGGACGATCCCAAGGTTCGGCAGTTCTGCCAAGCGCAATTGCCAGCGGCCCATGTGGCTGAACTCGGTCAGTTGATGCGGGCGCAGGACGGCGTGACCGGCGCTTATCTGCTGGATGATCATCACGAGATGATGCGCGAGCAATTCCGCCGGGTGGCGGAGGAAGTGGTGATGCCACTGGCCGAGGAAGTCCACCGCCACGACCTGGACATCCCCGATGCTATTTTGGAGCAGGTCAAGGATATGGGTTGCTTTGGCATCTCCATCCCGGAACGCTTCGGCGGCATCCAAAGCGACGAGCAGGAAGACAACCTCGGCATGATCGTGGTGACCGAGGAACTGACCCGTGGTTCGCTGGGTGCGGCGGGCAGCCTGATCACCCGGCCGGAAATTCTGTCCAAGGCATTGCTCAAAGGTGGCACTGAGGAGCAAAAGAATAAATGGCTGCCGCAATTGGCCTCCGGCGAGTTGCTGTGCGCGGTGGCCGTAACCGAGCCGAACTACGGCTCCGATGTCGCCAACATGCGTTTGAAAGCCACCAAGACTGAAGGTGGCTGGCTGCTGAACGGGGCCAAGACCTGGTGCACTTTCGGCGGCAAGGCGGGCGTGTTGCTGATTCTGGCTCGCACGAATCCCGACATCTCGCTGGGCCATCGTGGCTTGTCGATGTTCCTGCTGGAAAAACCCAGCACCCCCGGCCACACCATCAATTTCACCCAGGAAGGCGGCGGCAAGCTCACCGGTAAGGCGATTTCCACCATCGGCTATCGCGGAATGCACTCGTTCGACCTGTTCTTCGACAATATCTTCGTGCCGGATGAGAACATGCTGGGCGGGCCGAAAGGCGAGGGCAAAGGCTTCTACTTTACGATGGCCGGATTTTCCGGCGGCCGGATTCAGACCGCCGCCCGCGCCATCGGCATCATGCAGGCCGCCTATGAGAAAGCCTTAAGCTATTCCCAGGAGCGGATGGTGTTCGGCTATCCCATCGGCGACTATCAACTGACCCAGATCAAACTGGCGCGGATGGCGACTTATCTCGCCATCGGCCGCCAGTTCACCTATTCCGTGGGTCGGCTAATGGACGAGGGCAAGGGCGACATGGAAGCCAGCATGGTCAAATTCTTTACCTGCAAGACCGCCGAATGGGTGACCCGCGAGGCGTTGCAGATTCATGGCGGCATGGGCTACGCCGAGGAAACCCCGGTCAGCCGCTATTTCATCGACGCGCGGGTGCTGTCGATTTTCGAGGGGGCGGAAGAAACCCTGGCGCTGAAGGTCATTGCCCGTTCTCTGGTGGACAACGCCAAATCCAAAGCTGAAGTGGGAGGTTGAGCGATGAGTTTTTCGATGCGTTTGAGCGAGCAGGCGGAAGTCGCTGGTTCCGTTACGGTCAACGTGGAATGGGCGCGGCGGCCGCAATACGGGCGCTATCTGGATGAGTTCGTACCGGGGCAGGTGTTCGTCCACCCACGTGGCTACACCTTCGAGCGTGGCCCGATGCTGGATTTCGCCCGCGTATTCATGCAATGCAATCCATTGTATTTGAACGTTGAATATGCCAAGGCCCACGGCTTCCCCGACCTGCCCGCCAGCCCGCAGATGGTGTTCAACGTCACGCTGTCGCTGGGCGTGCACAACGATTCTGAAAAAGCGATTGCCAATCTCGGTTATTACAACGTGCAATTCCTGCGGCCGGTGTATCCGGGCGACACCCTGCGCGGTTATACCCAGGTGGTGGATCGCAAGGCGCGTGGCGAGGATAAACCTGGCATCGTGCTGATTCGCACCCTGAGCGTGAACCAGCACAATCAGGTGGTGCTGCAATACGAGCGCAAGATCATGGTCGGTTATCGCGGCAATCGGTTGCCGACCACCCCCGCGCCGACCACCCCGGTCGATTTCCCGTGGGTCGAGCATCCGGTGGTGGATATTCCGCTCAATGCGGGCGGCTATCCCAGCCAGTTGACCGGCCCCAATACCTATTTCGAGGATTTCTCGCTCGGCGATCTGATCGTCCACACCAACGGCCGCACCATCACCGACGAGCACATGTATTGGACCTATCTGGTCGGCAACACCCATCCCTTGCATTTTGATCGGGTCTATAGCACCGGTCTGTCGGGCAAGATGAGCGGCGATCCAATTGTCTATGGCGGCTTGGTATTCGCTTGGCTGGAAGGCTTGGCCAGCCGCGATGTCAGCGAAAATGCGGTGTGGGAATTGGGCTTCACCGAGGGTTATCACACCCAGCCGTCGATCTCCGGCGATACGGTGGCGGCGCTCTCACGAGTGGTGGCGACCGAGACCGTGCCGAATAACGATGCGGTCGGTATCGTGACTTTCCAGTTCATCGGCGTGAAGAACATTAGCGCCGCTGCTGCATTGGAAACGTATGGCGCGGATTTGTTTATCAAGGAGAACGATAAGCAGAAGTTGAGTAAGGAGAAGCTGAGCAACAAGATTTTTGAGATTGAACGGCGGCTGCTGATTAAGCGGCGTACGGCGTGAGATGATAAGAATCCCCTCTCCAAAAATGGAGAGGGGAAAATTAATTAAAATTAATGATGATCTTCAGCCAGAATATGATTTGCACAGCTTGCGATTGAGAAAGGTCGGGCCTCGTCGTAAAAATTTTGGAGAAAAAGTGTCAACAATAAAATATCAGATATTTATTAGTTCGACATACGAGGATTTGAAGCAAGAAAGAGATGAAGTAATCAAAGCTATCCTTGAAATGGGACATATTCCTGTCGGCATGGAGATGTTCAGTGCTGCTGATGAGGAGCAGTGGAAGTTAATTGCCAGACAGATTGACCAAAGTGATTATTATATTGTTATTGTTGCACATAGGTATGGCTCAGTTACTGGTAAAAAAAGCTATACAGAGAAAGAGCATGATTATGCCGTAAAACAAGGCATTCCGGCAATCGCTTTCATTATAGATGACTCTGCATCTTGGCCTATAGATCGTATAGAGTCAGATGTTAAGAAAATAGAATCTCTTAAAAAATTCAAGCAGAAACTTAAGGGTAAGTTAGTTGGATTTTGGGCATCCAAAGAAGATTTAGGGGGCAAAGTATCACGATCTTTAGTAAAGTTGATCACAACTAACCCGCGTCCAGGATGGGTTAGAACCACTGAAACTATTGGGCCGGAAGTAGTTAGTGAGATGTCGCGGCTAAGTAGTGAAAATGCTCGCCTTGCTGATAAAAATGCACAGCTCGAAAAAATGCTAGAAGAAAATATAAAAATAGCAAATCAATATTTCTCTCAGGGAGGAAGCAAGATCGATTTAGAGTACATCTATCATATAGGCCAAGAAACGTATGAAAGTAAATTTAGTATAGATTGGGATGGTTTGTTCATAAGAATTGCTGAAGGACTCTTGGAGAATACTACTGAGTACAATGCTAGAAGTATAATAAATAAACTAATTTATTCTAAAATAATACAAGAGAATGAAAAAAAGATTACTTCATTAAATATTAAAGAAAATGAAATTTTAAAAATAAAAATCCAATTTATAGCTTTAGGATATATTGATATTCAAATAGTTACAGTACCTACTATTGCTAATGGTTCCTCTTCTAGCAGGCGAGGTTCACAACATCCCCATTGGATTCTTACTATCTTAGGCAAGGAAAAGCTTGCCGAGTTAGTGGCTATTCGTGAAGATAAAAATCTGAGCCTAGAAGAATAAATAGACTATGAAATTCTCTAAAGAAAAACCTCAATATCACCCCATCACAAGGACGTAAAATAACAACCCAATGACCACAACTCCCAAGAGAGGCGCCTGATGTCCAACCCTAAACGCGACAAACCCTGGCTGATGCGGACGTATTCCGGCCATTCTTCCGCCAAGGCATCCAACGAGTTGTACCGCACCAACCTCAGCAAAGGCCAAACCGGCCTGTCGGTGGCCTTCGACCTGCCGACCCAGACTGGTTATGACTCGGATCATCCGCTAGCCCGTGGTGAAGTCGGCAAGGTCGGCGTGCCGATTGGTAACATCGGCGACATGGAAGCGTTGTTCGACCAGATTCCGCTGGGTCAGATGAACACCTCTATGACGATCAACGCCACCGCCGCTTGGCTGTTGTCGTTGTACGTCGCCACTGCCGAGCGCCAGGGTGCGAAACCGGCGCAACTGCAAGGCACCACCCAAAACGATATCCTCAAGGAATACCTGTCGCGCGGCACCTACATCTTCCCGCCGTCGCCCTCGGTGCGGTTGACCACCGACATCATCGCCTACACCGTCAAGAACATTCCCAAGTGGAACCCAACCAACATTTGTAGCTACCATTTGCAGGAAGCGGGCGCGACCCCGACCCAAGAATTGGCCTATGCGCTGTCCACCGCCATCGCGGTCATGGACGCAGTGCGCGATTCCGGCCAAATCGGCGCGGATGGCTTCGAGCAGGTGGTCGGACGGATTTCCTTCTTCGTCAACGCCGGGATTCGGTTTATCGAGGAAACCTGCAAACTGCGGGCCTTCGGCGAGATGTGGGACACGATGACCCAGCAACGCTACGGCGCGCAAAGCGAGGAAATGCGCCGCTTCCGCTACGGGGTGCAGGTCAACTCTCTAGGTCTGACTGAAGCGCAGCCGGAAAACAACGTTCAACGCATCGTGCTGGAAATGCTCGGCGTGTCGCTGTCCAAACGCGCCCGCGCCCGCGCCATTCAGCTACCGGCTTGGAACGAGGCACTGGGTCTGCCCCGGCCCTGGGATCAGCAATGGGCGTTGCGGATGCAGCAGGTCTTAGCGTTTGAAACCGATTTGCTGGAATACGGCGACATCTTCGACGGCTCGCCGGTGATTGCGGCCAAGGTCAAATCGCTGATCGACGGCGCGACGGCGGAAATGGCGCGGGTGCAGGAGCAGGGCGGCATGGTGCAAGCCATCGAATCCGGCTACGTCAAGCGGCAACTGGTCACCAGCCACACCGAGCGGATGCGGGCTATCGAACGCGGCGATTTGAAGATCATCGGCCTGAATTGCTATCAGGAAACCGAGGAATCGCCGCTGACCGGCGGCAAGGACAGCGGCATCATGAAGGTCGATCCCCGCGCCGAACGCGAGCAGATCGAGCGGCTCAACGCCTTCCGTGCCCAGCGCAACGCCGCCGAAGTGAAAGCGGCGTTGGCCAATCTGGCCGAAACCGCCCGCAGCGGGGCCAACATCATGCCCGCCTCGATTCTGTGCGCCCACGCGGGCGTTACCACCGGCGAGTGGTCGCAGACCCTGCGTGACATTTTCGGCGAATACCGCGCCCCGACCGGCATCGACATTCCCGCCAACGACGATGCCCGTAGTGCGCGGGCGGTGGCGATTCGCACCCAGGTCAGCAAGACTGGCGAAGAAATGGGTCGGCCGTTGCGGCTGCTCATCGGCAAGCCCGGTCTGGACGGCCACAGCAACGGTGCCGAGCAAATCGCGGTCAAAGGGCGCGATGTCGGCTTCGAGATCGTCTACGAAGGTATCCGCCTGACCCCGGAACAAATCGCTAAGGCGGCGCTGGAAGAAGGCGTGCATCTGATCGGTTTGTCGGTGCTGTCCGGCAGCCATCTGGAAATGGTCGAGGATGTGTTCAATCAACTGGATAAAGTCGGCTTGAAGGAGTTGCCGGTGGTCATCGGCGGCATCATCCCGGAAAGCGACGCCAAGCAGTTGAAGGAACGCGGCATCGCTGCCGTCTACACGCCCAAGGACATCGATATGAACGGCATCATGGTCGATATCCTCAACCTGATTCGCAAAGCCAATGAGCTAAAGCCCGTCGCGGTGGTTTGAAGCCATGAGCTTGGCTCTGCCCGCACCGGAGGCGCTGGCCGCCGCCGTCAGCCGCCGCGACCGGCTGGCGCTGGCCCGTGCACTCAACCTGCTGGACGACCGCCGTCCAGCCGCTCGGCAGTGCGCGGCGGCGTTTCTGGATGCGCTGCCGCCGGACAAGTTGGACGCTGGCGGCCATCTGATCGGTATCACCGGCCCGCCGGGCGCGGGCAAATCCTCGCTGACCGCTGCGTTAATTCAGGTCTGGCGGCAGCGGGGCTTGAAGGTGGCGATTCTGGCGGTCGATCCGTCCAGCCCGATTACCGGCGGTGCGCTGCTCGGCGACCGGCTGCGGATGCACGCCAGCGGCGCGGATCGGGAGGTGTTCATACGCTCGCTGGCTTGTCGCGGTGAGTTCGGCGGTTTGAGCGCCGAGGTCTGGCCGATGAGCCTAGCGATGCTGGCGGTGTTTGACATCGTGCTGGTGGAAACCGTCGGCGTCGGTCAGAAGGAAATTGACGTATCCAAAATGACTGACACCACCTGTTTCGTGGCGCAACCGGCGTCGGGCGATAGCATCCAGTTTTTGAAAGCGGGCATCATGGAAGTGCCGCACGTCATCGTCGTCAACAAGGAAGACATTGGTATGGCGGCGCGCAAGACCTTATCGGAATTAAAAAATACCCTGCGGCGGCAAATGGACCCGGAAGGCTGGCAGGTTCCAGCTTTATCGGCCAGCGCTGCGCTCGGCAGCGGGATTGATAAGCTGGCCGATGCGCTGGAGCAGCACCGGCTATGGCTGCTGGGACAGCAGCAGTTCACCGCCCGCCGCCAGCGCTGTCAGGCGGAATGGCTGGTCAAGCATCTGCGCGAAGAGTTTGGTCGTTACGGCCTCGGCCTACTCGGCGGCGAGGAGACGCTGTTTAGCGAACTGGCCGAAGCGCCGCGCCGTTCGCCGATTGCGGAATATGAACGTTTGCGCGAGCGGGTGATGCAGGCTCTCAAAACACGATCTTAACAACAACCCTTAAAACCACCCCACAGAGAGGAATCACAACATGGCCAAAGAACTCTATAACCTTGGCGAACAACCCCCCTTAGGCGTTGTCCCCAAAAAAATGCACGCCTGGCTGATTCGCGCCGAGCGCTTCGGCAAGCCGACCGAAGCCTTCAAGCAGGAAGTGGTGGACGTGCCGCCGATTGCCGATGACGAAGTGCTGGTCTACGTGATGGCGGCGGGCATCAACTACAACAACGTCTGGGCCGGGCTAGGTATTCCGGTCAACGTCATCGGTGCGCGCAACAAGGCCGGGGAGAAGGAAGATTTCCACATCGGCGGCAGCGACGCCTCCGGCATCGTTTACAAAATCGGCAAGGACGTGACCCACGTCAAGGTCGGCGATGAAGTGGTCGTCCACTGCGGCACCTGGGATCGCAACTGCGAATGGGTCAAGAGCGGCGGTGACCCGATGTATTCGCCCAGCTTCCGTATCTGGGGCTACGAGACCAACTACGGTAGTTTCGCCCAATTTACCAAAGTGCAGGCCCAGCAATGTATGCCCAAGCCCAAGCACATGAACTGGGAAGAAGCCTCGGCCTACGTGCTGGTCGCGGCCACCGCGTGGCGGATGCTGCACGGCTGGGGCAAGAACGCGGTCAAAAAGGGCGATGTAGTATTGGTCTGGGGCGGCGCGGGCGGCCTCGGTTCAATGGCAATTCAGATCGTCAAGGCAGCCGGTGGCACGGCGATTGCGATGGTGTCCGGCGAAGATAAGTTCGACTATTGCATGAAGTTGGGCGCGAAAGGCTGCATCAACCGCAACGAATTCGAGCACTGGGGCATGTTGCCACACTGGAAGGATAACGTCGGCTACGCCAAGTGGCTGAAGGGGGTGCGGGCATTCGGGGCCAAGATTTGGGAGGTGCTGGGCGAGAAACGCGCTCCCAATCTCGTGTTCGAGCATCCCGGCGAAACCACCATCCCGACCTCGATTTTCGTTTGCGACACCGGCGGCATGGTGGTGGTCTGCGCGGGGACGACGGGCTATAACGCCACCGTCGATCTGCGCTATCTGTGGATGCGCCAAAAGCGCTTGCAAGGTTCGCACTTCGCCAACGCCGAACAGTCCTATCAGATGAACGAACTGGCAGTGCGCGGTCTGCTTGATCCGTGTCTGTCGCGGGCCTTCACCTACGAAGAACTGCCGGTAGCGCACCAACTGATGCACGACAACAAACACCCGCACGGCAACATGGCGGTGCTGATTGGCGCGACCGAATTTGGCCTGGGGGCCAGCGGCAAACCGCCGGTCAAACTGGAGCATCCCACGCTACCGAAGGGCGATGTGCACAATACCCCGCATCCGTACCCAATGTCCGAGCCGTTGCCGGGCGTGGCTGAAGCCGAAGCCATCAAGATCAGCGACGACGGCACCAAGGTCAAAGACCTCATGCACCGTGGCATCATTTCTTGTGCACCGAGCGATACGGTAGGTCAAGTGGCCAAGGTGATGGTGGACAACGAAATCCACGCGGTGGTGGTCATGGACGGCGGCAAGGCGGTTGGGGTGGTCTCGCAAACCGACATGGTGTTGGCGCGGCAAGGCCGTACCTCCGAACAAGCGCGGGCGATGAAGGCCGCAGACATCATGACCCCCGGTTGCGCTACCTGCGACGCCAATATTCTGTTGAGCGAAGCGGTGAGCCTGATGACCGGACGGCGGATGCACCGCTTGGTGGTGACCGAAAACGATCAGCCTACCGGCGTGATCTCTATGACCGATGTGGTGAGAAAAATTATCGGCGAGTAAGCGCTTACGACGCAGGTTAATGTTCCGGCTCATGCTCCATATACGGGGTAGAGCCGGGGTATCACGGCTGAGTAATCCAGGGGCGCTATTTGGCGCCCCTGATTATTTACGCCTAGTTCATCAGTAGACTGCTAAACCTCTCAAACAGGCGACGTTAAAGCCTTAGTGGAGATCAGCCAACCACGCTACGCTGCCCAAACCTACTATCGGTCGCAGGGAGTTCCTTCGGTAACCTGTAGGTGAAACAAAATCATCCGCTGTGGTCAATCCTTGATGAACTCTTGATCCAGAACCACCGGAGCATTCCCCATGCCGACCCCCTCTGACAAGCCGCTACGCGACCGCGTTAAACTGCTGGGCCAGTTGTTGGGCCAAACGCTGCGCGACCGCGAAGGTCGCACCGTATTCGATGCCGTTGAAACCCTGCGCCAGGGTTTCATTGAATTGCGCAGCCAATCCGATCTCGCGCCCGACATCCGCGAACGGCTGCTGCGTTTCATCGCGGCCCTCAATCCAGAGATGCTCAACCACGTCGTGCGTGCTTTCAACGCCTATTTCAATCTCGCCAACATTGCCGAGGAAAATTTTCAGCACCAGTTGCGCCGTGAGCAGGTTCGGCGCGGCAAAGCGCTGTGGCGCGGTTCGTTTGATGAAACGTTGCGCGCCTTGCGCGCCGATGGCGTGGATGCCAGACGGTTACAGACCTTGCTCGATCAACTGTGCTTTACGCCGGTGTTCACCGCGCACCCGACCGAGGCCAAGCGCCGAGTTTTGCTAGGGGCGCAACGACGGGTGTTTGTGACCAACGGCAAGCTCGACAATCCAGCGCTCAACCGCTACCAGCGCGCCGAGGTGGTGGAAGAGCTGCAAAGCCAGATTCAAATCCTGTGGAAAACCGACGAGGTGCGCAGCTTCAAGCCGCAGGTGCGCGATGAAATCAAGAATGGCCTGTACTATTTCCGCGAGTCCATCTTTCAGGCATTGCCGACGCTCTACCGCAACTTGGAGCGGGCGCTGAACGCGGTCTACGGCGATGTCGGCGGGAAAGGGGGTATCCGCATTCCCTGCCTGCTGCGGTTCGGTTCGTGGATCGGCGGCGACCGCGACGGCAACCCGTTCGTCACGCCGGAAACCACCGCCCTAGCGTTGCGCCTGCAAACGCAGGAAATCCTGCGCGAATATCTGCGCCGGATCGAGGAACTGAACCGCCATCTGACTTATTCCAGTTCGCTGGTCATGCCCTCGCCGGTGTTCGCCGCCCGTCTGGAAGCGGATGCGGAACAGATGAGTGCCCTGTTCACCGACGCGCCCCGCCAGTACGCGCAGGAACCGTACCGGCGCAAGCTGTTTTTGATCTATCACCGCCTGCGGCACAACCACGACCGGGCGCGCGCCCGCGCTGAGGGCCACCCCGAAGCAGCGCCAGTGCCGTTCTGGGGCTATGCATCCGAGCAGGCGTTTCTGGATGATCTCTATCTCATCCGCGATTCCTTAATCGCGCACGGCGACCGCGCAGTCGCCGATGGCGAACTGACCGATCTGATCCGGCTGGCGGAGACCTTCGGTTTCTACCTGACCGCGCTCGACGTGCGCCAGGAATCGGGCCGACACACGGCGGCGGTCACGGAGATTTTCGCGGTCGCGCCCAACTTGCCGGACTATGCCGCGCTGTCGGAAGAACAGCGGCTGGCTGTCCTGAACGAGCTGTTGGCTAAGCCCGGTACGCCGCTACTGTATTGCGATAGCTTGAGTCCGGCCACCCGCGAGACCTTGGAGGTGTTTCAGGTGATGGCGCGGCTGCGGGAGGAAATCAGCCCGTGCGCGTTCGACAATTACGTCATCTCCATGACCCACGAGGCTAGCCACATCCTGGAGGTGTTATTTCTGGGCAGTTTCGCGGGCTTGGCGGGGCGGCGCGTCGATGGTAGTTGGCATTGCGCGCTCCGGGTGGCACCGCTGTTCGAGACCATTGCCGACTTAAATCGGGTTGAAGTCTTGCTGAGTCGGTTATTGGATCAGCCGACGTATCAATCCTTGCTGGCGGCGACGGGCGGCGTTCAGGACGTAATGGTCGGCTATTCTGATTCCTGCAAGGACGGCGGTATTCTGGCCTCGAACTGGGGGCTATACCAGGCCCAACAGCGGGCGGTGGCGCTGACAGCGGCGCGCGGCTTTGGTTGTCGCCTGTTCCACGGTCGCGGCGGCACGGTCGGGCGCGGCGGCGGTCCGACCCACGACTCGATTTTGTCTCAGCCCACAGGCACGGTAAAAGGTCGGATCAAAATCACCGAACAGGGCGAGGTGCTGTCATTTAAGTATCAGAACTTGGAAACGGCGGTTTACGAGCTGACCCTGGGCATTACCGGGCTGATGAAAGCCAGCCGTCACCTGGTGCAGACGGTTCCGCCAGAACCGCCGGAAGCCGCGGCGGTGATGGCCGAGTTGGCCCTTCATGGCGAAGCGGCGTACCGGGAATTGACCGAGCAGACGCCGGGCTTCATCGATTACTTTTATGAAGCGACGCCGCTGGGTGAAATCGCGCTGCTGAACCTGGGTTCGCGGCCCTCGCACCGCGCGCAGAGCGACCGCTCCAAATACTCGGTACGGGCGATCCCCTGGATGTTCGGTTGGGGTCTGTCACGGCACACCTTGCCCGGTTGGTACGGCATCGGCACCGCCTTAGCCCTCTGGCGCGGCGACGATCCCCAGCGGCTGGCGACCCTGCAAACGCTTTACCGCGAATGGCCCTTCTTCCGGGCGCTGCTCGATAATAGCCAAATGTCGCTGAGCAAGGTCGATGTCGGCATCGCCCGCGAATATGCCCGGCTTTGCCACAACGCTGACGCCGAAAAGCGCATTTACCAGCAGTTTCGGGTGGAGTACGAGCAAACCTGCCGCGAGATTATGGCGGTGGCGCAAATCTCGACCCTGCTCGAAGAAAATCCGAACCTCGCCAAGTCGTTAGAGCGGCGCAATCCGTATCTGGACCCGCTCAACCACATTCAGGTGACGCTCTTGCCGCGCTATCGCCAAGCGCTGCGGGACCAGGGACCCGATTCACCGGAAGCGGAGAAGTGGTTGCGACCGTTGCTGCGATCCATCAACGCTTTGGCGGCGGGAATGCGGAACACCGGTTGAAGGCGGCGGTCGCTGCTTATGGATTGGCCTTGTCGGTGGCGCGGTCAGCATGGCCGCCGCCCTCGGTGCGCTCTGGCTTCCCGAAAAACTCGCGCTGGGTGGCCTGCACCACCGCCACAATGGCCGGATGCAGCAATCGCCGCTCGGTGGTGATGGCGTAGAGCCGTTCCGTCACCGCTTCAATCCGCCCGACCGCCTGCACCGTGTATTGCCGGGTCACATAATCGGCGATGGCGGTGGGGGCTACGAACAAACCCGCCCCAGCCTGACCGAACGCCTTGAGCAAGGCGCTGTCCTCGAATTCGCCGACGATGTGCGGATACAGGCGCTGGGTTTCAAACCAGCGTAAAAGATCGGGCCGTAGCGCCACATCGTCCCCCGGCAACAGAAACGGCGCACGATCCAGCAGTGCCGGAAAGTCGCCCGACAGGGACTGCGCCAACTGCGGGGCGGCGAACACCGTCAAATCGCTCTCGCCTAGAAAGTGGCTGTAGCCGCGCACGTTGAGATGATTGGGCATCGGCTGGTCCGCGATCACCAGATCAAGATGATGCACCGCCATCTCCGCCAACAGCGGGGCCAGGCGGCCTTCCCGACACAGCAGCCGCACCGGCTCGGCCATGCGCAACGCCGGTTCCACCACCCGATAAGCCACCGATTTCGGCACCGAGTTGGCGATGCCGACCCGAAACAGCAGGCTCTTGCGCACTGTCTGATCCAGCGCGAGTGCTAGCAGTTCATCGCCGAGCGCGAAAATCTCATCCGCGTAACTGAAGATACGCTGACCGGTCTCGGTCAGTTCCAGCCCCCGCCCGACCCGGCGAAACAGCTCCACCCCCAAACGGCCTTCGAGTTCGCTCAACTGGCTGCTGATCGATTGTGGCGTTAGGTGCAGGTGTTTACTGGCGCTGGCGATGCTGCCCGACCGGGCCACCATCCAAAAATAGTGCAGGTGTTTAAAGTTAAGGCTGGCCATGCGCCTCCAATACATCGAAAAAATCGAATGATTACGCAATATTATTCAGATTGTTGGATGTTTCGCCAGCCTTTAGACTGACGCTTGTCATTGACCCTAAAGGAGCCACCTCATGAATATCCAGATCCGAACCATTGGTATTGTGTTGACCAGCGCTGTGCGTGAGCATGTTGAGCGTCGGTTGCAATTTGCCTTCGGTTGGGCTGACGAGCGCTTGCGCCATGTCGCGGTGCGGTTGTCCGATGAGAACGGCCCACGCGGCGGTGAGGATAAGCGCTGCCGGATTCAGATTAGCTTCGCGGGCGCGCCGAGCCTGGTGGTTGATGATACCGAGGCTGATTTGTATGTCGCTATCGACCGGGCCGCTGACCGGGCCGGGCGCTCGTTGGCGCGGCGGCTAGAGCGGCAACGCGACTATCGTCAGGGCTTGTCCAACACCACCACACCACTGAGACCGAGCGCCTCAACGCTGCACTGAACTTTGGAGAACCTTGATGAAGTACTTACCAGAGTTATTCGCCGCCAACGCGCGCTGGGCCGAGGAGACGACTGCCAACGATCCCCATTTTTTCGCCGATTTAGCGTCGATTCAGACGCCGAGCTATCTGTGGATCGGCTGCTCGGATAGCCGAGTGCCTGCTAACCAGATCACTGGTTTGAAGCCGGGCGAAGTGTTCGTGCATCGCAATGTCGCCAACGTGGTGGTGCATACCGATCTCAATTGTCTGTCGGTGATGCAGTACGCCATTGAGGTGCTCAAGGTTCAACACATCATTGTCTGTGGTCATTACGGCTGCGGTGGGGTCAAGGCGGCTTTGGACGGCGCATCCTTTGGGTTGATCGATAACTGGCTGCGCCATATTCAGGACGTGCGCGACCGACATGCGGAGTTGCTAGACGCTTTGAAGGATACGGACGCGCGTTGGCGGGCGCTGTGCGAGTTAAATGTCATCGAGCAAACGCGCAATGTCGCCCGCACCACCTTGGTGGGCGATGCCTGGAAACGGGGGCAGACCTTGATGCTGCACGGTTGGGTTTACGGTTTGGCAGACGGCCGTCTCCAAGATCTTCAGACCTCTATTCAAGACAGTGTAGCGCTCGATGACACCATTGCTCTAGCGGTCGCGGGCGTGTGGTCGCGCTATGCACTGCCTTGATTTTTTTAGCAATCCAGCCGCAGGCCTCGCTTATAGGGCTACGCGGTTGGTGCGGTGTGCTGTGAAAGCGACCTGAAATGCTTCAACCGGGAGGATGAGAAAAATTATGACCAAAGAACTGTATAACCTCGGCGAGCAACCCCCATTAGGTGTTGTTCCCCAAAAAATGCACGCTTGGCTGATCCGCCCGGAACGCTTTGGCAAGCCGACCGGGGCCTTCCAGCAGGAAGTGGTCGATATCCCAGCCATCGCCGATGACGAAGTGCTGGTGTACGTGATGGCGGCGGGCATCAACTACAACAATGTTTGGGCGGGCTTGGGGATTCCGGTCAATGTCATCGGTGCGCGTAACAAAGCCTTTGAGCGGGGAGAACTGGGCGAACCGGAGCCGTTTCACATCGGCGGCAGCGACGCCTCCGGCATCGTCTATAAGGTCGGCAAGGATGTGACTGGTTTAAAGGTCGGCGACGAGGTGGTGATTCATTGCGGCCGCTACAGTCGTGACTGCGAATGGGTCAAAAGCGGTGGCGATCCGATGTATTCGCCCACCTATCGAATCTGGGGGTATGAAACTAACTGGGGCAGCTTCGCCCAGTTCACCAAAGTGCAAGCTCAGCAGTGTATGCCCAAGCCCAAACACATGACCTGGGAGGAAGCGTCGGCCTACACCTTAGTGGCGGCTACGGCTTGGCGGATGCTGCACGGCTGGGGGGCCAACGCCGTTAAGAAGGGTGATGTGGTGCTGGTCTGGGGCGGTGCGGGCGGCCTCGGCTCGATGGCGATTCAGATTGTCAAGGCGGCGGGCGCGATTCCTATCGCCATTGTCTCCGGTGAAGACAAATTTGATTACTGCATGAAGCTCGGCGCGAAAGGCTGCATCAACCGCAACGAGTTCGACCACTGGGGCATGTTGCCGCACTGGAAGGATAATGCAGGGTATGCGAAGTGGTTGAAGGGGGTGCGGGCGTTCGGGGCCAAGATTTGGGAGGTGCTGGGCGAGAAACGCGCTCCCAATCTCGTGTTCGAGCATCCCGGCGAAACCACCATCCCGACCTCGATTTTCGTTTGCGACACCGGCGGCATGGTGGTGGTCTGCGCGGGGACGACGGGCTATAACGCCACCGTCGATCTGCGCTATCTGTGGATGCGCCAAAAGCGGCTGCAAGGCTCACACTTCGCCAATACCGAGCAATCCAATCAGATGAATGCGCTAGCCTTGCAGGGTTTGCTTGATCCGTGTCTGTCGCGTGCCTTTCCTTATACCGACGTTCCTCATGTCCATCAGTTGATGTACGAAAATAAACACCCGCACGGCAACATGGCGGTGCTGATTGGGGCGACCGAATTTGGCCTGGGGGCCAGCGGCAAGCCGCCGGTCAAACTGGAGCATCCCACGCTACCGAAGGGCGACGTGCACAATACCCCGCATCCGTACCCAATGTCCGAGCCGCTGCCGGGCGTGGCCGAAGCCGAAGCGATCAAGATCACCGACGACGGCACCAAAGTCAAAGACCTGATGCACCGGGGCATTATTTCCTGCGCGTCGGGCGATACGGTCGGAAAAGTCGCCAAGATCATGGTGGACAACGAAATCCACGCGGTGGTGGTCATGGACGGCGGCAAGGCGGTCGGCGTGGTCTCGCAGACCGACATGGTGCTGGCGCGCCAGGGCCGCACCTCCGAACAAGCGCGGGCGATGAAGGCGGGCGAGATCATGACCCCCGGTTGCGCCACCTGCGACGCCAACATCCTGCTCAGCGAAGCGGTCAGCCTGATGACCGGGCGGCGGATGCACCGCTTGGTGGTGACCGAAAACGATCAGCCCACCGGCGTCATCTCCATGACCGATGTGGTCAGGAAGATCATCGGCGAATAAGCACTGCCATCAAACTCGGTTGGCGCTCGGGCTCGTTCTCTTGAAGCGGGCTGGAGCGTTACCGGTGAATTCATTGGGCGCGTCCGTTGCGGCCATTTTTACGGCCTTGAGCGATGTGATCGAACAAGCCAGCCAAGCGCAATGCGTGGAAATATCGAAGAAACGGACTGAAGCGGAGGAGGAAAAATCAGGAATCCGAGGGATGGTTTTTGCAGTTCAATTCGAGTGGTGGGCGATGCTGGGCTCGAACCAGCGACCCCTACCGTGTGAAGGTAGTGCTCTCCCACTGAGCTAATCGCCCGCTTAAAGCAGAAGATCAGTATAACGACTGGCGGGGGAGGCTGACAAGCATCCTGCGGATTCACGTGACCAGCAGGGGTTGTCGGCGCTGGGTGGAACCATCTGAACGCGAAATTTTCCAATTGGACTAAGTTATATAAAAACGCGATCTATAATAATTTTTGTAAAAAGCTGATGCCGCTATAACGGAGCGAGACCTTGATAAATACAACAATCTCCGGGTCAGTCATGTCTTCTGGCCGAGGTGGGGTATTTGCTTACCATGACATCGGCCCCAAGGAACGCGCGCCACGGCTGGCGTTAGTGGCCGATCTGCACGGCAACGAATTGAACGGCTTATTCATATTGTCGCGGTTAGCAGCTTTTCTGCGAAGTATACGTTTGAGCGACCGGCGCGGTTTGCGCTTGCGCGAACGAATCGTGATCGTTCCGACCATCAATACCTTGGAATCGCTCAATGCCCATGAAGCTCCGCAACGCGCGGACGCCAGCCAGCGCCGCTTGTTGTGGGTTGAGGCCACTGAGGCCTTGTTGGCGCTGACGCGCGCCGCTTACTATCGGGTCGACATCCACCAAGCGAATCTCGATATTGAAGAGATGCCCCAAGTTCGATTGTACGCGCCCAGCGATGACGAACGGGCCACCGCCTGTCTGTTTGGGTTGCCGGCGGTCATCGAGCGGCCGATGGAGCATGGTGCGGTGTCCGGTTTGGCCCATGCGTGGCGCCAGCAGGGCGGCGAAAATTTTTCGATCTACGCCGGCCAGTCGGGCAGCGTGCAAACCCGGCATTGCGAGATCGTTTTTAAGGCGCTGGTGGCGTTCCTCGACCGAACCGGTATCGTTACCGGCTTGAAGTCCACCGGCGATGATGAGTTGGGTTATTTTGGTCTGCGGCAGATTTGCGTCGTCTCAGCCGAGCAACCGGGCATTTTTTCATCGCCCCTGGAAGTCGGTCGTTGGGTTCGGACCGGCGAGCAACTGGGCCAGATTTACGACAGTTTTTCCGGCGGCGTGCGGCTACGGGTGATAGCGCCCACGACGGGGCTACTGGCCAGCCTACGCCGGCAGCCGCTGCTGGGTAAGGGCGAATTGTTGGCGCGCATTCTGATTCCAGAGGCCGCCAAGCGCCGACCGGCGATCGGAACGCATCATGAGCGACGAGCCGTTTCCCGACCCTGAAAGCGCCCGGCGCTTGCTGGAGCGAGTGGCGGCCGAAATGCGGGAAACCAGCCATTTGACGGGCTGTTCGCAGCTGAGCGACGCGGTGCGGAGGGCCTTGGCGGAGGTTCCGCGCCATCGCTTCGTGGCGGCCGACCAGCTGGAGTTGGCCTATGCGGATCGGCCGTTGCCCATCGGGCGCGGTCAGACCATTTCCCAGCCCTTCATCGTGGCGCTGATGACCGAATTGCTACGCGTCGATCCGCAGGCCGTGGTGTTGGAAATCGGCACTGGTTCCGGTTATCAGACCGCCGTGTTGGCCCAGCTGGCGCGGCAGGTTTATTCGGTCGAGCGCATTCCCGAACTGGCCGAGACCGCCGGGCGGCGCTTGTACGAACTCGGCTATGACAACATCGAGATTCGCTGCGATGACGGCGGGCGCGGTTGGAAAGAACAAGCGCCCTTCGATGGCATCATGGTCACGGCGGCGGCGACTGAGGTGCCGCCTGCATTGGTGCGGCAGTTGAAGCCTGGCGGGCGGCTGGTGATTCCGGTGGGCGAACCGTATCGCTCGCAGGATTTGCGCGTTATCAGCAAGGACCAGCAGGGCAAAGTGGCCACGCGCAGCGCTTTGCGGGTGGTGTTCGTGCCGCTGGTGCGGGATCGGGCTTGAGTTCAGCCGTTCGGTAAGGAAATACCGGTCAGTTTCTTGAACAAGGCCACCGCGTAGGAGTCGGTCATGCCGGACACGAAATCGGTGATGGCCAGCACGCGCCGGTAGAGATCGGCGGCGGGCTGCCGGCCCGGCCCCGCGAATTGCTCCGGGATCAAGTAAATCAGCATTCGGCTTTTGGGTGAGGCATTGGGGCCTTTAGCGGCGATGTCGTTGACGGTGGTGACGAACGCTTCCAACAGCCCGCCCAGCACTTCAAAACCGGCCGCTTCCACTTCGATCACCGGCTTCGATACATACACTTGATTCTCGCCGCAGTCCTTCAGGGCGTGCATGGCCTCGGCGGCGGGAATAATGTCCAGCAGCTCCTCAGTCAACGTCCCGGCCAGAATCCTGTCCTCATTTTCCATGAAGCAGTGGTGAACCTGATCGATGATCGCGCCGATGGTCTTGGCGCGCAGATATTCGATGCGTTCCTTGGGCCGGGTGATATGGTCCATTTTGCGGCGGGCGCGATCTGGATCGCCGGTCAGCTGCAACAGCAGATCGCTCACTTCCTCATACCGTAGTTGTTGCAGCCGGAAGGCGTCTTCCACGTCGATGATCCGATAACAAATATCGTCAGCCGCTTCGAGTAGATAAGCGAGCGGGTGACGGCTCCACGCACCGGGTTGCACCGGCTCCAGCCCCAGTTGCCCGGCCACTTCCGCGAATAAGTCGCCATCATCTTGATAAAAACCGAATTTCTTGAAGGCAATGTCCGACGGCGCTGCGGTTGGCAACGTGGCGGCGCGCGGGTATTTGGTAAAGGCGCCGAGCGTGGCGCAGGTCAGTTGCATTCCGCCGGGATTGTCGGGGCTTTGCAGTCGAGTGATGATCCGAAAGCCCTGGGCGTTGCCTTCGAAGCGCAGAAAATCCTGTTGTTGCGCTTCGCTCAACTGCTCCAAAACGGTTTGGCCGGTCTTGGACGTGGCGAACCAGAGCCGGATGGCGTCTTCGCCGGCGTGGCCGAACGGGGGGTTGCCGATGTCGTGCGCCAGCGAGGCGGCGGCCACCACCGCGCCGAAATCCTGCGGGTAGACGCCTTGCGGCTTGTGGCGTTTGATCACGCTGTCGCCGACCATCGTACCCAGCGACCGCCCGACGCTGGAGACTTCCAGGCTGTGAGTCAGGCGGGTGCGGACGTAATCGCTTTGCGAGAGCGGAAAGACTTGGGTTTTGTCTTGCAAGCGCCGGAAGGCCGAGGAAAAAACGATCCGGTCGAAATCGCGCTGAAAGTCGGTGCGCGCTTCGTTGTCGGGATGCTGGCGCGACAGGCCCAGTCGGACGCGGGAGAGCAGGCGGTTCCAGTCCATCATTTAGCGGTTGCGTTGCGCTTTCTTGGGCCAGTACGTCAAAGAATAGCGGAGAATCGGGGCGACGTTTTACAAGCCGCCGCTACAAGTCTGGTTCTGTTAAAAAGAGCTGCAAGACTTCCGATTTCAATATTTGAATCGCCGGGCTCTCAGCATTTCGCAACAGGCCGATCCACACTGAGGTGTCAACGAGGATCATCACCGGCGCGGGCCGCTTTGTGATCTTAGGTCGGGTCAAGTAAATCCTGACCCACCAGTTCGAGAATGCGTCGCTGCTTCTGACTGGCTATAAACCGCCGTAAAGCGATATCCACAATATCCACCGCTTCCCGCTTGGTTTTCACGTTCGCCAAACGCATGACTTCGTTGACCAGATCGTCATTGAGAACGATATTGGTGCGCATATACCCCTCTTTGATAAAGCTATCGTAAGCAGTGAACTGTTTTCTTCGCCATTAGGACAGTATCTCGAAAGAAACGTGTCGGTGGCCTTGTCGGATTCGATACGTTGAAAAATTATTCCGGTCGATGGTCAAGATTTTGCGTAGTTTTAAGGTCTCGGCGAGGACAACGAGTGAAGCATCGGCCAGGTCCATGGGATGATCGGCGTAGCGAACCATCAATTCAAAGGCCCGCACCAGCGCGGCATCGTCCAAATACCAAACCATAAGGCCGTGAGCGGCGACAAAATCCATCAACCGTTGCGAGCCGATGCTGCGAGGATCGAGCAGATGAAAAGCTTCGGTAAGCACCGGAACCGTGGTGCAAAGGGGTTCTTCGATGCGAGAAAGCCGTTGCGCGCAACGCAAATGATCGCGGTCAGCGGGGTCAAACAGGGCGACCAGCGGCCCGGTATCGACCAAGATCACCGCTTGTGTTTCCGGCGAATAATGTCGCCAATCGCGGATTTGGCCGCGCGGGCGGGCGCGACGGCATAACCGCCTTCGCCCAAATCGAGTTCGCGGTAAATTGAATAAGGAGTGCGGTTTGCCTGTTGCAGAGCGTGCTTTTCATAGATGCTCAAACCCTCCTTTAGCACTTCAGAAATGGACAGGCCGGTTAAATTTCGCAGCCGTTCCAAGGTTTTTTCGGCTTCCCCGTCAAGCCGGACAGTTCGGGTGCTCATGGATCGCCCTCAGTTGCTGATTACAAATTGTAATACAGAAAATCCCGTCGCGTGAAATCGCAACGGCTGAGGGCGTTCATTCCAAGCGCGCCAGCGCCTCCAACGCTTCTTGCGCTTCCAGCCAGTCGCTTTCGATTTCTTCCAGCGCTTTGTCCGCTTGCGCCTTGCGCAGCAATAGCGCTTTCAACGGGGTCTTGTTGGCGTCCTCGTACAGCGCTGGCTCCAACAAATCGTCGTGCAAGCGGCTCTGTTCGGCGTGCAGCGTCTCCAGCTGCTGTTCCAGCTTTTTAATTCGCTGCTCCAGCGGCTTGCGCTTGATCGCCTGTTGCTGGCGGCGCTCGGCGTCTTGCCGTTTCTGCTCGCGCCGTTCGAGTGCGCTGTTGCTGTTGCCGGTGGTCCGTGACTCCGCTTCCCGGCTGGCTGTCCGCTGCCGTTCGTTGATCCAATCGCGATAGTCGTCCAAATCGCCGTCGAAGGGTTGCGCCCGACCGTCCGCCACCAGCAAAAACTCATCGGTGACGGTGCGCAACAAATGGCGGTCGTGCGAAACCACGATCAACGCGCCTTGATAATCCTGCAACGCCAGGGTCAGCGCGTGGCGCATGTCTAGATCGAGGTGGTTGGTCGGCTCGTCCAACAGCAGCAAGTTCGGCCGCTGCCAAACCAGCAAGGCCAGCGCCAGCCGTGCCTTCTCGCCGCCGGAAAAGGGCGCGACCGGTTCCAAGGCCCGGTCGCCGTTAAAGCCGAAACCGCCGATGAAATCGCGCAACTGCTGTTCGGTGGCGCGGTCGCCCAATTGTTGCAAATGCCGTAGCGCGCTCCAATCGGGCCGCAGTTGCTCCAATTGGTGTTGGGCGAAATAACCGATAGCCAAGCCTTGACCGGTTTCGATCCGCCCGGATAGCGGCGGCAGCACGCCGGCCAACAGCTTAATCAACGTCGATTTGCCCGCGCCGTTCGGCCCTAGCAAACCCAGGCGGGTGCCGGGGTGAAGGGTGAGCTTGACCTGTTCCAACACCCGCCGCTCGCCGTAGCCAGCGGCTACTTTTTCAACCGCCAGCAGCGGATTCGGCAACCGTCCCGGCTCGGCGAACTGGAACTCAAACGGCGAATCGACATGGGCGGCGGCGATGCGCTCCATCCGCTCCAAGGCTTTGATCCGGCTTTGCGCTTGGCGAGCCTTGGTGGCCTTGGCGCGAAAGCGGGTGATGAAGCTTTCCAGGTGGGCGATTTCGCGTTGCTGCTTTTCATAAGCGGCTTGCTGCAAGGCCAGCCGGGCCGCGCGTTGCTCCTCGAAGGCCGCATAGTTGCCAGCGTAGAGGGTGATCCGGCATTGGTCGATATGGGCGATGCGATCGACCACGTTGTCCAATACATCGCGGTCGTGGGAAATTATTAGCAGCGTGCCCGGATACGCGCGCAACCACTGTTCCAGCCATAACACGGCGTCGAGATCGAGGTGGTTGGTCGGCTCGTCCAGCAGCAATAAATCCGAGCGGCACATCAGCGCCCGCGCCAGATTCAGCCGCACCCGCCAACCGCCGGAAAATTCGGCGGCCGGCCGTTCCAGTCGGTCGGGGGCGAAACCGAGACCGTTCATCAACTTGCCGGCGCGGGCGCGGGCGCTGTAGCCGTCGATGGCCTCAAAGCGGGCGTGACAGTCCGCTTGTCGCGCGCCGTCGTGGGCGGCTTCGGCGGCGTGCAACTCGCGCTCGATCCGGCGCAGTTCGGCGTCGCCGTCCAGCACGTACTCCAGCGCGGGAACCGTTAAGGCCGGCGTTTCCTGGGCGACATGGGCGACGACCCAGCGCGGCGGCCGGTCGAGATCGCCGGAATCTTGATGCAATTCATCGAGCAGCAGCGCGAACAGGCTAGACTTGCCGGAGCCGTTGGCTCCGATCAAGCCGACCTTCCAGCCGGGATAGACGGTTAGCGATGTGTTATCAAACAGCGGCTTGCCGCCGCGTTGCAAGGAAAGTTGGCGTAGGGTCAGCATAGTGGACTGAAGTTTATCAGCTTGCCGGCGAGGGCGATTCAACTGTTAGCTGGCTACAATCAGCCTTTAGCGACCCCAGCGCGAGGCCACTGCATGACGGACGATGAGTTGTTGCGTTACAGCCGGCAGATTCTGCTGCCGGAGTTCGATATCGAAGGCCAACAACGGCTGCGGCAGGCCCGCGCCTTGATCGTCGGCTTGGGCGGGCTGGGTTCGGCGGCGGCGATGTATCTGGCGGCGGCCGGGATAGGACGCTTGACGCTGGTCGATTTCGATAAGGTTGATCTGTCCAATCTGCAACGGCAGATCATCCACCGCACGGCGGACCTTGGCCGCCCTAAAGTAGAATCCGCCCGCGATACGGTGTTGGCACTCAATCCGCTGGTCGAAGTCATAGCGGCGGCGAAGGCGCTGGATGAAGCTGAGCTGGCGCAACATGTCGAGGGCGCCGCTGTGGTGGTGGACGCCAGCGACAATCTGCCGACTCGGCTGGCGCTCAACGCCGCGTGTGTTCGCGCGGGTACGCCGTTGGTGTCGGGGGCGGCGATCCGCTTGGACGGGCAAGTGCTGGTCTGGCGGCCAGGAGGGGAAGGGGCCTGTTATCGCTGCCTGTATCGCGACGCCGACTTGAATCTTGAAACCTGCGCTCAGACCGGTGTGTTGGCTCCGATAGTCGGGATCATTGGGAGTATCCAGGCGCTGGAAGCGATCAAGGTGTTAACCGGTCTTGGCGAACCGCTCGACGGCCGGCTGCTGCTGCTGGACGGCGCTCGCATGGAGTGGCGGACGATGAAAGTACGACGCGATCCGGCGTGTCCGATTTGCGGGGACCGTGGGGCATGAACGCCGACGACTGGATCGCCCATTTACGGCTCGAACCGCATCCCGAAGGGGGCTATTTCCGACGTATTTATACCGCCGCGTGGCATATTCCAGCCGATGTGCTGCCCGATCACGACGGAGCGCGGCCGGTGGTGACCGCCATTTACTACCTGTTAAAAGGCGAGCAGCATTCTCGATTGCACCGCTTGAAATCCGATGAGCTCTGGCATTTTTATTTGGGTTCGCCGCTGACCGTGCACATGCTGGATCGCGGCAATCAGTATGTGGCTTGGCGCTTGGGCGCTAACCCGAGCGCCGGCCAGCATCTGTACCATGTGACGCACGCCGGTTGTTGGTTCGGGGCCACGGTCGACGATCCCAACGGTTTTAGCCTGGTGGGTTGCACCGTGGCGCCCGGTTTCGACTTCGCCGATTTTGAATTGGCGGATCGACAGATGCTGCTCCAGCAGTATCCGCAACAGGCCGAATTGATCGAGCGTTTGACTTCATCCTGAGAGTCGCGGGATTTGCGAAAGGGCGGCATCATCGCAACGCCTGTTCCAGCGTCGGCCAGACGTTATCCAGAATCCGCTGCTGCGCCTCGGCGCGCGGGTGTATCCCATCGTCTTGCGTCAAGGTCGGATCGCCCGCCACGCCATCGAGCAGGAAGGGAATCAAGGCGATAGAGTAGCGTTGGGCCAGATCGCCGAACATCGCCTGAAACTTTTGGGTGTAGGAAGGGCCATAATTCGGCGGAATCCGCATTTCGGCCAGCAGCACGCGCGCGCCCGCTTTCTGGGACAGTTCGATCAGCCGGGCCAGATTTTCGCTGATGGTCGCGGGCGATTGGCCGCGCAGCCCGTCGTTGGCGCCCAATTCCAGAATGACGATGGCCGGGCGTTCGCGTTGCAGCGCCGCTGGCAACCGGCTCAGGCCGCCGCTGGTGGTGTCGCCGCTGATGCTGGCGTTGACGACTCGCTGCGGGTAGCCGCGTTCCGCCAACCGGCGTTGCAGCAAGCTCACCCAGCCGCGCTCGATGGGGATGCCATAGCCAGCGCTCACGCTGTCGCCCAGCACCAGCAGCACCGGGGGCTCGGCGCGAGCCGGAGCAGCGCAGAGCAGAACGCTCAGCCAGAACGCCATCTTGAGGAACGCTTTCAGGTTATTGGGTTCGATCATGGGAGAATGGAGCCATGCGGGTGGATAGTGACCAAACAGCGGGCAGCGGCGTTAGCGTAACCGCCGCGCCGCAATCAGACAATCAAACGGACTGTATGGTGCGGGTCGAAAGCTTGCGCAAGCAAGTCATCAGCCCGGAAGGCCCGCTGGTCATCCTGGATGACATCCACTTTACGATTCAGCGCGGTGAGAGCGTGGCGGTGGTCGGAGCGTCCGGCTCCGGCAAATCGACCTTGCTCAGCTTGCTGGCGGGGCTGGATACCCCCAGCGGCGGGCGGGTGTGGCTGGCCGGGGTCGATCTCGGTGGCCTGGATGAAGACGGCCGCGCCCTGTTGCGGGCGCGGCGGGTCGGCTTCGTGTTTCAGTCGTTTCAGCTGCTGGTCGGGTTGACCGCGTTGGAAAATGTGATGCTGCCACTGGAGTTGGCCGGCCAGACCGAGGCCCGCCGAGTGGCGTTGGATGTGCTGGATCGGGTCGGACTCAAGGCCCGCGCCCGCCATTATCCCACGCAATTATCCGGCGGCGAGCAACAGCGGGTGGCCATCGCTCGCGCCTTCGCCGGCGATCCCGACGTGCTGTTTGCCGATGAGCCGACCGGCAACCTCGACCAAAAGACCGGCCAGCGCATCATCGATCTGCTGTTTTCGCTCAACCGCGAACAGGGTGCGACCTTGATCCTGGTCACGCACGACCCCGAACTGGCGGCCTATTGTGACCGGATTCTGGAATTGGACGACGGGCGGCTGCGGGGTGAAAGCCATAAGGCGGGAGGTCGCTAGCGCATGGTTACCGAAAGGAATTTGGCCGCCACAGCGTCTCCGCAATGGCCGACGCTGCTGCGAATGGCTTTGCGGGCGCTGCGCCGCGACTGGCGGGCGGGTGAATTGCGGGTGCTGGCGGCCGCGCTGTTGATCGCGGTGGCTAGCGTTGCCGCCGTCGGTTTCTTCGCCGACCGCATCCGGCAAGCGATGGAGCACAAAGCCAGCGAACTGCTGGGCGCCGATCTTGCGGTATCGTCCTCGAACCCCTTGCAGCCGACGCTGGCGGAAACGGCGCGCCAGCGGGGCTTGTCGGTTGCCGACATTCTCAATTTCCGCAGCGTGGTCGTTTCTGGCGATCTCACCCAGTTGGCCGAGGTCAAGGCGGTCGGCCCCGGCTATCCGCTGCGCGGCGCGTTACAAGTCAGCGACCAGCCGTTCGGGCTCGCCCGCACCGTGACGACTATTCCCGAACCCGGTCAGGTTTGGCTGGATGAGCGTTTGTTGCAAACCCTCGGCTTGCAGGTCGGCGGCTCGGTCAACCTCGGCTCCCGCCGCTTTCGGATCGGACAGGTGCTGGCCTACGAGCCGGATCGGGCCGGCGATCTGTTCAGCCTCGCCCCGCGCTTGCTGATGAATCTGGCCGATATCCCCTCGACCGGCTTGATTCAGCGCGGCAGTCGGGTTGAATACCGGCTGTTGCTGGCCGGGGCGCCGGCGGCCTTGCAGGCTTTTAGAAGCTGGGCTGATCCCGTATTGAAAACGGGCGAGAAACTGCAAGGCGTGCGAGATGCCCGCGCTGAGTTGCGGGTCGCCTTGGAACGGGCGCAACGCTTTCTGAATCTGGCGGCGTTGGTCAGCGTCATTTTGGCCGGAGTCGGCGTGGCTATCGCCGCCCGGCGCTTCGCCGCCCGCCATTGGGATAGCGTCGCCATTCTGCGTTGCGTCGGCGCGACCCAGCCTTTAGTCACTCGGCTGTTCGTGCTCGAATTGCTGCTGTTGGCGGCGGCGGCCGGCGCAGCGGGTTTGGTGGTCGGCTATATCGCGCAATATGGGCTGAGCGGGGTGCTCGGCCAACTGATCAGCCGGACCGAATTGCCGCCCCCTTCTTGGCGGCCGCTGCTGCCGGCCTTGCTGACGGGCTTTGTGACCTTGCTCGGGTTCGGCTTGCCGCCGTTGCTGCGGCTGCGGGAGGTGCCGCCGCTGCGGGTGCTGCGGCGCGATCTCGGCCCGGTCGATCCGCGCTTGCTGGCGTTGTACGGTCCCGCCGTGCTGGCGAGCGCCGCGTTGCTGGTCTGGCAGGCGGGTGAATGGCGGCTGGCGTTATATGTCTGCGCCGGGGTGGCGGGAACGGTCATCGTGCTGTCGCTGGCGGCTTGGGGCTTGGTGAAGGCGCTGACTCTGTTGCGCGGTCGGGTCGGGGTGGCGTGGCGGTTCGGCTTGGCCAACATCGCCCGGCGCGGTCCCGGCAGCGCAGCGCAGGTGGTGGCGCTGGGTTTGGGCTTGATGGCGTTGTTGGTGCTGACCCTGGTGCGCACCGATTTGCTGGCCAGTTGGCGCTCCAGCTTGCCGGCCGATGCGCCCAATCATTTTTTGGTCAACATTCAGCCCGGCGAGGTCGCGGCGGTCGGGGATTTTCTGCACGAACACGGTTTGAATGGCGTTGAGCTGTTTCCGATGGTGCGCGGTCGCCTGAACGCCATCAACGGTCGCGCGGTGGGGCCGGACGATTACGACAACCCGCGCGCCAAGGGGTTGGTGGAACGGGAATTCAATCTGTCCTGGGCCGAACGCTTGCAGGCGGATAACCGCATCATGGCCGGTCGCTGGTGGACTGGCGCGGAGCACGGTCAGGGCCTTGCCTCGGTGGAGCAGGGTTTGGCGCAGACTCTGGGCATCACGCTGGGGGACACCTTGCGATTTCAAGTGGCCGGACAGAGTTTGGACGCCAAAGTGGGGAGCCTGCGCCGCGTCGAGTGGGATTCGTTCCGGGTGAATTTCTTCGTGCTGTTCCCGCCCGGCGTGCTGGATGCCTATCCGGCGACCTGGATCACCAGCTTTCATTTGCCTAAGGACCAGAAACCGCTGCTGGCGGAGTTGGTCCGCCGCTATCCTTCGGTGACGGTGATCGACGTGGACGCCCTGATGGGTAAGGTCCGCGAGATCATGGATCGGGTGATCGCCGCTGTCGAATACATATTTTTGTTTACCCTGGCGGCGGGCTTGGTGGTGTTGTACGCAGCGATTCAAGCCACCCAGGACGAGCGGCGGTTCGAGAGCGCCGTGCTGCGCACCTTGGGCGCGCGTCAGGCGGTGGTGCGGGAGAGCCTGCTGGCGGAGTTTGCGACGCTGGGACTGTTGGCTGGGGTGTTGGCCGCCGCCGCCGCGACCGTGTTGAGCTTCGTGCTCGCCGTGCAGGTCTTCGACTTTCCCTATCGCTGGAATCCGTGGGTCTGGCTGTTGGGCGCGGTCGCCGGCGTGCTGGGCGTGGGTTTGGCGGGTTTGTTCGGGGCGCGCTCGGCGCTGAGCCAGCCGCCGTGGCGGGCGCTGCGGGAATTGTAAGCGCCGGATCAAAAAAAACGCCTCTCCGCGAAGATTGGGGAGGCGCTGAGCGTTCTGTCAAGACGGAAATACAAAATGCGGATGGCCTATTTCTTGGCGGGGATCAACACAAAAGCGACCAGGGCCGCCAGCAGCGTTGCGACGACGCCGGAGCCGATGCTGTACATGGCGGCCGCGTGCAAGTTGCCTTGCGTGCTCGCCGCCACGGCTCCGTAGATGGCCAGATGGATAGCGATGCCGAACGCGCCGCCGATCGAACTGGCCATCTTGAAGATGCCGCCGGCCACACCGGCCTTGTCCGGAGGCGCCGTGTTGATCGCCGCGCCGGTCGCCGGCGTGGCGAACATGCCGAGGCCGACGCCTTGGGCGGCCAAGCCGGCGAAGACCAAGATGAAGTAGAGCGTATTGTCGGTGATGGAGGTCATGGACAGCAGGAGCACCATGACCAAGAAGCAGAGCGCCCCCAACACCATCGGCAGGCGCGGCCCGGTGCGCAGGCTGATCTTTTCGCCCACCCGGATCATGGTGACCACGGTCACGGCGTAACCCAAGGTCAGCAGCGCCGCTTCCATCGGCGTCAGACCGCGCCCTTTTTGAAGGTAGGTTTGAATCACGAACAGAATGCCGATCAGCGAGTTGATGAACAGGTTGGCCACCACCGCACCGGTGAAGATCTTGCTCTTGAACATGCGCAGATCCGCGATGGGCGATTGATGCCGCAGCTCGTTGGGAACGAACACCGCCATCGCTGCTATAAAGAGGGCGAGCGCACCGATGGTGGTCGGATTGGCCCATCCCCAAGCATTACCTTTGGAAATGAATAGATTGAGGGCCAGGAAGCCGACGATCAGCGCCGCGAAGCCCAGGGTATCGAACCGCTCGTTCGGGTTGCTGGCCGCTTTCCGTTCCGGCGCCCCGCGCAGCAGCCAAAAGGCGATGAAGATACAGGGCACGGCCAGCAGGAAAGCCCAGCGCCAGCCGATATAGGTGGCGACCAGCCCGCCGAACAGGCTGGAGACGCTGGCCGCGCCGAAGGTCGACATCGACCAGAGGCTGATGGCGCGTGGGCGGTCGGCGTCGTTGTAGTAAACCCTGACCAGCGCCAGGGTGGCGGGCATGATGATGGACGAGGCGAGGCCCTGAAAAAATCGGCCCGCAATCAGCATCGGCATGTTGGGAGCCAAGCCGGCCAGCAACATGCCGATCAGTCCGATGCCCAAGCCGATGCGCGTCAGCAGCACGCGCCCGTAACGATCCGCCAGCCCACCCGCCGGTACGATGCAGATGCCCGCCACCAACCCCGCCATGCTGGAGGCCAAACCCAGGTTTGGATCGGTGGACGGCACGCCCATGGTCGCGGCGATGCTCGGCAGCAGTGCGCCCATCGACATGGCGAACAGCCAATACAAGGATACGCCGATGCACATGCCCAAGAGAACACTGCCCGGACACCGGTACCCTTCGGAATTTAGCGCGGCGTTATTCGACATAAGCTATTCTCCTTATTCATATTATGAACGATCAACCCGAACGGCCCCGCCGGCGCCGGGGCTTGATTCAGCGGAATACCACCGTTCTCCTTCCGTTGAGGAACAGCCGGCGCTCGACGTAGTATTTGACCGCTCGCGCCAAGGCCGCGCACTCCATATCCCGACCGGTGGCCGCCAGTTGCTCGGGGCGGCAGGCATGATCGACCCGCTCGACCACTTGCTCGATGATCGGGCCTTCGTCCAAGTCCGAGGTCACGAAATGGGCGGTGGCTCCGATCAGCTTGACGCCGCGCTCGTGGGCTTGATGGTAGGGTTTGGCGCCTTTGAAACCGGGCAGGAAGGAATGGTGAATGTTGATGGCGCGACCGGCCAGTTGCTCGCACAGCTCGGCCGAAAGCACCTGCATGTACCGCGCGAGAACCACCAATTCGGTTGCGGTGCGGGACACGATCTCCAGCAGCTGTTGCTCTTGGGCGGCCTTGGTGTCCGGGGTCACCGGCAGATGGTGATAGGGCAGGCGGTGAGCGTCGGCGATGGGCTTCAGATCGGGATGGTTCGACACGATGGCCGTGACCTCCATCTTCAGTTCGCCAATGTGCCAGCGATATAACAGATCGTTCAGGCAATGGTCGAATTTGGAAACCATGAGCAGCACGCGCGGGCGCGCGGCGACCGCATGGATCGCCCAGCGCATCGCGAAGCGGCCGGCGACCGGCGCAAATTCCTGCCGCATTCGCGCCAGCGACGCGGACGGGTCAGCGGGGCTGTGATAGACGCAGCGCACGAAAAAGCGGTTGCTGGTCTCGTCGTCGAACACGGCCAGCTCTTCGATGTAACAACCCAGACCGTCCAAACAGGCCGAGACAGCGGCAATCTGTCCCGGCGCGCTCGGGCAATCCAGCGTCAGAATGAATGTGCTGCTGGGAGCGGCGGGCATGGCGGTAACATCCTCATCGGCGACCGACCCCAAGACCTGGGCCGGCCGCCCGAGCGTCGGTGTAACATGAAGGTCTTATCCATCAACCCCGGTGGTAACGCTGCGGGACGAACGGTGTTTTGGCGACTTCGACCGGCACCGGTTTGTCGCGCACCACGGCGTTGAGCGCGGTGCCGATCTTCGCCAGCGAGGTTTCGACATAGCCCATCGCGAGCGGGCCGCCCAAGGTCGGACCGAAGCCGCCGCTGGTGACTAGGCCGACCTTACGGCCGCTACCGTCCACTAATTCAGCGCCATCCCGGACTGGCATTTTGCCCTTGGGCAACAGGCCGACGCGCTTGCGCGCGACGCCGCCGGCGATCTGACCCAGAATGACATCGGCGCCGGGATAGCCGCCGGGCCGGGTGCCGTCGCGGCGGCGCGGCTTGGACAGCGCCCACAGCAGGCTGCCTTCGACCGGGGTGGTGGTGGTGTCGATATCGTGGCCGTACAGGCACAGCCCGGCTTCCAGCCGCAGCGAGTCCCGCGCGCCCAGCCCAATCGGGGCGACTTCCGGTTGCGCCAACAGCAGGCGGGCCAGCTCCATCGCCTTGTCGGCGGGTACGGAAATCTCGAAGCCATCTTCGCCGGTGTAGCCGGAACGGCTGATGTAACACGGGACACCGACCAGCTTGACTTGACCGTGATCCATGAAAATCATCTTGGCGGTGTCCGGCGCGAGCCGCGCCATCACCGCGCCCGCCGCCGGACCCTGAATGGCCAGCAGCGCGCGGTCGGCCAGCTCCTCTACGTTGCAGCGGTCGGACAAATGCGCCTTCATGTGGGCGATGTCCTGCTTTTTGCAGGCGGCGTTGACCACCACGAACAGCGAATCGCCGCTGTTGGCGACCATGAGATCGTCCAGAATGCCGCCTTGCTCGTTGGTGAACAGGGCATAGCGCTGGTTGCCGGCCGGGAGTTCGATGATGTCGACGGGAACCAACGTCTCCAGCGCCGCCGCTGCGTTTGCGCCGGATAGACGGACTTGGCCCATGTGGGAGACGTCGAACAGACCGGCCTGATTGCGGGTGTGATTGTGTTCCTTGATGATCCCAGAGGGGTATTGCACCGGCATTTCGTAACCGGCGAAAGGAACGATCTTGGCGCCGAGTTCGACGTGCAGGTCGTACAGCGGCGTGCGGGAAAGGGTTTCGTTCGTGCTCATGGCAGGGTTCCAAGTAGTGGAGAGTTCGGGTTCGCGGTGCGTTAGCACTCGATGATGTTGACGGCCAGTCCGCCGCGAGCGGTTTCCTTGTATTTGGTCTTCATGTCCGCGCCGGTCTCGCGCATGGTCTTGATGACCTTATCCAGCGACACGAAATGCTTGCCGTCGCCGCGCAGCGCCATGCGGGCGGCGTTGATCGCCTTGATCGAGGCCATCGCGTTGCGCTCGATGCACGGCACCTGCACCAGCCCGCCGACCGGATCGCAAGTAAGGCCGAGGTTGTGCTCCATGCCGATTTCGGCGGCGTTCTCGACCTGCTGCACGGTGCCACCGAGCACTTCCGCCAGTGCCCCGGCCGCCATCGAGCAGGCCACGCCGACCTCGCCCTGACAGCCGACCTCCGCGCCGGAAATCGAGGCGTTTTCCTTGTACAGGATGCCGATGGCGGCGGCGGTGAGCAGGAAACGCTCCACGCCGTCGTCGCTGGCGTTCCACACGAAGCGGGAGTAGTAGTGCAATACCGCTGGAACGATGCCAGCCGCGCCGTTGGTCGGGGCCGTAACCACTCGTCCGCCGGTGGCGTTTTGTTCGTTCACCGCCAGCGCGTACAGGTTGACCCAATCCATGACCGTCAGCGGATCGCGCAGGCTGGCCTCTGGCCGGTTCACCAGCGCACGGTACAGGTCGGCGGCCCGGCGGCGCACCTTGAGGCCGCCCGGCATGATGCCCTGCTTGCTGATGCCGGCGCGCACGCACTCCTGCATCACGTTCCAGATTTTCTGCAAACCCGCCCGCGTCTCGGCTTCCGGCCGCCAGCTCTGTTCGTTCTCCAACATCAGTTGGCTGATGGAAATCTGACTTTCCTCGCACCGCCGCATCAGGTCGGCGCTGGTCTTGAAGGGATAGGCCAGGGGCGTTTGGTCTTCCACGATGCGGTCGGCCCCGGCCGCTGCTTCGTTGACCACGAAACCACCGCCCACCGAGTAATAGACCTTGTTACTCAGCACGCCGCCACCGGCGTCAAACGCGGTGAAGCGCATCCCGTTGGGGTGGAACGGCAGCGACTCGCGCCGGTGCATGATCAGGTGTTCCTTTTCCCGGAACTCGATTTCATGCGCGCCCAGCAGCTTGAGGCAACGGGCGTCGCGCATCGCTTTCAGCCGGCTGTCCACCGCTTCGGTATCCACCGTATCCGGCGCGTCGCCTTCGAGGCCCAGCAGCACGGCTTTGTCGGAGCCGTGCCCCTTGCCGGTCGCGCCGAGCGAGCCATAGAGGTCGGCCTTGACCGCATGAACCCGTTCCAGCAGGCCGGCCTCCTTGAGGCCGACGGCGAATTCCAAGGCGGCCCGCATCGGGCCGACCGTGTGCGAGCTAGACGGCCCGATGCCGATTTTGAACAGATCGAAAACGCTCAGCGCCATGGGAGCCTCCGCAGTGCTCGTTAAGCCCGAATTGCTTCCTGATCGGGAGATTTCACCCCAGGGCGACCAGCGCGGGAACCCATTGGGGAATGTCGGGGAACCAGTAGTGAAAATAGACGCCGATGGCGGTGAGTTCCGCCATGCCGGTCGCCACCCAAGTGAACCAGTAGGTCCAGCCGGTCACGAATCCCGCCCACGGACTGACGTATTCCTCCGCGTAGACGGCGAAAGAGCCGGCGACCGGTCGGTGAAGCAACAGCTCTCCCAAAGCGCGCATGATGAAAAAAACGGCCAGGCCAGCGAGGGCATAGGTCACCACCAGAGCCGGCCCCGCTTTTGAAATCGCCCTGGCCGAACCGAGAAACAAGCCGACGCCGATGGCGCCACCGAGTGCGATCAACTGAATGTGGCGGTTTTCCAGCCCGCGGCGCAGCTCCTTTTTCTCGTGTTGCTGTTCTTCGTCCAACAGTTCCGTGACGGTGGTCATGGCGGCTGTTTCCTCTTTGGCGAAATGAGCGAAAGCCCTCGGCCTGGTGGTGGCGGGGCATGGGAATCTAACGGAGTTAGCTCCCGTTTTCATATCGGCTACCCACGGCCCGAGGGCGCCAATATGATTCGTTCTGTTTTTTTGTCGGACGTATTAGGTCCGGGGCCTGAAAGCACCGCGCCGGTAGAACCTGCGTCCGTTACGTTCCGTAGACCGGGAAACGGGCGCACAGCTCGGCGGTTTGCGCCTTGACCCGCGCGATCACCTCTGGGTTCTTGATGTCATCGAGGATGTCGCAGATCCAATTGGCGACAGACTCCACCTCGGCTTCCTTGAAGCCGCGGGTGGTCGCGGCCGGGGTGCCGATGCGGATGCCGCTGGTCACGAACGGCGATTGCGGGTCGTTGGGCACCGAGTTCTTGTTGACGGTGATGCCCGCTGACCCCAGCGCCGCGTCGGCGGCCTTACCGGTCAGGCCCTTGTCGATGAGACTGAGCAGGAACAAATGATCCTCGGTACCGTTGGAAACCACCTGGTAGCCGCGTTTTTGGAACACCGCCGCCATCGCCTTGGCGTTCTTGATCACCTGCTGCTGGTAGGTCTTGAACTCCGGTTGCAGGGCCTCCTTCAAGGCCACCGCCTTGGCGGCGATCACGTGCATCAGCGGGCCGCCTTGGATACCGGGAAAGACCATCGAATTAAACTTCTTCTCCAGATCGGGGTTGGACCGCGCCAGAATCAAACCGCCGCGCGGCCCGCGCAAGGTCTTGTGGGTGGTGGTAGTCACCACATCGGCGATCGGCACCGGGTTGGGATAGAGACCCGCCGCGACCAGGCCCGCCACATGCGCCATATCGACGAAGAAATAAGCCCCAACCTTATCGGCGATGGCGCGGAAGCGCGCCCAGTCGAGAATCAGCGAATAGGCCGAAAATCCGGCGACGATCATCTTAGGCCGGTGCTCCAGCGCCAGCGCTTCGACTTCCTCGTAGTCGACTTCGCCGGTGTCGGGCTTGATGCCGTACTGCACCGCGTTGTAGGTCTTGCCGGAGAAATTGACCTTGGCGCCGTGGGTCAGATGGCCGCCGTGGGCCAGGCTCATGCCGAGCACGGTTTCGTGCGGCTGGAGCAGGGCCATGTAGACCGCGCCGTTGGCCTGCGAGCCGGAATGCGGCTGGACGTTGGCGTAATCAGCCCCGAACAACTGCTTGGCGCGGTCGATGGCCAACTGCTCGGCGACATCGACATGCTCGCAGCCGCCGTAGTAACGCTTGCCGGGGTAGCCTTCGGCGTATTTGTTGGTGAGCGCCGAGCCTTGCGCTTCCAGCACCCGCGGGCTCGCGTAATTTTCGGAAGCGATCAGTTCGATGTGATCTTCTTGCCGCTGTTTCTCGGCTTCGATGGCGGCGAAAAGTTCGTCGTCAAAACCTTGGATTTTCATGTCGTTGCCAAACATCGCAAGTCCTCTCGATTCGGTGGTTTTCGCGTCAGGCCGCTGAGGCGAGGCTGATATCGACCATCAGGTTGTTGGCCAGATTCTCGATCGCCTGACGCAGTACGGCGTCGGTCAGTCCCGCGGGGATGCGCAGAGTGGCGCGCAGCTCAAACATGTCCTCACCCGAGAATGAGCCGCTGAAAAAAGCGGTCTCCATCTCCTCGATGTTGACCTTCTGCCGCGCCAGGGTGTCGGAGATATCGCGCACGATGCCGGGCCGGTCGAGGCCGGTCAGTTCCAGCTTGAGGGTGCGCCCGCCCGCCGCCGCCCCGCTGCTTCCCTGTTCGATCACCAGCCGCAGGCCCTGTTGTTCCAGCCCCTGCAACGAGGCGATCAAGGCCTCGGCCTTCGCCTGCGGCACGCTGACCAGCAGCAGGCCGGCGAACTTGCCGCCCAGGCTCGCCATGCGCGAGTCCAGCCAGTTGCCGCCGCCCGCGGTGATCTTTTGCGAGATCGCGCTCACCAATCCCGGTTTATCCTGACCGATCACGGTCAGGACGATGGAGGTCATCATGATTCGGCTCCTCAGTGAGTGGCGTCAGGCGCCCGCATAATCGCTCTGGTCTTCGTAGTCCGACACCGGCACGCACGCGCACACCAGATGGCGGTCGCCGTAGACGTTGTCGACCCGACCCACCGGCGGGAAATACTTGACGGTGCGCAGGCTGTCGACCGGGAATGCCGCCTGTTCGCGGCTGTAGGGATGACCCCATTCGCCGGCCAGATCCAGCGCCGTGTGCGGCGCGTTCTTCAGCGGGTTGTCGGCGGCCGGCATATGGCCCGATTCGATGGCGTGAATTTCCTCGCGAATGTGGATCATGGCGTCGCAGAAGCGGTCGAGTTCCGACCTCGGTTCGCTCTCGGTCGGCTCGATCATCAGCGTGCCCGGCACCGGGAACGACATGGTGGGGGCGTGGAAGCCGAAGTCGATCAACCGCTTGGCCACGTCGTCGACGGTGACGCCGGTACGATCCTTGATCGGGCGCAGGTCGATGATGCACTCGTGCGCCACCCGGCCGTTGGCGCCGGTGTAAAGGATCGGATAGTGCGGCGCGAGGCGGTGGGCCATGTAGTTGGCGTTGAGGATAGCCGCTTCGGTGGCCTGCTTGAGACCTTCGCGGCCCATCAGCGCGATGTAGGCCCAACTGATCGGTAGGATGCTGGCGCTGCCCCAAGGCGCCGCCGCCACCGCGCCGGAGGGTTTTTCCGCCCAAAGGTGATGGCCCGGCAGGAACGGCGCCAAGTGCGCCTTGACCCCGATGGGGCCGACACCGGGGCCGCCGCCGCCGTGTGGGATGCAGAAGGTCTTGTGCAGGTTGAGGTGGGATACGTCTCCGCCGAATTTCCCTGGCTGACACAGCCCCACCATCGCATTCATGTTGGCCCCGTCGAGATAGACTTGGCCGCCGTGGGAATGGATCACCGCGCAGATCTCGCGGATCGCTTCCTCGAACACGCCGTGAGTGGACGGGTAGGTGATCATGATGGCGGCCAGATTGGCGGAATGCTTCTCGGCCTTGGCCTTCAGATCGTTCAGATCGACGTTGCCGTTTTGATCGCAAGCCACGACCACCACCTGCATTCCGGCCATCTGCGCGGTCGCCGGGTTGGTGCCGTGGGCCGAGGACGGAATCAGGCAGACGTTGCGCCCGCCTTCGCCCCGGCTGGCGTGATAGGCGCGAATCGCCATCATGCCGGCGTATTCTCCTTGCGAACCGGCGTTGGGCTGGAGCGACACGGCGTCATAACCGGTGCAGGCCACCAGCATCTTCTCCAGTTCCGCGAACAGTTCCGCATAGCCCTGGGCCTGATCGAGCGGAGCCAGCGGGTGCAGGTTGGCGAACTCCGGCCAGGTGATCGGAATCATTTCCGTGGTGGCGTTCAGCTTCATCGTGCACGAGCCGAGCGGGATCATGCAGCGGTCCAGCGCCAGATCGCGGTCGGCGAGGAAGCGCAGGTAACGCAGCATCTCGGTTTCCGAGTGATAGGTGTTGAACACCGGATGGGTCAGGAACTCGGAGGTGCGAGCCAGAGCCGTCGGAATGCGGCCAGCGGCGGATGGCTCCAGCGCGGCGAAATCCGGCGGGGCCGCGCCCGCCTTGGCGAAGGCCGCCCACAGGACTTCCACGTCAGCGCGGGTGGTGGTCTCGTCCAGCGCGATGCCGATGGCGTCACCGCCGGCGGCGCGCAGGTTCAGCCGACGGTCGCGCGCGGCGGCGTGAATGGCGGCGGTCTGCCCGCCGGTCTTGACGGTGATGGTGTCGAAAAAAGCCGGGGTCGCCAGTTCGTGGCCGAGTTTCAGGAGTCCTTCGGCCAGGGTCACGGTCAGCCCATGCACCCGTTCGGCGATGGCGGTCAGGCCCTTGGGACCGTGATAAGCCGCGTACAGGCCGGCCATGATCGCCAGCAGCGCCTGCGCGGTGCAGATGTTGCTGGTGGCTTTCTCGCGCCGGATGTGCTGCTCGCGGGTCTGCATCGCCAGGCGCAGGGCCTTGTTGCCTTTGCTGTCGATGGAAACACCCACCAACCGTCCCGGCATGTCGCGCTTGTAGCGGTCGCTGGTGGCGAAGAAGGCGGCGTGCGGCCCACCGTAGCCGAACGGGATGCCGAAGCGCTGCGCCGAGCCGATGACCACATCGGCCCCGAATTCAGCCGGCGGCTTTAGCAGGGTCAGAGCCAGCAAATCGGCGGCGACCACCGCCAGCGCGCCCTTGCCGTGAGCCTTGGCGATGGTGTCGGCATAGTCGTGAATCGCGCCGGAGCTGGCCGGGTATTGCAGCAACACCCCGAAGCAGTCCAGCGCGTCGAGATCGCTCTGATGGCCGCCGACCACCACCTCCAGGCCGAGCGGCGCGGCGCGGGTGCGCACCACGTCGATGGTTTGGGGATGGCATTCGGCGGATACGAAAAACGTCTTGCTCTTGGCTTTCGACAGTCGCCGGCAGAAGGTCATCGCCTCGGCGGCGGCGGTTGCCTCGTCCAGCAGCGAGGCGTTGGCGATTTCCATGCCGGTGAGATCCATGATCATGGTCTGGAAGTTCAGCAGGGCTTCGAGTCGTCCTTGTGAGATTTCCGGTTGATACGGGGTATAGGCCGTGTACCACGCCGGATTTTCCAGCACGTTGCGCAAAATGACCGTCGGGGTGTGGGTATCGGAATAACCCATGCCCAGGAACGACCGGAACACCTTGTTATGGGCGGCCATGCGCCGTAGTTCGGCCAATACCCGCGCTTCGCCGCGAGCCGGATCGAGCGCCAGCGGCGTGCCGGACCGAATGCCGGCGGGCACCACCTTGTCGATAAAGGCATCCATCGAGTCAAAACCCAGCGTGGCGAGCATCTTGGCTTGCTCGGCGGCGCTCGGCCCGATGTGCCGGGAAATGAATTCTCCGCGGTTGTCCAGCTCGGACAAGGTGCGCCGGGGTGCGGTAGTTGGAGTATTCACGACCACCTCTTCGAATTGTGATGGAGCAGCGAACCGTCAATCGAGACTGGCTACGAACTTGTCGTAGGCCGCCTGGTCCATCAGGGCATCCAATTGCGCCGGATCGGCGATCTTGATCTTGAGGAACCAGCCCGCGCCGAGCGGGTCGCTGTTGGCCTGGGCGGGGTCGTCGGCGAGCGCGGCGTTAGTTTCGATCACCGTGCCGCCCGCCGGCATGTGAATTTCGCCGGCGGCCTTGACCGATTCGATGGTGGCCCCTTCGCCGCCTTGCGCCAGTTCCGCGCCGACCTCGGGCAGGCCGACGAACACCAAATCGCCCAGCGCGTTTTGGGCGTAGTCGGTGATGCCGATCACGCCGGTGCCGTCGTCTTCAAGGCGCAGCCATTCGTGGGTTTCGGTGAACTTGATCTGACTCATGAGCTTCTTCTCCTGATGGGTGAGGTTTCGGTTTGGCCTTTCGCGAAAGGCCCTACGAGCATAGTTGGTTATTGTTCCTAATGCCCGGATGCCAGGGCACTCGCCCTTGCAGCACGCCGGAGCGTTCGATCACGTCGGCCACCGCTTCCTGCTGGTAGTAGGCCATCACATGGACGCCGCTAACGCCCTTGATTTCACGAATTTCCTGCATCAATTCCGCGCACAGTTTCCGCCCTTCGGCCTGCTGGTTTGCAGCCCCAGCCAGCCGTCTGATCACGGCGTCCGGGATATAAACGCCCGGCACGTGCGAGCGCAGCCATTCGGCGGATTTGGCCGAGCGCAGCGGGCCGACGCCGATCAGGATGAACACCTTATCGAGCAGCCCGAGATCTTCCGTTTTTTTCATGAATTCCCTGAGTGGGGGAATTTCAAAGCAATATTGGGTCTGGATGAACTCCGCCCCCGCCGCGACTTTCTTGGCCAGCCGCCGCGGCCGCCACTCGCGCGGCGGCGTTAGCGGATTTTCGACCGCGCCGAAAAACACCCGTGGCGGCGAAGCGATCTTGCGGCCGCTTTGAAAGCGATGCTCGTCGCGCAACAGCCGGGCGATTTCCAACAGCGACATGCAATCCAAATCGAACACCGGCTTGGCCTGGGGATGGTCGCCCGCCTGCACGCCGTCGCCGGTCAGGCACAGCATGTTGCACACCCCCATCGCCGCGCCGCCGAGAATGTCGCCCTGAATCGCGATCCGGTTCTTGTCGCGGCAGGCGATCTGCATGATCGGCGCGTAACCGGCCCGAATTAGCAAGGCCGACACCGCCACGCTCGACATGTGGCAGTGGCCGCCGGCACCGTCGGTGGCGTTGATGGCGTCCACGTAACCGTCGAAGATGCGAGCGCGGGCAAACACTTCTTCCGGGTCGGCCGAATCGGGAGGGTCCATCTCGCTGGTGACCGCGAACGCGCCCGCCCGCAACACCCGCTCCAACCGGCCCGCCGAGACGTGGCCCGGCAGAATCGGCATCGGCAAGCTGGGATCGTCCGGGATGTCATCGAAGTTCAGCGTCATTCGGCGGCCTTCGCCCGTTCCCGCGCCTGGGCGAGCCAGGCCGAGCGTCCCCGCAAGCGCCAATCCACCGGCGCTTGCACCGTCCGCAAGCGAGCGAGGCCATCGCGCATCCGGGCGCTGCCGTTGAAGGCCTCGACCCACACGCATACCATCTCCTGCTTGACCTCGCAGCGCCCGTCGGATCGCACGCCGCCGCACGGCCCGTTGCGCAAATTCTTCGGGCAATTCATCGGACAGGACAGGCCGGTCGAGCTCAGCACGCAGCATCCGCACATCTGGCAATCGAACAGCAAGCCCTTGACCGCCCGCTCGACCGCCGCCACCGGTTTTTCCAGGCGGGCGTAGCCGATGCGCCGCCACAGCGGATCGAGCGCGATCATGGTCCGCTCGAACCCGCGATAGAGCCGCTCCAGCCCTTTGGCGTGACGCACTGACCAGCGGCGGACGGCGTACATGAGCGGGTTCTCGCTGGGGGCTGTGACGGGTCACCAGGGATTAAACCGGGCCGCCGCTATTGCAGATAGTGCTCGGCCACGGCCACCCAGTAGGCCGCGCCAATCGGCAAATTGCGGTCGTCGAAGCGGTACATGGGATGATGTACCATCGGCGTGTCGCCGTTGCCGATGAAACAGTAAGCGCTCGGTTTCCGCTGCGCGTAAAAGGCAAAATCCTCGCTGCCCATAAAGGTGGGGCCTTGGGTGATCACTCGATCCTCGCCCAGCAGCTTTTGGGCGATTTCGGTGCATACCGCCGTCTGCTCGGGATCGTTGACCAGCACCGCGCCCGGCGGGCCTTCCTTGATTTCATGGCTAACGCCGTAGGCTTCAGCGGTGGCGGCGGTGATGGCTTTGATCTTGGCCAGCACCATCTTGCGGGTTTCCGGCGCGCTGGTGCGGGTGCTCAAACGCAGAATGGCGGTTTGCGGGATCACGTTGCCGGCGTCGCCCGCCAGAAACGCGCCGACGCTGACCACCGCCGAATCCTTGGGCGCGACGTTGCGCGAGACGATGGTTTGCAGCGACATCACCAGCGCCGCGCCCGCCACCACCGGATCGACGCTCTTTTCCGGCATGGAGCCGTGACTGCCCACGCCGGTGAGAGTGATTTCCCAGTTATCCACCGCCGCCATCACCGGGCCGGGGGTGAAATAAATCTTACCCAGTTCGAGGCCGGGCATGTTATGCATCCCGAACACGGCCTCCATCGGGAACCGCTCGAACAGGCCATCATTAATCATGGCGGGCGCGCCGCCCATGATCTCCTCGGCGGGTTGGAAGATCAGGTTCACGGTGCCGTTGAAATTGCGGGTCTTGGCCAGATATTGGGCCGCTCCCAAGAGCATGGCGCTGTGGCCGTCGTGACCGCAGGCGTGCGATTTGCCCTCGACGGTGCTCTTGTACTCACTTTCCGACATTTCCGGTACCGGCAGCGCGTCGATGTCGGCGCGCAAGCCGATGGAGTTCTTGCCATCGCCCGCTTTAAGACGGGCCACCACGCCGGTCTTGCCGACGCCCTCAGCGACCTCATAGCCCCAGGCGCGTAGTAATTTTGCAATGTAACCGGCGGTATGGCGTTCCTCGAACGCGGTTTCGGGCTGGCGGTGCAGGGCGTGCCGCCAGGTTTTGATCTGTTCCTGTTCGGCGGTCAGAGCATTCAAAAGGGCGGTCATCACATCGTTTCTCCAAGTCGGTGAGCGGTGATCGAACGGTTTGGGGCTGGCGCGGGCGTCCGAGTGGGTCGTGAGGCGCTCGAACAGCCGCCGCTCAAATTTCAACCGTTGGCGGGTACATGGTTCCCTTGCGGGTGATGAAATGAATGGGTGACCTCAGCACGAGGTGGTGGAAGTGGAGCAAAAGCAATGCCAATCTAAAATTTATTGATAGATCATTATCTTATGTAAAAAGAGGCCCGCTTTGCCACAAGGTCTGTTGTCATATCCTTACAGCGATGCCTGAAGCAACGATGACGATCAATAAAAAGATTTTAAAAACATGATGATAGTGGCTGTAAGGAATTTATTACGCTGTAATAAAACTCATACGATGCGAACAGAGCGGATTTTGGAACGGTTGGGACTGCGCTAGCGCGGGTCGCGAATCCCGTATTTGCGCAGCTTGTCGGCGATTCGGGTATGCGAGGTCTTGAGGTGGGCAGCCAGCTTGCGGCTGGACGGGTAGAGCGGATACAGGCGTTGCAGGATCTCTTTCTCGGATTTTTCCACGATCTCGTCCCAGCTTGGGGCGGCGGCGTCCGCCATGGGCTCCTGCGCGAGGGTATCCGGACCGCTGATGCTGGAACGGGCGAGATCGAGATCGAACGCATCGAGAATCGACTTGTCGCTCATGGTGACGGCGCGAAAGATGGTGTTTTGTAACTGCCGGACATTGCCCGGCCACGGATTGGTCAGCAAGGCGGTTTCGGCGGCGGCGGTCAGCCGGCAAGGCGGCCGCCGGGCCTGGGCGGCGGCTCGCGCGATGAACAGCCGCGCCAGCAACAAGATGTCCTCGGCGCGCTCGCGCAGCGGCGGTATGGCTAAGGTCAGGACGTTGAGCCGGTAAAAGAGGTCTTCGCGGAAGGTGTGCTGGGCGACCATGTGTTCGAGGTTGCGATGGGTGGCGCTGACGGTGCGCACATCGACCTTCTGCTCGCGCTCGCCGCCGACGCGGCGGAAGCTGCCATCGTTCAGGAAGCGCAGCAGCTTGGCCTGGAGGTAGGGCGACATTTCACCGACTTCATCGAGAAAGACGGTACCGTGATTGGCGAGTTCCAAAAGGCCCGGCTTGCCGCCGCGCTGGCCCCCGGTGAACGCGCCCGGCGCGTAACCGAACAGCTCGCTTTCCGCGAGATTTTCCGGCAGGGCCGCGCAGTTCAGCGCGAAAAACGGCGCTTGCGAGCGCGTGCTGGCCGCGTGACAGGCCTGCGCGACCAATTCCTTGCCGGTGCCGGTCTCGCCGAGCAACAGCAGCGGGGCATCGACCAGCGCGACGCGCGCCGCCCGCGCCTTCAGCGCCCGAATCGGCGCGGATTCTCCAAGAATCGTCGCGAAACCGGTTTCTTCGACGCGCTGCAACGCGTGCAGCCGTTCGCCGATGCGGCTTGGCGCGTGCAAGGTGATCACGCCGCCGGCCGACTGGTCGCCGGCGGCTTCCGCCAGCGGTCGGGTATCCAGCAAAAAAGGCTTGCCCCGCAGCAGGACTTCTCGCAGTGGCGCGTGAAAGCGATTCTGAGTCAGCTCCGCCTGCAAGGCGTCGTCCCCGAACAATTCGCCCAGAGTCATTCCCCGCAATGCGGGTTCGCTGGTCTCGGCGACGACGGCCGCGGCGGCGTTGGCGACGATGATGGTGCCGCCCGTATCCACCGCCAGCACCGGATCGGCCATGGCCGCCAGCAGGGCATCGAGATAAAGTCGCCGTCGCGTTCCGGGAAGCATGTCGACATCGAAAATGGCTTCCACGCCGTCGATCAGAGCGAGCGCCTCGCGCAGTTCGGTAAGCCGCTGTGCGGTCAGAGCCGGGACATCGACGTAGATGTGAGGCACATCGACCTCGACCGCGGCGACGTTCAGGCGTCGCTTGGCAAAGACCAGCAGCATTTCCTGGAAGATGCCGATTCGGTCGACAAAGCGGATGTTGAGCCGCATGTTCGCCTCTTTGGGATGTGGTGTCTCGGGGCAAGGACTCTAAACTGGTTTTAGTGTAGTTGGAGAAGTTCGCATCCAGGCGTCTGCGTTTACAATCCGCGGACCGATCGATGACCGCTTTACAGGAGAACCCGCGCTCATGGCGATGAGACCGAAAAAATTCATGCAGGGACGTGACATTCACGAACAGCATCGGGTGGCGACCGCACTGGAGTTGTTGTTCGATCTGGTGTTCGTGGTGTCGATTGCCGCCGCCGCGCGTGAGTTGCATCATGCCTTGACCGCCCATCACATCGCTCAAGGTCTGATAGGTTTTGCCGTGGCGTTTTTCGGCATTTGGTGGGCGTGGATGAATTACACCTGGTTCGCTTCGGCTTACGATACCGACGACACCCGTTATCGGCTGACCACCATGGCGCAGATGTTCGGCGCGTTGATCTTGGCGGTCGGTATTCCCGATTTGTTCAATGACAACACCAAAAATACCGTGGCCGTGGTCGGCTATGCGGTCATGCGGTTGGCGATGGCGGCGCAATGGCTGCGGGCCGGGTACGAAGATCCCGGCCATCGCGAGGCCTGTTATCGCTATGCCGCCGGTATCCTGATCGTGCAGGCCTTTTGGATCGTGCGTTTGTTCTTACCGGTGAACGGGCAGCTGGCGCTGCTGGCGCCTTTGATCGTTGCCGAATTGTTAGTGCCGGCTATCGCCGAGCATAAGATCAGGACGCCGTGGCACCCGCATCATATCGCCGAGCGTTACGGCTTGCTGACCATCATCGTGTTGGGCGAATGCATTCTCGGAGCGAGCAACGCGATGGCCAACATGCTGCAAGCGCAAGGTTGGTCGTTCGGCCTGTTCCCGCTCGGGCTGAGTATCACCGCGCTGATTTTGGCGTTGTGGTGGCTGTATTTCGACATGCCTTGGGCGGAAGTGCTGACCCGCGAGCGCCGCCATCAGGTGGCGTTCCTGTTCGGCTACGGCCATTATCTGATTTTCGCCTCGCTCGCCGCCGTGGGCGCGGGTCTGGAAGTGGTGGCCGATGTGGTGCAGGCCAAGCGGGAAGCGGCGCTCCTCACGCCCGGAGCCGAGGTGGCCCATGCGGTTTCGCCGCTGTTCGCCATCGGTGCGGTCGCCACCACGGTGCTGGTCTATCTGTTCAGCGTGGCCTTCATGCGCGCCTATGTCATCGAGCATAGCCAAAGGATTTGGGGTGGTTTGCTGGCGGCGCTGGGCGTTTTGGCGGTGGCGGTCGGCGCGGTGGCGGCCGGCCTCCCGCTGCCGTGGGCCTTGCTGGTGACGGCGGCCGCACCGCTGATGATGACGCTGATCTGCCCGAATCAAGCGGCCGACGGACCCGCGCCCGCCGCGGTGGCGGCGCGCTGACAGCGGCGGCGCGAGCTAGCGCGGCCAGCGGTTGGGGATGGCGGAACCCAGCGCGAACAAGCTGGTGGCCGCCACCACGACCGAAGGGCCGGCCGGGGTGTCCCAGCGCAATGAGGCCCACAGCCCAAACCCGATGGCCAGACAGCCGATCAGGCTGGCCAGAGCCGCCATGCTCTCCGGGGAACGGGCGAAGCGGCGCGCCGTCGCCGCCGGGATGATCAGTAGCGAGGTGATGAGCAGGATGCCGACCACTTTCATCGCCACGGCGATGACGATGGCGATCAGCAACATAAAAGCCAGCCGCACCTGAAAGACCGACACCCCTTCCACCCGCGCCAGTTCTTCGTGGACGGTGGCCGCCAGCAGCGGTCGCCACAGCCCCGCCAGCACGCCCAAAGCCAGCAGATTGCCGCCCCAAATCCAATAGAGGTCGGTGGTGCCGATCGACAGAATATCGCCGAACAGATAGCCGGTCAGATCGATCCGCACCGTTTCCAGGAAGGCGAGCGTCACCAGCCCCAGCGACAGCGTGGTGTGGGCGAGGATGCCGAGCAGGGTGTCGGTGGCCAGCGCGTGTCGCCGCTGTAACAGCACCAGGACCAGCGCCACCACCAGACAGGTGAGGACCACGCCCAGGCCCGGATTGATGCCGAGCACCGCGCCCAGCGCGACCCCCAGCAAACCCGAATGGGCCAGGGTATCGCCGAAATAGGCCATGCGCCGCCAGACGATAAAGGCGCCGAGCGGTCCGGCGGCCAGCGCCACGCCGGTGCCGCCCGCCAGCGCGCGAACCAGAAACTCATCCATGAAAGCCGTCCTCCGCCGGCGCCACCACGGCGCCGTGTAAATCGTGGTGGTGATTGTGATGGTGGTGGTAGATCGCCAGATTGCGGGCGCCGTCGCTGCCGAACAGTTCGAGAAAAGCCGGATCGCGCGCCACATGATCGGGATGGCCGGAACAGCAGACGTGGCGGTTGAGGCAGATTACTTGATCGGTGGCGGCCATGACCAGATGCAGCTCGTGCGACACCATCAGGATGCCGCAGCCGCGCCGTCGTCGGAGCTCGCCGATCAGCTCGTAAAGTTCGTATTGGCCGTTCAAATCCACGCCCTGAACCGGCTCGTCCAACACCAGCAAATCGGGTTGGCGCAACAGCGCCCGCGCCAGCAACACCCGTTGCAGCTCACCGCCGGAAATGGCCTGCACCGGCGATTCCAGCACTTGTCCGGCTCCGACTTCCGTCAAGGCGTCCGACACCCGCGCCCGCGAGGCCGGCGTACCGAGGGTGAGGAAGCGCCGCACGCTCAACGGCAGAGTCGTATCGATCGTCAGGCGTTGCGGCAGGTAACCGACGCGCAGGCCCGGCTTGAGCGCGACCCGGCCGCTGTCCGGGCGCAGCAAGCCCAGAACGGCGCGCACCAAGGTGGATTTACCCGCGCCGTTGGGGCCGATCAAGGCCACGATCTCGCCGGTGCTGACCTGGAGATTGACGTCGTGCAGGATGGGGTTGCCGCGCAGGCTCAGGCTTAGGTTTTCGACCGTCAGCAGGATTTTAGCGGGCACGGGGCGCGGCTCCCTGCTGGCACCGTGGGCAATGTCCCAAGACCTCCACCGTCTGCGCCAGCACCTCGAAATGGCGGGCGGAGGCTTCGGCGCGCAGCAGCGCTTCGACGGCGGGATTGCTGAGCTCGTCGGCCCGACCGCACTCCTGGCAGATCAGGAATTGACCGCCGTGCAGATGGTCCGGGCGATGGCAGCCGGTGAAGACGTTCAGCGAAGCCAGCCGGTGGATCAAGCCTTGTTCCAGCAGGAAGTCCAACGCCCGATAAACCGTGGGCGGCGCGCCTTGGCGACCGTCGCCGCGCAAGACATCGAGAATCGCGTAAGCGCCCACCGGCGTGGGGTTGCTCCAGATGATTTCCAGCACCCGCCGCCGCAGTTCGGTCAACCGGGTGCCCCGCTGCTGGCACAGGCTCGCCGCGTGCTCCAGGGCGTGCTGCGGATCGATGGCGTGCGAACCATTGACATCTTTGAGTGAGATCATCGGCCATCCGGTTTGAAAGTCAGAGCTTGAATGTTATCTTATAACAATTGTTACTCTATAACATGACCACGAGTACGAGAGATGCGGTGTGATCCGACCCGTTGGCAATGGCCGCGCCAGCTGTTGGGGCTAGTGTTGTCGCTGCCGCTGGCGGCGCTGGCCGGACCTGAGGTGGTGGCCAGCATCCAGCCGCTCCACTCGCTGGTCGCCAGCATCATGCAAGGCGTGGCCGAGCCGGTGCTGCTGGTGCGGGGCGGAGCTTCGCCGCACGACTACGCGTTGCGCCCTTCGGATGCCCGCGCCCTGGCGGATGCTCGGGTCGTGTTCTGGATCGGGCCGGAACTGGAAACTTTCATGGTCAAGCCCTTGCAGAACGCGCAAGGCAAGGTCCGCTCGGTCGCTCTGCTGGACGCGCCCGGCGTGACCGTGCTGCCGCTGCGTTCGGGCGGCGCTTGGGAAGCGCGCCAACCTGAGCACGATCACGAGCATGGCGCTAGCACCGGCCGCGATGCGCATATCTGGCTGGACCCCGGCAATGCCGCCGCAATGGCGCGGCGGGTGGTCGCCGTGCTGGGCGAGGTCGATCCCGAACATCGCGCCGACTACGAACGCAACGGTTCGCTGCTGGCCGACCGACTGGATCAATTGAACCGGCGCCTGACGGCGGAGCTGGAGCCGATCAAGCGTCAGCCGTTCATCGTGTTTCACGATGCTTATCGTTATTTCGAGCAGCGCTACAATCTGAACACGGTCGGCGCGATCACGCTCGGCCCGGAACAGCGGCCGGGCGCCAAGCGGGTGGCGGAGATTCAGGCGCGGATTCGGTCCGCGGGCGTGCGTTGCGTGTTCAGCGAACCGCAGTTCCAGCCGGCCCTGGTGGAGACCCTCATCGCCGGGAGCAGCGCCCGCACCGGCGTACTCGATCCGTTGGGCGCTGCAATACCCAGCGGCCCCGAGGCTTATTTTCAGCTGGTGCGGGCGTTGGCTGACGCCTTGCGGGCTTGTTTGAATAAGGTTTGAAAAATCGCCCGAGCGTTGTAAAGTCTCCGGCCGCCGGAAATCTCCCTGGGAATGGTCTATGGTTTTATGCGCGCCTGGAGGCGCATCCGGCCGGCCGGCTTGACGTCGGCGTTATATTTTGTGGCTGAATTTCAATAGTTAGAGTGTCAAACCGACGGAAGGCGGATAACGATGACCGAACTGTTAACGGGATCTGCGCCCTATCTCGCGGGAGAGGGCGAGGATTATATGAATGACCGGCAAAAAACTCATTTTCGCACCATATTGGCAGCTTGGAAGCAGGAATTGATGGAGGAGGGGCGACGGGCTGTGAGTAACATGCAGGATGAGCCCTTGAACTTGCCCGATCCCAACGATCGCGCCAGCCAAGAAGAAGAATTCACGATCAATCTGCGAGCCCGGGATCGGGAGCGCAAATTGATTCATAAGATCGACAAGGCTTTGGAGCGGCTGAACCTCGACGAATACGGCTATTGCGAGGCCTGCGGCGTGGAGATCGGTCTGCGTCGGTTGGAAGCCCGGCCCACGGCGGAATTGTGCATCGACTGCAAGCATCTGGAAGAACAGCGGGAGAAAAGCCAAGCGGCTTGAGGCGCTGCCGACTGGAAAGGCTTAGGATGGAAGGCTAACGACAAAGACGCCCGCGAACGGGAGGTTTGTGGCTGGAGACCCAGGACGACCCAACCGGGTGATTGCAACCAAGGCTGCGGTCAACGGCGGCCGAATGTCGACCAGTTCCGAACGATTCGCGCGGCGGCCGTGCGGCGTTTCGGGCTGGCTTTCGAGTAAAAAACCCGCGCCTGGCCGAAATTCAAGGCGAAGGTTTGCACCCTGGCGGGATGCTTTTGCGGCAGATAGCCCAACTCGGTCGCCGGGCGGTGCGTGATGGTCGGGGCGAGCAGCCTGAGGCTATTCCATGGCTTGCAACTGGGTCACAATCGCGACTCCCAGAGCCGAGCAGGCCTCCAGCCGACAGTTTCGACCCTCGCCAGCATACGCGAGCATCACAGCAATATCTGCTGTCGGCAGCTCGCCCTGTCCGCGTTCTGGCCATTCGATCAGCAACACCGCTTCCCCGTCCAACTGGTCGCGCAAACCCAGATACTCCAGTTCCTCGGGGTCGCCAAGCCGGTACAAATCCCAGTGAAACAGCCGCCAGCCTTCCAATTCATAAGGTTCCACCAGGGTGAAAGTCGGGCTTTTCACCGTGCCGCGATGGCCGAGTCCGTGTAGCAAGCCGCGCGCTAGCGTGGTTTTGCCCGCGCCCAGATCGCCGCGTAGGTAAATGACGCAACCGGGTAGGAGCGTTCGCCCCAGTTGTCCGCCGAGCCGTTCGGTGGCGGCGGTGGAATCGAGAAAGCGTTCCAGCATGGCGATGGCGTGTTCCCGACCTCATCCCGTGGATGGGATGCGGGCGTTTTCGGTGGTGGTGGGGTTGACCAACCGCCGTAGGAAGGGCAATAAATCGGTCGCCAGCAAGCCGCGCTCGCCGCCGGATTGAGCCGCCAGATCGCCGGCGCGGCCGTGCAGGTATACGCCGGCGCGGGCCGCCACGAACGGCGGTAAGCCTTGCGCCAACAGCGCGGCGACGACTCCGGTCAGCACGTCGCCCATGCCGCCGCTGGCCATGCCGGGATTGCCAGACGCGCAAAGCACCACCACGCCATCCGCCTTGCTGGCGATCAGGGAACCCGCGCCCTTGAGGACAGCCACGCCGCCAAAGCGTAACGCCAAGTCCTCGACGGCGGCGAAACGGTCGGCCTCGACCTCGGCCGGAGTCATCTTCAACAATCGAGCGGCCTCGCCGGGATGCGGCGTCAGAATCCAGTTTTCGCGGAAGCTGGGTTCGACGGCCAACAGATTCAAGGCGTCGGCATCGGCCACCAGCGGTTTGTCGCTGGCGAGCACGGCGCGCAGCAAACCCCGACCCCAATCGTCCCGACCGAGCCCCGGTCCGATGGCGACGACGGTAGCCCGATCCAGCAAGGCGCTCAATGCCTCCGGGGTTTCAATTCCATGAAACATCAGTTCCGGGCGAGCCACCGCCTGCAAGCCGGCGTGCGCGCCGCGGGTGGCAACGCTGACCAGTCCCGCGCCGCAGCGAGCGGCGGCCTCGGCGCTCATGCGCGCCGCGCCGGCCATTCCCAGATCGCCGCCGACCACCAGTACATGGCCGAAATGACCTTTATGGGCGCTGCGCGAGCGGTTGGGCAAATAGTGCGGCAACTCTCGACCGGTATAGCGCCAGCTGGCCGGATGGATGGCCGCGTAAATATCGGATGGCACCTCCAGGTCGCTGAAACTGATCTCGCCGCAGCAGGCGGGGCCCTGGCCGGTGAACAAGCCTTGCTTGAGCCCGATGAAGCTCATGGTCGCCGCCGCCTGAACCGCCGCGCCGAGAATGACGCCGGTGTCGGCGTGCAGGCCGGACGGAATGTCGAGGGCCAAGATGTCGGCCGGATGGGCGTTCATGGCCAGGATCGCTGCCTTCCACGGACCGGTGACTTCCCGTTCCAGGCCGGTGCCGAGAATGGCGTCCACCAGCAAATCGGCGCCGTTCAGAGCGGCGGCGGTGAAGGGCATGATGGAAACTCCGGTGGAGCGGGCGTTCCACCAAGCGGTCTGGGCGTCGCCGTGCAACCCTTCGGGATCGGCCAGCGTCAGAACCCGGACGTCAAATCCGTGCTGGTGGGCCAGTCGCGCCACCAAGTAGCCATCGCCACCGTTGTTGCCGCCGCCGCAAACCACGGCGATCCGGCGCGCGTTCCAGCGCTGGCGCAGCAGGCCGAAGGCCGCCTCGCCGGCCCGCCACATCAGGGTGTAGCCAGAGATGCCGCGGACTTCGATGGCGATACGATCGAGTTCCCGCACCTGAGCGGCCCGGTACAGCTCGTAAGGCAACTCACCCATGGAAAAGCTCCTCAATGGTGATGGTTGGAGGCACAATACGCCGGTCATTTTCCCACATCCAGCCGCCGCCGTGACGCTTGTCGTAACCGACCCGCAACTTGCTGAACTGGCCGTCGCCATCAAGCGATGGGGCCGGGAATTGGGATTCCAACGGATCGGCATCGCCACTATCGATCTGGGCGAGCCCGAGGCGCGGCTGTTGGAGTGGTTGGCGGCCGGATTTCACGGCGACATGGCCTACATGGCGCGGCACGGGGTCAGGCGCAGCCGACCGGCGGAGCTGGTGCCGGGTACGGTGCGGGTCATTTCGGCGCGGCTGGATTATCTACCGCCGGGGGCCGCCGAGCCGTGGCGCGTGCTCAACGATCCCGCGTTGGGTTACCTCTCTCGCTACGCGCTAGGGCGGGATTATCACAAGCTGTTGCGCCAGCGGCTGCAACGCCTCGCCGGGTGTATTGCCGCCACCGTCGGGCCGTTCGGCCATCGAGTTTTCACCGACAGCGCGCCGGTCCTGGAAAAAGCGCTGGCCGAGAAAGCGGGTTTGGGCTGGATCGGCAAGCATAGCAATCTGCTCGACCGCCGCGCGGGCTCTTGGTTCTTTCTCGGAGAGATTTACGTTGACCTGCCATTGCCGGCGGATGAGCCCGCGACCGCCCATTGCGGGCGCTGTACGGCGTGTCTGGAAATTTGTCCGACCCGCGCCATCGTCGCGCCGTACCGGGTGGACGCCCGCCGCTGCATTTCCTATCACACCATTGAATTACCGGGTTCGATTCCTTTGGAATTTCGCCGCGCCATCGGCAACCGGATTTACGGTTGCGACGACTGCCAGTTGGCGTGTCCGTGGAATCGCTTCGCTCGGCCGACCGCAGAGCCTGATTTCCGTGCCCGGCACGGTTTGGACGCGCCGGGATTGAGCGAGCTGTTCGCGTGGGACGAGCGAGAGTTTCTGCGCCGCACCGAAGGCAGCGCCATCCGCCGGATCGGCCACCGACGCTGGCTGCGCAACATTGCCGTGGCTTTGGGCAATGCGCCCCATTCACCGGCGGTCTTGGCCGCCTTGCAAGCGCGCTCGACGCATCCGTCGGAGCTGGTGCGGGAACATGTGGCGTGGGCGCTGGGCGTACAGCAGCAGACGGTAGCGGCGCGCCCGACGGATGCTGGACCCCCATCATGCTGGCCTAAAACGTAAGCTTTATGGGTCGGTTTACAGCGGGTCGCCGGCTGCGGAAACCATCGCTCATCGAGAGTGCGAGGCTCGCATTTCGACTTGGTTGGTCAGTCTTCCTCGCCGATCTGATATTCCTTGAGACGGCGCTTCAGGGTCGATAAGGGAATGCCAAGCTCGCGGGCAACGGCGGCCTTATTATTGTTATTGAGCGCCATCGATTCCAGAATCATCTGGCGCTCCACTTCCTTGAGATGGGCGCGGGCGGCGGCGGTGCTGGTTTTCGGAGCGGGGGACGAGGGGTCCGCCGGCGCGCTGGAGGGGGTGACGGTGGGTACGGTCGGTGGGGGGGGTTGTCCCGTGCCAGAAGTGCTGGACGGCCGGATTTCCCTGGATAGCCGTAAGTCGTCAGGTTGAATTTCCCGGTCGCCGCACAACACCACCGCCCGCTCCAGCACGTTGCGCAACTCCCGCACGTTGCCGGGCCACGAGTAGAGCTGCAAGGCGCTCATGGCGGTGTCGGAGATCCGGCAGCTCAAGTTGAGTCGTTCGCATAAATGACGGGCGATCAACGGGATATCCTCGGGAATCTCCCGGAGCGCCGGCACCTCGACGGGTACGACGGAGAGCCGATAAAACAAGTCGGTCCGAAATGCTCCGGTTTTGACCATGGCTTCCAGGTCCCGGTGCGTTGCGGTGATGACCCTTACGTCGACCCGCAGCGGCTTGTCGGAACCGATCGGGGTCACTTCGCGGGTTTCCAGGACGCGCAGCAGCCGCGGTTGCAAGTCCAGCGGCAACTCGCCGATCTCATCGATGAACAGCGTGCCGGCGTGCGCTTGGCGGAAGGCGCCCTCGCGCGAGCCGGTGGCGCCGGTAAAGGCGCCCTTGATATGGCCGAACAGGTCGTTGCGCACCATTTCCGGGTCGGTGACCGAGGCGTCGAACACCACCAGCGGACCCGAGCGGCCGGAGAGCGCGTGCAAAGTACGAGCCACCGACTCCTTGCCGGCCCCGGATTCGCCATGCAGGTGTACGGTGGTCGGCGTGGGGGCCACCGCCCGAATCAGGCCGTACAGCTCCCGCATCCGCTCGCTGGCGCCAACCAATTCGCCCAAGTGATCCTGACGCGGCACCGCCACCTTGCGTTCTTCGGTATGCTGGCGGATCAGCACCCGTGAGTAGCCGAGGCGGCATTCGGCGCTTTCGGGGATATAGGCCTCGGTGATGCGCACGTCGTTGATGAAGGTGCCGTTGGTGGAACCGAGATCGCGCAGCAACAAGCCGTCCGCTGTCATGCGGATTTCGGCATGACGGCGCGAAACCGCCCGATCGGTCAACACCAAGTCGTTGTCCGCGGCGGTGCCGATCCGCACGGACGGCAGACCGAGACTGGCTTCCTGCCCGGTATCCGGGCCGGAGATCACCCGGATCTCGATCACCTCGAACTGGACCCGCAAAGGAGAACGGGCCGCCGCGACGATGATTTCGGTACCGCTGACGGCTGGGATGGAGGAGGACATTTCAACCCACCAAAGCAAACGTTATTTGCTTATATTAGTTCAATCTCGGCTGGCGGCAATGCCGGCGCCGGGAGATTGGAGAAAGCGACGCTCGAATTTTTACAGGTCGGAACTCTATCACCAATACCCTGAGGCTGTTTTTATGATTCAGACCATGGGTAGGCTTCGAGTAAGCGGCGCGCGCATTATAGGTAATAGGAAATCGCCCGATAAAGAAGGGCAAGGCCGCCGGGCAGCATGCAAATTGGCCCAGATTGATCGTAATTGTCAAAATACACTTGATATATAATTAATTCTATAGTTATTAAAGGTTATTTTTTTAGGGGAAATTTATGACACATCCTAAACTCGGATTTGAACTAAAAATCTTCCATAAGATGCTGTTGACCATGGTAGCCATCGCGTTGATTCCGCTCGCCAGCCTCATGTACCTCAGCGGTTACAAGCTCGAACAGGACTGGCGGCACAATGTCGAGCTGCACTTGACGCTGACCGCGAGCAACCTCGCGGGGAAGGTCAACGGCTGGATAGACACCAATCTGCGGGTTTTGCGGGAAAATACCGCTCTGCCCGAGATGATCTCGATGAACGCCTTCAAACAACAACCGATCCTCAAGGCGATTCAGAGCGCTTATGACTGGAGCTATCTGGTTTTTACCGTCGATCCCGCCGGCCAGAACATCGCGCGCAGCGACGCCGACCCGCCGCAACACTATCAATATGGCGATCGGGATTATTTCAAGGAGGTGCTGGGGGGTAAGCCGGTCGGGCAACAGGTCGTCATCGGTAAAACCTCCCAGAAACCGGCTCTGATTCTAGCCGGCCCGATCCGCAGCGCGGGCGGGACGCTCGAAGGCGTCATGGCGCTGGCCATGCAGGTGGCGGATATCTCTCAAAGCGTCGTCGGAACCAAGATCGGCGAGACGGGGTTTGCTATCCTTATCGATGATAAAAACAAGGTGATCGCCCACGGTCAGCCGCGGCAAATCACGCAGAGCCTACAGGATTTGAGCGCTCATCCGGCGTTGCAGGCCGCGGGAGCGGCTCAAGGTCCGGTCGTCTATGAGGCCGACGGCAAGCGCATCGTCGCGCATACCCGTAAGACCGATCTGGGCTGGACCTTGATCGTCCAGCAGGATTATGACGATGCTTTTGCGCCTTTGTTGGAAGCGAGGCGCAACGCGCTGCTGCTGATCGCCGGCGCGCTGGTTTTCGTGGGCGTCATCGCGTATCTGTTGTCCCGGCAACTGGCGCGGCCGATTTGGGAGCTGACGGCGGTCGCCGAGAACATCAGCCGGGGCAATTTCGAGATGGAGATCGTCGGGACCAACCGCCGTGATGAAATCGGCGCGTTGGCGCGCGCTATCGAACGGATGGCGGTCAGCATCAAAATGGCGTTCGAGCGGCTGCGTAAGAAAGCGTGATTCGATGTGATTGCTAGCGTCATTCGAACCAGCAACGATGCGTTTCGGAGGTGACAGATATGGCTCAGCCGCAGCGTTCCGAGTTTGCCAGAATCACCAGCGACAAGCTGCACGAGCTATGCCAGGATGGTTGCACCGGCACGCTGTATATCGCCACGACCGGCAGTTTGTTGATCCAGTTCGGCCTGCGCGATGGCGAGATCACCTTTCTGTCCGTGCAAAACAAGCAAGGACCGGAAGCCGTGGAAGCGCTGGATCTGCTGTTAAAGCAGGATATCAGGATCGGCACGACGCGCTTCTCGGAAGGACACGTCCCGACCTCCCGAGCGGCTCTGCCGTCCACGGGGTATCTCCTGGAGCAATTGAGGGGCGAAGCGGCGCGCGCGCCGAACGTGCAGGATCCGAGAAGCATGCGCATGACCGAGAATACCAAGGCCGTGGTCGAGCAGGAACTGGTGGAGCTCATCGGGCCGATGGGCGCCATCCTGTGTGATGAAGTATGGTTTTCGAGCGGCAGCTTGGATACGGTCTTGGATCTGTTGGGCCGAGAATTGGCCGATCCCAGCCAAGCGGCGCGATTCCGGCAAAACGTGCTCAAGCGGCTGTCGTGACGGCAGCTTGACCGGCGGTAGAGATCCGCTCAACGGCGTCGCCCATTGATACGATTTTTATAACTATCCTTTCAGCCAAATCATGCGCGATTCCGTCGGCAAGCCAACCGCTTCCAAGCGAATGCTGGACCCCACAGACCCGCCCCCCTTTACGGTGATCAACCCGGATGGCAAAGCGTCCGTGGTGCTGGTCTGCGATCATGCCAGCAATCGGATCCCCGCCAATCTCGACCAACTCGGCTTAGGATCGGTTGAGTTATCCCAACACATTGCTTGGGATATCGGCGCCGCGCCCGTCGCGCGCTTGTTGGCGGAACGATTGGACGCGCCCGCCGTGTTGGCGGGGTACTCGCGGTTGGTGATCGATTGCAACCGCCCGCCTGGCGATCCGACCTCCATCGCGCAGGTCAGCGATGGGATTATCGTTCCCGGAAATCTGCATCTTGACGATGCGGCGGCGGAAGCGCGCTCGAACGAGGTATTCTGGCCTTACCATCATGCGATTACCCAAATGCTGGCCCAGCGCTGGCGGCACGGCAACGGTCGGACTCCCGCCTTGGTGGCGATTCACAGCTTCACGCCGGTGCTGAACGGCTTTCGTCGGCCTTGGCAGCTGGGTGTGCTGTGGAACCGCGATGCCCGTCTGGCGTTGCCGCTGTTGCACCAGTTTCGGGCGGATTTGGAAGTCTGTGTCGGCGATAATGAACCCTATTCCGGGCGAGAAGTGGGGTTCACCATGAACGCCCACGGCGGAGCGGCGGGTCTGTCCCATGTGGAGATTGAGATACGTCAGGATTTGCTGGTCGATACGTCAGGGTGCGAGCGGTGGGCGGCGGTGATCGGCAATGCGCTGGCGGAGGCGTTGCGGGGTGAGAGCGTATATCAAGTCCAACATTACTGAATGAAAAGCGTAGCCGGCGGCACCGATTCGATCAACAGTTTAGAACCAGGCGTCTTTAGCAGAGATGGGAAGCGCGAACTCCACCCGCGACACTAACGATCGCCGTACCGCCGACCACCGGCGGTTCGCGCCGCTCATCCGCTACCAACCGCTGGTTTCAGTCGTGGGTTACGTGGTCGCCTGGGCGGTGCTGTGGCATGTCACGAACGCGCTCGAACGGTTGACCGGGGTCAGTCTTTGGTCGTTGCCCGCCGGTTTGACCTTCGCCGTTTTGCTTGAAGGCGGCGGGCGGGCTTTACCGTTACCCATCGTCGCAGCGCTCGTCGCCGGGCTGCTCGTCTGGCCCTGGCAGCAGTGGCCCTATTATCTGGCGATCAGCGTGCTGGTCCCGCTGGGCTATTTCGTGACGATTCAGACCCTGCGGCAATCCTGGCTGGACCGTTATCGGCGGCCGTGGCGCTTCAATGGCACGCCGCAGGTGGCGGTGTTTCTGGCCGCCGCCGCCGCCGGGAGCGGGTTCGCTGCGTTGGTCGGAACCCTGCTGTTGAAGGCCGCCGCGATCCTATCCCCCCAAGCCCCTTTCTCCCTGGCCGTGCTGGAGTGGTGGGCCGGCAATTTCGTCGGCATCGCCACGTTCGCGCCTTTCGTACTGCTCTTTGGATTTCCCGCGGTTCGTCGTTTTTACAAAAAAACGGAAGCGCCGCGCCCGTCGCGAACAGTGCGGATGGTCGATCCGCCATCGACGGCCAAGAGGCTGGTTCAGGGCCTGCTGTCGGTTTTATTATTGGCGGCGCTGTTTTGGATACCCCAGCAATTTTGGCGCGAACCCCATAATCCGTTCGTGGTTTTGCTGGCGCTGCCGGTGTTGGTTTGGATCGTGGCGACCAATGACATCCGGGGCGCGGTGTTGGGGGTGTTTCTATTCGAGTCGAGCATCGTGCTGATGGTGGCGGCCTTCGGACACTCCGATCAGATGCTCCAATATCAGACCGTCATGGCCGTGGTCGCGGTGTCCGGCTTGCTGGCCGGGGCTTTCTCTCATGAAAAACTGATCAGTACCGCGCTGTATCGGGATTTGGCCGAAATTTCTAACGACTTGCTGTGGGAGTTCGACGCTGCTGGCCACCTGCGCGAGCTGCGGGGGAAGTTTGCCAAGTCCCTTGAGTTCCGCGACTTCTGGATCGGTCTGAGCTGGAAGGATTGGGTCGTGTTCGAGCAATCGGAGACCGATCTGGCGGCGTTGCGGGCGGCGCTGGTCGAGCGACAGCCTTTCCAGCATTTGGTATTGTGCGTGCGGTTGCCCGGCCACGAGCGTTGGGCCTGGACGCGCAACGGCGGAGTGCCCTTGTTCGATGAGGATGGTGAATTCTTGGGCTATCGCGGCGCTACGGTGGATATCTCCGACCAGAAGCAGACCGAAGCGCTTCATAAAAAAGCCGAGGCGCTGCTCCAGACGTATGATGAGACGCTGGAAGCCAAGGTCGAAGCCAAGGTGGAGGAGCGGACCCGAATCCTGGCCGAGGTCAGCCTGCGCAACTGGCGTTTGGCCAATTACGATCAACTGACCAGCCTGCCCAACCGCAACCTGCTGTTCGAACACTTGCGTAAAGGCTTGCAACAAGCGCGGCGTCAGTGGCGGTTGCTGGCGATCCTGTTGGTGGATTTGGATGGCTTCAAGCAGGTGAACGATACCCTAGGACACGATGCGGGCGATGAACTGCTCCAGCAGGTGGCGGCGCGCCTGCAACAGTGCGTGCGGGCGACCGACACGGCGGCGCGGCTGGGGGGCGATGAATTCACCATCCTGCTGCAAGACTTGGAAGCGCCCGAAGCCGCCGCCGCCGTGGCTCAGAAAATCATCGACCGCTTGGCCGAGCCGTTTTTACTGGGTTCCGCCAGCGCCGCCATCACCGCCAGCGTCGGCATCGCGCTGTATCGGCCGGAACTGCCCGCCAATCTGGACTTGGCGATGAATTTGCTCCGGCAGGCCGACGCCGCCATGTACGCCGCCAAACAGACCGGCAAGAACAATTGGCGCTTCGCCGAGCAATTGGGTTTAGGCTGAGGTTGCCAAGGCCCGCCGGGCGGCCAGCGCGCTAAACCGCTTCCAGATGCTCGACCAGCAACTGCAAGCGTTCGCCGCGCCAGTCATTGACCTCCAGATGGTAAGCGATGCGGACCCGCGCGGTGCCCGGAACGAAGTCGGCCGCGCGTCGGAAGGCGATGGCTTCCAGCGTGAGGGATGTGGCCGGCGGTCGCAGCCAGAGTTTCAGCGTCTTACCGTCTCGCAGGATCTGATGGGACAGCACCTCGAACACACCGTCGAACAGCGGTTCGGGAAAGCCTTGGCCCCAGGGTCCGGCCTCGCGCAGCAGCTTGGCGGTATCCAGCGAAAATTCGGTCAATTCCAGTTCGCCGTCGCTGAGCAGGCGGCCGTGCAGGTCGTCGGCGCTGAGCCGCTGGCGGATTTGGGCATCGAAAGCTTGGCTGAACGGTTCGAAACGGTCGGCGGCCAAGCTCAGGCCGGCGGCCATGGCGTGTCCGCCGAATTGCTGGATGAGGCCGGGGTGCTCGGTCGCGACCGCCGCCAGCGCATCGCGCAGATGCATCCCTTCCACCGAGCGGCCCGAACCCTTGATGTTGCCGTCGCGGTCGGGTGCGAACACGATGACCGGTCGGTGCAGGTGATCTTTGAGGCGGCCGGCGATGATGCCGATCACGCCTTGATGCCAGGCGGGGTCGAACAGGCAGAGTCCGAAAGGGAGCGCGGTGCTCGCCGAGACCGCTTCGATGCACGCCAGAGCCTGGGCGTGAATCTCGCTGGTCAGTTCGCCGCGCTGGCGGTTGATCTCGTCCAGGCGGCGGGCGATGGCGCGGGCCGCCGTCGGATCGTCGCAGAGCAGGCATTCGATGCCTTGGCTCATGTCTTCCAGTCGCCCGGCGGCGTTGAGGCGGGGCGCGAGGTAAAAGGCGACGTCGGCGGCGCTCAGGCGCTCCGGGGTCCGGCCGGCGACTTCACACAGGGCTAGGATGCCGGGCGCGCACTGGCCCTGGCGGATGCGGCGCAAGCCTTGCTCGACCAGGATGCGGTTGTGATGGTCCAACCGCACCACGTCCGCCACCGTGCCGAACGCGACCAGATCGAGGTACCGGGCCAGATTCGGCTCGCTCAGGCCGCGCTCGCCAAACCAGCCGGCGGCCCGCAGCCGCGCCCGTAGCGCGGTCAACACGTAGAACATCACCCCCACGCCGGCCAAGTGTTTGCTGGGGAAACGATCGTCCGGCAGATTGGGATTGACGATGGCCTCGGCGGGCGGCAGTTCGCAGCCCGGCGGGTGATGGTCGGTGACCAAGACCTTGATGCCGAGGGCTTGGGCCGCGCGCACGCCTTCATGGCTGGAAATCCCGTTGTCCACCGTGATCAGCAAATCGGGTCGCGCCGCCGCCGCGACTGTGACGATCTCCGGGGTCAGGCCGTAGCCGTGCTCGAAGCGGTTCGGGACTCGATAGCCGACTTCGGCGGCGCCCAGCGCGCGCAAGCCCCGCACCGCCAGCGCGCAGCCGGTCGCGCCGTCGGCGTCGAAATCGGCGACGATGAGGATGCGCCAGCGCTCGCGCAAGGCGCTATGCAACAAATCCACCGCCTGGTCGATATTACTCAGGACGGAGGGTGGGCTTAAATGGCGCAGCTCATTGAGCAACTCGATGGCCGTGCCGACATTGCGGCCCGCGTAAATCCGATTCAGCAGCGGCGAGGGCGAGAGTTCGACGGCGGGCGAGAGGGCCGTGCGGCGGACGATCAGACGGGTCATGAGCGTGGTCGATGCCGGGGCGGCTTACAGATAGCCGCGCAAAGGCCGGGGCCGTTGCCAGAACCGCCAGCGCGCGGTTTTGCTCACGCCGTAGCGTTGACCGTTACCGGGGTAGAGATACAAGGCGGCCAGCGGGCCGGTTTGCAATAGCCGCTGGCACGGCTCGAACCAGTTCCGCTCCAGGTCAGCGATATGCCCGAGCCATGCCTCCAGGTCATCATCCAGGGGATCGAAGCGCGTCGTATCCAGCAGCGTCAAACTGTCTGCTTCCGAGGCAGAGGCATCCAGCCAGTCGGCGGCGGTTGCGGGAAGCGGCGCGACCGCCGCGGTGGCCAGCCGCGCCAGCCCGCGCGCCAGCGGATCGCGGGCGTACAAACCGGCGGCGGGCGGGCTGGCGCCGGTGGGGCAGCGGCCGCCGCCCCACAGCCAGACCCCGCTGATCAGCGGTTGGTTCCGATCTTCGCGCGCCCGGTTGACCGGGTGGTTGTGAAAGAGCATTTGCGCTTCCGTCAGCAGGGTGTGCCAGCGTTGCTTGGCGGGTCCGTAGGGCAACAGCGTGCGGATATCGCGGCCGCTGGCGCTCTCCAGCGGGTGAGCGCGCACGCCGGGATCGGCGGGCAGCCGCAGGTACCAGCGGTCGGGTCGCAAGGCGTCAAGCTGCACTCCATCGCTCGCGAAGGTTTGATTGAAGGCCTCCGCCAGCGCCCGCGCCTCGGCGGGTTCGATCGCCAGTATCCGCGCGTCCGCCAGAACTACGCCGTGCAAGTCGGAACGAAAATGCACCGGATCGGCCCGCCACCACCAACCGTCGTCGATGTTACCTCCGTCCGCCAAACGCGTGACCGCCGCCACCGGTAAATCAGCGGTATCTGTGACGGACAACCCGAAAAACTGGAATAAGGCGGCGTCTGTTGCGGCGGGCGCGACGGCAACGGTCGCCCGCGCCAGCAACCACTCCAGCGCCGGCGCGGTCGGGCGGGGGAACGCCGGATTGGAGCGGTCTGGCCACGGTCCGAGCAGGCCGGGGATCAGCAAATGTAGGATGGAGGCCACGGCTGGCTGTCGTTCGCGCCGCTCAATCGGAATCGAGATATTCCAGCCGGATGCGCATGACCGGCGCGCGGATGCTGTCCAAGGCTTCGATCGCCGCTATCGCTTCGTTCATCCGCTGTTCCTTGACCGGGTTGATCAGCAGCACCACCGGCACCTCGCTGGCGGTGGGGGGCGCTTCCTTCTGCACGAAGGCTTCGATGCTGATGCCGCAATCGGCCAAGATGCGGGTGATATCGGCCAGCACGCCGGGGCGATCCAGCGCTAGCAAACGCAGATAGCAGGCGGTTTCGACCGCTGCCATGGGCAAGACCGGCAAATCCGACAGCGCATCGGGCTGAAACGCCAGATGCGGCACCCGGTTTTCCGGATCGGCGGTCAGGGTGCGAACCACGTCGATGATGTCGGCCACCACCGCCGAGGCGGTCGGTTCGGCGCCGGCCCCAGCGCCGTAAAACAGGCTTTGGCCGACGGCGTCGCCCTTGACCAGCACGGCGTTCATCACCCCGTTGACGTTGGCCAATAACTGCCGCTGCGGGATGAGGGTCGGATGGACCCGCAGTTGCACGCCGTTTTGGTCGCGCCGGGCGATGCCGAGATGCTTGATGCGGTAGCCCAGTTTGGCGGCGTAGGCGACATCGTCCTGGGTGATCCGGCTGATCCCTTCGATGTAGACCTTGTCGAATTGGAGAGGGATGCCGAAGGCGATCGACGCCAGGATCGCCAGCTTGTGAGCGGCATCGACGCCCTCGATATCCAGGGTGGGATCGGCTTCGGCATAACCCAGCTGTTGGGCTTCGGCCAATACGCTGGGGAAGTCGCGGCCTTTACCGCGCATCTCGGTCAGAATGAAGTTGGCGGTGCCGTTGATGATGCCGGCGATCCATTCCAGCCGGTTGCCGGCCAAGCCTTCGCGGATGGCTTTGATGATCGGAATGCCGCCGGCCACCGCCGCCTCGAAGCCGACCATCATCTCGGCCTCGCGGGCGGCGGCGAAGATTTCGTTGCCGTGCAGGGCGATCAGCGCTTTATTGGCGGTCACGACGTGCTTGCCGTTGGCCAGCGCTCGCAGCACCAGGCTGCGCGCCGGTTCGTAACCGCCCATCAGTTCGACGACAATCGAAATCTCTGGATCGTCCACCACATCCGAACCGTCCTCGGTCAGTTTTATCGCCGTCGTGTTGGCGGTGGTGGTGTCCAGATTGCGGGCGGCGGCGTGGGTGATAACGATTTCGCGGCCGGCGCGGCGGCTGATTTCTCCGGCGTTGCGGGCCAGCACGCGGGTGACGCCGCCGCCGACCGTACCCAGGCCGAGGATGCCGATCTTGACGGGAGGGTAGGCGCTCATCAGCGTGCTCCGGCCGCTGGCATCGCGGGCAATACCGGCCGGTCCCGACCGTCTTTGCGGAACATCTCGCGGATGCCGCGCAAGGCTTGGCGGGTGCGGTGTTCGTTTTCGATCAACCCGAAGCGAACGTGGTCGTCACCGTACTCACCGAAGCCGATGCCGGGCGCCACCGCCACTTTCGCCTCGGCCAACAGTTTCTTGCAGAACTCCAACGAGCCGAGCGGACGGTACTGTTCGGGGATCGGCGCCCAGACGAACATGGTGGCCTTGGGTTTTTCCACCGCCCAGCCGAGTGCGTTCAGGCCGTCGCAGAGCACGTCGCGCCGCCGTTGGTACATATCGCGGATTTCGGTGACGCAGTCTTGTGGGCCTTCCAGCGCGGCGATGGCGGCCACCTGAACCGGCGTGAACATGCCGTAGTCGAGATAAGATTTCATCCGCGCCAGCGCCGCGATCAACACCGGATTGCCGCACATGAAACCGACCCGCCAGCCGGGCATGTTGTAGCTTTTGGACAAGGTGAAGGATTCGACCGCGATGTCCTTGGCGCCGGGTATTTGCAGGATCGAGGGTGCGACGTAACCGTCGAACACCAGATCGGCGTAGGCCAGATCTTGGATGACCCAGATTTCGTGCTCGCGGGCGATGGCGATCACGTTCTCGAAGAAATCCAGTCCGACGCATTGGGTGGTGGGGTTGGCCGGGAAGTTCAGCACCAGCATCTTCGGCTGCGGCCAGGAATCCTTGATCGCTTTTTCCAGCTCGGCGAAGAAATCCACGCCCGGCACCAGCGGCACGTGGCGGATGTCGGCGCCGGCGATGACGAAGCCGTAAGGGTGGATCGGATAGGCGGGATTGGGCACCAGCACGGCATCGCCCGGACCCAGCGTCGCCAGCGCCAGATGCGCCAAACCTTCCTTGGAGCCGATGGTGACGATGGCTTCGGATTCGGGGTCGAGCGCGACGGCGTAGCGGGTCTGATACCAGTTGCAGATCGCCCGGCGCAAGCGCGGGATGCCCCGCGAGACCGAATAACGGTGGGTGTCGCCGCGCCGGGCGGTCTCCACCAGCTTGTCCACGATGTGTTGGGGGGTCGGCTGGTCGGGGTTGCCCATGCCGAAATCGATGATGTCCTCGCCCTGAGCGCGGGCCTTGGCTTTCAACTCGTTGACGATATTGAAAACATAAGGCGGCAGGCGTTTGATGCGTTGAAAGTCGGCGTTCAAGATGGCGTTACCAAAGGCTGGATCACGAGGGTCTCTGCCCAGGTGAGACAGGCCGGGGCTGGAGGCCGACTGGCAAGACCGATGGGAAAGCAAGTATTGCCAGTAGAACCGAGCAGTCTACTGGCGGGACTGGAGCGGTTCAATCGAAAATCAGATTATTTTCCGACTCCATCGTCGGCGGGTTGTGTCCTGGCCGCGAACGCATGAAACATTTTCTCATCCCATACGGCCGGCAGGCACTGAGCGACTTTTTGGATCTGGACGGACAGGCGAATTTCCTGGGGAGTCACGATGACACCTCGAATCCAAGTGATGCAATCGCGACTCGATAGCGGGTCGGCGGCGTCCGCCGGTCGGGAGCTTTCCACCAGCAGGGTATGCGTTTTCCCGGTGCGCACCACGCGAACGTCGCCCTTGCGGTCGCTGCCGAACTGGCAAGGCACGGGAAAATCGAAGCGGACTTTGCCGGTTTTGCTCGCGCCCTGATAAGTCAGTTGGCATTCGGTCAGATGGAGTTTGAAGGGACCAACGGTAGCAGTTTGCAACTGCGGAACTGACGCCGGCTGGGTCGCGATGGGCTGTGAATTGCCCACCGCTTCCCGCGCGAGTTGCCCGGTTTGAGCGGAGCCGCAGGAAATGGCCGCCGAGCAGAGCAGCAGACCGATCATCTTTCTTTGCACTTAGCTGACCTCCCAAAACCAAGTTTGTTTGCACGAATCGATATATTCACCGGTTTTGGTGGTGCCGTTGTTCCAAAGATCGAAGTGATCGCCCACACCGCCACGGAAACCGGTAATGTCCTTGAAAAACAGCAGGCCGGTTTTGCCACCGACTGTGGTCCGGGTTTCACTGGCCGTTTTGGAGATTTTAGGACGACCGACTTGGTGCCATAAATAAGTAGCCAAGGACTCCGCGCCCCGAGCATGGCCGTGCTTGCATTTAGGTTCGGTGTATTTGGTCAATTGAAAGCCGGCATTGATAAGACAGACACTCATGCGAATGGCGCATTGATTGCTCCAACCCTGATCGCAGGGATGTTGTTCGTTGGGATAGCTGGACCACAGTGAAAGGAAATTGGGTAGGGTGCGTTTGGCCATTTTCCGGCTCCTTGATGAAGTGGTGAGAAGTCAGCAATATTGAGGCCAACGCTTTGAAAGTCGGAGTCGCCATCCCGCTTGGCAAACGTAGTGCTGACGGCTTGATTCGCTACGCATTCAGCGCTTCCAGTCGTTCGGTGAAGCGGGGTTTGATGATGCCGTCGTGAGTTGCCGACTTGTCGAAGATGATGTGAGCCTGGGTCAGAGTTCGGCGCTGCGTCAGTTTGTCGAGGTTGGTGGAACGGGTCGCGGTGCCGCCTCCTCGCGGTCCCGATGCGCAATATAAGAAAAACTCGACGCTGCTGTTGTCGCGTAGCCAGTTGGCCCAGAGCATTTCGCGATGCGCTTTTTGCTTGCTCTCCCACGCGGTCCATTTTGGCTGTGGCGCTTTGGGCTCCGGCGCGGGTGCTGGCGTCGATAGGGGGCCGTTGGCTTGGCCGTACAAACAATCGAACCCCCAGCATTCCACGATCTTGTCGGCGTATTTATCCGCGCCTCGGGTGCGCGCCAGGGCGAGCATGACCTTGCCGCCGCCGGAATGGGCGGCCAAAATGATCTTACTCACCTTATCCGGGGTGTCGAATTCGGGAATTGATGGGTTGGGTTTCTGTTTTTGCAGTTCCGCCGATACCAGGGGTAAGTACCATTGCAAGGCATTTTTAGGGATAGTGTCTGCCTCGTCGCCACCCAAATTACCGCCCTGCGCGCTTTTGGAAAGGGTCGGAGCGATCAAAATGACTTGTTTGACGGGGTTTGGACTGTCCAAAACGGTCTGCAAGTCGTGCTCGGGCTGCTGCAAGTAATCTCGGATGGAGGTTTGACCGGTACCGTGCAGAAACAGAATGATGTTGGCTTTCTCTCCAGCTTTAAAACCGCTGGGGACACAGACCGCCGTCAGCGACTTTGCCCCGTTTTTCAGATCGATATTATCCAGGTCATACTCAGTCGCCATGCTGGGTTCCTCCGGGTGGAGAACGTGCGGCGTTCGGGCTTGGCTTAAGCGGCGCGCCTTGCTTGATCCACAGCTCCTTGACAGGCAGCTGCAACGTTTTGCTGAACCGGGCGGAATAGCTCCGGCTCCATCGGATTTAGGCAAGACCCGTTCCAGTGATGGAACGGGTGATGGAACGGGCGGCTGTTGGATGAGATTTGGAACAAGGCCGAATGGGTAAAATTTAGCGCGCCCGAGGCTAGATGGCTGGATTTAGGCCAAATACACTTGCTCCAAAGCCCCGCGCGAGATGTTGCCCTTGCCGTCCTCCGCCTCGATGTAATAGCGCACGTCGCCCGCGCCGACCGGTAACTGGGCGGTAAAGTAATGGGCGGTGACGGCCGCGCCGGTTTGCGAGGGATAGGGACCGCGATCGCTCATTTCGATGCGCGTTTCACCGGTGGCGGCGCGCAAGACCAAGGTTACCCGCTTCAATCCCGCGATGTCGTAGACGAAGGTATGCACCGTCCCCTCGCGCGGCGCATCGAGCAAGCAGCCTTGGCCCCAGCGCTTGCCGCCCGGATTTTCCGGCGTGACCCACGGCGCGAAGATGGTCGGACCGGTGCGATCCCGGCCGGAGGCCAGTAGGGCGTCCACCTCGCTTTTCACTCTGCCGTAGCCGGCGTTGGCGGCATCGGTAACCTGTTGGTCCCAGATGTGCTGGCCGGTCCAATACCAGTAGCAACTGGTCTCGGCGGTCAGCAGCAGGCGGCTGACATCATCCAGCCACGGCTTGTCGGGATCGGCGTCTTCCAGGGCGTGCGCGACGTTCTGAAACGCGGTCAGCACCGCCCAGGAATTCAGATCGGGCGAGTAGGGCTGGTCGTAGCGGCTGAACCATTTCATGAACTGCGGATCGCCGTTGTCCGCGCCGCTCCACGAGCCGGGTTCGATATGCGCGGCCCGATCGGGATCGGGCGGGAAGCGATCCAGATAGTCGTGCGCCGTGGTCAGCTCGAAACGCGGGTCACCCTGCAACCATTGCACCAGTTGGCCGGTGTTGTGGTTGTAGTAGCTGTCCGCGCCGCCGCCGTGATTGTCGCCGTCCGAATGCAGGATAAAAAACGGCGGATGTTTTGGGTCGAAAGTGCCGGTCTCGACGATGGAGTTATAGACCTGACCCAGCACGTCGGGATATTGCAAGGCTCCGAAACCGCCGCGCGCGTCTTCGTTGCCGATGTAGCGTTCCGCTGGCACGGCGATGATTTTATGAAGCGTGCCGTCCGGGTCTTCGTACTGGACGTATTCCGGCTTGAGCAGGCTGGGCGAAATCTTGGAGCCGGCCCAGATGTTGCGCAGTTGCAGCCAGTCGTTGGCTGAGGGGTTGCGCTGTTCGGCGGGATTGGGCGGCAACATGCCTTCGTTGATGCCGGCGTAAGGATAGTCGCGGCAGGCCCGGAAGCGGTGGATGGAATCGTAAATCACCGCTTTGACGCCGGCCTGATTCAGCGCCGGAATCATGCGGACATGAAAGGCTGTTTCCGGCGGAAACATCACGCTGGACGCCTCGATGCCGAAGGCGGCGCGGATGATGCCGCGATGCCATTCGACCTGTTTGACGATATCCCGATCCGGGATCAGCGCCATCAGCGGATGAAAAAAGCCGAAGGCGCTGAAATCCACCCGTGGATGACCGAGCGCGGTTTTTTCCTGGGCGACGGCGCGCAGCTCGTTATTCCAGCCGCCAAATCGGCCACCGCACAGCCCCTCGGCCGCGCAACGGTCGAGCTGTTCGATCAGCGAGCCGCTCCAACTGGTCGATAAACCGGCGTGGGGCAGGCCGCCCCCAGCGTACTGGCGCACGGCGGTCGGAATGAAATGGGTGTAGGGTCCACCGCGCGCGCCGAAGATCGAATCCTTCTCACCGTCCCAATAACGCTGGTCGACCGCGTTATAGTAGGGTTGATGCATGTGCTTGTGGATGCCGAAATACAGCTTGACCGCCGTATCGCCGGAACCGCTGGCGACCCGGAGGGCTGGTGCCGGTTTGGCCCTCGGCGCGAGGCGCAACTGACCGAAGCTCTTGATCCAGTCGCCGCCGCCAGCTTGGTTGAGGTCGGCCTTGCGACACCCTTCCGCCTGGACCTGGATCTCGCCCGGTCGCAGCGAGCCGGCCGGGATGCTCGCCGTGTAAATGTATTCACCGCCGGTTCCGACGCTGGCCTGGATTGCGGCGTCCTTGCACAGGTGCTGGCCGTCCGGCGCGTGCAGGATCAGTTGCGGAAAGGGGACTTCGCCGTCGGTGACGAAACTGATGCTGAACGCCGGATTTTTGCCGGATTCATCGCAATGTAGCGTCTCGGGCAGGTCGATTCGCAATATGCGGGTAAATACCTCAGTCATTGCAACTCCTCGCGTGGGTTTGTCCATCCTGTTCGCCTTCCAGGAAAAGCAAAGGAGAGGCGGGCTTTTGAAGTGATCGCTATCAGTTTAATCGGGCTAGGGCGAATTGCCGCTGCAACCTCGGACAAAGCCGGTTGCCGCTGAATCGATTTTGAGGGAAACCGCCGCATCCTTTACACTGGATGATAGCGATAATGATAACCACTTGATTGTTTTGATTTGAGAACCGTTCCGGCTAGAGGGCGATATCGAGCATGGCGAAAGTGCTGAAGTTCACCAAGATCGTGGCGACATTGGGGCCGAATTCACGGAATCCCGAGGTCATCGAAGGCTTGCTGGTCGAAGGTGCCGACGTGATCCGGTTGAATTTTTCTCACGGCACGCATGAGGATCATGCCTTGTCCGTGCGATTGGTACGGGAAACCGCACAGAAACTGAATCGCTACATCGCCATTTTTCAGGATTTGCAGGGGCCGAAAATCCGGCTCGGTCAGTTGGAGGGCGAGTTTCTGGAAGTCGCTACCGGCGAGATACTGGTGCTGACCACCGACGACCTGATCGGCGGCATTCACGAGGGGGTCAAGAAAATCGCTATCGACCATCGCAGCTTGCATCAGGAAGTCAAAGCCGGCGACCGCATCTTGATCGACGATGGACTGTTCGAGCTGACCGTCGAGCGGATCGAAGGCCACGAGATCTTTAGCCGAGTGGTCAACGGCGGCCGGCTGAAGCCGCGCAAGGGCGTCAACCTGCCCAACATCAAACTGAAGATTTCGGCGATCACCGCCAAGGATCGGGCCGATTTGCAGTTCGCCTACGAGCACGGCCTGGATTACGTCGCGCTGTCGTTCGTGCGGGACGCCGAGGATGTCAAGGAACTGATCGATTTCATGTTGAGCACTTACGGCCGCAAGATTCCGATCATCGCCAAGATCGAGAAACCCGAGGCATTCAAGCATATTGACGGCATCATCGCCGTGGCTGACGCGATCATGGTGGCGCGCGGCGATCTGGGGGTGGAAACCTCGCCGCAGGATGTGCCTCTGATGCAAAAAACCATCATCCGCTTTTGCAATATTGCCGGAAAGCCGGTCATCACCGCGACGCAAATGCTGGAGTCCATGATCAACAATCCCCGGCCGACCCGCGCCGAGGCCAACGACGTGGCCAACGCCATCCTGGATGGCACCGATGCGGTGATGCTGTCGGCGGAAACCGCCGCCGGTCAGTATCCGGTCGCGGCGGTGCGGATGATGAAGAACATCGCGCTCAGCGTCGAAGGCAGCGATATCTTCAAGGCGCTGATGCACAAGAGCGTGCTGACGCAGGAGGAGCTGCTGGCCAAGGCGGGCCAGCGGGTCGAGGACGCCGTGCATTTCGCCACGGTGGATTTGGTGGAAAAAGTTCGCGCCCGCTATCTGGTCGGTTTCACCAACAGCGGTTCCAGCGTGTCGGGTTTGGCCAAATTCCGACCGGTGGCGCCATTGATCGCTTTCAGCTCGAAGCTGGGAACTTTGCGCAAGCTGGCGCTGATTTGGGGGGTGACGCCCTTACAACTGGGGACTGTCGTCAGTTCAGTGGACGATTTGCTGAGCGCCGCCACCGAATTTCTGCTCAACAAGAGCATGGTGCGAGAGGGCGAGATCGTGGTGTTCAGCGCTGGCGTGCCGGTCGGCGTGTCCGGCGGCACCAACATGATCAAAGTGGTGAGGGTCGAGCAGGGCGGCTGACGCTCGGCGGCATTCGCGACGGCGGCGGGCGCCGAGGCTCAGCCGGTCGAAAGAGCGATGCGGAGCTGATTCAAATCCGCCCGCTGGGCGGGTGGGGCAACGCTACCTCGGCCAGCAAGCCGCCCAGCGTTTCGGAACGGCCCAACCGCAAGGTGCCGCCGTACTGGGCGACGATATCGCTGATGATGGCTAAACCCAGGCCGTAACCGGCGCGGGACTCGTCGATCCGGGTTCCCCGCTGCCGCAGTAGCTCCAGTTGGTCCGGCGGGCAGCCGGGGCCGTCGTCCTCGACTTGCAGCCACAACCCTCCGGCATCGGTGTTCGCGGTCAACAAGACCCGCTGTCGGGCCCATTGGCAGGCGTTGTCGAGCAGGTTGCCGAGCAGTTCCAACAGATCGTCACGGTCGCCAGGAAAGATGCTGTCCGACGGCACCCGCAGTTCGAAATGCAGCGAGCAGTCGCGGTGGATACGCCGCAGCGTGTCGGTCAGATCGATGATCTCTTGGGTGAGCATGACCCGTTGGCCGGGCGTGCCGCCGCCGGCGATGCGCGCCCGTTTCAATTCCCGTTCGGTCAGCCGGCGGATATGCTGGAGTTGTTGGCGTAAATCCAGCCACCAATCCCTGGTATTGCCGGCGGCCGGGGGTTGATCGGTCAGTTGAGTCAGGGCGGTCAGCGGTGTCTTCAACGCATGAGCCAAGTTGCCCAGGGCGTGCCGGGTGCGCCGTTGGCGCTGGTTCATCAGTTCCAGCAAGCGGTTGAGCTCGCCAACGAGCGGACGCACCTCGTCCGGGGCATCGACTGACAGTTGGGAAATTTCGCCCCGCGCCAGGCGGGGCAGCTCGCGGCGGACCTGATCCAAGGGCGTCAAGCCCCTGCGCACGATCATGCGCTGGAGCAGGAGCAGCGCGCCAAACAGCCCCAAGGCGATCAGGCCAAACTGCAACAGCAAGCGCTTGAGCCCTTTATCCATCGGCGTGAAATCTTCGGTGACGACGATGGTGACCGGCAGGCTCTGGAGCTGAAAAGCACGGCCGACCAACAGCAACTGCTGGTTCTGCGGTCCCACGGCGAAGGATCGAGTGGAATGGTTGTGGCTGAGAGCCGGTAGTGCCGGCAGGTCGTCATCCCACAGCGAGCGGGAACGGATCTCGCCGCTTGCGGTTGTAATTTTGTAGTAATGGCCTGAATAGGGTTGGTGGAATGGAGCCCCCATTCGTTCGGTCGCCAACAAAGGTCGGCCTTCACCGTCGAATTGCAAGGCCGACAACACGGTGTCCATATCATGTTCCAGCCGGGTGACGACGAAATCCTCGGTGACGCGCCGCAAGGAATAGTAGCCGCCGGCGAGCACCAACAGGGTCAGCGCGGCCAGTCCGGCGCTCAGGCCGGCGGACAACCGGGTTTGCAGCGAGGTCACGGCGCATCGGCCCCGAACACGTAGCCCTGGCCCCGGCGCGTGCCGATCAAATCGCGACCGAGCTTGCGCCGCAGCCGGTTCACATAAACTTCTAGGACATTGCTGTCGCGTTCGCTTTCAAAGTCATAAACGTGTTCGGTCAGGCGCGTTTTGGAGAGCACGCGGCCGGAATGCAGCATAAAATAACGCAGGAGCCGAAACTCGGTCCCGGTCAGGTCGAATGTTTGACCGGTGGCCAGCACGAGCACGGTTTGGGTTTCCTCGCTCAATTCGAGCCCGGCGACTCGGAGCGGGCCGTTCGGCCGGGCCGTGCTGCGCCGCAATAGCGCGTGGAGCCGGGCGACTAACTCGGCGGTATGAAAGGGTTTGCCCAGATAGTCATCGGCGCCGGCCTTGAAACCGTCCACTTTTTCGTGCCAGGCGTCTCGGGCCGTCAGAATTAACACGGGCACTGGATTGTCGGCCGCGCGCCAGTGGCTTAATATCTCCAGACCAGGGCGGCCGGGCAGCCCGAGATCCAGCACCACGACGTCATAAGGCTCGGATGAGCCCATAAATTCAGCCTCCAAGCCGTCGGCGACCGTATCGACGGCGTACCCGGCCTGCTCCAAGTCGATCCGCAGGCGGCTGGCCAGTGGAATATCGTCTTCGACCAGTAACAAGCGCATCGCTATTTTTTATCTTCCAAGTGCCATAACTCGCCGCTCGCGGCGTCATATTCAAATTCACGCACCACGCCGTCGTCATCGATAAATTTCAAGTCGTACACGTAGCGGTGGCGCTCGAATTCCAGCTCTGCTTCCAATAACTGGCCGCCGGGATAGCGGTGCCGATGCTTGGCGATGATGGCGTCCAGCGACAAAATGGTTCCGGAGCGATACAACCGGCGGATTTCATTATGGTCGAAGCGCGCCGCCGCCTGACCGGCTCCTAACAGACCCACGGCCAGTAGAAAGACCAGAACAAAGTATTGAAGGTGATCTATCGACATGTCGAGCGCTCCTTGCTGGCGAACGGGCGAGCCGGGCGAACGAGAACTATGCCATAAAGCGCCGCGCTCAGGCCCGTTTGCGGCCGGTGAACATAGCAAGAACCAAATTTTCGCGATGCAACAGGCTTTCCCAAATCACCCCCAGCAGATGTCCGGCGATCAACAGCAGGGTGAAGTTGGCAAAAAACTCATGCACCTCTTCAAGAGTGTGAATGGTGGAATCATTGGCGTCCGCCAGCAGGCCGGCGAGAGGGCCCAGGCCCTTGTCAGCCCCGTACAGCGCCAGGCCGGAAACCGCGATGACGGTCAGGCTCAAGAGTAAAATAACGATCATCGCGCCGCCAGCGGGATTGTGTCCCAGATGGCGCGGGGCGCGCAGTAGCAGCACCTGTTTGACGTAAGCGAACGTGACGCGAGGACCGCGCACGAAATCATCGAAACGGGCGTGGCGCGGGCCGATGAAACCCCAGACCCACCGAAACAGCAGCAATCCGGCGATGAGGTAACCGGCCCAAACATGGACGGATTGCAGCCACGCGCCATCTAGCTGCTCCTGGATAGCCTCGAACGGTTCGCCTTCGGTGAGGTAAGCAGCACAGAACGCTGCCACCAGGGTCCAGTGAAACAGGCGGACCAACGGATCCCAAACGACCAATTCAGATGTATTGGCGGCGTTCATAGTCGGTATCGGCGTTTTAGCGCCGCCTCCCGCTACGGAGGCGGCGGGTTAATCGGACGGATCGAGCTTTATTTTCCTTCTTCCGCGACGAGCTGTCCGGTCTTGATCTCGTAGTACACCTCCCATTTCTTACCGTCGGCGCCGTCGATTTTCACTTCCCAGGTCTTTTTGCCTTTCTTGGTGTCTTCATAAGCTTTGGTGACTTTGCCGGGGTGCGCCTTGAGGGCCATCTCGACCGCCTGTTCCTTAGTGATGGCTGACGCGGCGGTTGCGGTGGCCGGCGCGGCGGCCGGCGCGGCGCTGTTGGTTTCAGCGGCTGAAACGAGAGTGCTAGCGGAGGCGACAAGCGCCAGCAGAGCGGAAGCGGTCAACAGGGTACGAATGTTCATCATGGATTACTCCCGGGTCGTTTGCGCAATGAAATCGAATGGATCGGCGGTTTGGGCGGACGGAGGCCGAAACCGCCTAAGCTACGAAACCGCAGTGTAAGGCGACAACCTGAAAGCAACCTGAAAACTCCCTCGCCGCTAAAGCTTCAAGTTGGCAATTCGGAAAGAGCGCTTTAGACTTGATCATTCGTTGGCGTAAACCCTACGGCTAAAGCGGAGTTTTATTCAGTGGAAATGAAAAATCTCGACCAACTACTCCAGTCGATCCGAAGCGATCTTCCCCGCGCCAGCAAGACGGCGGCGGCGATCGATCGCGGGGCCAGCTTGGAGGAAATTTCCGAACTCGCTGAGGAGGAGGGCTTGCACAAGCTCGCTACAGTCTTGTTCGAGGCCGAGCAGGAAGCACTGCGGAAAGGCCCGCAAACGGGAGACGATTCCGCCGCGGCGACCGATGACTTCGTGCGAACCGTCCGGGAGGGCTTGCCCGACGCCAGCCAAACCGCCGCCGCCATCGATCGTGGCGCTTCCTGGGAAGAAATTTCGGAATTGGCCGAGCAGGAAGGATTGCATCATCTGGCCTCGACGCTGTTCGAGGCCGAGCAGGCGCAGTTGCGCAAACCGGCTTGAGCGTGGCCGGGCTCGCCAGCTCCAGCCGGCGTTGGTCCGTGGCCGTACTCCGGGTTTTTCCGAAGCTGGCTGGGACTGCTCCAATTCGCTTGGGGCTTGCTGGCGCATTCCGCCGCCCCGGTCGACACTCGAAATGGAAATTGACGTGCTCTTCCACGGCCGTCCGGCTTCCATTCATCCCCGACGCCTTCCCGCGGTTGCGAGCCAGAAGCTCGCGCGCGGCTCGATGGCGTAGGTGCGTTTTTCCGACAGTTTCCCCGACCATAATACTAAGTAGGGTATGAAACATTTTGTGAAGGTTCTGCTACAAAATCCCGGAACGGTCTCGCTGGCCTTGTTCACCCGAGAGATCCTGGCCAATCCCAGGGCCATGGGGGCCGCTTGTCCGAGCGCGCCCGCGCTGGCGAGCTACATGGCCGCTCAAGTGCCGTGGGATCGGGAGGGGTTGGTGCTGGAACTGGGCGGCGGAACCGGCGCCGTGACCGCCGCTTTGCTCAAGCGCGGGCTGCCGCCGTGGAAGCTGGTGGTCGTCGAACGGTCGCCGACCCTAGCCCATCACCTGCGCCAGCGCTTTCCACAACTGCGGATCATTCAAGGCGATGCCGCCCAATTGAGCCAACTGCTGAACCACGAAAAGACCAAGAGCGTCAGCAGCATCGTTTCCAGCTTGCCGTTGCGTTCGCTGCATCCCGCCACCACCCGCGCCATCAGCCATCAGTTCGAAACCCTGCTCGACTGGGGTGGCTCGCTCGTGCAGTTCACCTACGATCTGCGCGGCACCCGCTCCGGCTTGCTGCCCCGCTTCCGCAAGCTCTCCAGCAAGATCATCTGGAGCAATCTGCCGCCGGCCAGGGTCGAGGTATTCGAACGGAAAAGCTAGTCAGCGGCGCTCGCGCGTCCGTTCGGCGGCCTGTTCGGCCTGAATCGCGGTCAGGGCGATGGTGAAAACGATGTCTTCCACCAGCGCGCCGCGCGACAGATCGTTGACCGGCTTGTTCAGCCCTTGCAGCATCGGGCCGATGCTGATGACGTCGGCGCTGCGCTGGACCGCCTTGTAAGTGGTGTTGCCGGTGTTGAGATCGGGGAAGATGAACACCGTCGCCCGTCCCGCCACCTGACTGTCCGGAGCCTTACTCTGCGCCACGGTCTTGATGGTGGCCGCGTCGTATTGCAGCGGTCCGTCGATCAGCAAGTCCGGCCGCCGCTGGCGGGCGAGCCGAGTGGCTTGCTTGACTTTTTCCACGTCGCTGCCGGCGCCCGAGGTGCCCGTGCTGTAGCTCAGCATGGCGACGCGGGGGGTGATGCCGAAGGCCTTGGCGGATTCGGCGCTTTGAATGGCGATATCGGCCAAATCCTCGGCGCTCGGATTGATGTTGATGGCGCAATCGCCATAAACCAGCACCTGCTCCGGCAAGCACATGAAGAAAATCGAGGAGACCAGCCGGGCCTCGGGCGCGGTCTTGATCAGTTGCAGGGCGGGCCGGATGGTATTGGCGGTGGTGTGCACGGCCCCAGATACCAGCCCGTCGACTTCACCGAGTTGCAGCATCATGGTGCCCAGCACCACCGAATCGTGCAGTTCTTCTTCGGCCAGGCCCGCCGTCAGCCCCTTGGATTGGCGCAGTTCGACCATGGCGTCGATGTAACGGCGGTCGATTTGAGTCGGATCGAGGATCTCGATATCCGGCGGGATGCTCATGCCACGGCGGGCGGACAAGCGATGCATCCGTCCGCCGTCGCCCATCAGCACGCAGCGAGCCAGGCCGCGCTGGTGGCAGATGATGGCGGCCTCGATCGTGCGCGGCTCGTTGCCTTCCGGCAGGATGATGCGTTTGTTGGCTTTGCGCGCCCGTTCCACCAAGGTATGTTGGAAGGCGGGCGGACTGAGCCGGCGCTCTTCGATCCGGGTCAGTAGGGGTTCTTTCCAATCTAGCCGGATGTGCGAGGCGACCGCTTCCACGGCCTGTTGCATCCGGTCGCGATCGTCGAGCGGAACCTCCAGATTGAGATGGGGTAGATAAAGCACCGATTGTAGGGTGCTGTGGGGAATGGTCAGCACCGGCAGGCCGACATCGAGCGCCGGGCCACACAGCTTCCAGACCCGCAGGTCGGGTCTGAGGCCGCCGGCCAGCAGAACGCCGGCGACATGCGTGCCGCTCATGGTCGCCATGCAGATGGCCAGCAACAGATCGTCGCGGTCGCCGGGAATGATGACCATGGCGCCGGGCCGCAATTCCTGGCAACTGTTGACCAAGGTGGAAGCGCCCAGCACGACGTGGGTGACCCGTCGGTTCAACTGTCCCTCGTTGAGAATCTGCGCGCCGATCAGTTGCATGATATCCCGCACCCGCGGGGCGCTCAGCTCGCGCTGCCAGGGAATGCAGCCCAGCAGCTTGAAGGTTTCGGGCCAGTGATGGGCGCATTCCGCCTGAAAAGCGGCTTCATGGCCGGGCTCGTGGCCGTTTTCAGCGCGGCTGAAGTCGAAGCGGATGTGGCCGGTTTGATCCACCGGCGCGTCCAACAGGTTGATGATGGCGCCGAGCATTCGCTCGTGGCGGATGCCGCCGTAGGCGCGGGCGACCACTTCGACGGTGTCGGCGACCTGACGCGGCGTGTCCCGGCCGGGCGCGGTGACGATGACGATTTTGGCGTCCAGGCTTTGCGCCATCTTGGTGTTGAGGCGGGTCCCGTAAGGTTGTTCCTCGGTGTCCATCAAGCCTTCGACGACGACGACGCTGGCGTGGTGGGCCGCCTGCTCGTAGCGGGCGATGACTTCTTCCAGCAAGACGTTTTCCCGGTCGTGGCCGAGCAGGTTTTCCGCATCGCTGACCGGAAGCGGTTCGGGTGGGTTCAAGCTGGTCACCATGCGCGCCAGCCGAGTCGAGCGCTCCGGCCCGGTGTCGCTGGCGTGCGGCTGGCTGATGGGCTTGCAGAAACCCACGGGGATTCCCTCGCGATCGAGCGCGTGCACGAGGCCGAGAGCGACGGTGGTCAACCCGACCCGTTGCTCGGTGGGGACGACAAGAATGGCGGTGGTCATGGCGGTTCCCTGGGACTAATCTATGCTGCGATGCAATATAGAATACACCTATTGACCCTTAAAAGATACAAAAATTACTAAGTTAATAATTAATTCGTGCTTTTAAAAAACTGCTGTGGTGCAGTTGAGCAACTCCAACGTCACTAATTATTTCCAGACCATCCTTGAGAGTGCTGCTTAAAGCAAACAGCCTTGCTGGATTATTTGTTGGACCCGGCTCTGAAACTCGGGCGACCGCAGCAGCAGCAAGCGTTCTTGATCGCGGCTGAGCGCGCCTCTGTTCAATTGGTCCAGCCAATACTGGAAGCCTTGCGGTTCCGCGCCGCGCCGCAGAAAGGCGTAATACAGGTCGGCGACATAATCGCTGTTGTTGCGGTTGCGCTGAACGTATTCCGCGCTGGCAATAAACTGGCGGGAAATGGTATCGACTTCGGCGTTGATCGCCGCCGCCCCCTGGCACTGGGCGGTGCGAAACCGTCCCAACCAGTAATCGAGTCCGGCGCTGTCCGGCAAGCGGTTGAGGAAGCCGCGATAGAAGTCGATGACGGCGTAGACTTCGCTCCGGCTGCTGGTGTTGCCGAGCAGGTTCCGCATGTAGCTGGTAAATTCGGGCGAGAAGAGGAAGGCGTACAGCACCAAACTGCGCGGCATCCCTTGGGCCAGTTGTCCGACCCAGAAGCTCAAACCGCCACTGTCCGGTTGGCGATTGAAAAAGGTGCGGTACAAATCGACCGCGTACTGCTCGTCGCTGGTTTGTTTGGTCAGATACTCAGGGCTGCTGAAGAACCAGCCGGCCATCACGCGAAAGGCTTCCTGGACATCGACCTCTAAAATCTGCATGCGGAGCGCTTCGTTTTCCCAGTGCGTTCTGCCGCCCGCATCTGGAGCACGGCCGAGAATGGCCAGATAGTAGTGATCGATCAAGGTGTTGTAAGCGAGTTCCAACGATTCGGAGGCGCCCAGGGTCGGTGGTGTTTGGCGCGATTTAGCGAAATAATCCTGGGAGACGTCCGTCGAGGTCTGGCCGGCGGCAACGGCGGGTGATCCGGGCAGCAAGACGTAATCGGCGGCCGTGTAACCGCCGGGTCGGTTGAAGGACGGGTCGCTGTATCGATCGGAAGCGCTCCGGGCAACGGGCTGAGGCGCTCCGCCCGACCAGAGATTGTGGTGAAAGCGAAAACCGCTGACATCACCGCTCAACCAGGTATGCGGCACACCGTCGATCTGCACGGAGATATTGTTGGAAAACTCGTTGTCGCTGTGGGTGTCAGGGTCGATTTGTAAGGCGGTCTCGACTTGCGCGTAGAGGGTGTTGAAGGCAAACCGCAGGCTTCTCAGGCCACCGCCGTTCTGATAGTTCCCATAGCTCAGGGCCGCGCGATTGCCGATGAAAATGTTGTTGGTGATGAGGTTGTTCGAGGAAAGGATCGGGGTGGTCCATTCCGACCAGCTTTCGTTGGCGATCTGAATGCCGGAAGCAGGTAACGGCACTTTGCCCGGCGTGTGATAAAAATCGCGGAAATAATCGGTTTTGCCGGTTGAGTAGACGAGATTGGCTTCGTGGCGGGTTTCGGTGCCACCGTCGATGTAGAGGTTGACCGAGTAATTGTCGTGAACCACGTTACGGGACACAGCGATGCGACGTGACTGCATGACGCTGATGCCTTCGCCGTAATTCTCATAGACCCGATTGCCCTGAACGGCGATGTCTTGACTGTAGAGGATGCCCAGGGTCGGGTGCCAGTTGCTGGTCCAAGTACGCGCCCGATTCTCCTGGACGTTGTGATAGAGCGTATTGCCGACGATCTGAACGTTGCGGACCCCGGCCGTGGTTTGATCGAGCTTGTGGCCGATGAAAATGCCCGATTTTTGGCAATCGTGAACGATGTTGTTGCGTATCACGACATTTTCGGCGGGCGTGGAATCCGGCCAGATCTGGATGCCGATGCCGGTTGAATTAGCGACGGTAAATCCATCGACGATGACGTGGCTTGCCAACACGGTGAGCACGGCGGGGCCGGTTGCTGGCAGTCCGGCGCCATCCAGAATGACTTTTTCGTTCGGATAAGGCCGCAACGTCAGGGGTGCGGTAGAAGCGCCACCCACGCTAACCCACTGAGGTGCTGTCAGAAAGTAAGTTCCGCCGCGCACGTAGACGGTATCTCCAGGGCCGGCATAACCGCTCCAGAACGCTCGGCTGATGCTGGCAAAAGGGTCGCTGATGGAGCCGCTGGCGTTCCAGTCGTCTCTACCGTTTAAGGCGACATACCAATCCACGGCCGCCGCCGCGTTCGAAAACAGCAGGACAAACAGCCCCAGCAGGGTGCTGGGTTGAAGAAGGAGGCGGCTCGGCATGGGTGATACCTTATGATGTCATCGGCAAAAACATAACGTCGTCCGCTAAAGCATGAACTGTGCCGATGAAAGGGAAAGCAGCCAAAAACCACGAAACGCTCGGCGGCGGGCTGGAGCGGGCAGCGTGGGGTTCCTTGGCGGGGCTGACGCGCGGACGTGGCGAGAGAGCGGTGCGATTGTCAGGATCTTGCCAAACGCGACCGGCTTCATAAAACGGCTATTGAATCCTTTGACGGAGTGATAGTGACGATGCACACCCAAGACATTGTGACGGAGCAGCAGGAGCATGTCGTGTTGGCGCGCGTCCACCGACCCGCCAAAAAGAACGCCTTGACCCGCGCCATGTACGCGGCGCTGACGGCGCTACTGGCTGAGGCTGGCCGCGATCCGGCGACCCATGTGGTGGTGGTGACCGGCAGCGAGGACAGCTTCAGCAGCGGTAACGATATCGCCGATTTTTTGGCGGCGCCACCTACCGACGAAGAGAGTCCGGTATTCCAGTTTCTGATGGCGCTACAGCGCTTTGAAAAGCCGCTGATCGCCGCCGTCAACGGGATGGCGGTCGGTATTGGCGTGACTTTGCTGCTGCATTGTGATCTGGTGTACGCGCGGGCTGGAGCGGTCTTGCGCATGCCCTTCGTCAATCTCGGCTTGTGCCCCGAGGCAGGTTCCAGTTGGCTGTTGCCGCGGCGGATCGGCCACGCCCGCGCCGCGGAGCTGTTGCTGCTCGGCGATGCGTTCAATGCGGAGCGCGCTTTGGAATGGGGTCTGATCAACGGGATCGGGGCCGATGCCGAGGCGACCCTGGAGTTGGCGCTGGCGCAAGCGCGGCGCTTGGCGGCGCTGCCGGCGCGGGCGGTGCGGCTGACCAAGGCCTTGCTGAAACAGCCCGACGCGGAGCGGGTGAAAGACAGCATCGCGTTGGAAAGCCGGTACTTCATCGAGCTATTGGGTTCGCCCGAAGCGCGGGCGGCCCTGCTCACCTTCGCGCAACGTCGGTAATCCGGCTCCTGAAGGCCCGGCGGATGAGGGGCGAACGCCGCGCTTCAGAGCCGCTCATCCAACAAGGCCAGCAAGCGAATCAAGTCCGACAGCGACTCGGCTTGCAGTTTTTCCATGACTCGCTTGCGGTGGATTTCCACGGTGGAAAGGCTGATGCCGAGTTCGGCGGCGATGACTTTGTTGTACTGCCCCTCCGCCACCCGCTCCAGCACTTCCCGCTCGCGGGGCGACAGCAGCGCCAGCCGCGCGGCCGCCTTATCGCGACACGCCTGCCGGCGGCGTTGCCGGGAGTCGAAAGCCAGCGCTTCGCGGATGCGGGCGAGCAGCGTCTGGCCCTGGAAGGGTTTCTCGATAAAATCGAAAGCGCCGGCTTTCATGGCCCGAATCGCCATCGGAACATCGCCGTGGCCGGTCATGAAGATGATCGGGGTGCGGTGGCCTTTGGCCCACAATTCTTTCTGCAAATCCAAGCCGCTGAGACCGGGCATCCGCACGTCCAGCACCAGGCAGCCCGGCCGGTGGACGACGCCCGCGTCGAGAAATTCAGCCGCGCTGGCGAAGGTCTCGACGGCGAACCCGCTGGCTTGCAACAGCAAGCCGACGGCATCGCGCACCGCGCGGTCGTCATCGATCAGAAAAACGGTGGGCGTGTCGGACATGCGGCGCGGGTTTATTTCAAGAAGAGGCATGGATAGGCAGGCTGAAATGGAACGAAGCTCCGCCCTCTGGATTGGAAGTCGCCCACAGCTGTCCGCCTTGCGATTCGACGATGGAACGACTGACCGACAGCCCCAGCCCCATGCCGCCCGCCTTGGTGGTGAAGAAGGGCTGGAACAAGCGGTCTTGGACCTCCGGGCTCAAGCCCTGTCCTGTATCCCGGACGGTGACTTGCACCCGGCCAGCATCGAGCCGGGCGGTGTGCAGGATCACCTCGCGGGGTTCGCTGTTCTTCGCGCTGATGGCTTCGAGGGCGTTGCGGATCAAATACAGCACGACCAGTTGAATCTGGATATCGTCGGCCAGGGCCGGCGGCAAGCCGTCGGTTAATTCCAAGCGCAACACGACGCCGGCCTGACGGACTTCCAGTTGCGCGTAGTGGACGACGGAGCGAATCAGCGCGTTCAGATCGAGCGCGGACTGGGCGGCCGGATGTTTGTCAACCAGCTCGCGTAAGTGACGGATGATTTCGCCGGCGCGCAGCCCTTGCTTGACCACTTCCTCAAGCGGGCCGGTCAGCACGCGGGGATCGGTATTGGCTTGGTGCAGCAAGGCTAGACACGCCTGCGTGTAAGCGACGATGGCCGCCAGCGGTTGGTTGAGTTCGTGGGCCAGGTTGGAAGCCAGTTCGACCGCCAGGCTGAGCCGCGACATGCGGGCCAGTTCCACCTGCTGCCGCCGCAATTGATCCTCGGCCAACTTGCGGTGGGTGATGTCCTCGGCCAAGCCGGCGATGCGGTAGATGTGGCCGCTTTCGTCAAGGATGGGGAAGCCGCGATCCCAAATCCAGCGGACCGTGCCGTCGGGGCGGACGATCCGATATTCTTCATCGAAGTGTCCCGAGTGCTGCTTGGCGACATGGGCGGCTTGCACGCGCGCCCGGTCGTCGGGATGGACCGCTTCGATCCAATCCTGCGGGCGGTCGTGCAGGCCGTCGATGGGCCGCCCCCAAATGTCCTCGTAGGCGGGGCTGATGTAGAGCGGCCTTTCCTGCTCGATACCGTGGACCCAGAACACCTCCCGGATGTGTTCGGCCAGCTGGCGGAAGCGCTCCTCGCTGTCGCGCAAGGCGAGTTCCGCCTGAGTGCGGGCGGCGATCTGCCGTTCCAGATTTGCATTGATGGCCAGCAGCTGGACAGTGCGCTCCCGCACGCGCGCTTCCAAGTCGACGCGCGTGCGTTGCGGGCGCTGTTCGGCCTGCTTTTGAACGGTGATGTCTCGGACGATGCCGAGAATGCCGACGATTGCGCCAGCGCTATCCCGGCAGGGCCATTTGGTGGAGAGGAAGGTTCGGGTATCGCCTTGAAAGGTGAAGGTGTCCTCGCGGCTCAACAGTTCGCCGCTGGCGATCACGCGCCGATCGTCCTCCATGATCTTTCGGGCCATATCGGCCGGGAACAAGGCGAGATCGTCCCGATTCAGGCACTCGCTCAAGGAGCGGCTCGCGAGTCGGACGCCCGCCGGGTTAAGGAGGACGTAGCGGCCCTGGCGGTCCTTGATGAAGGCCCCATCGAACATCCGCTCCATGAACTCGCTCAGCCGCAGCGCTTGCGTCTGTTGGGCGCGAGCGGCGCTGTTGGCGCGGGCTTGCAGCAGTCCATAAAGCAGGATGCCGCCGGTGAGGGTTGCCAGCACGTTGGGCCATTGTTCGAAAAGCCGTTTCGGGCCATCACCGTGGAACCCGGTAGCGAGGATCGGATCGACCACCAAAAGCCAAAGCAGGCCGGCCGCCGTGAAAAGCAGGCTGACGGTGGCCGGATCAAGGTGATGGGGACGCCAGCGCCGCCAGCCGGTTTCAGGCCGCTGCTCGTCTGAAAGCAACGCCTTGCGCTGAGCCGGCCAAGGCCGATCTTCGGAGGGCGCCGCTGGGGGTTTGAGGCCAATCAACGCTGGGTTTCCGGATCAGTTCGCCGCCAGAGACAAATCCGCGGCGATCCGTTCGGAGGCCTTGGCGCGGCTGGCGACGGGCAAGGTGAAATGCAAGGTAAGGCCGGGGCCTTGGTTGGAAGTCGCCCACAGCCGGCCGCCATGCGCCTCGACGATGGATTGGCTGATCGACAATCCCAAACCCAGCCCATCGGGCTTGGTAGTGAAAAACGGATTCAGCAATTGATTGAAGATATCGGGAGCCACGCCGGGTCCGGTGTCTTTCACGCCGATTTCGACGACCTCCTCAGCGAGCCGGGCAAACACGGTGATGATGCGTGGGCCTTCACTCTGGTTCACGGCATCCACCGCGTTGCGAATCAGGTTGAGGACCACCTGTTGAAATTGCAGGGGATCGGCCAATACCAACGGCAGCTCCGCATCGATGTTCTGATGGAACTGAATGCGGTGGCGGTGAACTTCCAGGCGCAGAAAATCCGCGATGTCGTCGAACAGGTCCTCGATGCGAACCGAAAGGTATTGCGGTTTGCTTTGACGGGCGAAATGACGGACTTGCTGGATGATGGTGTTGGTCCGCGCGCTTTGCGCGGCGATTTTCTCCAGGGTTTCTCGGATTTCATTCGGATTGGCTTGCGCGCTTCGCAGCCGGGCCAGGCACGTTTCGGTATACAAGGCGATGGCGGTGATGGGCTGGTTGATTTCGTGCGCCAGTCCGGAGGCCATCTCGCCCAGGGTATTGAGCCGCGACGCATGGGCCAGCAAGGTGTGTTGGCGTTGGGCGGCGACGGTCATGCGATCTTGTTCGAGGGTGGTGCCCACCCACTGCGCCATGAGTTGAATCAATTCGAGATCGACCGGGGTAAACGGAGCCGGCCGGGACCGAAGGTCGGAAAAGCTGAGCGTGCCGAAGGCGCGGTCGCCGACCTGCACGGCGGCGCCGAGATAGGTGGCTACCTGACGCTTGAAGTGCTGGGGCTGCCGCCTGTCCTGAAACCGGGTGAAGGCGGGTTCGAACGCCACGGGCTGCCGCGCGCGCAGGGTTTCCTGACAGCAGGTATCGTCCAAGGCGAACCGGTCCCCCGGAGCGAGTTGCTTGTCGGGCGCAACGAGCTGAACGATTTCATAGCCTTCACCCTCCACGCGCGCCAGCACTCCGGTATCCGCCCCGAACCGCTGGCAACCCATCGCCAGCAGCGCTTGGATTTGGCTGTTGGCGTGGCGGCGCGGCGTGGAAATGATGCGGTAAAACTCGCGCAGCGCATCCACGCTGCTTTGAAGCACCGCTTGTTGTTCGGCCAAGCGCCGGTTGGTGCGCTCGGTTTGTTCCTGCGCCTTGGCGCAGGATTGGGCGAGATCGAGATTTTCCAGGGCCAACCTCAAATACTGGCCGAGCGTCCGGTGGTAGCGGTGGGCGGTGCCCAACGCCAGCAACAGATATAACAATCCGGTCGTCCCCATGACGATGCGCAGCAGATCGTCTTGCAGGAGCAGCCACGACACCGACGGCAGCGCCAGAGGCAGGGCGTAGGCCATGCAGGTGGCCAATACCGGCGTCATGGCAAGCACGCCGCCCATCAAGACGCCGCCGAGGATCAGCATGATGAAACTTTGTTCGACCAGCGAGGGGGACAGCGCCAGCAGAACCACGCAGCCCCCCCAACCGACCCCGCTCGCGGCGCAAGCCCAAGTATAGCGTTCGGCCCAACGCTCGATGGCCTCAGCCCCGGCGGCGCGGCGCTGGAAGGCGACCGTCAGCGCCCAGCGGATCGCGACGGTGGTCTCCAGGAACAACACCCAAATCACTAGAATCGAATGCGGTACGGTGTTCCAGAGGATGAAGGCGAGCAGGGGCGCCACGAACAGGCTGCCGACCACCCCCAGCGGCGCTTGGGCGTACAACAAGCGCACCCGGTCGGTGTAAATGCGCTGGGAAATGAGATCGTTCGCGGAGCTGGAGAACGCGATGGCATCCGGCGCCATGGCGTTCATGGCGCCGGTCGGGGTTCGGTCGGAGCGGCGCCGGCGGACGGAGCCGGGTCCGACCGAGCTTCCAGCGCCAGAGGGCCTGACTCGATCTCGTATTCCCCTTCGAGCGCATCGGGTTGCGCCTCGCGCATCTTGCGGGTCAGTTTGTGGTATTGCCACCACAGCCAGCCGCCGACCGCCAGGCCCAGGACCAGCAACGCCGCGAACACGACGGAAGCGACGGCGAACGTCGCGACCAACACCAGGGCGGACGTCAGGCCCAGGGCCAGCCGCTGCAGCCAAGCCGGTTTCCGGTACGGTCCAGCCAGTTTGGGAACATCGGGAGATTTCATGAGCGTGCGATCCAAAACCACCAGATAATCAAGGCGATCAGCCCCAGTCCGGCCAGGTTGACGAGATAAGCTGTCATGCCGGCACCCCTTTCGGCTGAAAACCGCGCAATCGGTTGGCATTGCTGACCACGGTAAAGGACGACAGCGCCATCGCCGCGCCGGCCAGCATCGGGTCGAGCAGCAGTCCGGTCGCGGGATACAGGACGCCTGCCGCAAGCGGTATGCCCAAGGTATTGTAAAGGAAAGCGCCGAACAAATTCTGCCGGATATTGGTGACGGTGGCGCGGGAAATAGCGATGGCGTCGGCGATGCCGCGCAGCGAACCGCCGACCAGCGTGATGCCGGCGCTTTCGATGGCGACGTCAGTGCCGGTCCCCATCGCGAAACCGACCTCGGCCTTGGCCAGGGCCGGCGCGTCGTTGATGCCGTCGCCGACCATGCCCACGATCTCGCCCCGCGCTTGCAAGTCGGCGATGAGATCCGCCTTGGCGGTGGGCGGCACCTCGGCAAAAACGGTGTCGATGCCGGCTTCGGCGGCGATGGCGCGGGCGGTCGCGCGGTGATCGCCGGTCAGCAGGATCACGCGCAGCTTTAAATCCCGCAGGCGGCGAATGGCTTCGACCGAATCGGGCTTGAGCGGGTCGGCCACGGCGATGAGGCCGGCCGGCCAGCCGTCGATCGCCACGAAGACCGGCGTTTGGCCGGCGGCGGCCAGTCGCTCGGCTTGATCCGCCAGAGGCGCGGCATCGATTTGGGCGGCCTCCAGCAAGCGCCGGTTGCCGACCCGCAGCGAGCGGTCGGCCGCGCGACCGCTCGCGCCCTGGCCGGCAATCGCCTCGAACGCGGCCGGCGCGGGGACGGACAGGCCGCGTTCCTGGGCGGCCTTCACGATCGCCTGCCCTAGCGGGTGTTCGGAACCCGTCTCCAGACCGGCCGCCAGTCGTAGCAGTTCGGTTTCATCGAAACCCGGCAGGGCGATCAGCCGGGTGACCGTCGGCCGGCCGGTGGTGACCGTGCCGGTTTTATCGAGCACCACCGCGGTCAGTTGGCCGGCGCGTTGCAGCGCCTCGCCATCGCGAATCAGGATACCGTGTTCGGCGGCCTTGCCGACGCCGACCATGATGGAAATCGGCGTCGCCAGTCCCAGCGCGCAGGGGCAGGCGATGATCAGCACCGTCAAGGTCGTCACCAACATGAAGCCGCCGCGCGGCTCGGGACCGACGTTGAACCAGGCCAGCGCGGTCAGGACGGCGACGATCAGCACCGCCGGCACGAACACGGCGGCCACCCGGTCGGCCAGCCGGCCCAGCGGCGGTTTGCTGTTCTGGGCCTGCCGGACGCTGGCGATAATGTGCGCCAGCACCGTCTCCTCGCCGACCCGGATCGCTCGAAAGATGAAGCTGCCGGATTCGTTCAGAGTGCCGCCGGTGACCGCATCGCCTTCGCGTTTGACCACCGGCAAGGCTTCGCCGGTGAGCATCGCTTCATTCACGCTGGATTGCCCGCTGGTGACGATGCCGTCCACGGGAATTTTCTCGCCCGGTCGCACCCGGATCAGGGCGCCGCTGGCGAGCGTATCGATAGGGACATCCCGCTCCTGCTGGCCTTCGATCAGCCGGGCGGTTTTCGGGCGCAGGCCCAGCAGGCGCTGGATCGCGGCCGAGGCCTTGCCGCGCGCCCGGCTTTCCAGCGCGGAGCCGAGGTTGATCAAAGCGATGATGGTGACCGCCGCCTCGAAATAAGCGTGTCGGGCCAGAGTGGGTACGCTGTCGGGAAACAGCGCGACCAACATGGAGTAAAACCACGCCGAACCGGTGCCCAGCGCGATCAAGGTATCCATGTTGGCGTTATGATGGCGAAATTGCCGCCAGGCGCCGCTGAAAAAATGGCCGCCGGCGTACAGCAGCACGCCCAAAGTCGCCACGCCGGCCGCGATCCAGAAGAGCTGTCCGCCCGGCGTCGCCAGACTCGGCGCTGCGCCGGTCATTTCACCGAGCATCAGCAGCGCGGCGAGCGCGCCCGCGACCAGCGCGTTGCGGATCAGCCGCCGGTAACGGGTCCGCTCGGCTCGGTCGCGCTCGCTTTCATCGCTGGCATCGCGCAGTTCGCTAGCTTCGTAACCGGCCTCGCGCACCGCCGCGAGCAGCGTCGCAACTCGCGGCGCGCCAGTGACCTGGGCGGTGCGTTCGACCAGATTCACGTGGGCCTCGGTCACGCCCGAAACAGCGCGTAACGCGGTTTCCACGGCGGCGACACAACCGGCGCAACTCATGCCGGCGATGGCGAGACGGAGCGGCTTGTCGGAGGGTGCGGTTGGCATGATGCGGATTCTCCGGGAGGTGAAGGCCGGGCGTTCCCAGGTGGTAGGCCCAGAGATGGGTTTGCAGGTCGGTCCAGGTGAGCGAAGATAGGCATGATTTAAGACCGGGCCGAACCGAGTTTCGTTCGCTGTGGTCCGGCCCACGAACCGCCGCACCGTTGGAAGCCATGACCCCCATCTCAAGCAACCATATCTTAGTAGTCGATGACGATCCGGCCATGCTGCGGATCATCACGGCGATGCTGCGACAATGGCGCTATGAAACCAGCGTCGCCCGCGATGGCTTGGAAGCCTGGGACATTGTACGGCAAGGCCACGTCCGGTTAGTCATCAGCGACTGGATGATGCCCGGCTTGAGCGGTCCCGACTTGTGTCGGCGCATCCGTTCCACCGCCTTCGACAATTATATCTATCTGATCCTGCTGAGCGGTCGCAACGACCGCACTTCGCTGGTGCAAGGCATGGATGCGGGAGCTGACGATTTTATCGTCAAACCGGTCCATCCCGAGGAGTTGAGGGTGCGGGTTCGCGCCGGCGAACGCATCTTGAGGCTGGAGGAGGAGCTGGACGAGCGCAACCGACGGCTCAATCAGATCAACCACACGCTGTCCGAAGCCTATTCGACCATCCGCCACGACTTGGAATCCGCCGCCGGCATGCAAAAAGCCTTGCTGCCGGCGCCGTTGCGGCTGCCGGGCATCACGGTGGAATGGTTGTTCCATCCCTGCTCGTTCGTGGCGGGCGACATCTTCGATTACTTCACGCTGGACGGACGCCGCTTGAGTTTTTATCAGTTGGATGTCGTCGGCCACGGCGTTCCGGCCGCGCTGCTGTCGTTCACCTTGAACCGCTTGCTGTCGCAGGGGGCTGAGGAAAAGCGCTTGCGCCGGCAAGAGGCCATCCAGGATGACGAGTTGGTCCCGCAACTGCTGGTGAGCGAGCTGAACCGGCGCTTTCAGTCGGGTATCGACCCCTTGCAGTATTTCACCATGATTTACGGCACCCTGGATTTGGACTCCGGGCGGGTGAACCTGACGCAGGCGGGCCATCCGAAACCGCTGGTGCTGCACCGCGCTACCCGCCGGGTCGAACTGGTGGGCGGCGGCGGTTTTCCGGTCGGCATGTTTGCGGATGTCGGATACGAAACCATTTGCTTCGAGCTTGCGCCAGGAGATCGTCTAGTTTTATATTCAGATGGTATTAGCGAGTGCGCTAATGCGGTCGGCGAACAGTTTTCCGAAGCACGCTTGAGCGTGTTGTTGGAACAGACCTGCGATTGGCCAGTCGCCGCGGTTACCGAGCGGGTCGGTCAAGCATTGCTAGAGTGGAATGGCGACGACAACCTTCAGGATGACATCACTTTGCTGGTTTTGGAGCGCGAGCATGGCCGTGACCCGGACGATCAGCCTGGCTATTGAGAGCCGCCCTGAATGTATCGAATTGTTGAGTAGCGCGGTGAACGGGTTGTGTCGCCTGACCGCGTTGCCGGCGGCCGATATCGCCCAGATCGAGCTGGCCGTGGTGGAAGCGGTCAACAACGCGGTCGAACATGCCTATCACGGCGAACCCGGCCACGCGGTGATGGTGGAGTTCCGGCTGGCGCCGGACTGTTTCACCTTGCTGGTGCGCGATCGCGGCGATCCGATGGAACCCGGCAAGCTGGTGGCTCCGGCGGCGAAATTCAATGAAGTCGATCCGGAAGCGTGGCCCCTGCGCGGCCGGGGTTTGGCCATCATCAAGTCTTGCATGGATTCGGTCGAGTATCACGTCTGTGATGGGGAAAATACTCTGACCATGAACCGGCTGCTGCGCGATACGGGGTCGAAGCCTGCTTGAAAGAGCTTTCGCGCGCGGGTCACCGCAGGGGCTTGCTCTATCGTAACTCAGGGAAAGGCGCTATTTTACTTGAAAATTCTTCTAGGATATCCGCTATGGTTGTGACGCATCGCACGGTCGATGGTATTGATGTTATCGCCTTGGCGGGCCGGCTGGTCATGGCCGATGTGCCGCAGGTTCGCCAGCGTTTGCTCGAAACGGTCGAGCGCGGAGGCGGTAAGCTGATTTTGGATCTGGCCGAAGTGGGTTTCATGGATTCCAGCGGGCTTTCGGTCCTGGTCTCCACCTTCAAGGCGGCCCGCCTCAAGAACGGTGAAGTGGTTTTGTTGCATCCGAGTCCGACCGTGCGCTCCTTGATCGAACTGACCCGCTTGCAGCAAATTTTTTCGATCTTCGACGACGAGAATATGGCCCTGAGCCGGCTCCGTTAGCAAAGCGGTGGCGCGGACCATCGCCGGCGGCGCGCGGGTGCCTGGATTTGCGCGCCGGCCCGGACGGAGGGCGCTCCAAACGCGGTCTCGCAGGTGCGAGTTCCGTTTGGAGCGCTTGTTTTTTCCGCCTGCAAAAACTGTTAATCTGAAAAGAAAACCAGGAGGGTTTATGCCTGTCCGACACGTTCTTATCGTAGATGATTCAAAATCCGCGCGTTTGATGTTGCGCAAGATGTTGCAAGGATTTGGCTTGACCGTCGATACGGTCGATTCCGCTGAAGAGGCGCTGAGCTATCTGCGCAGCCAGCGCCCCGATGCGATTTTCATGGATCACACCATGCCCGGCCTGGATGGGGTGGCCGCCGTCCGGCAGATCAAGCGCGAACCCGGAACCGCGGCGATTCCGGTGACGATGTACACCTCCAAGGACGATCATGCCTATCAGGAAGAAGCCCGGGCGGCCGGCGCCATCGGCGTCCTGGTCAAACCGGCGACGCCGGATGCGTTGGGCATCGTGCTGAAGCAGATGAACGAGCGGTTCGACGCGGCGGCGGCGTTGGCCGTTCCGATGTTTCCGCCGGCTGCTTCGCCCGCCGCGCCGGCCGGCGAGCCGGTGCCGACCGAACAGATCGAAAAGATCGCTCTCGAAAAAGCCGAACTGGTGGTCTACGACGCCATTGAATCCCAGGTACTGCCGCTGATCAACGATGTCATCGCCAAGCTGCGGCGGGATTTGGAAGCTTCTCAAGAGCAGATCGGCGCCCGGATCGCGGCTCGGGAGTGCGAGGCGCAACTTGCCAAATGGCAGCCGCCCACGTCCGATAGCGATATTCACGCCGCGGTTGCGGACGCGGTCCGGTCTCAACTACCGCCGCTGTTACAGGAGCGTTTCGAAGCGTTGCAGCGCGAAGGACGAGTCTTTTTGGAGCGTCAGGCCAAGGAGATAACGACCCAGGTCTGCGAGGGCCAACTACAAGAACTGTCCGAACGGGTGGTGCAGCAGCTCAACGCGAAGGTGACCGAGGCCACCCAACAAGTGAAGGAGTCGGTGCACGGCGCTCTCATGCAAACCTCCCGAGAAGTGGCCCAGCAAGTTGTCGCCGAAAACGAAAGCGCCAACACGGCGGGTAGCCTGGTGGCGGAACATATCTTCAAACAGCTTTTAAGCGAGGCCAAACAGGCCACGCAGCGGCGGATTTATCAAGCCGCGGCTTGGGCGGCGGCGATCGGCGTCGGCGCGGCGGTGCTGGCCTACGGATTGCGGTGAAGGATCGAACGCGGTCCATGCCAGGTGGTCCCCAGGATAAAAGTCAAACAGGCGGATGATGTATCATGACGGATATCATGTCTCTGGTCGTTGGAGCGATCATCGGCTTGGCGGCCGGTGGCGCCATCATCTTGCTGTTGCCGTATCGGGCCTTGCAAAGCGATCAAGCCCGGATTCAGAACGAACTGGCGGAAGAGCAAGCCAAGAATAACGAACTGCAAAATACGCTGCTCAACCAACAGTCGACCGCCTATCAGGCTCGCCAAGTCCTGCTGTTGCAACAGAAGCGTCTTGAAGAAGAACTGACCCGCACCGCCGAGCTACACGGCAGCCTGGACCAACAACACGCCGAACTGAAGGCCCGTTACGAGCGGGACCGACAGAGCCATCTTTTGGAAGCGACGCGATTGCGCGATGCGACGACCCGCGTCGAACAGGAAAAAGCGGCCCTGCAAAAGCAGTTTGCCCAAGAGCGGGTCGAATGGGACCGGCAACTGCAAAGTCTGTTGCTGCAAAACACCCATATCGAAGACCAGTTACAGAGCTTGCAGCGGGATAAGACGCTGGTGAGCGCTCGCTTGGAGCAACAGCAGGAGATGTGGGAAGGCGAGCGTTTGGAGTTGCAGGTTCAACTCAATACCTTGGAAGATAGCTTGGCGCTCTACAAAGCGCGCGCCCAACAGCAGTTACCCCCCGACGCCGCCCAGTGGGCCGAGCAGTTGCGAGCGGAAGCCTCCGCCGAATTGGAACAGCGGCGGGCGGCCTGGGAAACGGAGCGCAAATCCTTGCGCGAACAACTGGAGCGCTTGCAGGCCGAGCGGCGGACGGCGCTCGGCTCGGGCGCTCAGGCGGCGCCATCTGGAAACTGGGAGCAGGAAAAACAGAATCTGCTCCAGCAGTTGGATCACGCCCATCGGTTGCGGCGGGATCTTGAGGAGAAGATGGCGGCGCGAGATCGCCAGGCAGAGCAGGAACGAAGTGCGTTGGAAGCGGAAATCGAGCAGTTGATGGAGCGGTTTTTACGGATGCATGAGGGACGTGACGCCTGAAGGCGTCGTGCCGCGAGCTTGAGCCGCTCGTCCTGTCGGAGCGAGCGGCGCGGATCCGCCCGTCGAACACCCCGCTTTTTGATGGCCCGTTTTCTGCCGGACCGACAGGCGTCGGAAACGGTGACGACCGACTTGTCGCTCGACCGTCGCGCCTTCCGCGACAGCCTTTCTGGATAGGAAAAACATGCACGTACTGGTGGTTGGCGGAGCGGGTTACATCGGTTCCCACATGGTCAAAATGCTGGATCAGCGCGGTTGCCAGGTGACGGTGCTGGACGATCTGTCAGCCGGCTATCGCGATGCGGTCGTGGGCGGGCGGTTCGTGCTGGGCGATCTGGGCGATGAAGCCGTGCTGGACGCGTTATTCAAAGCCGACCGTTTTGATGGAGTAATGCATTTCGCCTCTTACATTCAGGTCGGCGAATCGGTGCGCGAGCCGGCCAAGTACTATCGCAACAACACTTTCAAGACGCAGGTTCTGTTGGACGCCATGCGCTCCCATCAGGTCAAGCACTTTATCTTTTCGTCGACCGCCGCGATATTCGGCGAGCCGGTACGCACGCCCATCGATGAGGAGCATCCGAAAAATCCCATCAATCCCTACGGACGCGGCAAATGGATGGTCGAACAGATGCTGGAGGACTACGCTCTGGCCTACGGGTTAAAAGCGGTCAAACTGCGCTATTTCAATGCGGCCGGGGCCGATCCCGCAGGCCAGTTGGGCGAACGCCACGACCCGGAAACCCACCTGATTCCCCTGGTGCTGCAGGCCGCTGGCGGACGCCGGCCAAACATTACGGTGTTCGGCGACGATTACGACACCCCGGATGGCACCTGCATTCGCGATTACATCCATGTGACCGATCTGTGCGAAGCGCATTGGCTGGCGTTGCGACGGTTGTGGGAGGGCGGGGCGAGCGCGGCTTACAATTTAGGCAACGGCAACGGGTTTTCGGTGCGGGAAGTGATCGACACCGCCCGCAAGGTGAGCGGGCGGGATTTTACCGTCGTGTACGGCGAGCGCCGGCCGGGCGATCCAGCGCGGTTGGTGGCCGACTCTCAGCGGGCGCGAACCGAACTGGGCTGGGAGCCGCGTTATGCGGAGCTGGCGACCATCGTCGAGCACGCCTGGCGTTGGGAAACGCGACAGCGCTAGGCTGGGCCTGCCGCGGCCATTCGCTCCAGCGCCGCCCGCAACTCACCTTCCAAAAGAGCCGATTTTTCGGTGCGCGTGTCGACGATGACGAAGACGACATCGGCATCGGCCACTACCGTGGCGCTGCCCTTGAGAGTGACGAGTTGGCGCATGACGCAACTGCGGTTGCCGATGGATTTTACCGAGGTGGTGATGTCCAGGGTTTCGCCCATATAGGCGGCGCGACGGTAGTTGATGTTGATGTTGACCAGGGCGAAGGTGTAACCGCGTTCCTGAAGGAAATCGAGACTGCCCTGACTTTCCAGGAAGCTCCAGCGCGCTTCTTCCAGAAATTCCAGATAGCGAGCGTTATTGACGTGGCGGTATAAATCAAGATGATAACCGCGCACCTTGATTTCGATGCGGTGGGACATGCGGGCGCTCCCTTAAAGCGAAGGTGGTGGGCGGTTGCGCGGGGCCTGTTGGCGCCGGCGACTCGATCGGCCAAAGGTTTATTGTAAAGAACCCTCGGCCCAAGCACATGCGCGTTTTGGTTGCGCGGAGGTTGGCCGAGGCTGGGGTGTGGTAATGGTGGCTGAGCGAACGTCCGAAAGGACGATGATGGAGCCGAATGACCGACGGATTGCGAGCGAATCCTGGCGCTGGCCGGCCGCAACGCCTTCCGGGAGCTGGGATGGCGGCGACGTACAGGTCTGGCGGGCGAGTTTGCGACAGCCCACCGAGCGGTTGGCCGAGTTATCCGCGCATCTTTCGGCGGATGAATTGGAACGGGCGGCGCGGTTTCGCTTCCCGGAGCACAGCGACCGCTTCATCGCCGGACGGGGGCTGTTGCGGGAGTTGTTGGCCGCCTACCTCGACCGGCCGGCGGCGGCGCTGCGCTTCAGGCAGGGCAGGTACGGCAAGCCCGTCCTGGCGGGCGCGGAGGCGGGGGCCGGTTTGTGTTTCAACCTGTCGCACAGCGAGGAGGGCGTGCTGTATGCGGTCGCCCGCCGCGCGGTGGGCGCGGATTTGGAATGTCACGGCCGGTCCGTCCGCTACGAGGCCATCATCGACCGAATTTGCACCTCGGGCGAGCTGGCGTGCTTTCAGGCTCAGCCGGCCGAGCGGCGACGGGAGGCGTTTTTCACCTGTTGGACCCGCAAGGAGGCGATTGCCAAGGCTTTGGGGGGCGGGTTGGCCAGCGGGTTGCGCACGCTGGAGGTTTGTTTTCAAAAAGACGGGCAACCGGAGGGGCGGCTGCGCCTTCGCGATGCCGAGGGTCAGGAATGGAGTGTGTTGAGTCTGCCGTTGGAGCCTGGTTGGAGCGGGGCGTTGGCAGGGGCCGGCGTGGATTGGTGCTGGCAAGGATGGCGCTTGCCGAATGCCGGCGATGGGACGAACTAGAATTTGCGCGGTTGCGGCGCTCGGGGGAGATGAGGTGAAGGGGGATTCGCCGTCAGGTGCGGCGCCGGTCAGGTTGTTCGATCTGGCGCTGGCACTGTTGTTGCTCGGCGCGCTGGCGCCCTGGTGGCTGGCGCGCGCGTTGCTTGGCCTGACCCAGACCGGCCGTCTGGTCGAACGCCGCCGGCTGTTGGGCCGCGACCGGCGACCTTTCGAGCGGCTGGCTTTCGCGGGAACGGCGGTCGGACGGGGAGGAGCGGTGCTGCTCAATATCTTGCGCGGCGATATGGCCTTCGCCGGCCCGCGCCCCTTGACGCTCGAAGAAGCGGCGGCGGTGCCAGTCGAGGCGGAACGGCGTTTCGCGGTGCGGCCGGGCCTGTTTTCTCCCTATCGGCTCCAGCGCTTGACCGGCATCGCGCACGACCCTGAAAGCGAGCTGGATCGGGCCTTTGCCGAACGTGCGTCCCTGCGCGGCAGCCTGGGTTTGATCGTGCGTTCTCTGCTGGCCCTGCTGTTGGGCGGCGGCGACCGGCCGACCCCGCCCTCGCTCGATTTTTTCGGTGTTCCCATCGTCAACACCACCATGGATGAAGCCCTCGATTGGATCGTCGCGCGCGCCGCCGCGCTCCCGCTGACCGGGGCAGCGGACCCGTGGGAAAAGCCTCGGAATGGGTCCCTGTTGGCTTTCGTCAACCCCGATTGCCTCAACATCGCTTATCGAAACGAACGGTACCGGGCCGTGCTGCAAAGCGCGGCTCGGGTGTTGCCGGACGGCATCGGCCTGAAAATCGGCTGCCGGATGCTCGGTGTGGGTTTGGCCGCCAACGTCAACGGCACCGATCTGTTCCCGCGCTTGTGCGAGCGTGCCGCTCGCGAAGGTCTGCGCCTGTTTTTGCTGGGCGCGCGGCCGGGGGTGGCCGAACAGGTCGCCGCCAACATGCGGCAACGCTATCCGGCGCTGGTCGTTGCCGGAGTCCAGCACGGCTATTTCGATTCGAGCGAGCAGGACGCCATCATCGAGCGGATCAATGACTCCAGGGCGCATCTCGTGTTGGTGGCGTTCGGCGTGCCCCGCCAGGAACTGTGGCTGGCGGAGCACCACCAGCGCTTGCGGCCGCCGGTGCGGCTGGGGGTAGGTGGGCTGTTCGATTTCTATTCCGGCCGGATTCCCCGCGCCCCGTTGTGGCTGCGCGAAATCGGCCTGGAATGGGTCTGGCGGCTCGCTCAGGAGCCGGGGCGGATGTGGCGGCGCTACCTGCTCGGCAATCCGTTATTTCTCTACCGCGTGTGGCGGCAGGCCCGCCGGGAAGCGAAGCGATGAGCGAACAATCCGACCGTTGGTTCGAACCCGATCCGACGCTGCGCGAGGCATTGTTGAACCGATACGGCCAAGTGCGGCCCGACGGTTTCGGGCGGCAGTTGCGCTTTCAGATCAAACGCTCGACCTGGAAAGCGGTGATCGGCAGCACCTACGTCTTCAAGCGGCTGCTGGATATCGTGGTGTCCCTGGAACTGCTGCTTTTGTTGGCGCCGCTGTTCCTGGTGGTGGCGGTGCTGATCAAGTTGGAATCGCCAGGACCGATCTTCTTCCGGCAAATCCGGGTCGGGCGCTGGGGCAAGCTGTTTTCCATGTGGAAGTTCCGGTCGATGTATGTCGACGCCGAGGCCCGTAAGGCGGAACTGCTGGCCCGCAACGAGTCGGCCGGCGGCGTGCTGTTCAAGATGAAACGCGATCCGCGCATCACCCGCGTCGGCCGCTTCATCCGCCGCGCTTCCATCGACGAACTGCCGCAGTTCTGGAACGTGCTGGTGGGCGACATGTCGCTGGTGGGGCCGCGTCCGGCGCTGCCGAGCGAAGTGGACAAATACTCGCTGGCCGACCGCCGGCGGCTGGAAGTCATTCCGGGCATCACCTGCATTTGGCAAGTTTCGGGACGCTCGGATATTCCGTTCCCGGAGCAGGTCAAGCTCGACGTGCGCTATATCGAGTCGTCCTCGCTGCGACAAGACATTCAAATTCTGCTCAAGACCGTGCCGGCGGTACTGTTGGGGCGGGGGGCCTATTAGCTCGTGCAGGTATTGATTTTGGCCGACCGGCTGGGCCGGGAGTTGCAGCCGCTGACCGACCGATCCTGTGTGGCCTTGTTGCCGGTGGTCGGTAAAGCGGTCTTGGAGCATGTGCTGGAAAGGCTGGCCGCCGCTGGTTTGCGGCAGGCGCTGGTCGCTATTTCACCGCAGGCCGAGGAAGTGCGGGCGGCGTTCGGCGATGGCAGCCGCTGGGGAATGCGACTGGATTATATCCTGACCCGAGGCGAGGCCGATCCCGACGAGGTGTTGGATTTGAGTCAGCCCCGCTTGGCTGGCGCGGTGCTGGCGTTGCGGGGAGATATGCTTTACGGCCTCAGTCTGACCCAATTCCTGCAAGCCGCCCGCGAAACGGCCGGTCCGGTCGTCTATGGCAAAACCCTGGAGCAGCCGATCAGCCTTTGTCTGCATCAAGGAGGTGGTCGAGGCGGTTTGGAGTGGTTGCGCTGGAACGGCGCGCCGGAGGCCGCCGCGCCGGTGTGGCCGGTGGTGGAACTGCCGGGCACAGTGAATGGTCTGGATTCGTTGAGGGCGTATCACCGGGCCAATCTCGACGCGGCCGCCGGGCGCATTCCGGAGTTGATCGTGCCGGGCCGGCAGGTTGCCCTCGGCTTGACCGTGGGCTTGCGCTCCCAGCTCTCGCCGCGCAGCCTGCGGGAGGGGATCGCGTGGGTCGGTCGCGGTTGCCGGATCGACCCCAGCGCCGAATTCCACGGCGAGGTGGTGGTCGGCAATCGGGCGATCGTGGACCGGCTCGCCATTCTGCGGGACAGCGTGGTGCTGCCGGATACCTATATCGGCGAACTGGTGGAGGTGCGTAACGCCATCGTGCAGGGCAACCGGCTGATCCGGGTGGACATCGACGCGGTGCTGTCGGTGGCCGAGACGTTTTTGCTGGCCGATTTGGGTGAGACCACCTTGAGCCGTTTCATCGCCGAGCCGGTAAACCGGTTGTGCGGCCTGCTGCTGCTGGCCGCATCACTGCCGTTGTGGCCGCTGGCGTTGCTCGCCGCGCTGGCCGAGAATCACCGTCAGCCGTTGCGCGCGGTGCGGCTGCGGGGCAACCGCCTGGAATTCGATGAGTTCGGCGTGCGCCGGCGGCGGGAATTCAGCGCTTGGGAATGGGCGACCTCGATCCCGGTGTTGCGGTTTCTGCCGCGCTTGTTGGCGGTCGCGAGCGGCGATCTGCGGGTCGTGGGTACGGACGCGCTGACCCCCGACCAGGCGGCCGAACGCCTGGAGGAGTGGGAGCGGCTGGGCGATCAGGCGCCGGCGGGATTGATCGGGCCGACCCAGTTGCTGTTGCCGCCGTCCGCCCCGCGCGAAGAACGGCTGATGAGCGACGCTTTCTACGCCCGCCAGCGCAGCGCCGGCCGGGATTTGTACTATGTTGCACGGGGCCTGGGAGCGCTGCTCACGCCGCGCGCCTGGTGGCCGGTTTAGGCGTGAGATCCGGAGGTCTGTCATGGAGTTAAGCTTCTGGCGCGAACGTTGGGAACGCGCCGAGATCGGCTTTCACCAGCCGGCTGTCAACGTGCATCTCCAACAATTCTGGGGCCGGCTGGAGCTGCCGCCGGGCCGGCGGGTGTTCGCGCCGTTGTGCGGCAAAAGCCGGGATCTGTTGTGGCTGGCGGGTGAAGGCTATCCCGTCACCGGCGTGGAAATCAGCCCGATCGCCGTCGAGGGGTTTTTCCAAGAAAACCACTTGCGGCCGCGCCGCTGGCGGGAAGGCGTGTTCGAGGTTTGGGAGCAGGACGAAATCCGGATATTGCTGGGCGATTTTTTCGCCTTGGAGCCGCGCCATCTGGCGGATATCGCCGGCGTTTACGACCGTGCCTCGCTGATCGCCTTGCCCCCGGCCATGCGCGAAGGGTACGCGCGCAAGCTGGACGCCATTTTGCCGGTCGGGATCCGCACGCTGCTGGTGACGCTGGAATACGATCAGGCGCTGTTGGCGGGTCCGCCCTTTGCGGTCGCCGAGCCGGAAATCCGGGCGTTGTTCGGGGCGGGGCATGACGTGGAACTGCTGTGCGCGCGGGATGCGCTGGCGGAGGAATCCCGCTGGCGGGAGCGCGGCCTGACTTGGTTGCTGGAAAAAGCCTACCGGCTGACGCGCCGCGCGGCGCCGGGCCGATGACCGCCGCGCCCGCGCCGGGGTCGGCCGCGCTCGCGTTGCGAATTTTTCTGCCGTTTGCCGCCGGCTATTTTCTGTCGTATCTGTATCGGACCATCAACGCGGTGCTGTCGCCTTATCTGACGGCGGAGTTGCGGTTGGACGCCACCGCTCTGGGTTTGTTGACCAGCGTCTATTTTCTGACCTTTGCGGCGTTTCAACTGCCGTTGGGCGTCTTGCTGGATCGCTTCGGACCGCGCCGGGTGGAAGCGGCCTTGCTGCTGTTCGCGGCGGCCGGGGCCGGGCTGTTCGCCGCCAGCAGCAGTTCGCTGGAGCTGATCATCGGTCGGGGGTTGATCGGGTTGGGGGTGTCGGCCTGTTTGATGGCCAGCTTCAAGGCGTTCGCATTGTGGTTGCCGGCCGAGCGGCTGCCGGTGGCCAACGGCTGGGTGCTGGCGGCGGGCGGTTTGGGGGCCTTGACGGCCACCGCGCCGGTCGAGGCCGCCCTGCAACTGATCGGCTGGCGGGGCGTGTTCGCGGCGCTGGCGGCGTCGAGCGTCGCGCTTGCGCTCGCTTTACTGCTGGTGGTGCCGGAGCGTGGTCCCCAGACGGCGGCGGGCGATCTGCGTTCGCAGTTGCGCGGCGTCGCCGATGTGTTCCGCAGCCGGTTGTTCTGGCGGATCGCGCCCAACAGCGTGTTGACCCAGGCCTTCTTCTTGGCGGTGCAAAGCTTGTGGGCGGGGCCTTGGTTGCGCGACGTGGCCGACTTGAGCAAGGCCGCCGCCGCCGATTATCTGTTCTGGACGGCGGCGGCCATGGTGGCGGGCTTTCTCGGCATGGGGCAATTGGTCTATCGCTTGGCCCGCTTCGGAGTGCGGCCGATAACGGTGGCGACAGCCGGCATCGGGTTGTTCATGCTGGTGCAACTGGCGCTGCTGTTCCAGGTCGGCCCGTTGTTGGGGCTGTGGGTGTTGTTCGGGTTTTTTGGCACCAGCGCGGTATTGACTTACGCCATTCTGTCGCAAGCCTTTCCGCCGGAGCTGGCGGGGCGGGTGAATACCGCGCTGAACCTGCTGGTGTTCGTGCTGGCTTTCGCCGGCCAATGGGGGATGGGGGCGATCATCAACCGCTGGCCGGCGGCGGGCGGCGGCTATGCTGACACGGGCTATCAGCTCGCGTTCGGGCTGGCGTTGGTCGGACAATTGCTTTCCTGGTTCTGGTTGCTGGCGGGATGCCGCCGTCCGCGCTAAACCCCGTGCGTCGCGAGGCGTCCGACCTTGGTGAATTGCCGGGATCGAGCGCACAATAAAGACTCCCAAACAGGTTGACGCGATAAGGAAGCTCCGGTCGTGATCGAGGTTCCGGGTTACACGATTGTGCGTAAGATCGGCGAAGGCGGCATGGCCACCGTCTATCTCGCGATCCAGCAATCGCTCGGCCGCCAGGTCGCCTTGAAAGTCATCAAATCCGCTCAAGTCAACGACACCCACTTCAGCGATCGTTTCCTCAAAGAAGGGCGGATCATCGCCCAGTTCCAGCACCCACAAATTATTACGATCTATGATTTTGGCTCGCACGGGCCGCATTCGTATTTTTCGATGGAGTTTTTGCCTGAGGGGACCTTGGCGCAACACATCGAACGCGGGCTGAGCCCGGAACGGGCGCTCGAAATCATCAAGTCGGTGTCCGGCGCGCTGGCCTACGCCCACCGGCGCGGCGTCATTCACCGGGACATCAAGCCGCAGAACATCCTGTTTCGTCAGGACGGCACGGCGGTGCTCAGCGATTTTGGCATCGCCAAGATCGTGGATGCCGATGACACGCAACTGACCGCGCCCGGACTCGCCATCGGCAGTCCGGTTTACATGAGTCCGGAACAGATTACCGGCAAGCCGCTGGACAGCCGCAGCGATCTTTACAGTCTCGGCATCGTGTTTTACGAAATGCTGGTCCGGGAACCGCCCTATCGCGCGGATGATGTGATCAGCATCGCCATGATGCACTGTACCCAGCCCCTGCCGCGCCTGCCCGATGGGCTCGGCCGGTTCCAACCCGTGTTGCAAAAGCTGCTGGCCAAAACCCCGGCCGAGCGTTTTGAAACCGCCGATCAGCTCATTGACGCGCTCGACCATCCCGAGTCTAGACCCTCTTTTCGTAACCTGATCGATACCGCTCAAATTCCCCAAACCCTCAGCGACGCGCTGTCTTCGAAAAAAAGCGGGCTGATCGGCGGGCTTTCGCTATTGGCCATGATCGTCGGTGGTGGCGTTTATCTGGCCCTGAACCGGCAACCGGTCGACAGCTACGAACAGCTCGCGCTGAAACATTTTCAAAGCGGTGAATTCGCGCAAAGCCTGGAGCTAGTCAAATTGGGTTTGGCGGCTTCGCCCGAGGATGGCCGTCTCCTGGCCTTGCGCGAGCGGGTCGAACGCTATCGGAGCGCGGCTGATTTACTGGAGCAGGCCCGGCAAAACCAGCGTGACGGATCGTTTGAACAGAGTTTGCAGCGCGTCGAGGAAGGCTTGCGACTCATACCCGATCACAGCGAATTGTTGGTCTTGCGCCAAACCCTGCAACCACAACTGCGCGAGCGACGCGGCCAGGCGGATCAACTGTTGGCGCAAGCGCGCGCCCGCTGGCAGGCCGGTGATCTCGAAGGCGGCCTGCAAGCCGCCGAACAGGGCTTGCAACGAGCGCCCGACCATCCGGAATTGTCGACGTTGCGCACGATGATTCAGAATCGACTCAAAGAGCGACAGCTCGTTCCCCAACTGGTGGATACGGTGCGGGAATTACTGCGGCAAGGTCGGCTGGAGGACGGCCTGAAACGCATCGAGGACGGGCTGCGCATGATTCCCGAACAGCCCGACCTGTTGAATCTGCGCCGGCAGGCGAATGCGGCGATCGCGACCGACCGGCGTATCGACGAGCGGCTGCGAGATTGCGCCAACCGCTTTCCGCTCGACCGGTTGACCGGCCAACAGGGCAGCGAAATCGTGGCGTGCTACCATCAAATCGCAGCCTTGGCGCCCGATCCCGGCCGAGTGCGTGCCGCGCTGCAACAGATTGCGGATCGCTATGCGGAGCTGGCCGCCGCCGCCATCCGCAAAGCCGATTTGCCGCTGGCTGGGGATTATTTGGCGCAGCTCGCTCTGATCCAGTCCGGTCACCCGCGATGGGCGACGCTGAATCATCTTTTGCAGACCAAACGCCAACAGGCGGAGATCGAAGCCCGGCGGGCCATCGACGAGGAGGCCAAACGGCAGGCGGTCGAGGACGCCAAGCGCCGCGGCGCGGAAGAAGCCAAACGCCGCGCCCTTGAAAAGGGGCTTTCCGAACCCGCTCCGGCCAATCTTCGGGTCCGCCCGAAAGCGCCGGCAACCACGGTTTTAAAATCCGAACTGAACCCGTCGTCGAAACCCGCCAAACCCCGTTCGGAACTCGCTGGCCCCGCTCGCCAGAAAGGACCGAAAACCCATTGCCGGGAGGCGCTGCTCAAAGCGCAACTCGGAGAACCGCTTTCAGCCACCGAACAGGAGGAATGTCAGCCATGAATCGATCGCGCTTCGGCAGTCTCAAACCCATGCGCTCCCTAGCCGTGCTTTCGCTCGCCGCGCTGTTATGGGCCTGTACGACACCGCCCGCCGAGCAGAAGCAGGCGGCCGCCGCCCCGCCGCCGGTTCAACCGGTGCCCTTTGACGAAGCGGTTTTAAAAGCGGCGAACGACTTGTTCAGCCGCGCCCAATTGCCGGAGGCAAACGCCAAGGAGCCAGCGCCTTATACGCTGGTGATCGATCCGTTGATCGACGGCGTGTCAGGGGCGCAATCGGTCGCCACGCGCTCCATGGAAGCGCGTTTGGTCGAACTGGTCAAAGCGAAGTATCCGCGGTTCGCGGTGCAGCCGTTTTCGACGGCGGCGGTCGCCAAGTCGCCCATCGTGCTGGTCGGCACCTTCACAGGTGTCAACAAGGACGGAAAAACCGAAGGCGCGCGCGAGGCGTTCCGCGTCTGTCTGGCGCTGGCCGATCTCAAGTCGGGCAAGATCATTGCCAAGGGCACCGCGCGGGCCAAGCCCGAAGGCGTCGATATCACTCCGACCGCGTATTTCAACGATAGTCCGACCTGGACGCCGGACCCGGCCACCGAGGCGTACATCAAGACCTGCCAAGGCACCAAGGCCGGCGATCCGATCAATGCGGCCTACGCGGACCGCATCCTCACGGCCGCCCTGATCAGCGAAGCGATCGATGCCTACAACGACCGGCAATATCAAAGAGCGCTGGGGTTGTATCAGGATGCGCTCCGCTCGCCGGACGGCCAACAATTGCGAGTCTACAACGGCCTGTATCTCAGCAGTTGGAAACTGGGTCGTCGCAATGACGCCACTCAGGCCTTCGACAAGATCGTCGATTACGGGCTGAGCAACAAACGGCTGGCCGTCAAGTTTCTGTTCAAACCCGGTTCGACGGATTTCTGGCCGGACCGGCAAGTCAGTGGACCGTATCCGCTGTGGTTGCGGCAGATCGCGCAGCGCACGTCAGCGCGCGCGGGATGCTTGGAGGTGGTCGGGCATACCAGCCGCACCGGCCCCGAACCGATCAACGAGCGTTTATCCTTGCGGCGGGCGGAAAGCATCAAGGGCAAGCTGGAGAATGATGCGACGGCGCTCCGCAACCGCACCATCGCCAACGGCGTGGGCTCGAAGGAAACCTTGATCGGTACGGGGACTGACGATGCCCGAGACGCGCTGGATCGACGGGTTGAGTTCAAAGTGGTGGACTGCCGCGCGCCCGGTTAGGGTTGAGAGGCGCGAGGCCACCCCTGCAAGCGGCCGAAACCGCTGCTCGCGCGGCGGCTTAAAATCGCGTCGGCCGAGCCTTGTCTTCCCACTGCTGGGCTTGTCGCGGGTCGCGCGGCAAGCCCAGTTCGCCTTCCCGATAGGCCCGCGCCAGCCGCCGGGCCGCGTCTGCATGGCCGCCGGCGACCGCTCGTTGCAGCCAGTCGACGGCTGCCAAATCGTTTTTTGAAACGCCGAGACCTTGGGCGTAGGCCAGCGCGATTTGATATTGGGCCGGCGCGTAGCCGCGTTCGGCCAACTGGTTAAACCACTGAAAGGCCAACTCCGGCGCGCGGGGCACGCCTTCGCCCCGCCGGTAGGATTCGGCCAGCCAATATTGGCCGCCCACATCGCCTTGGCGGGCTGCCTTTTCGAACCAGTAACCCGACAACCGCAGGTTGCGCGGCACGCCAAGACCCAAGCGATACAAGAATCCCAAGCGGAATTGGGAGGGCGCGTGGCCGTTCTGGGCCAGCGTCGTCAATAACGTGGCGCCCGCCTGATAGTCGCGTTGAAATACCTGCTTCATCGCCAGCCGGTATTGTCCCTGTCGTGGGTCGTCACAGCCGGCCAGCAGCGCGGCGCTCAACAGCAGGCAGCGGAAAAGCGCCCTCACCCCATTGAGTCCGGGGGCGGCGCAGCCGGCGGCTCGCGCCGTGGCGCTTCCCCCGTGGCTCGCTGCATCAGTGCGCCGAGGATGACCCCGCGCAAATAGGGCTGATGCAGCAGCAGCCAAGCCAGCAGGGGCGCGACGATGGGGAGCACCAACATCGCCAGTTGCCGGCCCAATCCCCACAGCTGGTACAGCACCGGCGAGTCGGGCAGCGCCAGCGCGTAGTCGGGGGGCGGCAGCTCGGTCAGCAACGGCAGATGGGTTCGATACAGCGCCAGTTGAAATTGGACGTACAGCAACACCATGATGCAGATCACCGGCAGCAGGGCGAGGGTGCCGTACAACAACCGACGCGACAGACCTCGCCCCGGCGTCGCCAGCGTCAAGCCCCAGAACAGCGGCAGGATCACGGTCGCGCGGTTGAACGGTAGCGGCAAGGCCATGAACAGTCGAGCCGAGTCGGTCAGCGGTGGCAGCAAACTCACGATCAGGCCCTGATCGCGGTCCAGGCCGACGCCCAGGACCGATTCTGGCCACAGCCATTGACTGAGCAGGCCGACGCCATGGCCGAGTTCCCGCGCGAGCGGTTCTCGAACCAGCCACCACCACAATCCCAAGCACGCCGGCAGGCAAAGCGCGCCACCGAGCAACAAACGGACTAATAAAGGATCAAACCGCCGGGACATGCCGCGTCGTTTCCAGCGGCAACCGGCGCAGCCAGAGCAGGAAGACCAGCAGCACGTCCATCAGGATCAACGCATCCCAGACGTACCAGTGCACCCAGTAAAACCAGGCCGGTTTCCAGACCCCCAGATACGCCAGACTGATGATGCGCGCCATGTTGAGAGCCTGTACCGCCAGCCAGCCGACCAGAAGACCGGCCAGTCGGTGACGCCACGGCGCCGGAAACGCCAGCATGGCGGTCCACAGCAGCAAGGTGGCTTCCACGCCGTTGCATAAATCGAGGATGCGGACGCTGAAACCGGGGATGGTCAGCACGTTGTCATGCACCCAGGCTTGTCCGCCAAACAGCGTGATCAACCCGCCGGCCAGCGCCGTCAAGCCCGTGGTAAAAGGCTTGATGAGCTGTTCCCGCACCGGCGGTAAGTAGACCACCCCATAGAGCGCCAAGCCGATTCCGATAAAAGCCAGCAGAAAGCGCCGCATAAACTCTCTCGTTCAGCGTTTTCGAAGTCTTGTCACCCGTCCGATCTCAGGCGGGTATCGGGTTTGAAATGAAATAGGGTGCGGCGTCCGACAACCTCTGGTTTATCGAGCCAGCGCGGCAACGACCTTAGTTTGTGTTTGGAGAGGTAACGGCAGCCGGTTGTAGCCCACTTTTTCGGCGGCCCGCACGGCGCGCAATAGCGCGGCCATCGGCGGGGTGTAATCGCCGACCAGCCAGTGCTGCTGGCGCTGCGTTTTGGAGGGTTCGGTCCTCTCCAGCAGTAAAGCCAGCTTGCCCGTGGCGGGATCGAACACGACGGAGACGCTGGGGTTGCAACCATGCGGCTGGCAGCCGCTGATATAGATGAATTCCCCCTGTGGCGCGCTCAAGAAGCGATTGAGTGCCGATTTCATTTGCATCGGCGCCAACCAAGGCCCGTCGCTACGTTTGATGGGGCCTGGTAATTGGTTGATCGCATTTTGATAGGGCCGTTGGAAGGCGACCAGGTCCAGCGTGTTGGAAGCATAAACTTGGTACGCTGTCCAATGCCGCGGAAATGGCAAATCCCTGGCCGAGTTCAACAAGGTGCGGGCGAGCGTGGTGAAGTCGTCCGCTGCCCAGCTTGCCGCAACACTCAACAAACCCAGCAAGCAAAAGAGAAATCTCCAGACCGATACGATCATGATGGCACTCTTATTGTTATTCGCTGACCTGGGCGGCCCAGTCGCGAGTTTTGAACCAGTAGTCGTGGCGCTCCTTCAACCAGCCATCCTGTTGGCGCAACAAAATCCAATTATTGAAGAAATTCAGTGCGTCGGGATCACCCTTGCGCAGCGCGAAACCTTCCGCGCCCTGCACGAAGGGTTCGGGGATTGGCAGGAACAAGTTATCGGGATGTTTCAAAGCTTCGAAGGCCGGGGTCGGGGTGCTGGTGACGAAAGCGTGGGCTTTGCCGTTTAGCACCTCTTGTAGCGCTAGCGCGTCTTCATCGAACTGGCGCAGCGTGGCTTTAGGCAGCAGCCGCTTGGCGGCGGTGGCCGGGGTCGTCCCGCGCCTTACCGCCAGGACCACTTCGGCCTTGTCAAAATCCGCCAGGGATTTAAAACCGGCCGCCAGCTCCTTGTGGGCGACCAAATGGATGCCGGAATTGGCGTAGGGTAGGGTGAAATTGACGGTCAGATTGCGCTCCGGGGTGATCGACATGCCACCGATGATCACATCGAACTTGCCGGCCAGCAAGGCGGGAATGATGCCGTCCCAGGCGGTCGGCACGAATTCGGCCTTGACCTTCATATCCTCGGCCAGTTGCTTGGCGACATCGATTTCATAGCCGATCAACTCTCCGCTTTTGTTGCGCATCGCCCAGGGGACGAAGGTGGACAGGCCAATCTTGATCGAGCCGCGTTTCTTGATGGTTTCCAATACGCTATCGGCGGCGAGCTGCTGGCTGGCGTTTTGCGCGCGAACGAGCGGCGGTACGAGCAGGGCGAGCGCCAGAAGAGTAGCCGTCAGCGGGACCAGCAGGCGGTTTGACATAGGTGCCCTCGAAAGAGTGAGCGGGTTCGGCAACAGATATAGCGGAGTCCCCGCTTTGATGCAATTTCCCGCGCGACAATTGTCCGCGCTTGAATTTCCTGTTCGTATGAAAGTATGGGAAAATCCACCGCTTATTCAGTAACCCGATCCTCCGAATCGGCGCTGTTCGCACCACACCTGCCCGCTTGATGCGATGGATGAATCGGAGTCCATTCCGCTGTTGGAAAAGCCCTGTTGGCCGCTGAAGACCGAAGATAACTCTATGCCACTCATTCAAATTTACGATACCACCCTGCGTGATGGGACTCAAAGCGAGGGTTTTACCCTGTCGGGTTACGACAAGATCCGCGTGGCCCGGCGGCTGGACGAGCTGGGCGTGGCCTTCATCGAAGGCGGCTGGCCCGGCTCCAATCCCAAGGACGCCGAATTTTTCGAACGCGCCCGCGATCTCGAATGGAAAAACGCGCTGATCGCCGCCTTCGGCTCGACCTGCCGGGTCAAGGGCGGGCCGGAAGACGACGCCAACATTCAAGCGCTTTTGGAGGCGCGGACCCCGGTTTGCACCTTGTTCGGCAAAACCTGGAACCTGCACGTCACCGAGGTGCTGCTCACGACCTTGGATGACAACCTGCGCATCATCGAGCAGTCCATCGCCCATCTGCGCGCTGCTGGCCGGCGGGTCATTTACGATGCCGAACATTTCTTCGACGGCTATAAGGCCGATCCGTCCTACGCGCTCGAAACGTTGGAAGCCGCCGTTCGGGGCGGGGCGGAAACCCTGGTGTTGTGCGATACCAACGGCGGCAGCCTGCCGTGGGAGGTGGAAGCCATCCTCCACGAGATGAAGGAAGCGCTCCAGCATCCGTTTGGCATCCACACCCACAATGACGGCGAGTGCGCGGTCATCAACGCGCTGACCGCCGTGCGCCAGGGCGCGATTCAGGTCCAAGGCACCATCAACGGCGTCGGCGAACGCTGCGGCAACGCCAATTTGTGCTCGGTCATGGCGAATCTGGAACTCAAGATGAAGCGCCGCTGCTTGCCGGAGGGCGGTTTGGAGAAACTGTCCGAGCTGTCGCATTTTGTTGATGAGGTCGCCAATGTCACTCCCAACGACCATCTGCCCTACGTCGGTAAGAGCGCCTTCGCCCACAAGGGCGGTGTGCACGTCGCGGCGATGCGCCGCTGCGAGCAGTCCTACCAGCACGTCGCGCCGGAACAGGTCGGCAACAAGATGCGAGTCGTCGTCTCCGCGCTGTCAGGTCGGGCCAATATCTTGAGCAAGGCCGAGGAGCACGGCGTCGCTGTCAGCGATTCGACGGATGTAGTCGGCGTGCTGAACGATGTGAAGGAACTGGAAGCGCGCGGCTTTTCCTTCGAAGCCGCCGAAGCCTCGGTCGCCATGATGCTCAAGCGCCAGCAGCCGGATTACCAGCCGCTGTTCGAACTGATCGATTTTCTGGTGAACGTCGAGCATCGTCAGGGACGCGGCATCTTCGCTGAAGCCATGGTCAAGGTGCGGGTCGGCGATGAAGTGTTGCACACCGCCGCCGAGGGCAACGGCCCGGTCAACGCGCTGGATATCGCCCTGCGCAAGGCGCTGCTGGGGCATTACCCGCAGATCGCCGACTTCAATCTGGCCGATTACAAGGTGCGCATTCTGGACGGCCAGGACGGCACCGAGGCGATTACGCGCGTCTTGATCGACACCCGCAACACCACGCGGCTGTGGAGCACGGTCGGCGCCAGCGCCAACATTATCGAAGCCTCTTGGCAAGCGCTGGTCGATGCGGTGGAGTACGGGCTGTCGGTAGCCCATTGAGTCATTCCGCAACGGTATTCTTTGGGAAAACAAAAATCATGAAAGCGAAAATTGTCTTGCTCCCCGGCGACGGGATCGGCCCGGAAGTGGTTGCTGAAGCCGTCCGCGTGTTGGATACGCTCGCCGGCAAGTTCGGCCACGAATGGAACTACCAAGAGCGGCTGATGGGCGGCTGTTCCATCGACCGGTTCGGTTCGTCGTTGACGGACGAAACCCTGGCGGATTGCCAGGCGGCGGACGCGGTGGTGCTGGGCGCGGTGGGCGGGCCGAAGTGGGATGACCCCAACGCCAAGGATCGCCCGGAGCGGGGTTTGTTGGCCTTGCGCAAGGGCTTAGGGGTGTTCGCCAACCTGCGGCCGGTCAAGGTGCATCCGTCCCTGATCGACTCCTCGCCGCTCAAGCCGGAAAAGCTGCAAGGGGTGGATATTCTGGTGATCCGCGAACTGACTGGCGGCCTGTATTTCGGCTGGCCAAAGGGGCGGGATGTTAAAGATGGCCGCGAGCGGGCGGTCGATACTTTGGAGTATTACGATTACGAAATTCGCCGGGTGCTGGAACTGGCTTTCAAGCTGGCGAAAGGTCGCAAGAAAAAAGTCACCTCGGTCGACAAGGCCAACGTGCTGGAATCCTCACGGTTGTGGCGGCAGCTTGCCGTCCAGGTCGGCGCGGCGAATGCGGATGTCAGTCTGGATCATGTGCTGGTCGATACCGCCGCCATGCGATTGATTACCGGTCCTGCCTCAATGGATGTAATGGTCACGGAAAACATGTTCGGCGATATTTTGACCGACGAGGCTTCCGTTTTGGCCGGTTCGATGGGGATGCTGCCGTCCGCCAGCCTGGGCGCGGGTCGGGTCGGGTTATACGAGCCGATTCACGGCTCGGCCCCCGACATTGCCGGCAAAGGCATCGCCAATCCCATCGGCATGATCTTGTCGTGCGCGCTGCTGTTGCGGCACTCGCTGGGCTTGGAAGCCGAAGCCGCCGCCATCGAGAAGGCGGCGGACGACGCCATCACCGCCGGAGCGCGTACCGCCGATCTCGGCGGCACGCTGACCACCCGCCAAATGGCGGAGGAGATCGTTCAGCGGTTGTGATGTTTTAAAGATAATGAAAATTTCATTTGGGCCGGTTATTTCGGTCTGAACCGCTCGGTGGGAGCTGTTGAAAAAGTCGTTTTTGGGTCGAACGACGCGATAGCAAAGGCTCACTCGCCCAGCATTCTCATGGCGTTTTCCAAGCTCAGCCGCATCCGATTGAACGATTGCGACAGCGAGGAAATTTCATCCCTGCCCGAACGCACGTACTCCGACACGCTCAGTTTGCCCAAGCTGACTTCGTTGGCCATGTGCGCGATCCGCACCACCGGTTGAATCACCACGAAATGGAGGAGGATGTTAAGGAGGATCAGCAGAAACAGAAAAACGCCGCCCAACAGAATCATGAACGTGGTGAACGCTTTCTGGGCCCGCGCCAACGGCACGTCCATCGGCACCGTGACGATCTGCGCTCCGATAATTTCCTCCATCTTCCAGCCGAAACCGTTGTTGACGCCGTAGAGATCCGTAAAGGTTTTCGGTGCTTCTTCAGGTTTGCCGTGGCAGGTCAAGCAACCCTCGTCGTTGATGCGCAACGGCCGAGCCAAATTGAGCATCCGGCCGGTCGGCGTGTCGCGCTCCACCACGAGTTCCTTCCGGTCGGGATTGTCGCGAAATTCGCGGACAATATCGGCTTCCCAGTCGGTGGCCCGATTGTTGGGATTGGTCGGATTGAGCGCCGATTCCTTATAGGAGTATTCGGGAAACTTGACGCGCAGCGCCTTGAAAGTTTCCTTGGCCGCATAAGCGGATATGGTCTCCGGCCGGAACGCTCGTTTCATTTGCAAGGTCAACAGCGGTTTGATTTGTTCGGCGGTGTAAGTGCGGGCGCTGAGTGCGCTTTCCATCATGATGCCGGCGCTCTGAAGCACTTCTTCGCGGGCGTTCTGCTTGAGAAGGTTATTGCTCAAATGGGCTGTCAGTCCCAAACCAATGAGGAAAGCCAACAGTAAAACCAAATTGAATTTCAGGCGTAGACCCATGAGCGCTTTCCTCAGACTGCTTTGTCGATGAAATTACATTCTTTCAATTCAAAGGGTTGAGCATAGTATTTCGGTGCTTTGTTTCTGGATGATTTCACTTGATCGGTAATTTGTTTCAGCGCTATTTCATGGCGTTGTCGCACAAATTCAGATGGCCTTCCTGGTAGGAGGAGGAACAAAGAAACGGATATTCGGATATGGAATTGGCCGGCTTCAATGCGTGTATGGGCACAGGAACGGCTGATGATATCTGATGAACGCGATAACTAAGGAATCTATCATCAAGCAACTGTTCGGAATCGTATTAGGGGCGCGCAAAGATCCGCGAATCAAGGCGGACGAACCGCTAAGGCTTTCAGGCCGCCTTCCAAGGTGGCGACCTTGGCGACCTTGGCCTTCAAAATCCGGTGACCGTCGGCTTGGAGATCGGTGACGATCGGGGCGTCACCCAAGCCACCATCCAGAAGACCCGCTAGCGGGTGGCGGTAGGTCCGCTCGGCGGAAGGCGCGAAACGCAGACAGCGTCTCGCGCCTTCCGCCTGTTTGGGATGGATGCATAGCGGCTGCTTGTTACGGTTTTTCCGGTACGAGCAATCGCATGGAGCAGCAATGATATAAAAAGTTAAGAGGGCCGATGCGCGCTCCGCACGGCCCTCTATCAGTCGGCGCAAACCGCTGTCTGGCAAGTTACCGCGCCGCTAGGGGGATCATCCATTGCAGGTAATAAGCCTGCATGTAAGTGATGATGCCGATGATGACCGCGAAGAACAGGCTGTGCTTCAAGGTGAATCGGAACAGATCGGATTCCTTGCCGACCAGTCCGGTCGCCGCGCAGGCCACCGCGATGGACTGCGGCGAAATCATCTTCCCAGTCACACCGCCGGTGGTGTTGGCGGCGATGGTGAGGGTTGGATCGACTCCGATCTGTTGGGCCGTGACCTGCTGCAAGTTGGCGAACAGCGCGTTGCTGGAAGTATCGGAGCCGGTCAGAAACACGCCGAGCCAGCCCAGGAAGGGCGAGAAGAACGGGAACAGCGCGCCGGTCGCGGCAAACGCCAGCCCCAGCGTCGAGGACACGCCGGAGTAGTTGGCGATGAAGGCGAAACCCAGCACCAAGCCGATGGTGAAAATCGGTCGGGCCAATTCCACGAAGGTTTCCCATAAGGTGGTGAAGAAGGTTTTGATGTTGACGCCAAGCACGAAGGCGCTGATCACTGCCGCCAACAGGATGGACGTGCCGGTGGCGGAGAGTACGTCAAATTTGTAAACGGCCTCATACGGCGAGACCGCCTTGACGATCGGCACGTCTTTCAACACCTGCTTGTCCAGACCGGGGATGTGGAAGCTCATCACCCAAGACTCCAGCGGCGCGCCCTTGGCGAACAACGCCTTAAACGAGGGTAGCGTCCAAATCGTCACCATGATGGTCAGGATGATAAACGGCGACCACGCTTTCAGGATTTGACCGAGGGTGTATTGCGATTGGGCGCGATGATCCGCGGCGCTGACACCGCCGCCGTTGCCCTGAAAGGCGAAGTCCTGCTGCGGTTGCCAGACAAAGCGCAGGAACAACGTTAGCACGACCAGGCTGACCAGGGCGGAGGTGATGTCGGGCAGTTCGTATGCCCAATGGTTCGAGGTGTAATACTGGGTCAGCGCAAAGGCAGCCGCCGCTACTAACAGCGCTGGCCAGGTTTCGCGGATACCACGCCAGCCATTCATGATGAACACCAGCCAAAACGGCACGAACAGCGACAGCAGCGGCAGTTGTCGGCCCGCCATTTGCCCAATTAGGAATGGATCGGTACTGGTGACCTTGCCAGCGACGGTGATGGGAATGCCCAGCGCGCCGAACGCGACCGGTGCGGTGTTGGCGATCAAGCACAAACCAGCGGCGTAGAGTGGATTGAAGCCCAAGCCGACCAACAGCGCGGCCGTGATGGCTACCGGCGCGCCAAAGCCCGCCGCGCCTTCCAAGAACGCGCCGAAGCAGAAGCCGACCAGCACCATTTGCAGGCGCTGGTCGCCGGTGATGGACAGCACCGACGAGCGGATGATTTCGAACTGACCGGTCTTGACCGTGAGTTTGTAGAGGAACACGGCGGCCACGATGATCCAGGAGATCGGCCACAAGCCGTAGAGAAAACCGTAACCGGTCGCCGCCAGCGCCATCGACACCGGCATTTGATAAATCACCACCGCGACGGCGATGGCGAGCGCCACCGTGATCAGGGCGGCGATGTGGCCCTTCATCCGCAACACCGCCAGCGCGATGAAGAAAAAGATGATCGGAATGGCGGCGACCAAGGCCGACAGCCAGAGGCTGCCCCCTAAGGGCGCGTAAACCTGAGTCCAGGTTGACATCGTGATCGAACTCCTCGGTGGGTGGTTGAAAAGGTGAATGACGCTTTTGTTTTTCTTCCTGAAATCTCGGCGGGCGGAATCGCGGGCGCAAAAACCCCCTACCCACTCGCGCGAGCATCCTTAAGAAGCTGAAAGGACTAAGAAACTAGCTGGTGTCAGGCTGGGAGCAGCGATCCACCAGATAGACGATGGATCGGTAATAGCGGCCGCTATGCAGGGACAGGCCGATTTCGCAGGTGCGGCTGGTGGAATAGCCGGACTGGCACTCATCCGGTAGCGCCGCCTTTAAATCCCGCAGCGCGCTGGCGTTCAGTTCCGGGAGCGTGAAGCCCTTGTCGCCGGCCCAGCCGCAGCAGGTTACCCGGTCGGGGATGACGACTTTTTCGGCGCAGGCGTCGGCGATGGCTTTGAGTTTGATCTGCAAGCCCATGTTGGTGGTGCTACAGGTCGGGTGCAGGGCGACGGTTTCCGGCAGCTTGCGCAGCGTCAATCGTGGCAACACGACATCGTGCAGAAATTCGGTGATGTCTTGCACCTGGAGTCCCGATTGCGCTTGGTTGCGTTTCAGCCGCAGCGAACAGGGGCTGGTGTCGATCACGATGAGGTCTTGGCCGTTGCGGCTCGCTTTTAGCAGCGCCTGCTCGACGGCTCGCTGCTTGGCCTCGGCCTGTTCCGGCAGGCCCTTGCTGGCGAACGGTTGGCCGCAGCAGAGCGCGCCACGATCTTCCGGCAAAATCACCTCAAATCCGGCCTTGCGCAGTAGCGCGGCGGTTTTGACCGGCAAGGCGTCGGTTTCGGGATCGCCCTGTGCTGGCCCCATGCTGCGGCTGGCGCAACTGGGGAAATACACCACGCGCGGCCGCTCGGCTTTTGGGTTTGGTTCCAGATTCGGCAACGCACCAGCGGAGGGCATATAGCGGTTCCACAGCGGCAGCCGGTCGCCCGAGAGCTTGCGAAACGCGCCGGTGATCGCGCCTTGTACGCTGTCGCCGAGCAGGCGCTGTGAGAAGTTAGCGGCGGCCAGACCGGCGCGGGTGAGGGCGGTGACAGCGCTGAATTGCCCGCCGACCCGGTTCCCGACCCAGCGGCTAAGCGCGCCGCGCCGTTCCTCACGCTTCTTCAGCATCATCGCGCCGGTATTGATGCCGACCGGACAGGTCAGCGAACACAGGCTGTCGGCGGCGCAGGTGTCGATACCTTGATATTCGTAAGCATCAGCGAGCTGTTGTAACCGGCTGGCATCCTCGCCCACGGCGCGCAGCCGCGCCATCTCGCGCAGGCCGACGATGCGCTGGCGCGGCGAGAGGGTGAGGGCGCGAGACGGACAGTTCGGCTCGCAAAAGCCGCATTCGATGCACTTGTCCACCAGCGGATCGACGGCCGCCATCGGTTTGATATTTTTAAGATGCGCTTCCGGGTCGTCGTTGAGAATCACGCCGGGGTTGAGCAAGTTGCGCGGGTCGAACAGCGCCTTGATGTCCCGCATCAAGCCATAAGCTTGCTGGCCCCATTCCAATTCGACGAACGGAGCGATGTTGCGGCCGGTGCCGTGCTCCGCCTTCAGCGAACCGTCGTAGCGCTCGACGATCATCTTGCACACATCGTCCATGAAATTTTTGTAGCGTTTGGTTTCCGTCGGATCGGCGAAATTGGGGGTGATGACGAAGTGCAGATTGCCTTCCAGCGCATGGCCGAAAATGATCGAGCCGGTGTAACCGTGCTGGTCGAACAGCCGTTGCAAGTCCAAAGTCATCGCCGCCAGTTGCGGCACCGGCACCGCCACATCCTCGATGATGACGGTGGTGCCGGTCGCCCGCGCCGAGCCGACCGAGGGAAACAGGCCCTGGCGGATCGCCCACAGTTGAGTGAATTCTTCGGGTCGGTCGGTGAATTGAAACGGCAACAGGGTCGGGGTCGCGGTCAGGCTGGCGGTGATCGCCGCCACTTGAGCGCTTAGATTGTCCGCATCCATCGCACGGGTTTCCACCAGCAGCGCGGCCGCAGCTTCCGGCAGGGTCTTAAAATACGGCGGCATTCCGGCCTTGTTTTCCACCGAGCGGATCGAGGCCCGATCCATCAACTCCACCGCCGCCACCGGCTGGCTTTTCAACGTTGCCACCGCTTCGCAGGCGATTTTGATGTCGGGAAAAATCATCAGCGCGGTGGCTTTATGGCTGTGTTCCTCGACCGTGTGATAGGTGATTTCCGAGATGAAGCCCAGCGTGCCTTCCGAGCCGATCATCAGATGCTGGAGCATCTCGAAGGGGTCTGCAAAATCGACCAGCGCGTTGAGGCTGTAGCCGCAGGTGTTCTTGATCTTGAACTTGGCGCGGATGCGCTCGGCCAGCGGTGCGTCGGCGCGGGTGCGTTGGCCTAGTTCGTCGAGCCGCTCCAGCAGCGCGCCGTGGCTGGCGCGGAAGGCGTCACGACTGTCGGGGTCATCGGTGTCCAGCACTGCGCCGTCAGCCAGCATCACCCGCATACTTTTCAGCGTTTTATAGCTGTTTTGGGCGGTGCCGCAGCACATGCCGCTGGCGTTGTTGGCGGCGATGCCGCCGATTTGGCAGGTGTTGATCGAAGCCGGATCGGGGCCGATCTTGCGACGATACGGGGCCAGATAGCGGTTGGCATGGCCGCCGATCAGGCCCGGTTGTAGGCGGATGGTCGCGGCGTCGGGGCCGATGTTCCAGCCGCGCCAGCCATCGCCCAATTGCAGTAGCACCGAGTCGGTGACGGCTTGGCCCGACAGGCTGGTGCCCGCCGCGCGGAACGTCACCGGCGTTGCGTGCTGGTGGGCGAGCGCCAAAATCCGCCGCATTTCGTCTTCGTTTTCCACCTTGACCACCAGCTTCGGAATCAGCCGGTAGAGGCTGCCGTCGGTGCCGTAGGCGAGCGTGCGCAGCGGGTCGGTGATCAGGCGCGACGCGGGAATGAACGCTTGCAGGTCGCGGTGCAGACTGTCGTAGGCCGTCGGGGACATCGGTGGTTCAGCCTCTTTGGTGGTGTGCGCGTCGTGCGATGCGGCGCGCTGTTTTGTTATCGGGTTCGGCTGCAATTCTTATTAGGTAAGCTGCAACCCTTTTGCATAGCTATGCGCCGTTTTTTTATGCATGTAGCCAAGACTTAAATAAAACGGATGGGAGTCCTTGCGAAGGATGTTAGAACGCACCTGAATTTGTGCTAAACCCATCGTTGTTGCCCACTCCTCGGCGGCGCTCACGAGCTGACGGCCTACGCCACTACGCTGTGCTGTAGCCCGAACAACGAGACCACTAATTTCCGCTTTGAGGCCGGCTTCTAGTGATAATCGCTGCTCTACAACGATCCAGCCCAATAAACGGCTATCATTGTCAGCCGCCACGATAACCTGATGGGTATTGGAGCCAAGCAGTACGGATAACCATTCAAGGGTTTCTTTTTCTGAGACCCCATACCCAAGTTCTTGAGTGAGCGTGGCGATTTCAGAAGCGTCATTGCTGTTGGCGATTCTGAGGTTGATAGCCATGGCGCTTAACACCTAACCCTTGGATCAATCGTTAAGAATCAGCACCACCAATTCCTTGGGACCGTGCACGCCGAAGGTCAGCACCAATTCGATATCGGCGGTCTTGGACGGGCCGGAGATCAGTAAGGCGTTGGTCGGCATCCCTTCCGCCCAACGTTCCTGGCGCATGGCGGACGCCAGGGAGTCGTGAATCTTATCGGCGTCCAGCACCGCGATATGCAGCGGCGGAGCCAACGACATCAAACGCGGTTCATCGGCGGTCGGCCACAGAATCAGCGCGCCGACATCGGCGATGGCGCCTTGGGTCGAGGTGATGCCGGCGTCGATGGAAAACAGCCGCTCCTTGCATTGCTCGACGCTTTGGTCGTAAGCGACCAGCGGCGGCAGATTGTCTTCCCAGCTTTCCGCCAGCTTGACGCCGAGGGGGCTACGCGGCCCGTGCAGCAGGCCGTTCAGCGAGCGGCGGCGCAGCACATCCTTTAGAGTCGCCAGCCACTGTTGTCGCTCGCTGACGATCACCTCGGCGTGCATCGCTTCCATGCGCTGCTTCAATTGCGCGATCTTATCGGCGCGGCTGAATTCCGGCGTGGCCGGCGCTTCGGGTTCGGCGACGGACGCGACCGGCCGGGCCGTGACGCGCAGACGGGACAGAATGTTAGCGCGGGCTTCACTCATCGCGGATCCCCTTTTCCTTGGCGAGAACGTGTAGGCTTTTGGTGGCGAACGGCGGCAAAGCGCGGGATTGGCTCCATTTTTTCACAATGCCGACGGCGGGCAACTTGGGTAGCAGCGGCCCCGCCAGACCCAACAGCTTGGCGTTGAGCGCGTTGAACCAGGGTTCGGCATTGCTGAACGCCCAGCCCTTCCAGGTCAGATTCTCGGTCGCGTTCGACTTGTAGCCGTGATCCTTGACCGAATTCGGCGTTTCGTCCTTGTCGTAGGATTCGACGCGCAAGCGGCGCAGGATGTCGGTGATCGGAATCTTGACCGGACAGACTTCCTCGCACGCCCCGCAAAACGTGGAGGCGGTCGCCATCGCGCCGGCGTTTTTCAAGCCTTCGATTTGCGGGGTCAGAATCGAGCCGATGGGGCCGGGATAGACGTAGCCGTAAGCGTGGCCGCCGAGGCGAGTGTAAACCGGGCAATGATTCAGACAGGTGCCGCAGCGGATGCACTTCAAGGTGTGCCTGAGATCGGGATCGGCCCAGATTTTGGAGCGGCCGTTATCGAGCAACACCAGATGCACTTCCTTGGGGCCGTCTTTCTCATCGGGCTTGCGCGGCGAGCTGATCATGTTGAAATAGGTGGTGATCAACTGTCCGGTGGCCGAACCGGTCAGCAACCGCAACAGCGGCGGCACGTCCTCCAGCCGCTCCAGCACCTTTTCGATGCCCATGATGGCGATGTGCACCGGCGGGGCGGTGGTGCACATCCGGCCGTTGCCCTCGTTTTCCACCAAACACAGCGTGCCGGTTTCGGCGACCGCGAAATTGACCCCGCTGACGCCGACCTCGCCCGCGAAAAACTTCTCGCGCAACACCTGCCGGGCGATAGCGTTCAACTCCTCGACTACTTCGGTGTAAGGGGTGTTGGGAATTTTTTCGTGAAACAACTTGGCGATTTGGTCGCGGTTTTTGTGGATGGCGGGAACGATGATGTGCGAGGGCGTTTCGTGTTCCAGTTGGATGATGTACTCGCCGAGATCGGTTTCCAGCGCCTCAATGCCGCGTTCGTGCAGAAAATGGTTGAGGTGCATTTCCTCGGAGACCATCGACTTGCCCTTGATGACGCGGGTGGCGTTGTGGCGCTGGATGATCTCCAGGCAAATCGCGTTGGCCTCGGCCGGCGTTTCCGCCCAATGCACCTGAATGCCGTTTGCGGTGCATTTTTTCTCCAGGCGTTCCAGCAACTCCGGCAACTGGCGCAGCGCCCGCTGGCGGATGGCGTCGCCGCGCGCCCGCAACCGCTCGAAAGCCTCCACGTCGGAAAACAGGTTGCGGCGGCGCAGCCCCAGCGTGTCCATCGCCGCCCGCAGGTTGCGGCGCAGTTGGCCGTCGTCCAGCGCCTTTTTGAAATTCTTGGGAAAATCGACCGCGATCTCAGTCATCAGGTGCGCTCCAGCAGAAATTCGGCGACATGCTTGGCGGGAATCGGGCTGTTGCGGTGCTTCAACGCTCCGCCGATGTGCATCAGGCAACCGTAATCGCCCGACAGCACCACCGCCGCGCCGGTTTGCTCGATGTCCGCCACCTTGTCGGCGACCATCGCCGAGGAAATATCGGCCTGCTTGACCGAGAAGGAACCGCCGAAGCCGCAGCATTCGCGCTCCCGTTGCAGTTCGATCAATTCGACGTTTTTGAGTTGCCGCAGCAACGACTTGGCGTGATCGATGACCTTCATCTCGCGCAGGGCGCTACAGGACGAATGCCAGGTGACTTTGATCGGCTGCCCTTTGTCTTCCAGCTTGAGGTCGAGCACCTTGACCAGGAATTCATTCAATTCAAACACCCGGCCAGCGAAGCGTTGCGCCTCGGCGGCTTCGGGCTGATCGGCGAACAATTTGGGATAGTGATGCTTGAGCATCCCGCCGCAGGAGCCGGACGGAATGATGATCGGATAATCCTTGGCGAAGGCTTTCAACTGTTGGCGGGCCACCTTGCGGGCTTCGTCCGGAAAACCGGAGTTATAGGCGGGTTGGCCGCAGCAGGATTGGCTTTGAGGGTAGACGACCTGAATGCCTTCGCGTTGCAGCAGTTCCATGCCGGCCATTCCCGCTCGGGGAAAACACAGGTCAATCAGACAGGTGCCAAAAAAATACACCTTCTCAGGACGATTGGACATCGCGCGTTCTTCTCCAACTTTTGGGGTTATGCCGTTTCCGCTGGCGCTCTTCGCCAGTCGGGAAGCGGTTTCTTATTGTATTTATTATAGTTGCTGCGAACGGACCTCTGCGGGTCCGCCATCTTGGTCAGATGGTCTGACCAATTTATAGCAGCTTGTTTTTCGGTTTGCAACGGTTTGGTCATGTGGTCTGACCAAAAAGTTTGCTACTCTGTAACGGGAAGCGTGGGCTACCTTAGCGACACGGTGTCTTAACCGAGTGCGGGATGGCACAATTAAGCGGTGTATAGGATTTCATTGAGTAAAAGTCGATGCACTACGAAATCATTAATCCGCCGAAAGTTTCGGACGCCATCGTCAGCCAGATCGAGCAGTTGATTCTGGAAGGCGTGTTAAAACCGGGCGAACGCTTGCCGCCGGAGCGGGAGCTGGCGCAGCAGCTCAACGTCTCCCGCCCGTCGCTGCGCGAGGCGATGACGACCTTGAAATCGCGCGGTCTGTTGCAAAGCCGGCGGGGCGGGGGCCATTACGTCATGGATGTCATCGCGCCGGCCTTGACCGATCCGCTGATCGAACTGTTGCGCAACAACCCCAAGGCGATGTTTGACGTGCTCGAATTGCGCCACGCTTTAGAAGAAGTGGCCGCCTATTTCGCCGCGCTGCGCGCCACCGACGCCGACCGGGAAATCCTGCGCTGCCGGTTCGCGGCCCTGGAAGACATCCAGCGCGGCTCGCGCGAGGCCCAGCACGACGCGCTGGCGGACGCCAGCTTCCATCTCGCCATCGCCGACGCCTCGCACAACGTGGCGCTGATTCACGTCATGCGCGGCTTGTTCGATTTACTGTTGAGCAACATCTGCCGGTCGCTGGAGCGGCTGTACACCCGCGAGGGCAGCTACGAGGTGATCCATACCCAGCATCACGCCATTTTGCAGGCGGTGCTGGCGCGCGACCCGCAAGTCGCGCGTCAAGCCGCGCACGTCCATCTGGCTTACGTCGAGACCACCTTGCAGGATATCGATGCGGAAGCTGGCCGCCAGGAGCTTTCCCAACGCCGTTTGGAAAGCTTGCGGGCGTTGGAAGCTAACACCGCGTCGTAGCCAGTTGCGCTCTTTGACGTTTCAGCAGTGACGCGGCTGATGATGGCCAGGCGGAAACGTCGTGCGGGCGAGCGGTGGCGGGCGGCCTTCGATACGTTGGCCTTTCTCGTCCTGCTGGGCGGATTGGGTTGGCTGCTGTTCGAAGGAGCCGGAACCCTGCATTACAACTGGCAATGGTATCGAGTGCCGCAGTACCTCTACCGCATCGAGAATGGCGCATTCCATCTCGGACCGCTGTTGCGCGGGTTGGCGGTGACGCTGGAACTGAGCGCTTGGAGCCTGTTGCTGGCGCTGCTCTTCGGGCTGACGGCAGCGCTGTTGCAACGCTCGATGTCCTGGGCGGGCCATGCAGTAGCGCGGGTCTACGTGGAAGTCGTGCGCAATACCCCGATGCTGGTGCAGCTTTATCTGGTGTATTTCGTGCTCGCGCCGATCTTGGGGATGGATCGGTTCGCGGCGGCGGTGCTGGCGCTGGCGATTTTCGAGGGTGCCTACGCAGCCGAGATTTTCCGCGCCGGGATTGAGGCGGTGCCGCGCGGTCAGTGGGAAGCGGCGCAGGCGCTGGGCCTGTCGCGCCAAGCGACTTACCGGCGGGTGATTTTGCCGCAAGCCGTGCGGGTGGTGCTGCCGCCGCTGACCGGTTTGGGGGTGTCGCTGATCAAGCATTCGGCACTGGTCAGCGTGATTGCGGTCGCCGATCTGACCACCGAAGGCCGTAACCTCATCGCCGACACCTTCATGACTTTCGAGCTGTGGTTTACCGTGGCGGCGCTGTATTTGGCGCTTACCACCAGCTTGTCGCTGCTGGTCGGTTGGTTGGAACGGCGGCTGGCGGTCAGCGGCGGACACGGCTAAAGCGTGCGCTCCCGCAATTTTCGCTTCGGTTGGTTGGATGTGATCGTTCTGATCGCGGTGCTCGGCGTGAGCGCTTATATCATCTATCGGGCGCAAAACCATTTTCATTACCGCTGGGACTGGCAATTGATCCCCGGCTATTTCCTTCGCTACGACGGCGAGCGCGGACGTTGGGTGCTGAATCTGCTGGGACAAGGATTTATCACTACGCTGCGGCTGGCGCTGTGGGGCAGCGTGCTGGCCATAGTGGTCGGCGGGGTGATGGGAGTATGCCGGATCTCGCACAGCCTGTTTCTGAGATTGCTCAGTCGAAGCTACGTCGAACTGATTCGCAACATGCCGCCTTTGGTGTTCATTTTCATTTTCTATTTCTTCATCAGTAGTCAGTTGCCGCCGCTGCTAGATGTCGAAAATCGGCTCGCCGCCGCGCCGGAAACCTTAGCCGCGCCGGAAACCTTAGCTGTGTCAGCGGTCTTGTTTGGGCCGGCGGAATTATTGCCGAATTTTCTGTCCGGGTTGATCTGCCTGGCATTGTTCGAAGGCGCTTACGTCACCGAAATCGTCCGCGCCGGGATTGAGGCGATTCCGAAAGGCCAATGGGAAGGCGCGGCGGCATTGGGATTGCATAGACAACAATCATTGACGCGGGTGATTCTCCCGCAGGCGGTCCGAACGGTCGTGCCGCCGCTAGCCGGACAGTTCATCTCGCTGGTCAAGGATTCCTCGCTGATCTCGCTGATTTCCATTCAGGAGATGACTTTTACCGGCACCGAGTTGGCGGTGTCATCGGGCCGGGTGTTCGAGGTTTGGCTGACGGTGGCTGGGTTGTATTTTCTACTGTGCTTTGGGTTGGCACGCTTGTTCCGACGGCTGGAAAAACGTTTGGGCCGCTACGGTCATCACCGGCGTTAAGAGGTTAAAAGCAGGTGTTGATAAAATTGGATAAGCAATTAAAAGTAATAGTAATGATCGCGCTATCTCTCGTTGCGCCACCGGGATGGGCCGATACCCTGTACAAGTCAGTTGGCCCAGATGGCAAGGTGATTTACAGCGACAAGCCGCCGTCTGACGGTCAAATTGAAAAAATCGTGGAGTACGCTCCCGATCCTTCCAGTCCGTTGCCAGACTATGTCCCGCGTTTTAAGCCGGAGTTGGAAAAACGACTGCAACAGCAGGCCACGAAGGCGCCAGCGTCCGCTGAGACAGTGCGGCTGTTTACCGCCGCGTGGTGTGGTTTCTGCCGCAAAGCCAAAGCTTATCTCACCAAGCAACAGGTCGCTTTCACGGAATACAATGTTGAAACACCCGAAGGCTTGGAAGCATTGGCCAGCATCGGCGGCGGACACGGAGTCCCCATCTTGTTTTGGCGAGGCAAAAAGGTCTATGGTTTTTCCGAGGCCGGTTACGAGACGTTTCTGAGCGGCCAGCGTTAACGTCGGGTGCGTAATCGGCGGATTTTATGTAACGTGCTGAAGACGGCCAGCTCTTTTGAAAAAGCTGCCTAGGCCCTTTGTAAAAACGGATTTTGTTTTTGTGGCTGACTGGAGGCTCTGTTATTATTTTTGCCAAATCGTTTCTTGATATCCACCTGCGGTAGGAGCCAGGAACCACTAAAGCCCAATCTGATGGCCCGACTGATAACCAAAGGCGACGAGCGATGTTGAATAGCAAGAGCAGCAAACCGGTAGCGGTGGTCAGTGGCGCCAATCGCGGATTGGGCTTGGAAACGGTCCGACAGTTGGCCAAGCGCGACATCCGGGTGATTTTGACCAGCCGCAATGCCGGCAAAGGCGAGATGGCCGCGGAAAAATTGTTGGCCGAGGGATTGGATGTGCTCTTTCATGCATTGGATGTGACGGCGGAAAGCAGCGTCGCCGAATTGGGCGCTTTCATCCATAGCCGCTGCGGGCGCGTCGATATCCTGGTCAACAACGCCGGAGTTTCCCTGGACAGCCACGGTACGGAAGATACGGGAGGGGCCAGCGTGTTCAACGCCAGCCTGAAAACGCTGTCGGCCACGCTGCAAACCAACTTGTACGGCCCGTTGCTGCTGGCCCAAGAACTGGTGCCGTTAATGAAGCAACAACATTACGGCCGCATCGTCAACGTCTCCAGCGGCTTGGGCCAGTTGAGCGAGATGGAAGGCAAAACGCCGGCTTATCGGATTTCCAAGACCGCCCTGAACGCGCTGACCCGCATTCTGGCGGCGGAAACGCAGGGGTTCAATATCCTGGTGAATTCGGTCTGTCCCGGCTGGGTGCGCACCGATATGGGCGGTCCCGGCGCGGAACGGACCATAGAGCAGGGCGCTTCGGGTATCGTCTGGGCCGCCATCCTGCCGGATGACGGGCCGAGCGGCGGTTTCTTTCGGGACGGTCAGCCGATTGCTTGGTAGGGATTCGGTGCGCTTGGCCGGGCTGGCTGTCACTCGCCGCCGGATTCCCAAGCGACCAACACCGCTTCCAGTTCCATGAGGCTGCTGATTTCCGCATCTGCTCTGGGGCCGCCGGGCCATGCTCGTCGGTTGCGGTTCAGCCACACCGTCCGCATTCCGACGTTCGAAGCACCGCGCACATCGTGTTCGGGGTCGTCGCCGACATGCACGATCTGCCCGGGCCGCGCGTCCAAGCGGCGGCAGGCCAGTTCGAACATCAGCGGTTCCGGTTTGGCCGCACCCACCTCGATCGCGCTGAGCGAGAAACTGAACACGTCGTCCAGCCCGATCAAGCGGACATCGGCGTTGCCGTTGGACAATGAGGCCAACGTGTAGCGTTGCGCCAATCGTTCGAGCGTCGGTCGCACTTCCGCGAATAGCTCAACCGCGTTGCGAGCGGCGAAGAACACCGCGAACGCGCTTTCCGCGTCAAATTCGGCATAGCCGGCCCGGCTTGCCGCCAGTTGCAGCGCATCCTTGCGCAAGCGGGTGCGGTCGTGGGCGATCGCCGGTCTGGCGGCGGCGATTTCTTCGCACAAATCCCGCAATTGCAAGGGCGTGAATCGTTCGGAGATGCGCGGGTAACGCGCCGCCAGCCAGTCATGCAGCAAGACCTCGGCCCGTTCGACCACTGGCCAGATGTCCCACAGGGTATCGTCTAAATCGAAGGTCAGGGCTTTAATCATCAGGCCAACAAACGCAAGCCGCGTTCCAGATCCGCCTGAAGGTCCGCGACATCCTCCAAACCCGCCGAAATTCGCACCAAACCGTCGCCGATGCCGGCCGCCGCGCGCTCTTGCGGGGTCAAGCGGCCGTGGGTGGTGGTGGCGGGGTGGGTGATGGTGCTCTTGGCGTCACCCAGATTGGCGGTGATGGAAATGAGGCGCGTCGCGTCGATCAACGCCCAGGCAGCTGCTTTGCCGCCGCGCAGGTCGAAGGAGACGATGCCGCCGAAGCCGCTCTGTTGCCGTTTCGCCAATGCGTGTTGGGGGTGCGAGGGCAGTCCCGGATAGTAGACCCGTTCCACCGCTGGCTGGGTTTCCAACCACGTTGCCAGTTGCAGCGCCGCTTCGCTGTGGGCGTGCATCCGCAGCTTCAGCGTTTCCAGGCCCTTGAGAAACACCCAAGCATTGAACGGGCTTAAGGTGGGGCCGGCGGTGCGCAGAAAACCGAAAATGTCGGTGCCGACCCGCTGCTGGTCGCCGACCACCGCTCCCCCCACGCAGCGGCCTTGTCCGTCCAGATACTTGGTGCCGGAGTGGATGACCAGATCCGCGCCCAGCGTGAACGGCAATTGCAGCGCGGGGGTACAAAAGCAGTTGTCCACCACCAGCAGGATATCGCGAGCGTGCGCGAGTTCGGCCAGCGCCCGGATATCGGCCAGCTCCATCAACGGATTGGACGGGGTTTCGAGAAAGAACAGTCGGGTTTCCGGGCGGATGGCCGCTTCCCACGCGTTAAGATCGCTTAAAGGCACATAAGTGACCGTGACGCCAAATTTGGCGAGATATTGATTGAACAGCGAAACCGTGGTGCCGAACACCGCATTGGCCGAAACGAGGTGATCGCCGCTTTTCAGCAAGGTCATGCAGGTTGCCAGGATCGCCGCCATGCCGGAACTGGTGGCGATGCAGCTTGCGCCACCCTCCAGCGCCGCCAGCCGCTCCTGGAAAACCCGCACGGTCGGATTGGTGAAACGGGAATAGATGTTGCCGGTGGCGGTGCTGAAGCGTTCGGCGGCTTCGGCGGCGTTGGCGAATACGAAGCTGGAGGTCAGAAAAATCGGTTCTGAGTGTTCGCCTTCCTGAGTGCGAACTTGACCGGCGCGCACGGCCAGGCTGGCGAAACCGAGTTCGGGAATTTCGTCGGGAAAAATCATGTCCGGGCCTCTCCGCGATGGATGAATCGTTAGTAAATCGCCAGAGACGCCCGCAGCGGCACCGGCGGTGCGCGGGACGTTAAAAAACCCGCTCGATGGATCATCCAGGGCAGGTTCCGACCCGCTTTAGCAAAATTTGTTAAGCGCCTGCAAGCTGAGCACTCAAATCGGCGCTAGGACAAGCTTAGAAGGTCGGGGCCTCGCTGTCAAAAGCCAGCGCGACGATCAGTTATTGTTGTGCAAGTCGATGATGGCGCTGTCGGCGCAACCTTGGCGAGTTTTGGCGGTATCGCAACGCGAGCGGGCCAAGCGCTCCAGATAGTGGCGGTCGATATCACCCGTCACGTATTCGCCCGTAAAGCAGGAGGCGTCGAAGCGCTGCAAGCGCGAATTGCCGCGCCGCACCGCTTCTTCCAAATCCGCCATATCCTGGAAGATCAGGTAATCCGCGCCGATGGCCCGCGCCACTTCCTCCTCAGAGCGATCGTGCGCGATCAGCTCGTGAGCGGCCGGCATGTCGATGCCATAGACGTTGGGATAGCGCACCGGCGGCGCGGCCGAAGCGAAGTAAACCCGGCGCGCGCCGGCCTCGCGGGCCATCTGAATGATCTGTTCGGAGGTGGTGCCGCGCACGATGGAATCGTCTACCAGCAGCACGTTCTTGCCGCGAAATTCCAGATCGATGGGGTTGAGCTTCTGGCGCACCGATTTCTTGCGGATCTTCTGGCCGGGCATGATGAAGGTGCGGGCGATATAGCGGTTCTTGATGAAACCTTCCCGGTATTTGAGGCCCAAGATCGAGGCCATTTGCAGGGCAGCGGTGCGGCTGGTGTCGGGGATCGGAATCACCACATCGATATCTTGCTCCGGCCAGATTCGCAGAATTTTTTCGGCCAGATATTCGCCCATCCGCAACCGGGCTTTGTGCACGGACACCTGATCGATGATCGAATCCGGCCGCGCCAGATAGACGAATTCGAAGATGCAAGGCGAATTAACGGGCTGTTCGGCGCATTGGCGGGTGTGGATCTGCCCGTCCAGGTCAAACAGCACCGCCTCGCCCGGCGCGACATCGCGCACCCGGCGAAAATCCAGCACGTCCAGCGCCACGCTTTCGGAGGCGACCATGTATTCCATGCCGTGCTCGGTCTCACGCCGGCCGAACACCAGCGGCCGGATACCGTAAGGATCGCGAAACGCCACCAGCCCGAAACCGACGATCAAGGCCACGGCGGCGTAAGCGCCCCGCACCCGCCGGTGCACCGCCGCCACCGCCGCGAAAATATCCTCGGCGTCCACCGATAGCTTGCTGCGCTGTTGTAATTCGTGAGCGAAAACGTTCAACAGGATTTCGGAATCGGAATTGGTGTTGATGTGGCGCAGGTCCGAACGAAACAGCTCATCCTTGAGTTGGGCCGAGTTGGTCAGATTGCCGTTGTGGGCGAGCGTGATACCGAAGGGCGAGTTGACGTAGAACGGCTGCGCTTCGGCGGAATCGGAACTGCCGGCTGTCGGGTAGCGGACGTGGCCGATGCCGATGTTGCCGTGCAGGTTGAGCATGTGCCGGGTTCGAACCACGTCGCGGATCAGGCCGTTGTCCTTGCGCAGGAACAGCCGGCCCTCATCGCAGGTCACGATGCCCGCCGCGTCTTGGCCCCGATGCTGCAACACCGTCAGACCATCGAACAGGCTTTGATTGACCGGACTGCGCCCCGCGATACCGATAATTCCGCACATCTGCTCTTAGCCTCCGCGCTTGGACGGCTGTCGCCGTCAGGGGCAACAGCTTAATTGAAGCGAACGTATTGGGCTATTTCCGGGGGTAGAAAACCCCGCAACCAGAGGGCGCTGTTCTGAAAATGGCCTAGCAGGTGGGCTTGTTGCCACCAGGCGTCTCTCGGTAAGGGAGTGACCCCGGCCGCCAGGACCAACAGCACGATGACAGCGGCGCCGCGCCCGAAACCGAACAGCATTCCTAACAGCCGGTCGGTGCCGTTAAGGCCAGTATAGTCGACCAGATAGGACGCGAGGATTCCCAACAAGCCGCCCAACAGCAGCGTGGCCAGGAACAAGCCGCCAAAAGCGGCCGCGACGCGCAAGGGAGGGATATCGATATAAGGCGTCAGTAAGGCCGCCCCGTCCGCGGAGAACAGAAAAGCGATGGCGAAGGCGGCAATCCAGGTGGCCAGCGAGATGACTTCGCGCAACAGGCCGCGCCAAAGACCGATCAACATGGAGAGGGCCACGATGATGACGATGAGATAATCGGCCCAATTCATGGGTCGCTAGTTCCTGCCTTTGAGAGTGAGGGTTCGCGCGCGAGGCGCACAAGTAGCCTTCGGCCGTAAAAAGCTATTCTAACAAAATTAGCGTGGAGTCGAAACGACGATCCGCCGTCAAGCCTTTCTTCACCGCCAGATGCGCACTTGATAGATCGGTCGGCCGTTGACGCTGATCTGTTCGATCGCCACGCGGATGTTTTGGCTGCGATAGTAGTCCCGTAACGTATTGGCGTTTTCCTGCAAGGCATAACGACCCGCCACGGTGCCAGCGCCTGCCGGAGCTGGCTGGAGTTGAGGCCGGCTGGTGGCGGGCGCGACCGGGCGCGGCGGGGCCGGGCTTATGGATTCCGATTTGGCTAACAGCTCGATTTTCGGCAAAGGGACGACGGCTGGATTGGTCTTGGCGGTATTGGCTGAAGGGGTTGCGCTGCGGGTGGTATTCAGCTCGCGAGCCGAGGCGAGTTCTGTTTGCGCCTTGCGTCGGGCGGCCTCGGCGCGGGCGGCTTCAGTTCGAGCGGCTTCGGCTTGGGCGGTTTTGCGGGCGGCTTCGGCTTGAGCGGTTTTGCGGGCGGCTTCGGCGCGGGCTTCTTCGCGTCGCGCCGATTCCGTCGCGCGGGCGGCCTCGGCGCGAGCGGCCAGTGATTCAGCCGGGGAGGAGGCGGAAAGATTGACCGACTTTTGGGCGGCTTCGAGCCGCGCGGTTTGCGCCTTGGCGGCGGTGATGCGTTCGGCTTCGGCATTGGCTCTAACGCGGGCGGCTTCGGCGCGGGCGGCTTGGCGGGTGGCCTCGGCTTCCGCCTTGGCGGCGGCGATGCGTTCGGCTTCCGCTTGAGCCCTGGCTTTCGCGGCAGCTTCTTGAGCGGCCTTGCGGCGCGCGGCGTCCTCTTGGGCAAGTCTGGCCGTGTCGCTTTGAGTCGGGCTGGCTGGTGTAGGCTGAACTTTCCGGGGCGGTTGGGCTTGGGGTTGCCGGGCGGGCGCCGGCGGGGGAACCTCGGCGATGGTGGCCGGCGGGGCATCCGCGGCGCCGTCTGTTTGAGGTTGCCGGGCGGGCGCTGGCGGTCTGGAGGCACCCGCCACGGCGGCCGGGGGAGCATCCGGTGCGCCATCGGTTGACGCAGCCGGTTTGGCGGGCCTCGGTTCGGCTATTGCCGGAGCGGGAGCGGGTTTTGACGGGGGCTGCGGGGCGGGCTCGACCGCGGGTTTCGGTTCGGGCGCCTTGGTGGTGGAGCCAGTCTGGGGTTGAGAGAAGGTCAGACTCGACTGCGGCGGCTTCGGTCGGAGCGAAGGAGGCCGGCTTTCTGGTGTGGCGGTCGTTGTCGGCTGCGGTTTGTCCTGCACCAGTTCGGGAATAAAGATGACCGCCAGAGCCGCAACCACGGCGGCCCCGACCAGACGTTGAGCTAAACGGCTATCCATGGTTAAGCCTCCGTTAAAGGCGGTAGAGGAGCGCTGGTTATCCACGGTCGCGCCGCCAGTACCGGCGCGACGATATGAAACGACCCGAACACCACGATTCGATCCCCGGTCCGGGCGTCGGTTCGAGCGGACCGACACGCCTCGATGGCATCGTTCCGGGCGATTGCTCGCGCGCCGGCGGCGTGCAACCGGGCCGACAGTTCCGCGCCGGTGCGCCCGCGAGCGCCATCCAGGTTGACCGGATACCAAAGGTCCACCACGTCGGTCAGCGCCTGGATAACGCCGTCGGCATCCTTGTCGGCCAGCAAGCCAAACACGACGAAGGTTCGCCCGGAACAGGGGTGTTCTCGCAAGCACTTGGCCAGCACCTGGGCGGCATGTGGATTATGCGCAACGTCAAGAATCCACTCAACGGGTCCAGAGATAATTTGCAAGCGTCCCGCTAGCCGTGCCGTCGTCAGGCCGGTTCGGATGGCCTCGGGCGGCACCGGCAAACGGTCGCTGAGGCTGACTAGCGCGGTGAGGGCGGCGGCGGCATTGCCGAATTGATGCTCGCCGCTCAGGGCGGGCGGCGGCAAACCATCGAGGCGGACTCCCTGGTTCCACCAACTCCAGGTGTGGCCGGCGCGGGCAAAATCATAGTCGCGCCCGACCCGTTGCAGCCGAGCGCCCACCTGTCGGGCGTATTCCAACAGTCGCGCCGGCGGGTCGGGGTCGGCGCAGATCGCCGGTCGATCCCGGCGGAAGATGCCCGCCTTCTCATAACCGATGCTGTCCCGATCCGACCCCAGCCATTCCACATGATCGATGCCGATGCTGACCACCAGCGCGGCGTCGGCGTCCACGCTGTTGACCGCGTCCAACCGGCCGCCGAGGCCGACTTCCAGCACCGCGACGTTCACCGCCGCGTCCCGAAACAACTCCAGCGCCGCCAGCGTGCCGAACTCGAAGTAGGTCAGCGACTGCTCGCCGCGCGCGGCGTCGATCCGGGCGAACGCGCGACAGATCGCCGCGTCGCTCGCTTCCGTTCCATCGATGCGGATGCGTTCGTTGTAGCGCAGCAGATGGGGAGAGGTGTAAGCGCCGACCCGGTAGCCGGCGGCGCGCAACATCGCCTCCAGATAGGCGACGCAAGAGCCTTTACCGTTGGTGCCGCCGATGGTGATCGTCGGGTAGGGCGGCGGCTCCAGGCGCAGCCGGCGCAGCACCGTCCGAATCCGGTCCAGCTTCAATTCGATGCTGACGGGGTGCAGCGTTTCCTGCCAAGCCAGCCACTCATCGAGCGTGCTAAACCGAGGGTTGGTCATGGCGGCGCTTTCAGGTCCCGCCACGTTCAAGCCGCCAGCGCATCCCGGCCAGTGAGCATTGCCAGCAGTGAGGCCAACCGGTCGCGCAGGTCGCGGCGGTCCACGATCATGTCGATGGCCCCGTGCTCCAGTAAAAATTCGCTGCGCTGGAAACCGACCGGTAATTTTTCCCGCACGGTCTGTTCGATCACGCGCGGTCCGGCGAAGCCGATCAATGCTTTCGGTTCGGCGATGTTGACATCGCCCAGCATCGCCAGGCTGGCGGACACCCCGCCGGTCGTGGGATTGGTCAGCACCGACAGGTAGGGCACGCCGTGCTCGGCCAGCCGGGTCAAGGTCGCGCTGGTCTTGGCCATTTGCATCAGTGATACCAGAGCTTCCTGCATCCGCGCCCCGCCGCTGGCGGCAAAGCAAATGAAAGGGATATGCTCGTGCAGGGCGATTTGCGCGGCGCGGACGAAGCGCTCGCCGACCACCGAACCCATCGATCCCGCCATGAATTCGAATTCGAAGGCGACGGCGACCACCGGAATTCCTTTGAGCTGGCCGCGCATGGCGATCAGGGCGTCCTTTTCGTTGTGAGCTTTCTGGGCCTGTACCAATCGGTCGCGGTATTTCTTGCTGTCCTTGAATTTCAGGAAATCGGTCGGTTCGATGTCATCGCCGATTTCGACAGGACCGTCCTCATCGAGAAAACTCAGCAGGCGCTTGCGGGCGCCGATGTACATGTGATGGCCGCACTTGGGACAAACCTGAAGGTTGCGTTCCAATTCGGCGCCGTACAGCACGGCCCCGCATTCCACGCATTTATTCCAGAGTCCTTCGGGAATCTGGTGTTTGTTGCGGCCGTCGGTGCGAATCCGCGAGGGAACCAGTTTTTCGTACCAGCTCATAATCCTGTCCGGCGTTGAGGGCCTGAGCGCGCCTTATCCAATCGATCTATACGCAGAAAAGGAAGTCCGCTAGCAGGCGTTCACTGCGCGAGAGCGGCGGAGGCGAGCGCTTGATCCATCGCTTGGCGCATGGCGGCGAGCAGCGCGGCGACTTCACGACGCATCCGTTCGGGATCGTCCGCCAGTTCTCCCATTCGAGCGACCAAGGTGCTGCCCACCACCACGGCATCGGCGATCTTGGCGATGGCGGCGGCGGTCGGTGGATCTTTGATCCCGAACCCGACACCTAGCGGCAGATCGGTACAGGCGCGGATGGCCGCCAGCTTGGCGGCGACATCGGCCACATCAAGCGCCGCCGAGCCGGTCACGCCTTTCAGCGAGACGTAATACAGATAGCCGCGCGCCAACTGAGCGGTTTGCCGGACCCGCTCGATGGAACTGGTCGGGGCCAGCAGGAAGATCGGCGCGATCCCCGCCTTATCGAGCAACTCGGCCATTTCTCCGGCTTCTTCCGGCGGCAGGTCGACGGTCAGCACGCCGTCCACGCCAGCATCGCGAGCGGCGTTAGCGAAAGCGGCATGACCCATGCTCTCGATGGGATTGAGATAACCCATCAGCACCAGCGGTGTTTCGCGGTCGGTCTGACGGAATTCGCGCACCAGCGCCAGCACCTTGCGCAAGGACATGCCTTGCGCCAGCGCGCGCTCGCAGGCTTTTTGGATCACCGGGCCGTCGGCCATCGGGTCGGAAAACGGTACGCCCAGTTCGAGGATGTCCGCGCCGGCGTCCACCAGCGCGTGCAGCATGGGGACGGTTGACTCCGGGTGAGGGTGGCCGGCGGTGATGTAAGGAATAAGAGCCTTGCGACCGGCGCGGCGCAAGGCATCGAAACGGCGGGTGATGCGGTTCATGCGGTGAAACCCGTTTTAAAGTGGGATGCCTTCCAGCGCGGCGACGGTGTGGATGTCCTTATCGCCGCGTCCCGACAGATTGACCACGATCCGCTGATCGGGGCGCAGGGTCGGAGCGAGTTTGGCGGCGTAGGCCAGGGCGTGGCTGCTTTCCAGCGCCGGGATGATGCCTTCGGTGCGGGTGAGAGTGTGGAAACCTTGCAGGGCTTCATCATCGGTGATCGCGACGTACTGAACGCGGCCGATGTCCTTGAGCCAGGCGTGTTCCGGCCCGACGCCGGGATAATCCAAGCCGGCGGAAACAGAGTGCGTTTCGACGATCTGACCGTCGGCGTCGTTCAGCAGATAGGTGCGGTTGCCGTGCAGCACGCCGGGTCGGCCGGCGCAGAGTGTGGCGGCGTGCCGGCCGGATTCGATGCCCGCGCCGGCCGCCTCGACCCCGTAGATGGCGACCTCGGAATCGTTTAGAAACGGATGAAACAGGCCGATGGCGTTGGAGCCGCCGCCGACGCAAGCGACCAAGGCATCCGGCAGAACGCCGCAATCGGCCAGCATCTGCTCGCGGGTCTCACGGCCGATCACCGCTTGAAACTCGCGCACCATCAAGGGATAGGGGTGCGGGCCGGCGACCGTGCCGATCATGTAAAAGGTGTTATCGACGTTGGTCACCCAGTCGCGCAAGGCTTCGTTGAGGGCGTCCTTGAGCGTGCGGGAGCCGGCATCCACCGGCCGGACGGTCGCGCCCAACAGCTTCATGCGATAAACGTTCAACGACTGACGCTTGATGTCTTCCGTCCCCATGTAGACCACGCATTCCATGCCGAGGCGGGCGGCGATGGTGGCCGAGGCGACGCCGTGCTGGCCGGCTCCGGTTTCGGCGATCAAGCGGGTTTTGCCCATCCGCGCGGCCAGCAAGCCTTGACCGACGGTGTTGTTGATCTTGTGCGCGCCGGTGTGGTTGAGGTCTTCGCGCTTGAGATAGATTTGCGCGCCGCCCAGTTGCCGGCTCCAGCGCTCGGCGTGATAAAGCGGGCTCGGCCGCCCCACGTAACGCGCCAGATCGGCGTCCAGTTCCGCCAAAAATTCGGGATCGTTGCGGTAGTTTTGCCACGCCTCGTTCAACTCATGCAGCGCTTCCATCAGCGTTTCGGCGACGAAGCGGCCGCCGTAACGGCCGAAATGGCCGGTGGCGTCGGGAAACTGGCTGTAATCCACCTTATCAGGCAGGGCTTTCACCGTCATACACACCTCGCAGGAATGCGCGCATCAGTTCGACGTCTTTGATGCCCTTGGCCGTTTCTACGCCGCTGCTGGCATCGACCGCGTAGGGACGGACCTGTTGGATCGCGGCGGCGACGTTGCCCGAATCCAGGCCACCCGCCAAAATTAGTGGCTTGTGCCGTTCGGCGGGAATCCGGCTCCAGTCGAAGCGCTCGCCGGTACCGCCCATTGTGTTGCCGCCGTGGCTGTCGAGCAAGAGGCCCGCCGCCGTGGCGAAGCGCCGTTCGTAGTCTCGCACGTCAGCGCCGGAACCCATCGGTACGGCCTTGAGATAAGGCAGACCGAACGCAGCGCAGTAGTCGGGGTCTTCGTCGCCGTGAAATTGCAGCAGATGCAGCGGGACCGTCGCCAGAATCGCGCGCACCATCGCCGGCGGGTCATTTCTGAACAGACCGACCGTGGTGATGAACGGCGGTAGCGCGGCGATGATCCGTCGGGCCGCATCGGCGCCAACAAATCGGGGGCTGGCGGGGTGGAACACCAGCCCGATGGCATCCGCGCCCAAACCAGCCGCCATCGCGCCGTCTTCGGGGCGGGTGATGCCGCAAATCTTGACGCGAGCGCGGGAAATTGGGGTCATGAACCAGGTGCGAGAGAGGGGGCGGCCAGCGGAGTGCGAAGAGTAGCAGAAAGTTAGCGGATTTGCAGGGCAGGGAGGCGAAGCCGGTAGGGGCCAACGATCGAACACCCGGTGTCTAGGCTTCCTTGCCGACCTTGGCGATACTGTATAACCCGAATAAACTGGCAAACAGAATAATCAGGCAGACCGGGATGATCTCAAGGGAAATTTGGCGGGCCAGTTTCCCTATCAAACCGGGAATGATGGCGGTTCCCAGGCTGGCCGCCGCCATTTGTAGGCCGATAGTGTTGGCCGCAAAGCGTGCGCCTACCCGCTGGCTCGTGCCCGAAACCAGCGCGGGGAAAATGGGGGCGACGGCGAAGCCGATCAACGCCACCGCCACGAGATCGGTCGCCTCCAGCGGATTCCACCATAACAGGATCGCGCCCAGCAACGCGCCCGACAGGCCGCGTTGGATCAGGGCATCGATGCCAAGCCGTTTGGCGTATATCCCAGCGACGATCCGGCCTACGGTGAAAGTCGCCCAGTAGCTTCCCGTCACTAAACCCGCCGCCGCCGGTGAAATGCCGCGCCCTTCGGTGAGCAGGGTGTAGGCCCAAACGCCCACGGTGACTTCCGAGCCGGTGTACAGCAAGAACAACAAGGCGCTCAACCATACTCTGGCGCGCCGTAGCGTCTCGCGAAACGAGGTCCGGTAATCCGTCAGTTTTTCCGGCGGGTCGCGGTCGGGGTTGGTTTTGACCTCGGCCCATCTCGACATCGTGAGCAGGAAGCACGCCGACAGCAGCAATTGAAATCCACCCACCACGAGATAGCCGATCCGCCAGGAGTTCAGGGCCGCCAGGGCGACGGTCATGATAATGGGACCGAGCGTGACGCCGATCCCGTAGCTGGCGTGCAGCCATTGCATGACCCGCTCGCTGAAGTGGGTTGCCGCATAGGTGTTCAGGCCGGCGTCGATCGCGCCCGCGCCCAAGCCAGCCACGCTGCCCAGCAAGACCATCATCCACCACGCCGGTACCAGCGTATAGCCGATCAAACCGATTCCGGTCAGGGCGCAGCTCGCGGCTAAGACGAAACCCACACCGAGGCGGGCTATCAGATGGCCGCTTGAAAAACTGGACACCAGATAGCCGCTGACAGCGGCTAGCAGCAGGACGCCCATCGAATCCAGTGGGATGGCGAAATCGGCGCGAATGGAGGGCCACGCCACGCCCAACACGCCATCCGGCATTCCGAGAGCGATAAACGCCACGAACGCCAGAGCAATTAGGGCGATTTTGGAGCGGTCCATTTTTCTGTCGTCGTGCTTCTCTGGATGCGGTTGAATTTATTGAGTCGATGAGTCAACCCCATTTTAACACTTCAGAACTAATGGCCGTCACAGGGGAAGTTTCAGGCATAATGCCTAGCTCTGTTGGTTTCATCGAATCATAATAGCTCCTCATGCTTCCCGTCATCGCCCTGGTCGGCCGGCCCAACGTCGGTAAATCCACCTTATTCAATTCCCTGACCCGCACCCGTGACGCGCTGGTGGCGGACTTGCCCGGCCTGACCCGCGACCGTCAGTACGGCATCGGCCAACGGGGTCCAAGCCCCTATGTGGTGGTGGATACCGGCGGCCTGACCGACGAGAGCGAGGGTTTGGCCAGGATGGTGCGGCAGCAAGCGTGGCGGGCGATCGAGGAAGCCGACGCGGTACTGCTGCTGGTGGACGGACGCGCCGGCTTGACGGCGGCCGATGAGGACATCGCCAAACAATTGCGTCGCGCCGGCAAGCCTTTTCATTTGGTCATCAACAAAGCCGAACATCGTGATCCCGATGTGCTGAGCGCCGACTTTCACGCCCTCGGCCTAGACCATCTCCACACCATCGCCGCCGTTCACAATCAAGGGGTCGAAACCTTGATGGAAGCAGTTTTCGCCGCGCTGCCAGCCGCCAACGAAGTAGAAATATCGCGGGAATCCGAAGCGGCGGAAGAACCGGAAAGGGCGATCAAACTGGCGGTGGTCGGTCGCCCTAACGTCGGCAAATCCACCCTGGTCAACCGTTTGCTAGGCGAGGAACGAATGCTGGCCTGCGATCTGCCCGGCACCACCCGCGACAGCGTGGCGGTTCCCTTCGAGCGCGACGGCCAGCGGTATGTCTTGATCGACACCGCCGGGGTGCGCCGTCGGGGACGAATCAGCGAAGCGGTGGAAAAATTCAGCGTGATCAAGGCGCTCCAAGCCATCGAGCAATCGCATGTGGCGGTGTTGGTGCTGGATGCCCGCCAAGGCGTCAGCGAGCAGGACGCCAGTTTGTTAGGTCTGCTTCTGGACAGCGGTCGGGCTTTGGTGATTGCGGTCAACAAATGGGATCATCTCGATCCCGACACGCGCGCTCAAGTCAAAAACGATCTCGACCGCCGGCTGAATTTCCTCGACTTCGCCAAAATCCACTTTATTTCCGCCTTGCATGGCACCGGCGTCGGCGAGCTGATCGGCTCGGTGCGGGAAGCTCACGCCGCCGCCACCCGCAAGCTGTCCACGCCGGAGCTGACCCGGATTTTGGAAGACGCATTGGCCGCTCACCAGCCGCCGCTGGTGCAGGGACATAGCATCAAGCTGCGTTACGCCCATCAAGGCGGTCAAAACCCCCCGATGATCGTCATCCACGGCAACCGGGTCGCTCACGTACCGGAGTCCTACCGGCGTTATCTGGCCGGCGTTTACCGCAAGCGTCTGAATTTGTGGGGTACGCCGGTCCGCATCGAATTTCGAGGCGGAGAAAACCCCTTTAAACCCGCCGGCGGTCGGACCAAGGGCGGCGGGCGTTCAAAAAAACCAAACTAATGAATTTAAATATAAATTAGAATACTGTTGATCTAATATTAGTTTATTATGATATAATAAATAGACTGGGTTTAAGCTGATTCGCCATCTCGCGAAATGAGGGGCGCGATCTCGACCGATAACCGCGCGTAGAGACTTGACATGACGACCTCGGCTCCCGCATCCGCCGCGCCCGGCGACGCGCCGCCTCAAGAACGCCCCCACCATTGGCTCGAACATTTTCCGGTGACGTTGTTTTCAGCGGTGATGGGCACTTCGGGTCTGACCTTGGCTTGGCTGAAGGCCCATGCCGTTCTGGGCGCGCCGGTCATCGTGGGCGAGGGCTTGCGCGGGGTGGCCAGCGCGCTTTTCGTCTTGTTGTTGGTGTTTTATCTGTTGAAGGCGGCGCGCCATCCCGAAGCCGTCAAGCTGGAGATGCGCCACCCGATTAAGATCAATTTCATTCCCACCATCTCCATTTCCTTGCTGCTGTTGTCGGTTTGCTATCTCGAAGCCGCTCCGGTGCTGGCGTTTTGGTTGTGGGTGACGGGCGCGGTCCTGCATCTTGGCCTGACCTTGGGCGTGTTCGGCAGTTGGATTCATCACACCCACTACGCCATCCAGCACGCCAATCCGGCGTGGTTTATTCCGGTGGTCGGCAACATCATCGTGCCGGTGGCCGGAATCCGGCTCGCCTCGCCGGAAATCTCTTGGTTTTTCTTCAGCATCGGCGTGGTGTTTTGGATCGTGTTGTTGACCATTGTGTTGTACCGACTCATTTTTCACGAGCCGCTGCCGGCGCGGTTGGCCCCGACGTTGTTCATCCTGCTCGCGCCGCCGTCGGTGGGGTTTATCGCCTATGTCAACATGACCGGAGCCGTGGACGGCTTCGCGCGGGTGCTGTATTACACCGCGCTGTTTCTGGCGCTATTGTTGGCCAGCAACGCCGTGCGCTTTTTGCGGCTGCCGTTTTTCATCTCGGCGTGGGCTTATTCCTTTCCGCTGGCGGCGCTGACCCTCGCCACCTTGGTCATGAGCGTGCATTTGCCCGATGCGATTTTCCAGCCTTTGGGAATGGGGTTGCTGGCGCTGCTCAGTCTGGTGGTGGCGGCGCTGGCGGTTCGAACTTTAATCGCGGTCTGGCGTCGAGAGATTTGTCGGCCAGACTAAAATTGCTGTGGGCGAGAGCGTTTTATCAACGAGGCTATTGAGGAGGAAATAACATGCAAATCAATGTTGGAAGTCCTGACCGGATCGCCCGGATCGTGATTGGAGCGTTGTTGGTTGGGTTGGCGTTGGCAGGAACCATCGGCGCTTGGGGCTGGATCGGCATCGTGCCGCTGCTGACGGGCATCTTCCGGTTCTGCCCGGCTTATAGCTTGTTCGGTATGAACACCTGCAAGCTCGATTCTTCCCAGGGAGGCTCCATCGGTTAGTGACCATGAGCAGCAAATCGTTCAAGCAAATCACCCAAGACATCAATCAAGCACTCGGCTCGTTTCGCAAAGAGGCCGGTGGGACGATGGCCGGTTTCGGAGCCATGGCCAAGGCGGCGATGGCGCCTGGCGTGCTGTCGGAATTGCAGAAGGAATTGATGGCGCTCGCCATCGGCATCGCCGCGCGCTGCGACGGTTGCATCGGGTTCCACATGAAAGCGCTGGTGCGATTGGGCGTGACCCGCGAGCAACTCAACGAGACCTTGGCGGTCGCCGTATACATGGGCGGAGGGCCTTCGTTGATGTACGCCGCCGAGGCGTTGCGTGCGTATGAGGAGTTTCAGAGTTAAGCGCGCCACCTGAAAGCGCCGCTTTACGAACGGGTTGGCCCTCAAGCCAGCCCGTTTTTTATGATGGAGCGAAAGCGCAGCATCTATAGTTTTGGGATCACTCGGTTAGCGCCTCATCTATGTGGACCTGTACCCTGAATTGGAACGTCGTCCGTCGCGATCTGGTCATCGGTAGCTGCCCGCGCAGTTCCAACGACCTCAACATCATTCAGGCGGAAACGCAGGTTACCGCCATGCTCTCGCTCCAGCACGACGAATGCCTGGAGGCGCTGGAGATCGACTACCCGCGCCATCTGCGCCAGGGCCGCGCGCTCGGCTTGGTCATGACGCGCTGCCCGCTGCGCGATTTCGACCCCGACGACCAGCGGCGTGGCCTGCCCTCGGCGGTGCGGGCGCTGACCGATCTCTTGCGCCGGAACCATCGGGTCTACGTGCATTGCACCGCCGGGATCAATCGCGCTTCGCTGGTGGTGGTGTCTTATTTGACCTGGATCGAGGGGGCGAGTTTGGAGGAGGCGATGAAGTCGCTCCTGCACGCGCGCCCGGAAATCTTCCCGACCTGGGAGGCTTATCACGGTTGCCGCGAGGATTTGACGCTGGCGCATGAGGAACGCATCCGCCGGCGCGCGTTCGAACTCAGCCGCGAGCGGCCGGAGCGGGAGGCGTGGGAAAACTGGCTTCAGGCGGAACAGGAAATCCGGCACGATATCATTCTGGCTGATGAGCGTCCTCACGGGACGCGGTAGCGTTCCTCGCCGGCGTAATAGTCGGAAAAGCCGACTGCCGCTTGCACCTCTTGAAAATCCAGCACCTCCGCCGTTTCGCCTTGTTGGATGCGATCCAGCGCCGCGCGCATGGCCTTGATCGAAACGTTCAACAAAGTCAGCGGATAGACGGCGATCTTGTAGCCGATGGCTTCCAATTGCGGCAGCGGCAACAGCGGCGTCTTGCCGGATTCAATCAAATTGACCATCTTATAGCCGGGTACTTCCGTGCAGTAACGGCGCATTTCCGCTTCGCTCAGCGGCGCTTCCAGAAAGGTGATGTCCGCGCCGATTCGCGCGAACGCCTGACAGCGGGCGATGGCTTCGTCCAGTCCGTCGGTGGCGCGAGCGTCGGTGCGCGCCATGATCAAGATGTCCGCGCCCTCGTCGCGGGCGTCCACCGCCGCTTGAATCCGCATGAAAGCTTCCTCGCGCCCGACCACGGCCTTGCCTTGGGTGTGGCCGCAGCGTTTGGGCATGATCTGATCTTCGATCATGATGCAGCCGAAACCGGCGCGGGCGTAACCTTCGACGGTGCGCCGGACATTGAGCGGGTTGCCGAAACCGGTATCGCCGTCGCCGAACAACGGGATGGAGGCCGCGCCGCAGATGTTGCGGCCCTGTTCGACCAGTTCGCCGTAGGAAATCAAGCCGGTGTCGGGCAGGCCCAAGCGGACGGCGGAGACGGCGAAACCGCTCATGAACGCGGTCGGAAAACCGGCTTGTTCCACCAGTTTGGCGGATAAAGCGTCGTGACAGCCGGGCATCAGCAGCAGACCCGGTTGGGCCAGCAGCGCGCGGAGTCGGTCGGCGGGGGCAGGCATGAGCGTTCGTCCTTTCAGCGGTCCAGATAGCGTTTCAACAGGCCCTCATAGGCGTCGATCCGTCGGTCGCGCAAGAAAGGCCACAACCGCCGCACCTGCTCGGAGCGGTTGAGGTCGATGTCCACCGCCAGCGTAGCCGGTTGGTCGGGCGGGGCGCTGGCGAACCATTCGCCTTGCGGGCCGGCGATAAAACTGCTGCCCCAGAATTGCGCGCCGGGGGTGTGGCCGGACGGATCGGGTTCGAAACCGACCCGGTTACAAACCACGACCGGGAGGCCGTTGGCGACCGCGTGCGCCCGTTGGATGACGATCCATGCCTCCCATTGCCGCTGGCGTTCTTCCTCATCGTCGTGCGGATTCCAACCGATGGCGGTCGGATACAGCAGCAGTTCCGCGCCGCCCAATGCCATCAGCCGGGCCGCTTCCGGATACCACTGATCCCAGCAGACCAGCACGCCGAGCCGGCCGACCGAGGTGTCGATGGGCTTGAAGCCGAGATCGCCGGGGGTGAAATAGAATTTTTCGTAGTAGCCGGGATCGTCGGGAATGTGCATTTTGCGGTAGGTTCCGGCGATGGCTCCGTCGCGTTCCAGCACCACGGCGGTATTGTGATACAGGCCGGCAGCGCGGCGCTCGAACAGCGAGGCGACGACGACCACGCCGAGTTCTTTGGCGATGGCGCTCAAGGCTTCCGTGGTCGGGCCGGGAATGGGTTCAGCCCAATCGAATAAAGCGGGATTTTCGGTTTGGCAGGGGTAGGGCATCGCGTGGAGTTCGGATAGCACGATCAGTTGCGCGCCATGGCCGGCCAGTTCGCGGATGCCGTCGAGGCTGGCGGCGAAGTTGGTGCTGCGGTCGGCGCTACAGGCTTGCTGGACCAAGCCGACGGTCAAGTTTTTGGGGGGCATGGGTTGGGCCTTGAACTTGGAGCAGATGAGCGTATCGAAACTATAATGTCATGAATAGTCTATGAATCGCCTTTAAGGATCGTTGCGCCAAGACAGGAGTAGCCGCCATGGCCGCGCTCATGATCCGTCACGTTGAGTCTAGCAACCCGCCGCAATTCCTGGTGATGCGGTTGAAGGATGGCAAAACCACCAGTCCCGCCGCCATCGTCTCACCCGCCGCCACGCCGGTAAAGGATTTGCCGGATAGTCACAATCCCGCTGTACGCCAAAAACGGCATCCCGGAAGTGTGGCTGCTGGACGTGCAAAACCGACAATTGGAAATCTATCGCGAACCCGCCAACGGCGCATACCGCCAGCGCGACGCCTGTCAATCCGGCTTCATCGCCCCTATCCTCTGCCCTGACGCCAGCATCGACCTGGCCGAACTTATTCCCCCAAGGCTAAACGACCGTTTTGCGGGGCGGGTGATTTTTATATTCACTGCGGGGGTTCATCCGTGCAATTTCTAAATTGCATGGAATATTTGCACGGTTCCATGTCGCAAAAACCAAAATTCCGGTTAGGAATTAGGGTAAGATATTGATAATTATAATTCTCCTCTGAACCCTTCTTCTGTTTTCATCATGGCTAACCCTACTGAATCATTCGCCGCCGACGGGGCGGAGCGCGTCCCGCTCAAAGTTTTCACCGAAAAGGCGTATCTGGACTATTCCATGTACGTCATCCTCGACCGGGCGTTGCCGCACATCGGCGACGGGCTGAAACCGGTGCAGCGGCGCATCGTCTACGCCATGTCCGAACTCGGCCTCTCCGCCAATTCCAAGCACAAAAAATCCGCCCGCACCGTCGGCGACGTGCTCGGCAAATACCACCCGCACGGCGATCTGGCCTGCTACGAAGCCATGGTGCTGATGGCGCAACCGTTTTCCTACCGCTATCCGCTGGTGGACGGGCAGGGCAATTGGGGTTCGCCGGACGATCCCAAATCTTTCGCCGCCATGCGTTACACCGAGGCGCGGCTGTCGCCCTTCGCGCAAGTGTTGCTGTCCGAACTCGGTCAAGGCACGGTCGATTGGACGCCGAATTTCGACGGCACCCTGGACGAACCAACCTTGCTACCGGCCCGCCTGCCGCATGTGCTGCTGAACGGCGCGACCGGCATCGCGGTCGGCATGGCGACCGACATCCCGCCGCACAACCTCGGCGAACTGGCCGCCGCCTGCATTCAACTGCTCGATCTGCCCGACAGTTCCCTAGACACGCTGTGCGAGCTGGTGCCCGCGCCCGATTATCCCAGCGGGGCGGAAATCATCACCCCGCGCGAGGAGTTGCGCAGGCTGTACCAGACCGGCAATGGCGCGGTGCGGCTGCGCGCCCGCTTCGAGCGGGAAAACGGCGAATCGGTGGTGATCACCGCCTTGCCGCATCAGGTGTCCGGCGCGCGGATCATGGAGCAGATCGCCGCGCAAATGCGCGAGAAAAAATTGCCGATGGTCGAAGACTTGCGCGACGAGTCCGACCACGAAAACCCGACCCGGCTGGTGCTGGAACTGCGCTCGAATCGGGTCGATGTCGATTTGCTGATGGATCATCTGTTCGCCACCACCGACCTGGAAAAGAGCTATCGGGTCAACCTGAACATGATCGGCCTGGACGGCAGGCCGCAGGTCAAAAATCTCAAGCAAATCCTCGAAGAATGGCTGCGTTACCGCGTCGCCACCGTCCGCCGGCGGCTGCAATACCGGCTCGATCAAGTCGAGCAACGCCTGCATATTCTCGACGGTTTGCTGATCGCCTATCTCAATCTGGACGAAGTGATCCGCATCCTGCGCACCGAGGACAAACCCAAACCGGTGTTGATGGCGCGCTTTCAACTGTCGGACATGCAAGCCGAGGCGATCCTCGAAACCAAACTGCGCCACCTCGCGCGTCTGGAGGAAATGAAGCTGCGCGGCGAGCAGGACGAACTGCGCAAGGAACAAGAGCAGTTGCAAGGCTTGCTCGGTTCGGAACGGCGCTTGAAGACCTTGATCCGCAAGGAAATCCAAGACGACGCCAAACGTTACGCCGACCCGCGCCGCTGCCCGCTGGTGGAGCGGCGCGCGGCGCAAGCCTTGGATGAGGCCAGCCTGACGCCGAGCGAACCGATGACGGTGGTGCTGTCGCAAAAGGGCTGGGTAAGGTCCGCCAAGGGTCATGAAGTCGACGCGGCGGCGCTGAGTTATAAAGCGGGCGACGGTTTGCTCGATCAAGCCCAAGGCCGCAGCAATCAAGCGGCGGTATTTCTCGATACCACCGGCCGCACCTACACGCTGCCGGTGGCGGGTTTGGCCTCGGCGCGCGGCTACGGCGAACCCCTGACCGGCCGGCTCAGCCCACCCGACGGCGCGCGTTTCGTCAGCGTGCTGCTGGGCAATCCTGAAGACCTGTACTTGCTCGCAACCGACGCCGGTTACGGTTTCATCTGCGCGTTCGACGATCTGCTCAGCCGCAACAAGGCCGGCAAGGTGGTGCTGACCGTGCCGGACGGCGCGCGGATTCTTGCGCCGTTGCCCGTTGTCAACCTCGAAACTGAACGCTTGGCGGCGGTCGGCAGTGGCGGCCGGTTGTTGGTGTTTCCGGTGAGTGAATTGCCGCGCTTGCCCAAGGGAAAAGGCAATAAAATTCTGGACTTGCCGGGAGATGAAAAACTGGTTGCGCTGATCCTTTTACCGTCGGACAAGGGCGTGATCCTGACCGCCGGCAAGCGGGATTTCAAACTCAAGCCCGCCGATTTGGAAGCCTACGCGGGCGAGCGCGGCCGGCGGGGCAAGCCGCTGCCGCGCGGTTTTCAACGGGTGGAGCGGTTGGCCGTCGCCGACTGAACGCGCCGCCAGAGCCGATAGCCCAGCAACAAGGCCAAGATGCCCGCATACAGCAGCGGTTCGGTGATGTCCGCCTTGACCAACCAGAGAAAGTGCAGCACGCCGAGCAAACCGATGAGATAGACCAGCCGGTGCAGTCGCCGCCAGTTGCGGCCCAGCCGCTTGATCATCCCGTTGGTGGACGTGGCCGCCAGCGGGATCAACAACAACCAACCGGCGAAGCCGACCGTGATGTAGGGCCGTTTGGCGACATCTTCGATGATCGAGTTCAGATCGAAAAACTGATCGAAAATCAAGTAAACGCTGAAATGCAGGCAGACGTAAAAGAAGGCGAACAGTCCCAGCATCCGCCGAAATTTAATCCAATTGTTCCAACCGGTGATCTGGCGCAGCGGGGTGATGGCTAAGGTCATCAGCAGAAAACGCAGGCTCCAATCGCCGGTAAAATGGCTCAAGGTTTCGACCGGGTTGGCGCCCAGTTGCTCGTGCCAAACCAGCCAGCACAGCCAAGCTAGGGGCAACAGACTGGCGCTGAATACCAAGACCTTGGTAATAAAAAGAGGTGGGCGCAGGGTTTGGAGCGGCATGAGGCGCAGGGTGGCATTAAAAAAGCCGGAACCAAAGGCTCCGGCAAAGTAACCACCAAAGGAAGGTGTGGAGAAGAACGACATCTTTCGATGTCAGGAATAAGTTAAACAGCATTGTTGCACTGCGTCAAGTTCTTTTTTGCGGTTGCAAAAAAAAGCCGGAACCCGAAGTTCCGGCAAGCAACCACCAAAGGAGAAGTTTGAAAAACAACATTAACCACCGAATGTTGCGGTGCAGTATAAGCGATATGCTGCACTGCGTCAAGAAAATTTTCAAAACAAAGTTTCAGAAATTAGGATAGCGGCCATTGGGTGACATGCCGTCTTTCAAACCTTAAGGCGCGCGTTGCTTAGGTTTCATGGCGCAAGACGATTTTTCCCAGTTGCTGGGCGGCTAGCAGATGCTGGTGCGCAGCTATCGCCTCATCGAGCCTGAAAACCCGGTCGATGACCGGTTCGATGCGATGCTTGACCACAAATTCCAGCATCGCCGCGAATTCGGTTGGAGAGCCCATGGTGGAGCCGATGATTCGCGCCTGTCGGAAAAACAAACGCACCAGATCCAGGCCGGTCGGCGGATTGCCGGCGGTGGAGCCGTAAACGACCAGCCGCCCGCCCGGTTTGAGCAAGGAAAAACAACCGGGGAAATTAGCGCCGCCGGTTCCATCGATAACTACGTCCACGCCGCCGGTCAGCTCGGCCAGTTGTTTGGGCCAGTTTTCAACGTGATAATCGATACCTCCGGCAGTGCCAAGCCGGCGGGCTTGCTCCAGTTTGGGCGCATTTCCGCTGGTGATAAAGGTTTTTGCCCCAAGCGCAATCGCCCATTTCATGGCGAAGGTCGCCACGCCGCCGCCGATGCCGGTGACCAGGACCGTTTCGCCGGGTTGCGCCGCCGCCTGGGTCATCAAGGCTCGCCACGCCGTCAGCCCGGCCAGCGGAAAAGCGGCCGCTTGTTCCCAGCTCAGAAAATCCGGCTTGGGAACAACGTGGCCGGCCGGCACGCAGATGAATTCGGCGAAGGTGCCGGGATCGGGCATCCCCAAAACCCGAAAAGTGGCGCTGGGAAAGCGGGTGTCCGTACCCCAATCGTAGGCCGGATAGATCATGACCTCCTGGCCGAGCAAGCCAGACGGAGCATCCGCGCCGAGCTTGTCGATTACGCCGGCGCCATCCGAACCCATGATCGCGGGCAGCCGGATCTTGGGATACTGATTGAGGGTGATCCACACATCGCGCCGGTTGAGCGCGGACGCGCGCAAACGAACCCGAACCTGACCGGGGCCAGGTTCGGGCGTGGGGACTTCGATCAACTGTAACTGCTCTGGGCCGCCGAGTTTCGAAAGGACGATGGCTTTCATGCGAGGGTTTCCTGAAAAGGGTTGCGGTTCAGGTCAGAACGTTGTCATTTAAACTATGCTGTGAAACTTTATAGGCTCCAAAATACTGTCAAGCAAGGTAGCGGCGGACGAAACCGAACATCCTTGACGCGCCTTTCTTCACTTTCCCCAAACAATGATCTAGCTTTACTGGACGAACATCGCCGGGAGCGATCCCGACAACAACCGCGCCCTTCGAGCGCGCTCATCGATCAGCCCGGACTGAAAGCATTATTGCCTCACGCCTACTGACAAGCATCGGGAAGCGCAAGCTGCCGTGACTCCTTTGTTAGCCATTTCCTTTGCGGAGGCGGAAGGGTATCCCTCACCACTAGACGAGCACGAAGAGAAGCACGATGACTGACAAGCCTATCAATATGACACGCCCGCTAGATCTGACGCACGAAAAGCGTAACGTCGGCCCCCAGCGTATCCAACGGCCGCTCTATGTGGATTTGCTGCCCACCTGCAACAACGCCTGTCCGGCGGGCGAGAATATCCAAGCTTGGCTGGCGCACGCGCAAGCCGGTCGCTTCAAGGAAGCCTGGCAGAGCCTGACCGAGAACAATCCGATGCCGGCCATCCACGGGCGGGTCTGCTATCATCCCTGCGAAACCGCCTGCAACCGCGGCAAGCTCGATACGTCAGTCAGCATCCATGCTGTGGAACGCTTCCTCGGCGATCTGGCCTTGCAGGAAAACTGGCAGTTTACCGTGACCGCGCCGCCGACCGGCAAACGGATCTTGGTGGTCGGCGCCGGCCCCAGCGGTTTGTCGGCCGCCTACCATCTGGCCCGGATGGGCCACACCGTCGAAATCCATGAGGCCGGGCCGATGGCCGGCGGCATGATGCACTTCGGCATTCCCTCGTATCGTTTGCCGCGCGACGTGCTGGACACCGAGATCAAGCGCATCGAGAACATGGGCGTTAAGATCGTCCTCAACCACCGGGTCGATGACCTGATGGCGGAAAAGGAAGCCGGCAAGTTCGACGCGCTGTTCATCGCCGTGGGGGCGCACATCAGCAAGCGCACCGAGATTCCTTCCCGCGATGCCGGCAAGATGCTCGACGCCATCAGCTTTCTCAAGGATGTGGAAACCGGCAACGCGCCGAAGCTGGGCCGCAAGGTCGCCATCTACGGCGGCGGTAACACCGCGATGGACGCCGCTCGGGTCGCCAAGCGCCTCGGTTACGAGCCGCTGATCATCTACCGCCGCGACCGCGCCCACATGCCGGCGCACGATTTCGAAGCGACCGAAGCGCTCGAAGAGGACGTGAAGATTCATTGGCTGCGCACCATCAAGAACATCGAGGAAAACAAGTTCACGGTGGAGATCATGGAGGTCGACGCCAAGGGCCGGCCGCAACCGACCGGACAGTTCGAAACGCTGGAAGCCGATGCGCTGATCATGGCGTTGGGCCAGGATGTCGATACCAGTTTCATGCGCAAGGTGCCGGGCGTGGAATTCAAGGACGACGGCGTGGTGACGGTGGACGAGAACATGATGACCGGTTATCCCGGCCTGTTCGCCGGCGGCGACATGGTGCCTTCCGACCGTACCGTCACCATCGGCGTCGGCCACGGTAAGAAAGCCGCTCGCAACATCGATACTTGGCTGCGCGGCGCCTCTTATGTCAAGCCGCCCAAGCACGATCTGGCGACTTTCGAGAAGCTGCACGTCTGGTATTACACCGACGCCGCCCAGCGCCCGCAGGGCCATCTGGAGATGAAGCAGCGGGTCAGCAGCTTCGAGGAAGTGGTGGGCGGCTTGAGTCAAAAAGAAGCGCTGTACGAGGCCAGGCGCTGCCTGTCCTGCGGCAACTGCTACGAGTGCGACGGCTGTTACGGCGCTTGTCCGGAAGACGCCATCATCAAGCTGGGGCCGGGCAAACGCTACCGCTACAACTACGAGCTGTGCACCGGTTGCGCGGTGTGCTTCGAACAATGTCCGTGCCATGCCATCGACATGATCCCCGAGCCGCCGGCGGAGGCGTCACAGCCGGCCAGTTGAACCGATCAATGAAATCGCGCGCCTTTCCCGCACGGGAGGGGCCGCGCATAAATTTTTGAATCCACTGCCTGTCGCCGCGTGGCTCGGGCCAAGAGAAGAGAAGCACAATGACCGAACGGCAAGTCACCACCATCGATGGCAACGAGGCCGCCGCCTACGTCGCCTATCGCGTGAACGAAATCTGTACCATCTACCCCATCACGCCGTCCTCGACCATGGCCGAACTGGCGGATCAGTGGGCCTCGGAAGGGATCAAAAACATCTGGGGGACCGTCCCCCTGATCATGGAGATGCAGCATGAAGGCGGCGCGGCTGGCGCGGCGCACGGCGCGTTGCAGACCGGCGCGCTGACCACGACCTTCACCGCGTCGCAGGGTCTGCTGCTGATGATCCCCAACATGTACAAGATCGCCGGCGAGCTAACCTCGGCGGTGTTCCACGTCGCCGCCCGCGCGCTGGCGACCCAGGGCTTGTCGATCTTCGGCGACCACCAAGACGTGATGTCGGTGCGCCCGACCGGCTTTTGCATGTTGGTGTCGGCCTCGGTGCAGGAAGCCCACGACATGGCGTTGATCGCCCAGGCCGCTACGTTGGAAGCGCGGGTGCCGTTCATCCACTTCTTCGACGGCTTCCGTACCTCGCACGAGGTCAACAAGCTGACCCTGCTCACCGACGACGACATGCGGGCGATGATTCGCGACGATCTGGTGCTGGCCCATCGCGCCAGAGCGCTGAATCCCGACCGGCCGTTCATCCGCGGCACCGCCCAAAATCCCGATACCTATTTCCAAAGCCGCGAAACGGTCAATCCGTTCTACGCCAAGGTGCCGCAGATCGTGCAAGCGGCGATGGACAAGTTCGCCGGCGTCTCTGGCCGCCGCTATAACTTGTTCGACTACTTCGGCGATCCCAATGCCGAGCGGGTCATCATCATCATGGGTTCCGGCGCGGAGACCGCCCGCGAGACCGCCGGTTATCTGAACGCGCGCGGCGAGAAGGTCGGCGTGTTGCAGGTCCGGCTGTACATGCCGCTGTCGGCCTCGCATTTCCTGGCGACGCTGCCGGCCAGTACCAAGTCCATCGCGGTGCTGGAGCGCACCAAGGAACCGGGCGCGACCGGCGAGCCGATGTATCTGGAAGTCGTCAACACCTTGGTGGAGGCGCAGATGGACGGCAAGCTGCGCACGCAAAGCCTGCCGCGCGTCGTCGGTGGCCGCTACGGCCTGTCGTCCAAGGAATTTACCCCCGCCATGGTCAAGGCGGTGTTCGACGAGCTGCGCAAGGACAAGCCCAAGAATCACTTCACCGTCGGCATCAACGACGACGTGATGCATACCAGCCTGACGGTGGACCCGCATTTCGTCATCGAATCCGACAAGGTGGTGCGGGCGATGTTCTTCGGGCTGGGCGCGGACGGCACGGTCGGCGCCAACAAGAACTCCATCAAGATCATCGGCGACGACCCGGAGTTTTTCGCCCAGGGTTATTTCGTCTACGATTCCAAGAAGTCCGGCTCGCAGACGGTTTCGCATCTGCGCTTCGGCCCCGATCCGATTCAGGCGCCTTATCTGGTGCAATCGGCCAACTTCATCGGCGTCCATCAGTTCAACTTCCTGGATCGCGGCGACGTATTGACCCGCGCCGCGCCGGGTGCCATCGTGCTGCTCAACACCAGCCCGCACGAGCCGGAGGAAGCCTGGGATCGCATTCCCCGGCCGGTTCAGGAAGAAATCATCGCCAAGAAACTGGAGGTCTACGGCATCAACGCCGAAAAGGTGGCCCGCGACAACGGCATGGGGACGCGGATCAACACCATCATGCAGACCTGTTTCTTCGCCATTTCCAAGGTGCTGCCGCGCGACAAGGCCATCGACAAGATCAAGTATTCGATCAAGAAATCCTACGCCCGCAAGGGTGAGGAAGTGGTGCGCAAGAACTTCGTGGCAGTGGACAATACCCTGGTCAACTTAAAGCAAATTCCGGTGCCGGCGCAGGCCACCGGCACTCGGGCGCTGCCGCCGGTGGTGCCGGCCAACGCACCCGATTTCGTGCGCAACGTGACGGCGATGATGATGGCCGGACGCGGCGACGAGCTGCCGGTCAGCGCCTTTCCGGTGGACGGCACCTATCCCAGCGCCACCACCAAGTGGGAAAAGCGCAACATCTCCAACTTCGTACCGATCTGGGAGCCGGAGATTTGCATTCAGTGCGGCAATTGCAGCATGGTCTGCCCGCACGGGGTCATCCGCTCCAAGTTCTATCACCAGCAAGGCTTGGAAAGCGCGCCAAAAGCGTTCAAGACCGCGCCCATCGACGCCCGCGGCTTCCCGGATATCCGCTATACCCTGCAAGTCTATCTGGAGGATTGCACCGGCTGTTCGCTGTGCGTGGAAGTCTGTCCGGCCAAGAGCAAGGAAAAGGTCGGCCACAAGGCCATCAACATGGCGCTCAAGGAGCCGGTGCTGGACGACGAGCGCGCCAATATCGGCTTCTTCGAAACCTTGCCGGAAGTGGATCGCGGCCGGGTCGATTTTTCGACCGTGCGCGGCGTGCAATTCTTGCCGCCGCTGTTTGAGTTCTCCGGCGCCTGTTCCGGCTGCGGCGAGACCCCTTACGTCAAACTGCTGTCGCAACTGTTCGGCGACCGGCTGTTGGTGGCCAACGCCACCGGCTGCTCCTCGATCTACGGTGGCAACCAACCGACCACGCCGTGGTCGATCAACAGCGAAGGGCGCGGCCCGGCCTGGTCGAATTCGCTGTTCGAGGATAACGCCGAATTCGGTTTGGGCTTCCGGCTGACCGCCGACATGCACCTGAACTACGCGCGCGAGCTGTTGCAGGCGCTGGCGTCCGGCATCGGCCAGGAGCTGGTGGAGGATTTGTTGGAGGCCGAACAGGTCAGCGAAATCGACATCCGCCGCCAGCGCGGCCGAGTCGCCGAACTCAAGCAGCGCCTGAAAGAAAGCAAAGACCCGCGCGCCGCGCAGTTGTTGGCGATCGTCGACCAACTGGTCCGGCGCAGCATCTGGATCGTCGGCGGCGACGGCTGGGCCTACGACATCGGTTCTTCCGGGGTCGATCACGTGCTGGCCAGCGGCCGCGATGTGAACATCCTGGTCATGGACACCGAGGTCTATTCCAACACCGGCGGCCAGATGTCGAAATCCACCCCGCTGGGCGCGGTGGCCAAGTTCGCGGCGGCCGGCAAGGCGGTCGGCAAGAAAGACCTGGCGCTACAGGCGATTTCCTACGGCAACGTCTATGTGGCGCGGATCGCGCTGGGGGCCAACCCGCAGCAGGCGTTGCTGGCCTTCCGCGAGGCGGAAGCCTATCGGGGGCCGTCGCTGATTCTGGCCTACAGCCACTGCATCGCCCACGGCATCAACATGCAGCGCGGTCTCGACCAGCAGCATCTGGCGGTGGAAAGCGGCCATTGGCCGCTGGTCCGTTACAATCCGGGCGTGCGCGAGTCCGGCGACAATCCGTTCGTGTTGGATTCGGCGCGGCCGAAGATCCCGCTCAAGAAGTACGCTTACAACGAGGTGCGCTACAAGGTGCTGGCTTATACCAATCCCAAGGAGGCCGAACATCTCATGGAACTCGGACAGCAGGCGATCAACCAGCGCTGGGCCGTGTACGAGGAAATGGCGGCGCGCAGCGGCGCGGCCTTCCAGCCGACGTACAAACAATAAAAGGCGCGTCATCCCTGAACCTCCAGGCGCGCTCCTCGTCCCGGCAGGGGGAGGAGCACGCGCTAGCGCACCGCCAGTGGTAAAGGGCTGACGATCCACCGACATCTTGCACGCAGAAGGTATCACCATGGATTTACGAACCACTTACATGGGGATGGAATTGAAGCATCCCATCGTGGCGTCGGCCTCGCCGCTAGCGGGAACCGTGGCCAACATCAAGCGCTTGGAGGACGCCGGCGCGTCGGCCGTGGTCATGTTTTCGCTGTTCGAGGAACAGTTGAAACACGAGAGCGCCGCGCTGGAATATCTGATGACGGCGAACACCGAAAGCTTCGCCGAGTCGCTCAATTACTTTCCGGAAGTCGATGACTATACGGTCGGTCCGGACAGCTATCTGGATCTGTTGCGGCGGGCGTCCGAGGCGGTCGATATCCCCATCATGGGCAGCCTGAACGGCATCACCAGCACCGGCTGGATCGAGTACGCGCAGTTGATGCAGCAGGCCGGGGCTAGGGGCATCGAACTCAATATCTATTACATTCCGGCCGATCTGACCACCGACGGGCGCGCCGTGGAACAGCGTTACATCGAAATCGTCAAGGCGGTCAAAGCGGCGGTGACGGTGCCGGTGGCGGTGAAATTGAGCCCGTTTTTCAGCGCGATCGGTTCGATGACCAAATCCCTGGACGATGCCGGCGCGGATGCGTTGGTGCTGTTCAACCGCTTCTATCAGCCGGATTTCGATTTGGACAAGCTGGAAGTAGCGCCGAATCTCAATCTGAGTTCGCCCGATGAGATGCGCTTGCCGTTGCTGTGGATCGCGGTGTTGTACGGACGCTTGCGGGCCTCGCTGGGCGCGACTCGCGGCGTGCACACGCCGGTGGAAGTGGTGAAGTATCTGATGGCGGGCGCGGATGTGGTGATGACCACCTCGGCTTTGCTCAAGAACGGCATCGACTACATGACCACGCTGCGCGATGGTTTGCAGACCTGGATGGAGATGCATAACTACACATCGGTCGAACAGATGAAAGGCTCGATGAGCCAACAGAACGTAGCCGATCCGACCGCCTTCGAGCGCGCCAACTACATCAAGACCCTCGAAAGCTTCAAGGGCGATTACATCTGATTGATTTGCTCCTCTCGCTTGGAGGTCTCAGGGATCGCGCAAGCGATCCCTTTTTTTGTCCGAAAACCGCCCGTCAATCCCCGAGCGTGCTATTCCGACAGTGGGTTTCATAAAAAAAGGTCGAAGCCGCGACCGCCAGCACCACGCCCGCCAGAATCAGTAGAAATCCAGCCCGATAATCGGCGATGCCATAGGTCCGGACCCCGTTGGTGAGAGCGCCTCGCCACGTCAGATCCATGATCCAGCCAAACAGCGGCTGGACCAGCGCCGCGCCCAGGAAAATCCCGGTATTGACCAGGGCGATGGCCATGCCCGACAGCGCCGGGGCAACCACCTCCTTGGCGCCGGCATAGGTCAGGACGAACGAGCCGCAACTGAAGCCCATCAACACGAACCAAGCCATGCCTGTGCCGCCGGGCGTCCAACCGCCATAAACGATTCCCGTCCAGGCAATCGCATACAGCAAGGTCCCGCTGACCAACAGCGGTTTGCGCCGGCCCAGACGGTCGGAACACCAGCCGTGAAACAACGCACCGCAGGCGAAACCGGCCAAGGCGAAGGTGGTGTACAGGGAGGCTGCGGACCGCTCCAGACCGTGAACATCGCGCAGAAAGGGAATCGCCCACAGCCCGACAAACGCTAAAAAAGTGCCCGGCATTCCCAGATTGGCCCAGAAACCCGGCCAGGCCCGGCGGGTGGCCAATACGCCCAGCAAATCGTGCCACCAGTGGCGGTCGCGTCCCGCGTGCGCGGGTTTACCGTCCATTTCCCGGACCGAGGGAAACCCCAGCGCCTCCGGTCTGTCGCGCACGATCAGCCACGACAGCACCGCCAGCACCAGGGCGATAAGGCCGAAGGCGACGAACACCCACCGCCAGGACCACAACGTCAACAATCCCGCCAGGGGGCCAGCCGCCAGAATGGCCCCGATGTTGCCCAACAGCAGAGTCAAGCCGCTGATAAAACCGTAATCCCGATCCCGGAACCACACGGTGTTGCTTTTCATCAGCCCCACGAACACCACCGACACGCCCAATCCGACCAAGGTCCGGCCCAGTGACGCTTGCCAGAGGGTATCCGCCAGACCAAACCAAATAGAGCCCACTCCAGAGACGGCATTACCGACCGTCACCAAAACCCGCGCGCCCACGGTATCCGCCAACACCCCGGCGGGGATTTGCATGGCGGTATAGATGTAGTAATACGTCGCCGCCAGCGATCCCAAAGCCGCGCCGGTGGTACCGAAATCCCGCATCAGGTCGGCGGAGACCACAGCCGGTGCGATGCGGTGAAAAAACACCAGGAGATAGGCGGCCGCCAGAATGATGTAAATGGTCCAGCAGGCGCGGGTAAAACGCGCTGGATCAAAGGAGGTGGGCGTTTTTGCTGTCGGAGTTGTCATGACCGGTACTTCTTATGGTTGAATTCACCACACATCGTAGCAAGTTTGCCGCGCCGTGCTCGGCCGGGGTGGCCAAATCCGCCAAGAGGCGTGAAACCGTGGAGCAATGATGAGAATTTGGATCGATGCCGACGCCAGTCCGGGTCCGGTCAAGGACGTGGTCTTTCGCGCCTCGCGTCGAGTCGGTGTCCCGGTCACGCTGGTCGCCAACCGCCGGCTCGTCCTGCCACCGTCAGCGCTGATTTCAGCCGTACAAGTCGGCCAAGCGCTGGATGAAGCCGATGACTATATGGTCCAGCACGCGGCAAATGGCGATCTGGTGATCACGGCGGATATTCCGCTGGCGGCCCGGCTGGTGGTCCGAGGCATCGCCGCCCTGAACCCGCGCGGCGAGCTCTATACGCCCGAGAATATCCAGGAGCGGTTGAGCCTGCGCGACTTCAAGGAAGCCTTGCGTTCGACTGGGGTGGCGACCGGTGGGCCGCCGCCTTATGACAACCGCGACAAGCAAGCCTTCGCCAATGGCTTGGATCGCTGGCTGACGCAACAGCGATCGGCTAAACGCTGATTTTGCAAGCCCTGGCTGGCGTCTGCTCAAGCCAGCCGACGATGAGGCCAGCGCTTGGAGTACCAAGCTCGCTTATTAAATGTACAAATGTACAACAATGAGCTACCATACTGGAGTGATGACCCTTCATTGCCGGTGATCGAAATGCCCAGAACCGCCGATGACGCCGCCTATCTGGCGCGCTTGCAGGACTATTACAGCCGCTGGCGCAGCCTGCCGGCTTACCAAGTCTTGCGAACGATTCTGGGTTTGGCGACGCGCTCGGGCGTGGCGGTGGTGTTGCGGCGGTTGGAGCGGGCCGGTTATCTGGAGCGCACGCCCGCCAAACGCTGGACGCCCACCGCGCGCTTTTTCGAACGGCCGCTGGCGGATGCGCCGGTGCCCGCCGGCTATCCAACCGCGGTCGCGGACGGCGGTGAGACGGCATCCATCGATGCCTGGCTGGTTCGGGAACCTTCGCGCACGGTGGTACTGCCGGTGACCGGCGATTCGATGTGGGAGGCGGGCATCTATCCCGGAGATCGGGTCGTCGTCGAACGAGACCAAGCGGCCCGGCCCGGCGATCTGGTGGTTGCGGTGGTCGATAACGAATTCACGCTCAAGACGCTGGCCGTGGAAGAGGGTGCGATGGTATTGCGACCGGCCAATCCGCGCTATCCGGTGCTGCGCCCCGAGCGTTGGGAGCTGTTTGGGGTGGTGGTCGGGCTGGTGCGAAATTACCGCAAGTGAGCCGCTTGCAAGGGTGGCCAGCGTCGGACGACTGGGTGTGGCGCCAGCGGTTTGACGGGGTTTCCAGCAGAGTTGAGGCGGAATGATGGACATTCAGCGCAAACTCGCCATTCTGGCGGGGGCCGCCAAATACGACGCCTCCTGCGCGTCGGGCGGCGTGGCGAAGCGCGGCTCGGCAACGGGCCAGGGGCTAGGATCGACCGAGCGTTCGGGAATTTGCCATGGCTTCGGGCCGGACGGGCGCTGCATTTCCTTACTCAAGGTGCTGTTCACCAACTGGTGCGTTTATGACTGCCGGTATTGCGTGAATCGCTGGTCCAGCGACATTCCGCGCGCCCGGTTTCGCATCGACGAGTTGGTCCGACTTACCCTCGATTTCTACCGGCGTAACCTCATCGAAGGGCTGTTTCTCAGCTCGGGCATCATCCGCGACCCTGACTACACCATGGAACAGGTGATCGAAGTCGCCCGCTGTTTGCGAGAGGAGCACGGCTTCCGGGGTTACATCCATCTCAAGGCCATTCCCAACGCCAGCGAGGAACTGGTGCTGGAGGCGGGTCGGTATGCGGATCGCTTGAGCGTCAACATCGAACTGCCAACCCCTGCCGCGCTCGCGCGGCTGGCCCCTGAAAAGGAGGCTGGCGCCATCGAGCGGGCAATGGCGCAAATCCGTTCGGCGTGCGAGGCAGGCTTGGAGGGCGCGACCGTCAAGGCGCGCTGCCTGCCGGCGACAGCGCCGAAGCCCAACCGCGCGCCCCGCTTCGCTCCGGCGGGGCAGAGCACGCAAATGATCGTGGGTGCGGACGGTTCCAACGACCGAGCCATCCTGGAGACCAGCGCCGCCCTGTATTCAGCCTATCGCCTCAAACGGGTTTATTACTCGGCCTTCAGTCCGATCCCGCGCGCCCCGCCGAATTTGCCGCTTCAGGCCGCGCCGCCGCTGCGGGAACACCGCCTTTATCAGGCGGATTGGCTGTTGCGTTTTTACGGCTTTCAACAGCAGGAAATCGTCACGCCCGACGGCATGTTATCGCTGGACATGGACCCCAAACTGGCCTGGGCGCTGGCCCATCCGTCGCAGTTCCCGGTCGATCTGAACCGGGCGCCGAAAGAGCGGTTATTGCGGGTGCCGGGCTTGGGGGTACGCTCGGTCGGCCGCTTGCTGGCGGCGCGCCGCCTGGGCGCGATTCGGCGCGGCGATCTCGACCGGCTGTCTATCGCCGTCGCCAAGGTATTGCCTTTCGTGGTCTTGCCCGACCATCGGCCGCGCGATGGCGATGTGGGTTTGCTGCTCGCCAGCCGGCGCAAGCGCCCGCGCGCGACGCAACTGGAGCTGTTTGCCGACCCATGAATCTTTTGGCCGTCACCCTGTTGAGCGAGACCGATTGGGAAGGCTTTTCCCAGGCGGTCCGCTTTTTGGTGCGGCAAGGCGTGTCGCCCGATCGCGTTATCTGGCGCACGGCGAACCACCGTCAAAGCGACTTATTCGATGCGGTGCAAACCGCTGCGGCAGCAGATTTGCCGGCGGTGGCGGCTCTCCAACTGCCGGCGAGCTTCGTCGAAACAGCCCGCCTCGCTTTTCTGCACAAGGCGCACGCCCGCTTCGATTTATTGTATCGAACCGCGTGGCGGGTCGTCGAAGATCGGCGGCGCTGGCAAAATCCGCTCGCTCCAGACCGGATGCAGTTAGAGCGCATGGGCCATCAAGTGCGGCGGGAAATGCATTGGATGAAAGCCTTTGTCCGCTTTCGACGGCTGGTGGATACAGCCGGTCAATACCACCATGTGGCTTGGTTCGAACCGCAACATTATATCGTCGAGGCGGTTGCACCCTTTTTCGTGGGACGGTTTGGCGCGATGCGCTGGGCGCTTCTGACGCCGCGGGTCAGCGTTTCGTGGGACGGCAACGCGCTGAGCTTCAAGGCCGGAGCCAGGAAGGAAGACGCGCCGCCGGCCAACGCTGGGGAGGCGTTATGGATCGCCTATTACCAGAGCATTTTCAATCCGAGCCGCTTGAAGGTTCGGGCGCTGAAAAGAGGGATGCCGGTGCGCTACTGGGCCAATCTGCCGGAAGCCGCCGTGATCGGCACGCTCGTCCGGGGGCATCGGCCCGATCAGGACTGAAGAACCAGCGCGAACGGACAGCCGGCACGTAGAACGGGCATCAGCCGGGCTGGCTGGGTGGGTCCCGTACTGGTCACACCGTCGGCTAGCGCCGCACCCGCCCATGGCTCGATTCCGCCATTGCGCCCGCCGCCTGCCCGACCCTGGCCCACAGTGCAAATTAGAGTTTAACGGGGGGCATCACGCCTGAGTCTGGCGCCGTGCGCCTCGTTAGGGGGCGGTTTGTTCGAGTCGGTGGTACAAGACCGACATCGGTTACCATTAACGGCGTGGCGTCACCCTCAGCCCGCCGTAGCTGCCCTCGACTTTCGCGCAATTCAGATAAAACCATGGACTTTACCAATCAGTTGATCCTGTTGATCGGCGTGCTGTTCCTGCTCTGCGTGCTGGCGAGCACGATTTCAGCACGGCTCGGATTGCCGTTGTTGCTGGTGTTTCTGGCGCTGGGAATGCTGGCGGGCGAGGACGGACCGGGCGGGATTCGGTTCGATGACGTGCAAACGACCTACATGATCGGCACCGTGGCGTTGGTCGTGATCTTGTTCAATGGCGGTCTGTGCACCGATATCGGCAGTTTCCGGGTGGGGTTGGGGCCGGCGCTGTGGCTGGCGACCGTGGGCGTGGTGGTGACGGCGGGCCTGACCGGTCTCGCCGCCATGTGGTTTTTGGAGTTGCCCTGGCTGGAAGGCCTGTTGGTCGGCGCTATCGTCGGCTCCACCGATGCCGCGGCGGTGTTCAGCATTTTGCATTCGCATGGTTTGCGGCTGAAACAACGAGTGGACGCGACCTTGCAGATCGAATCGGGCGCCAACGACCCGATGGCGATTTTTCTGACCGTTACCTTGGTGAACCTGCTGGCGGCGGGCGGCACCGCGCTGGATTGGAAGGTCGGCATCCAGTTTTTTCAGCAAATGGGAATCGGCGCGGCCGTCGGCTTGGGGGGTGGCTGGGCGCTGGTGTGGTTGATCAACCGCATCACGCTCAACGTGAGTTTGTATCCGCTGTTGGCTTTTTCCGGCGGGATGCTGATTTTTGGAACGACCGCCGTGGCCGGTGGCAGCGGCTATCTGGCCGTCTATTTTGCCGGAATCGTGCTCGGTAACCGACCCTTGCAAAACATCGACGACATCCGCCGGTTCCACGATGGGCTGGCGTGGCTGAGCCAGATGAGCATGTTCTTGATTCTGGGACTTTTGATTACGCCGCACGAGCTGTCGCCGTCGTTGGCGATGCTCGGTCTGCTGATTGCGTTGACCCTGATTCTGATCGCTCGTCCCGTGGCGGTGGCCGTGTGTCTGCTGCCCTTCCGCTTCAATTGGCGAGAGCGGGTGTTCATCGGTTGGATCGGGTTGCGCGGCGCGGTGCCGATCATCCTGGCGCTGTTTCCGTGGCTGGCCGGTTTGGAATATTACCGCCTGTATTTCAACGTGGCGTTTTTCATCGTGTTGCTGTCGCTGGTCATTCAAGGATGGACGGTGGCACCGATGGCGCGCTGGCTCAAGTTGCAAGTGCCACCGTCGGCTAGCGCCCTGGCGCGGCGATTGCGGCTGGATGTGCCGGCAGGGTTGGACTACGAGCTTTTGAGCTATTGGGTGACGGGTGATAGTCCGGCGATAGGCCGCGCCTGGGCTGAGCTGATATTGCCGGAAGGCGTGCGCTTGGTCGGATTGATCCGGAATGGCCGCATGATCGATAGTGATGCGGAGCTGCGACTGCAAGATGACGATCATGTCTTCTTGCTCGGACGCGCGGCTGATTTAGCGCTGCTGGACCCGTGGTTCGCTGCCTCCGAGCGGCTGCCAGAATATCTGGAGCCTTCTCGCTTCTTCGGCGAGATGGCGCTGGACGCCGAGGCCAGCATGGCCGACATTGCCTTGCTGTATGGCCTTAAGCCCGATCCCGAAGCGGCGGTCGGTACGTTGGAGGGTTATCTGAACCGCCAGTTTGATAATCCGGTGGTGGGCGACCGCGCCCGCGTGGGTCGGGTCGAGTTCGTGGTGCGCGAGATGCGCGGCAAGCGCATCACGAAGGTCGGCATGAGGTTGAATGTGACAGAACGCCCCAAGTCGAAAAACCAACAGCCTCCTCGCGCGTAGCGCAGCAACTGAAATCCCGGCCCTCACCGGCTCCCTGGCGGGGTTGACATTCATTGAATGAACGTTCATTCTCTATGAATTATTAAATGAACGTTCATTCATTTTCCATCTTTCCTCATCGCTTAGGATACGGGAGCGCACCCTCATGCTGACGCGCGTACCATCGGGATGCTTGTTATGGTCTTTATTGTGGGTGTTGCTGGTCGGGGCCGACGCCCACGCGCAACAGCCAGGTCAAGCGCCGCCGCCGCCCGCCGTCACGGTGGTCACGTTAAAGCCGGAAACGGTGACCTTGACCCGCGAGTTGCCGGGGCGCACCAATCCGTATCTGGTGGCCGAAGTCCGCCCGCAAGTCAGTGGGATCATCGAGCGCCAGCTTTTTAGCGAAGGCAAGATGGTCAAGGCCGGGCAGCCGCTCTATCAGTTGGACGACGAGACCTATCGAGCGGACGCCAACAGCACCAAGGCGAGTTTGGCGCGCGCCCAAGCCAAGCTTGAAGCGACGCGGTTGACCGCCAAACGGGCGTCGGAACTGGTCAAGGCCAACGCGGTGAGCAAGCAGGAGGCTGAAGACGCCACCGCCGCGCTGCGGCAGGCGGAGGCCGATGTGAAAGTGGCGCAGGCCGCCGTCGAGAGCGCCGAAATCATTTTGAAGCGCGCGCGCATCGTCGCGCCGATTCAGGGGCGCATCGGCAAATCGTCGGTTACTCAGGGCGCGCTGGTCACCGCCAATCAGACCGCGCCGCTGGCGACCATCCAGCAACTCGACCCGATCTATGTCGATCTCACCCAGTCCAGTTCCGAGATCCTGCAAATCCGCAAGGAGCTGGCGGCGGGTAGTCTGGCGAGCACCAGCAACCTGCCGGTGACGATCCTGCTGGAAGACGGTGCGCAGTACGCGCAGCGGGGCCGGTTGGCGTTCTCGGAGGTGACGGTCGATCCGTCCACCGGCAGTACGGCCATTCGCGTCATCGTGCCCAATCCCAACGATCTGCTGCTGCCGGGCATGTACGTGCGGGCCGTGGTCAGCACCGGTCGGCGGGATAACGCGCTGCTGGCGCCGCAGCAAGGCATCACTCGCGATCCGAAAGGCAATGCCTCGGCGTTGACCGTCAACGCCGACAATAAAGTGGAAGCGCGCAAGGTCAAGGTCAGCGGTACGATCGGTGACAAATGGCTGGTCGAGGAGGGCCTGAAAGCAGGGGATCGGCTGATCGTCGAAGGGGTGATGAAGGTCAAGCCCGACATGCTGGTTCAAGCGACCGAAGCCGGCCCCGCGCCGCCGGCGACCAGCTCGCCAATCCCACCCGCCACGCCCGATGGGGCGCGGAAATAAGGAATCCGGCGCATGGCTCATTTCTTCATCGACCGGCCCATTTTCGCCTGGGTGATCGCGATTCTCATCATGGTGGCGGGTGGGCTTTCCGCTGTCCGGTTAGGCATCGAACGCTATCCGACCATCGCCCCGCCGCAAATTCAGATCAACGCGACCTATCCCGGCGCGTCGGCCACCGTGCTGGAGGATTCGGTGACTCAGATCATCGAACAGAGCATGAAGGGTCTGGACGGACTGATCTATATGTCCGCCACCAGTCAGTCCAACGGTCAGGCCACCCTCAACCTCAACTTCCAAAACGGCGTCAATCCCGACATCGCCCAGGTGCAGGTGCAGAACAAACTGCAAGTCGCCATGCCGCTGCTGCCGCAGGAAGTGCAGCGCCAGGGCGTGACCGTCACCAAGGCGTCGACATCGTTTCTGATGGTGGTCGGCTTCATCTCCCAAGATGGCAGCATGACCCGCGACGACATCGCCGACTACATCACCACCAATCTGGTGGACCCCCTGAGCCGGGTCGAGGGCGTCGGTCAGCTGCGGGTGTTCGGCGCCAAATACGCCATGCGGATTTGGCTCGACCCCAACAAGCTTGACACTTACCGGCTGACCATCGCCGAGGTGATCGCCGCGATCCAGGCGCAGAACGCGCAAGTCACCGTCGGCCAGCTCGGCGGCACCCCCGCCGTGCCGGGCCAGCAGCTCAACGCCACCATCATGGCCAACCAGCGTTTGCAGACGCCGGAGCAGTTCCGCGCCATCGTTCTGCGCAGCAACAGCGACGGTTCGGCGCTCAAACTGAGCGACATCGCGCGAGTGGAAGTCGGCAGCGAAACCTACGAGGTGATCTCTCGTTTTAACGGCAAACCGGCGGCCGGGGTCGCCATCTCGCTGGCGACCAACGCCAACGCCCTGGCGACCGCCCGCGCGGTGGAAGCGAAGGTCAAGGAATTACAGCCCAATTTCCCCACCGGGCTGACCACGGCGGTGCCGTTCGACACCACGCCGTTCGTCCGAGCTTCGATCAAGAGCGTGGTCGAGACCTTGGGTGAAGCCGTCCTGTTGGTTTTTCTGGTGATGTATCTGTTCTTGCAGAATTTTCGGGCGACCATCATCCCGACCATCGCGGTGCCGGTGGTGTTGCTCGGCACCTTCGGGGTGCTGGCGGTGCTCGGTTTCACCATCAACATGTTGACCATGTTCGCGATGGTGCTGGCCATCGGCTTGCTGGTGGACGACGCCATCGTGGTGGTGGAGAACGTCGAGCGGCTGATGACCGAGGAGGGGCTGTCGCCCAAAGAGGCGGCGCACAAATCGATGGATCAGATCACCGGCGCGCTGGTCGGCATCGGCCTGGTGCTGTCGGCGGTGTTTGTACCGATGGCTTTTCTAGGCGGCGCGACCGGTGTGATCTATCGGCAGTTCTCCGGCACCATCGTCGCCGCGATGGGCTTGTCGGTGCTGGTGGCGATCGTGCTCACCCCGGCGCTGTGCGCGACCATGCTCAAGCCGCTGCACAAGGGCGAACACTACGGCACGCGCGGCTTTTTCGGTTGGTTCAACCGCAATTTCGACCGCACCGGCCGCTGGTACCAGGCGGGAGTACGGGGGATTTTGGTGCGCCCGATCCGCTTTTTCCTGGTGTTTCTGGCGCTGGCCGCGGCGATGGTGCTGTTGTTTTTGCGCCTGCCCAGCGCGTTTTTGCCGCCGGAGGATCAGGGCATTCTGTTCGCGTTGGTGCAGACGCCGCCCGGCGCGACCCAGCAGCGCACGCTGGCGTCCATCGAGCAGATCGAACGCTATTTTCTGGAAAAGGAAACTCAGGCGGTCGAATCGTTGTTCGGCATTCAGGGCTTCAGCTTTTCCGGTTCCGGCCAGAATTCGGGCATGGCCTTCGTCAAGCTCAAGGATTGGGAGGAGCGTAAATCGCCGGCGTTGAGCGCGGGCGCGGTGGCCATGCGGGCGATGGGCGCGCTGATGCAGATCAAGGACGCGCGGGCTTTCGCTTTTCCGCCGCCCCCGGTTCCAGAGTTGGGCCTCGCCAACGGCTATGCCTTCTTTCTTAAGGATAACATCGGCCTGGGCCACCAGGCGCTGCTGGCGGCGCGCAATCAGTTGCTGGGCGCGGCGGCGCAAAGCAAGCTCTTGGCCAACGTGCGACCCAACGGCCAGGAGGACACGCCGCAACTGCGGGTGAAGGTCGATGTCCAGAAAGCCGCCGCGCTCGGTGTGTCCATGTCCACCATCAACAGCACGTTGGCCACGGCCTGGGGCGGCAGTTATATCGACGATTATCTCGACCGAGGCCGGGTCAAGCGCGTTTACCTGCAAGCCGACGCCCCGTTTCGGATGATGCCGGAAGATTTTGGCCTCTGGTCGGTTCGCGGCAGTTCGGGTGAGATGACGCCGGTTTCCTCGATCGCCGTCTCCTCTTGGGAGTACGGTTCGCCACGCTTGGAGCGTTATAACGGTGTCCCGGCGATGGAGCTGAACGGCGAAGCCAAACCGGGCGTCAGCACCGGCGAGGCGATGGCCGAGGTCGAGCGGCTGGCGGCCCAACTGCCTCCGGGCATCGGCATCGAATGGACCGGCGTGTCGTATCAAGAGCGGGCGGCCGGGGCGCAAGCGCCGCTGCTGTACGCTCTGTCGTTTTTGGTGGTGTTCCTCTGTTTGGCGGCGCTGTACGAGAGTTGGACGATTCCGACCGCCGTGTTGATGGTCGCGCCCCTGGGAGTGCTGGGAGCGGTGGCGGCGACCTGGCTGCGGGGCATGGAGCGCGATGTTTACTTCCAGGTAGCGATGCTGACCACGGTCGGCCTGACCAGCAAGAACGCGATTCTGATCATCGAATTCGCCAAGGCCAACCTGGAAAGCGGCCTGGATGTGACCGAGTCGATCATGAACGCGGTGCGTGACCGGATGCGGCCCATCGTCATGACCTCGTTGGCTTTCGGGCTGGGCGTGTTACCGCTGGCCATCGCCGCTGGCGCGGGTTCCGGCACCCAGCGCGCCATCGGCACCGGCGTATTGGGTGGCATGGCGGCGGGCACCGTCTTGGGGATGTTTTTCACGCCGCTGTTCTTTCTCGTGGTGCAGCGGCTGTTCCGCGGGAAACAAAAGCCGGCGGACGCCGCCCGCGGCGAACCACCGGCTGCGGTTTCAGCCGAAGGAGTGAAAGCTCGTGGGTAATTTCACTCGAAAAATGGGCGTGCTGGCGCTGACCGCCTGCGCCGCCGGTTGCGCCACGCTGGAGCCGCCGCTGCCGGCGGCCGATCCGGGAGTGCCGGTAAAGTGGTCCGCGCCGCTGGCGGATGTGGTCTGGGAGGCTGAGTTACCGGCGCGGGCCGCCGCCGACATCGGCTGGCGTGATTTCTTCCACGATCCCGACCTTCAGACCTTGGTCGCCCGCGCGCTTTCCAACAACCGCGATCTACGGGTGGCGGTTTTGAATATCGACAAGGCGCGCGCCCAGTATCGCATCCAGCGTTCCGAGCAGTTGCCTTGGGTCGGCGCCAACGCCGCCTTGCAGCGGATTGGCGGCGATACTCCGGCCCCCAGCAGCTACAGCGCCGGCACCGGCGTCACCGATTTCGAACTGGATCTGTTCGGGCGGCTGCGTAACCTGACCGATGCCGCCTTGCAACAGTATCTGGCGCAGGAAGCCGTGCGCCGCGCCGTGCATTTAGCGCTTGTGGCCGAAGTCGCCAATGCCTATCTGGCGCTCGCGGCCGATCGGGAGCTGTTCGGCCTCAGCCAGGCGACCTTGAAAAACTATCAGGACTCGTATGCGCTGATCGAAAAGCGCTTCAGTCTGGGGGCGGTGTCGGGCCTGGATGTAGAGCAGATCCGGACTCAGGTCGAGTCGGCGCGCGTCGATGTGGCCCGCTATGAAGGCCAGATCGCACTGGATGTCAACGCGCTCGGCCTGCTGGTCGGCGCGCCGGTGGAAGCCGCATTATTACCGGCGGGACTGAACAGCGGGATGATCGGTCTGGTCGCGCCGCCGGCCGGCTTGCCGTCGGAAATCCTGCTGCGTCGCCCGGACGTGCAAGCGGCGGAGCATCGGCTGCGCGCCGCCAACGCCAACATCGGCGTCGCCCGCGCCGCCTACTTTCCGTCTATCTCGCTGACGGGGAGCGTGGGATCGGCCAGCAGCGACCTGTCCAAACTGTTTGGCAACGGCACCTTGCTGTGGAGCTTTATCCCGCAGCTCAACGTACCGATTTTTCAGGGCGAACGCTTGCGGGCGAACGTCGATAGCTCGGTTGCGGAGCGCGATATCGCCCTGGCGGAGTACGAGAAGTCGATCCAGACCGGATTCCGTGAAGTGGCGGACGCCCTGGCGTCCGCGGTTACGCTGACCCAGCAATACGAAGCTCAGAAGGCGCTGGTCGAGGCGGCCACCCGCGCCGAACACCTGTCGCGCCTTCGCTATCAGGCCGGCCGCGACAGCTACCTCGGACTGCTCGACGCGCAGCGCACCCTGTACGCCGCGCAGCAAGGGCTGCTCGCCACCCGTTTCTCCCGACAGACCAACCGCCTCACCCTTTACAAAGTGCTGGGGGGAGGCTGGAAGGAGAGCGGTCGGTGAGCGACGCTTCGCGAAAATCCAAGGCGGAGGCCCGGTGCGAGGCACAGCGCGAGCGCATCCTGCGCGCCGCGCGGCAATGTTTTGTCGAGAGCGGTTTTCACGCCGCCAACATGGCCAGCATCGCGCAGACAGCCGGCGTCAGCGCGGGCCTGATCTATCGCTATTTCGAAAGCAAGAACGCCATCATTCTCGCTATCATCGAACGACATTTGGATGAAGTGCAGTCCGATATCAGGCAGTTGCAGTGGGTGTCAGAGGCAGTGGCCAATCGGATCGTGGAGCGGTTCCGGGATTGGCGGCGCCGTGAGTGTGAGATGGGGTCTCCGGGACTGTTTCTTGAAATCGTCGCCTTGGCTCATCGAGACCCGCAGGTGGCCGAGGCGCTGCGTACCGCTGACCGGGGCATTCGGACTGAAATCAATGCCTGTTTGCTGCAAGCCTGGGGAAAAAACGCCGGTTGCGGGCTGTCCGAAGCCGAAGTGCGGGAGCGGGTGTTCGTGCTGCAATGCTTCTTTGACGGCTTGATGATTCGCGCCATCAAACAGCCCGATTCCGAGGAGCTGATTAAGGGTGGGCTGAGACCGCTGCTGGCGTATTTGTTCCCCGCCGGGGGAGAAAGGAACCGGCCCGATTAAATTTTTCCCGCCTGCTGAGCGATGAAGGCGGTCTTAGCCGACAGTTCCAACGAGCAAGTCCATTTATAGGCGAGGTTTAGGCTGTTGGCGCAGGCGTAAACCCCGTGGCCGCGCACCACGGCGATGGGATAATCCATCAACACTTCGGCCACCATGCGCGGCGAGCGGGCCTCGTACTGGTCGTATGGGATAGTCAGCACCGGCACCCGGCTGAAATACAACTGGCCTTCGAAATCGGCGGGCAGGAATTCCTCGTTATCCATGGTCATCGCCACGGAATAAGGACCGTGGCTGTGCAGCACGGCGAGGGTTTGAGGGTTGGATTGGTAGACCGCCAGATGCAGCCGGGTATCCAATGAAGCACCCTTGCCGATGGCACCTTCCAGCTCGCATTCGACCAGATCGCCGCTGCTCAGCAGGTCAGCGCAGCAGCCGGTCGGGGTGATCCAGAAAGAATCCCCATCTCGCACTGACGCATTGCCGCTATGAGAGTCGTTGAGGCCGTACTGGCGCAGCCAGAGATAGTGTCTTACTAGATTGTCTTTGATGTTCATGAAAATAAAGTAGGTGGATGGTCGGAATCTTTATCAAGACATTACCGCAACAACCGAGTCCAGGATTTTTAATCGCTTGCTTGATGAGGTTCTGCACTCGCGGATCCAGGACAGGGATGGCGGCTCCTTCACATTATTTTTATTATTCGTTGCTTGCCGCGCTCGCGCGATTTTCTATTTTTTACTTGAGCGCTTCGAACGTTATCAAGAATTCTTCAAGGAGTACATAAATTCTGGCGGAGTTTATTGCAAGTCATTGGGAATCGCAGCTGTTTGGTGGAGGCTAGGCGGCTGGGGATGCAATCGCGCCGTGGCATGAGCATCCGCATAAATACCTTTAGGCAGCGCGAAGGCGCGATGGGTGGCGCGCACGGCTTCGAAATCGCTCGGTTCGCTGTGGCGGATGACGAGTCCTTTATACCCTCTCCAAGTCAAATAACAGCGCTGTCTGTTCCAGCGGCCTGCGTCAGGATTTTACCGCTCGACCGACCCGCTCCACGCCGGTTCGCAACGTTCCGTCAGGATACAATTCAAACCAGCGGTAACCGGGTGGTAGGTTGTCGACTTGTGGGTCTGGGGTGTTAGGTTTGAACTGCACGCTGGTCGCTGGGGTTGCCAACAACTGAATCGCTTCGCGCCAGCCGGCATATTCGCCATGAATGTGGCCGCACACCACGGCCCGGACTTTGGGATAACGCTCCAGGATCGCGAACAGCGCTTCTCCGTTGGTGACGGTCATGGTGTCCAACCAAGCCGTGCCGAACGATAACGGGTTGTGGTGCAAGCACACCAGCGTATGCAGATCGGGGCGCGTGGCCAATGCGGTATCCAGCAAGCCCAGCTCGCCGCGCGCCAAATGGCCGACCGGCGAACCGGGAACGCTGGAATCGAGCAACACGATTTGCCAGTTGCCGCTGGCCAGATAGCGCTCCCGGCGCACCCGCCCGCCGCGCAGCGCCTGCGCCATGGCGGCGGGAAAGTCGTGATTGCCCGGCAGGCAATAGACCGGAACCTCCAGCGTTTCCAACAGCCCGCGCAGACGGTAATAAGCGTGCGGCTCGTCGCCGACCAGATCGCCGGTGGCAAGGACAAAATCGGGCGCGGGGTTGCGGCGTCGGACATGGGCCAGCACCGCGTTCAGCCCCGCATCGACATCCGCGCCCCAGAGCAAACTGCCGGCTTCGGCTTTAAGGTGGAGATCAGTGATCTGGACGATCCGCAAGGGTGTGGCGGTAGCCGGCATGGGGTAGGATTCCTCGGCAGGGTTGATGCGTCGCTAGCTTACAGCGTTTTGACGAATACTTTGGAGCGGCGCTGCCAGTTGTAGAGCACCAGCTTGCGGACCGGCAAATCGGTGACCTCGGCCGGCTCGAAGCCGCGTTCCTGAAACCAGTGGGCGGCGCGGGTCGTCAGCACGAACAAGCGTTTCAATCCTTGTTCGCACGCTTGCCGCTCGATAAAGCGCAACAGCGACTCGGCGCGGCCGCTGTTGCGGTAATTGGGATGCATGACGACACAGGCCAACTCGCCGATTTGCTCCTCGGGAAAAGGATACAGCGCCATGCAGCCGATGATCGCGCCGTCACGCTCCAACAGGATGAAGCGCCCGATTTCCATTTCCAGCCGTTCGCGCGAGCGCCGCACTAATACGCCGTCCTCTTCCAAGGGTTGAATCAATGCCAACAGACCGCCGATATCGTCGATAGTGGCCGGTCGCAAGCCCTCGTAGATATCGGCGGTGATCAAGGTGCCGATGCCATCGCGGGTGAACAATTCCAGCAGCAGCGCGCCGCCCACGCGCCGTTCGAGCAGGTGAACGCGGCGCACGCCGGCCTGACAGGCGCGCAAGGCCTGTTCCAGATGGCGGATCGTTTCCTCGTTTAACTCGGCTCTGGCCGCCAACAGCCGTTCGGCATCGCTGGGGCTGAGCTCGCGGATCGGCCGGCCGCCAGGTTGGCGTAGGGCCGGGCTTTCGCTCAACACCAGCAATTTGTCGGCGCGCAAGGCCATGGCGGTGGCGGTCGCCACGTCCTCGGCGCTCAGGTTGAAGATTTCACCGGTCGGCGAATAACCCAGCGGCGACAGCAGCACGATGGCGTTTTGATCCAACCAGAGGCGGATGGCCCGATCGTCGATCCGCCGCACCTCACCGGTAAAACCGTAGTCGATTCCTTCGCGCACGCCCAGCGGGCGGGCGGTGATCAGATTGCCCGACACCACCCGCAGCCGCGCGCCGTGCATCGGTGAGTTGGCCACTCCCATCGACAGCAGCGCCTCGATGCGGATGCGGGCTCGACCGACCGCCTGCTTGACGTAGCGCAGGTCGTCGGCATCGGTGAGCCGCAAGCCGTTGACGTAACGCAGCTCGCGACCGGCTTCCCGCAACCGTTGTTCGGCTTGCGGGCGCGCGCCATGCACCAGTACCAGCCGAATACCCAAGGTATGCAGCAAAGCGAGGTCGTGAATCAGCCCGGAGAAGTCCTCGGCTTCCACCGCCGCGCCGCCGAATTGCACCACGAAGGTTTTGCCGCGATGGGCGTTGATATAAGGACCGGCCTGCCGGAACCACCGAACGAAATGCTCCATGTTTCAGCTCTTGAAGAGATTCAAATGGCTGGCGATTATGACAGAGGACGCTTGCCAGCGGGATGCTGTTGCGGGGTTCAATGGGGATCTGTGACGGGCGCGGGTGCGGCTACCGCGCTGGAAACCGGCCTTGTCGGGGCGGCGGACGCGGGTTCGGGGCCCACGTAACCGCCCGAGCCGAATCGCAGCCCCAGTTCGGCGGCCAGCGCCGGGAGCAGCGGCTCCACATTCTTGCCGGGACACAGCGTTTTTCCGGGCAAGAAGTCGCTGTGGCCCGCCAGATGGGTGAGCGGGTGATCTTGCATGAGGCGGCGGACCAGCCATTTCAAGCGATCCAGTTGTTCGGCGCTCGGCGTCAGTTCTTCGTAGTTGCCCATCAGCACGATACCCAGCGTGCCGGCGTTATGTTCTCGGACGTGAGCGCCATGCACCGCCAGGTTCCGGCCCTCGTAAATGCGCCCCCGGCCGTCGAGCACGAAGTGGTAGCCGATATCCATAAAGCCGCGCTCGCGCATGTGCGCGTATTGAATTTCCAGCGGCCCTTCGTAAGGCATCATGGCGGAATGATGCACCACGACGGTATTGAACACTTCGCGGCTTGCTGGCGGTTGCAATTGTGAATCGGGCGGCTCCGCGCCCCATTCCGCGCGGGAAATGATAGCGGGCGGGCCGAGCGGAGCAACCCAAGGCCAGAAACGCAGGTACAGAAAGATCGTGAGACCGATCGCCGCTAAAACCAGCAGTCCTTTTAGAGCGCAGCGCTGGGAGAAAGGGGCGAACCTGGGGGACATTGAGCGTCAGATGGGACCGGCTTCGCCAAGCGCGTGGAGCGCGGCGGCGCGGGCGTGAATGACCGCCGTATCGAACAGCGGAACGGCGCTAGCGGTAGCTTGGAGCAGCATGGCTATTTCAGTACAGCCCAAGATGATGCACCGCGCGCCGCGCTGGCAGGCGGCGAGCAGTTCGCCGGCTTGTTCCCATTGACCGGTCTGCTGAAAGTATTCTATTTCGGCAAAGTCGATACTGTAGAGAATGATCTTGGCCGAATGCAGGCCGCCGAGGCGCTCGGCGATAGTCCGGTTGATCGTTTGGTAGTAAGAAACCGTGGATTCCCAACTCATGCTGCCCAGTAAACCAATCGTTTTCATCTCGGCGTCTCTCAGCATGGCCCTTTCTAGCATCGCTCCATGCTGTACAGACGCTTCAAACCGCGATTCGTTCATCGCGCCCGGTTTCGACGCCGCTCGAAAGTCAGTTCGCAGCTTTGTTGGGGTTCTAACAGCGTCAGGGCATTATTGGGAAATTCGAAGCACTCGCCCGCTTCCAGCACGATATCCTGCGGCATTCCCGCGACCGTGATCCACAACACGCCGCGCAAAACCCTGACGCGAGCGCGCTTGGCGCGGCGCAATCCCAGCAAGGTTTTGGGTTGCAAGATCAGCGGGTTGGAATTTAACGTCAGTTTCACAGTAACCTCCATAAACGTCCGGTTTGGCCATCTTGATTTCCCGCATTGGGCAAGACGGCCGTCAGCGCACGGTCAGCACTTCCCGAGCGAGGTGGTCGGGGCCATCAGGAAACATCCGGTCTACTTTAGCGTTGGAATTTTGAATCAGAGCGGCATTGATGGCCGCGCGCGCGGTTGGGTTTTTGAAGGATGGGGTGGGATTGTTTCGAGGAAAACCCGCTCGATAGATATCGGAAGGGGTGAGGACCGGTAAGAAGACATCCTTGGCCGGCAAGGGTGGCCCCTTGGGATAAGGGCTAGGGCGAGTTAACCCCAGGGCGAAAGTGCCTTCGGGCAGATGTTCGATCACTTTGACCGTGCCCTTGATGGTGTTCCGTTCGCCGCTCGCCTCCGCGTAAAGCGCCACCTGCGGAGGTAGCGCGCAACCGACGAGATACTTGAGAAAATGGCGTTGTTCGGGGGTGGCCGCCAGCGCGAAATCCGCCAGTGGCCGAACGCGAGGTGGCGCGGCCGCCGCACGGTGTTCGGGGCTGGTAACGAACGCGATCACCAGCGCCAGGCCCGCGCTCGAAGCGATCCAGCCCAGGTTAGTCGCCGTTTGTTTCCGCGCTATGTCCTCAGGCCGAGAGTTTGTTTCAGTTGTTAGCGGCGGACGGTCGCTCTCCGTGTGCGCTTGCCGGGATAACGTTTGAAAGCGAGCCGCCCTGAAGCTGTCAGGTTAGGCGGCTGTCCCGGACCTCTCGTAACCGACCCGCAAACAATCAGCGCAGCCCGCAGGCGCTCGGGTAAAGGCCGCGTGCCCATCACGTGTGCACAGGTGTTCCTTGGTGAAACCTCAGCCTCCACTTTCCCCTAGAGAGCACCCACAGCGACGATCGTAGGGTGGCACGACGGGTGGGTCCCTCAGCAGCATGAGCCGACGTGTATGTCAGTAAGGCCACACCCTCGCCGATCAAGGACACTTCGTAACTTTCGGCTTGCACCTTCGGCAGACAGGCTCCGTCTGTGAACTCCGCGAGAACCTCGCATCGGCTGTACCGGCGTCCTGAACGGCCAAATTCCTCGAAGTCAGGGTGCAGCAGTGCGGCGAGCGCCTCCGGATCCTGGCGCACTTCGTTGGTATGAAGCAGCGCTTCCAAGCGCTGCAACTCCACGAGCAACTCGTCATTCATCGTCAGCAGCCTAGCGTAAAGCTAATCGGGCGCGGCCACGGGAAGCCTGAGAATACACAAAGTGCTACTATTATCCAGTCGGCTACTCCTCTTTGGTGCCTTAGAGATTTCATCGTCTTCTCCGTTTGGTGAGTGAAAAGTGATGCACCTCCCTCTTTCGGAAGAAAAATGCACGCTGACCCAGATTTCAAAATCCGTGTGCCCAGACTGATCCCTCAAAATATAGGGAGTCAATCTCTAAAGCTGTTGGATCGAGTGAGGGAAAAAATCCGGCTCAAGCATTACAGCATCCGCACCGAGCAAGCTTATATCGACTGGATTGGTCGTTTTATCTTGTTCCACAACAAGCGACATCCTGATTTCGGTCAGCCCGCTGAATAATTTATGAATTTGGGTACGGCGCTTCTAACGAGCGTCGGGCCTGAGTTCCAATCGGTGCCGGGCCTGCCCCGGAACCAGCGGCGCTGGCTCACCCTTCGCCCACGCATCAAAGCCGGATCGATAAAACGGCGATAGCGGGTGGCCGCTTTGTCCGCCGGGCATGTGCAAAATACCCGCTGTTTCGTGACCCGGCGCGACCGCCAGCCGCTCGGACGCGCCGCTGCCAGGCAGTTGAACGCGCGGCATATTTAAGTCTCCGGGCAACATCCGCGCCGGCATATCGAGCCAGCCGCTCAGCCAGGATAAAGTCCGGCTGAAAGGATGTTGGATGCGGGCTCGGTTGTAATCGCCCCAAGTGTGCGCCGCCAGCGGCCGACCGTCGGCGGCGAGCTGCTTTCGAACCGCATCCGCCGCCGCCAGCAGCAGCGCCGGCCAATCGGCGTAGCGCGGATCGAGCAGATGCGGCGGACGTTGGGAGATGAGTCGCCACAGCGGACCTTCATATTGCCGGAACTGGCTGTAATCGAAACGCGGGTCGGCTTGCCGACAAGCGGCGAGCAGCGGCGCGAACGCCCGCTCCCGTACTTCCTCCCGAAACTCGCGCACCAGTCGGTAGCCGGCCGAATCGACCGCTGCCCGCCCGCCCCAATGCTCGATCAGCCGTCGCATTTCACTTCGCTGTGGCTCGGCGCGCAACGCTTCCGGCGCGAGCGTTTCCAACAACAATTGCCGCCACCGCTCCAAAAACAGCGCGCGATCATCGAGTTGTAGAGCCAAAAAATCCCGTTCATCGAACCGCTCGCGCTCCAGCAATCGATCTCGAATTTGCCGGGCGCGAGCGCCGAGGGCGTAATCACCATCGCCGAGCGTCGCCAACCAATCGCCGTCCACCACCCGGCTGTTGGCGGTCCACAGCCGGCCGCTCGGCGGATCGACGATGCGCGGATAGTCGGCCGGCTCCAGCCAGCCCGACCAGCCGCGTTGGCCGTCCGTCCAGGACGACGGCAGGCGGCCATCATGCCCGAAGCGGCGCGGGATAGGGCCGGAAATCGTCCAGGCGATCCGCCCGTCGGCGCCCGCCAGCAAAATATTTTGAGCCGGCGCGCCGGCGCGGTTGGCGCTGTCGAGCGCCGCTTCCACAGTGTCCGCTCGCTCCAGCGCCAACAGTCCCAGATTGACCGCCCGCGAGTCGTGCGCCACCCAGCGCAACGCCCGTTGCCGGCCTTGATGATCGCGGTCGATCACCGGCCCCCAAACCGTTGTCAAAATCTCCAGCGTTTCGGTGGGGCGGTCTTTGACGGCAAGCGTTTCCCTAACGCGTTCGAACGGTCGGGGTCCATCAGGCGTTTGGTAACCCGTTTCATCCGCTGACGGCTCTAACACCACCAAGTCAGCCCAATCGCCTTGGCTGTTGGTATAACCCCAGGCGATCCGGCCGTTACTGCCGGCGACGATGGCGGGCGCGCCGGGCAGCATCACCCCTTCGACCCGGCGCTGCTGGCCTTGTGCGTCTGAAAATACCAGCGCGGCGCGATACCAGATGTTGGGCACGCGCAGCGCCAAATGCATGTCATTGGCCAGCAGCGCGCCGCCATGGGCGGTCAGCCGCCCGGCGACCGCCCAGTTGTTGCTGCCGCTGCTGGACTCGGATTCGGCGGCCGAGTCCGTGGGGAACGGGGCAACATGCAGCGCCGAGAAGGTCACCGAAGCGGTTAAGGACGCTGAAACGGCAGCAGCGACGGGCTGTCGGCGCAGATCGAAAACCTCCGAACCCGGCAGCGGCGGCGCGGCCAGGATAGCGCCCTGAAGCGGTGCGTCCCAGTCGGTGCCGGGCGGATCGAGGAAAGCCGCAAGTTCGGCGGGCAGTTGATCGTGTAACACCCCGCGCGCCGACTCGCGCGACCATTGCCGGCCCTGCAAATCCAGATACATGGCATACACTACCAGCAAGGTGTCCTCCGCTTGCCAGGGTTCGGGGGCAGCCCGCAGCAGCAGGTATTCGAACGGTGGGGCGGACAGTGCCTTCAGTCCGGCATTGACCCCGGCCACATAAGCCACGAGCAGCGCGCGATCCGCGGCGGGCGCGGCGGCCAAGGCGAGTCCGGCGCGCCGCCGGAAACGGTGCAACCGGTTGGCGCGATCCAGGTCGAGCGCCATCGGGCCGAACAAAGCCGCCAACTCGCCAGCCGCCGCGCGCCGCAGCAGGTCCATTTGGAAAAATCGGTCCTGGGCGTGCACGAAGCCGGTGGCGCGGGCGACATCCGACCGGGAGCGGCCCCGGATCGTCGGAATGCCCGAGGCATCGCGCTCGATCTCGACCGAGGCGCTGAGTCCGGCCAGCACCGCCGTCCCGTCCAGTTGCGGCAGGCTGCCGCGCAGTTGCGGATACAGCCAGCCGGCGAAACCGAGCAGCAAGACCAGCAGACCGCCAGCACTCAGCGCGAGCCGGCGCCGCCCGCGACGGATGAAGCGAAAAGAGGAAGCGAACAGGATCGTTCTCCGTCAACCTGGTCTAAGGTCGAGCCGCCGCTTGGCGGCCCGTGGTATAATTCCCGCGCTCGCGTGAGATGTATTAGCGCGGGTTTCCCAATCTTTCACAATAACTTCGAGGGAACCATCATGACGAGTCACGCCCCTGACAACAGCCGCCGCCGCTTCATCAAACTGACCGCCATCGGTCTTGCCGCCGCGCCGTTCGCCAACGCGCTGCTGAGCGGAACCGCTGGGGCGGCGGATGCGGTCACCGAGGCTGATCCGCAGGCGTCGGCGTTGGGTTATAAGGAGGATGCAGCCAAAGCTGAGAAGCGCACTGACGCCACCGCGCATTGCGCCAATTGTGGTTTGTACACCGGCAAGGCAGGCGACGCCACTGGCCCTTGCGCGATCTTTCAAAACAAGCTGGTGGCCGCCAACGGCTGGTGTACCGCTTGGGTCAAGAAAGCATCCTGATCCGTTCGCGGGGACAGGTGGCGGTTGCCTCGTTTCCTGTCCCCCGCCCGCTCATTTTCCCCGCTTGCGGTCCAGCCGCCAGACGAAATCGTTGATGATCGTGCGGTAGACCTCTTCCTTCAGCACCGCATCCTCGACGCCGTGATCGATGTTGGGATTGTCGTTGATTTCGATGACCACCACGCCTTTGGTCGTCTGCTTCAGGTCGACCCCGTAGAAGCCGTTGCCGATCAGGCCGGCCGCCTTGAGCGCGGTCTTGACCACGATTTCCGGCGCGTCTTCGACTCGGAAAGTTTTTGAATCACCCTCGCGGGCCGCGCGTTCCTGGCCGGGTTCGTGGTTGTAAATCTGCCAGTGTTCCTTCGACATGAAGTATTGGCAGACGAACAGAGGGGTCCGGTTGAGAATGCCGACCCGCCAGTCGAAATCGGTGTAGAGAAACTCCTGAGCCAGCACCAGATCGGACGACTTGAACAAGCGGCCGGCGACTTCCAGCAGTTCGGGACGGTTGGTGACTTTGAACACGCCGCGCGAGAAAGAACCGTCAGGAATTTTTAGCACGATGGGGTAGGGGATTTCGTTGTCCACCCGTTCCAGGTTGTCCCGGCGGACGATGACGGTTTTGGGGGTGCGGATGCGATGGGTGCGCAACAGCTCATCCAGATACACCTTGTTGGTGCATTTGAGGATGGAGTCGGGATCGTCGATGACCACCATGCCTTCACTCTCAGCCTTCTTGGCGAACTGGTAGGTGTAGTGGTCGATGCCGGTGGTGTCGCGGATGAACAAGGCATCGAATTCCGCCAGCCGGCCGTAGTCCTTTTTCTCGATCAGTTCGACGTTGACGCCGCACTCGCGGCCGATCTTGACGAATTGCTGCAAGGCTTTGGGGTTGGAGGGGGGCATGGCTTCCTTGGGATTGTGCAGCACCGCCAGATCGTAGCGGTAGTTGCTGCGCGCCCGAGGCTGTCGCCAGCGCCGGCTGAGATAGGTCGTCAGCGCGCCCATGAACATTTCTTCCTGCTCGGCCGACAGCGAAGACAGGTGCAAGGCCTTGAGCGTTGCAATGCGCCACTGACCTTGCAGGCGAAATTCCACCCGTAACAGTGGCGCGCGAAAAACGCCAAATAATTGACGCGCCAGTTCTTGCAATTCCTTGGCCGGACACTGACCGAAATAAATGTCCAGTTCGAAGGCGGTGGCGGTGAAGCCGGGTCGGGGTTTGCCCAAGACCTGCTGGACGTGATCGTCCAGATCTTCGATATCGAGGCTATAGATGGATTTGCGGCTGAGGTCGTTGAGGGTGCGCACGCTGGGGATGACCCGGTGGCGGCGGGCTTCGGCCAGCAGCGAGCAGTAGTAACCGACGCTGAGATAGCGGTAGCTGCGACAGAGGTTCAGCACCCGCAGGTTGCGGCCGGCGGACGAGTATTCGGGTTTGGCCAGATAGTCCTTGGCGGCGACGACGGGCAGTTTCGGAAAGTGGGTTTTCCAGTCGGTGGGATTTTCCACCAAGATGATGTGATCGGCCATCGAAGTAAAGCGGTGCTCCTGACGCTGCGGTTATCCAATGATGATGGTGGGAGGGACCGGCGGTTCGGGCCGGCGGTTGGCGCGATAAAGGACCAGCACGGCCTTCTGGCTGGCTTTACCGTAGCGGGCCATACGCTGAAATTCCCGATGTGGGATCGGCATGTTGATGGAATCGGTGACGGTTTCACCCTCCTCGCTATCGACCAGGGGATCGTGGACGTAGATGTAATGATCGTCGAAGCCGGTGACCACCACCCAGTGCGGAAAACGCTCGCCGTAGATGCGCCAGGAACTGATCAGCACCAACGGCACGCCGCCGGCCTCGCATTTTTGCCGCAACTCGTCCACGCCCAAACTGCCGCAGCGCAATAGCACCGGCAACTGACTCAACTCCTCGATCCAGTCTTCCTGAACCAAGCGCATGACTTCCTTTTTCTCAAGACTGCGTACGGAGTCAATCAGGAAGACGTTGTTTTCGTTGACATGAATTTCCAGCTCGAAACCGCGCCGGTACGCCGACAGCGCTAAGCCATAGGGACCGCAGCCGCCGTGACCGGAGGTCATGAAAATAGTGGTAGCCTCGCGCCACAGCCGCAATTCCAGTTTGCGATTCAATTCCATGACGGGGTCCAACGCCTTCATCGCCATCATCAGCGCCGCTGGCCCGCAGGTGAAATCCAAGGTTTGCTGGTAATACGGCACCTTCACCAGATCGACCTGCAAATACGGGACCAAACGCTTCTCGAAGCGCAGGGCGTCCATGTGGTCCTCGTAATAATCTGGCGTTTCCTCGAACTGGCGGTAGCCGTGACGGCGAAACAGCGCCAGCGAGGCGGGATTGTCGCGGCGCACTTCCAGGCGCATCGACACGCAGTCCCGCTCCAGCGCGGCGGCTTCAGCCGCTTCGAGCAACCGGTCGCCGATGCCGCGTCGTCCATGGTCGGGATGGACTGCGATCGAATAGAGCCGGGCCATTGAGGTGCCGCGCGAAAACAGCAACAGCACATAACCGCGAATCTGCCTTTCCTGGTCATCCAGCAAAATAGCGGCGTTGCCGTGCGTGAGCAGATGGCGGAAGCTGCGCCGGGACAGGCGATCCGTCCTAAAGCATTGCTGTTCGATGGCCAGCAAAGCCGGGATGTCGTCCAAAGTGGCATGACGCAGCATGGCGGTAACAAACGATTGCGGCGATGGATAGGAGACGCGGACGTAACAGATGAAACGGTTCGCGGGGATGGGTCAAACGAAAGGGGACGAACCGGGCGCTTCAAGCCAAACGGAGTTGTGCGGCTGGCCTTGACGCTCTATCGAGAACGGCGCTTTCATTGAATGTACTGGTATTATCACGCAGTCCCCGCCGCCATCGCCAGTGAAAATCGTGATGACCAGCCCCGATCCCCGTTTGTTGGAACGCATCCGTCAATTGATCGCCACGCCCTCGGTCAGCAGCGTGTCGCCGCAATTCGACCAGAGCAACCGGGCGGTCATCGACCTGCTGGCGGGCTGGCTGGAGGACGCCGGCTTTAGGGTCCGCATCGAGCCGCTGGCGGAGCGACCGGACAAAGCCAATTTGATCGCGACCTTGGGTGAAGGGGCAGGGGGTTTGGTGCTGGCGGGACACACCGACACCGTGCCTTATGACGCCGGACGCTGGCGTTACGATCCCTTCGAGGGCGTGATTGCGGACCAGCGGATTTACGGTCTGGGTTCGGCGGATATGAAAGCCTTTTTGGCGCTGGCGATCGAGGCGGCGAGCGCGGTCAAGGCGCGAGCGTTACGGAAACCGCTGGTGATTTTGGCGACGGCGGACGAGGAGAGCAGCATGAGCGGCGCGCGGGCGCTGGCGGCGGCCGGTCGGCCGCTGGGCCGCCACGCGCTGATCGGCGAACCGACCGATTTAAAGCCGGTGCGGATGCACAAAGGCATTTTGATGGAAGCGATCCGTTTGGAAGGTCGTTCCGGTCATTCCAGCAATCCGGCGTTGGGCGTCAGCGCCTTGGAAGGGATGCATCACGCGATCGGCGAGTTGCTGCGCTGGCGCGCGGAATTGCAGGCGCGCTATCGCAATCCGTTGTTCGAGGTGGAGGTTCCGACGCTGAATTTAGGGAGCATCCACGGCGGCGACAACCCCAACCGAATTTGCGCCGATTGCGAATTGCACATCGATATTCGGCCGTTGCCGGGCATGACGCTGGCGGAGCTGCGCGGTGCGATGCGGCAGCGATTGGAGCGGCTGCTAGCGGATGGAGCGCTTAAGCTGAGTTTCAGACCGCTGTTTGCCGGCATTGAGGCGTTGGAAACATCGGCGGCGGCGGCCATCGTGCGGGCGGCCGAAGAGTTGACCGGCGAACCGGCCGGCGCGGTGGGCTTTGGGACCGAAGGGCCGTATCTGAACGCCTTGGGAATGGAGACGATCATTCTCGGTCCCGGCAGCGTGGATCGCGCGCACCAACCGGACGAGTTTCTGCCGCTCGCGAGCATACAGCCGACCTTGGAATTGTTACGGAGTTTGATCGGGCGCTTCTGCGAGCGGGGCGAATGAACAATCTTTCGTTGATCGTCGGCGCGCTGGGTCCGATCTTCGCCATGATCTTGCTCGGCGCGGGCTTGCGGTGGTTACGCTTTCCGGGCGACGGGTTCTGGCCGGCGGCGGAACGCTTCACTTATTTCGTGCTGTTTCCGGCGTTGCTGGTGCATCAGCTTGCCTTGGCGAGATTGACCGGCTACGCCGTGAAGCCGGTGGCGCTGATTATCGTGATGTTACTGTTAGTCATGACGGCGGCGGTCTATGTACTCCGGCCGTGGCTGAAAGTGGACGGTCCGGCGTTTACTTCGGTTTATCAAGGCGTGATCCGTTTCAACACCTATGTCGGACTGGCGGTGGTGTTGGCGGTGTTTCACAACGAAGGCGGCACGATGGCGGCGCTGGTGATGGCGATCATGATTCCGTTGATCAACGTGCTGTGCGTGCTGGTGCTGACCGCTCACGCGGGCGGTGGGGCAACCTTAGACGGAATTCTAAGAGGATTGATTTCTAATCCGCTGATCGTGGCCTGTTTGGTCGGGATCGGTTTGAATGTAACGGATATCGGCTTGCCGCTCGGTTCGGCGGCGGTGTTGGATATTCTGGCGCGGGCGGCGTTGCCGTTGGGCTTGCTGGCGGTCGGCGCGGGCTTGCGCTTGGACGCGCTGACGCGGCCGGGCTTGCTGGTTGGAACCAGCGTCTTGAAATTATTGGTCATGCCAGCGCTGGCGGGAGTGCTTTGTTGGCTGGTCAATCCCGGACGACTGGAAGCGGTGGTGTTGGTGACCTTCGCGGCCTTGCCGAGCGCGTCGGCGGCTTACATCCTAGCGCGACAACTGGGCGGCGACGGGGCCTTGATTGCGGCGATTCTCACGGTGGAAACGGCGCTGGCGCTGGTGACGTTGCCGGTGGTTTTATTGTGGGTGATATGAAGTCGCCCATTGAAACGATTGAAAAAGTAGCGCGTCAAATTCAAAAGTGACGACGGACGGAGGCGAAACCATGAGCGCGATAACGGGAACTCCAATACGATCTTTGCGAACGATACCGCCATTGGAAACTGGCGACCGTGTCGGTCGCGCGGAGTTCGAGCGGCGCTATGCCGCCATGCCGGGCGTGAAAAAAGCGGAGTTGATCGAAGGAGTGGTTTACAGGGGTTCGCCGGTGCGCCTTGAAAGTCGATCTGGTTTTGAGTGAGTTGCGAAAGGGCGTGGTTCGGAGATGAGGTTATGGATGTCACTGATTTAAAGGCAATGATACGGCGGGAGTTGCCCGGTTTGCTACGGGATGATCCTAGCTTGCATAACTTTTTGTTGGAGTTGATGCGACAGGAACATCCGAGTCGTGCCGAGACAGAGGATCGCTTTTCTCAACTGTTGGGCGAACTGCGGCGCGACCGAGAGGAGCAAAACCGCAAGTGGGAGGAGCAAAACCGCAAGTGGGATGAAAACCAAGCGGAGATGCGCGAAGAGTTCAGGAAACTTTACGAGCAGCAGAACCGAGATCGGCAAGAACAAAACCACCGCTGGGAGGTGCAAAACATCAGGGAAGAGGAGCACAAGCGCAAATGGGAAGACAACCAGAAAGAGTTGCAGCGGCTTCATGAAGCGGTCATGGCCCAAGCGTCGAAACATGATCGCAGCATCGGCGCGTTGGGCGCGCGGTGGGGGATGCAGTCCGAAAAAACGTTCCGCGATGCGCTGGCGGGGATTCTGGAGAAGAACTTCGATGTCCGGGTGCTGAACGTCAACGAATACGACGATCAGGGTGAAGTGTTCGGTCGACCGGATCAAGTAGAACTGGATATTATCGTCATGAATGGATTGCTGCTGATCTGTGAGTTGAAATCCTCCATTGACAAGGCCGGAATATACGCTTTCGAGTGCAAGGCGCGGTTTTACGAGCGGCGGCACGACGAGAAGGCCGACCGGTTGCTGGTGATCTCGCCGATGGTGGACGCGCGGGCGCGCAAGGTGGCCGAACAGTTGGGGATTGAGTTGTATAGCGATTTGATCGACGTGAAAGCGTTATGAAAGCCTATATTTTCTGACTCGATTATGATGGCGGCTTCAGGGTGCGCTCGGATAATCGCTGATCCACGGATTGATGCTGATATGACCCACTGGCATCCCGTCCTTAGACGAAATTACCATCACGATATCCTTGTTTCTTCCTCGTAGCGGCAGATAGAAATAATCTTCTAATTTCCCTCCTTGACGGTTGATGAAGGTATCAATGGCTTGCTTGGCCTGGGCATCGAGCAACGCGATTTTCGCTAAATCCACGCTGCGGGCGCGGAGGTGTTCGAGGTCGGGTCGGTAAGGCTCGTAAAACTCCGCTCTAAATTCCAAATCTTTTTGACCTTGCAGCAGAACGCCGAACATGATGTCCCGCCGTAATTTCGGATCGTCCGGCGAACGAGCTTGTGCCAACAATGGGCCGATTCCAGCGGTCCGTTTTAATTCTGGAAATTTTAATTTCTCGAATTCCACCTCTTTTGCTGGAATTGAGCTAAAACGGTCCATGCCAAACACGGTAAAAGTGGGGCGTTGTTGGTAAATGATCGTTGCACCGCAAAGCAGTGCGACCAGTTGCACCAGCACGATTACGCTCATGTCGAACTTGAGGCTGGGTTTGCCGGGTTTGAAGACAATCAGGGTGAGTAATGGACCCAGCACAACATCGACACCGGCCAGAATCCGCAGCACTTTCCACCCGCCGTCGATTTCGAAATAGGGGACCGGATACCAGACGAAAAACATGAGGCCCAGGAAGAACAGGAAAATCAAAATGCTGGAGGTCAGATGGATGGTAAAGGCGCGGAATCTGGTCATGGCGTCAACTCTTTGCAGGGATGAGAAGCACAAAAAACCCCCGTTTCCGGGGGTTTCGTTCCTACATCCAGCCAGGGATTAACGGCATTCGGCGGGGGCATATTTGGCCAGAAGAGTACCCGCCGTGATACCGGCCATCTGTTTGCTAGTGGCGCTCGTTTGCGTGACCGAGGCACAACCCCAGTCAACCGAACCTTCCTGACCCGCCACCACGCTACCCAATTTAGTCGCGGCAGCAAGAACAGCACCGCCACCGCCAATACGCAGGTATGGCGCCAAGACAAGGGTGTTTTGGGCGGCAGCCAATTGCGAGATACCATTGGCAGTGCTGTCGTAGGTAATGGTAATCTCGCCCAGAGTGGCACCAGGAGCAGCTTGGACGACCATGTTATTGACGTACTTGGTTGCGCCGAACCCTGCGGCATTCCAAGCCGCCGCCGCCGCCGCCACGCCAACTAGGCCGGAAGATTGGAAACTTTCGCTGATCGTGGCCTTGGGGGATGAAGCCAGCATCAGACCTTCCGAGACCTTCGCACGAACGGTGTAATCGGTATACGCCGGAATCGCGATGGCAGCCAAGATGCCGATGATCGCTACGACGATCATGAGTTCGATCAGGGTGAAGCCTTTCTGGAATTTTTTCATGGATGACTCCTTATTACACTTGAAAAACAGGGGTTTAGATTTTAGGGGACCGCCATTTGATCCCTTCGCGTAGAGTTATTGCAGGGGTTGTGCCAATGAGTTGGTTTTGAAAACTTTAATTTTTAAATTACTTTAAAATCAATAAATTGAGTAATTAAGTGATATTAAGTATGCAACATTAATTTTCCTAATTAGGGAATAAAGAAATCTTTTAGTTACATCAAGTGGTGAGATGTGACAAAAAAAGTCAGTCGCAAAAGGTTAAGTCAAAATTTTGTTGGGAACGGCTGATAGGATTGCCGTCGCGAGGTTCGTGATGCTCCGGGATATGGATTTCACCGAACCACCCACTCTGCTGCCGTTGTGGTTCGGTTGTCGCTATAACATCGAGAGCCGTTACCGAGCTCGCGATTCTGATCACCGAGGAAGAGTCGCTGGCCCAGTACGGCGGCAGCGCAATATTAATTCACTCCAGCCCCAGCTTTTTCAACCGGTAGCGCAAGGCCCGGAAGCTGATCCCCAACTTTTCGGCGGCGGCGGTCTTGTTATACCGAGTTGCTTCCAGGGCGCGCAGGATCGCCGCCTTTTCCAAGCCTTCCAGATAGCCTTCCAAATTGTTGACCACCGGCAGCATCGGTTGCGTTTTCGGCTCCTCCGACCGACGCACGGACGGGCCGCCTTGCGAGATCGGATCCGGTCTTATTGAAGGGGGATTAGAGACTGCGGCCGGAGCGTTCAACGGTGCGGAAATTCCGGTGGTGGCTGGCAGCAGCAAATCTTCCGGCTGAATCACACCGCTTTCGCACAACGTAAACGCTCGCTCCAGAATGTTTTCCAGTTCGCGAATGTTGCCAGGGAACGGGTAGCGCTGGAGCGCCTGGATCGCGGAAGGCGTGACCGTCGGCCGAGGCGCTCCGGATTGGCGGCTCAGGCGGTCGAAAGTGGCGGTCACCAACTCCGTAATATCGTCGGGATGTTCGCGCAGGCTGGGCATCCGCAGCTCGATCACGTTCAAGCGATAAAACAAATCCTGACGGAACGCGCCGTTGCGCACCAGCGCCGCCAAGTTCTTATGGCTGGCGCTGAGAATTCGCACGTCGGTGGCGACCTCGGCTTGCGCGCCGACCGGCCGCACCGCCCGCTCCTGAATCGCCCGTAGCAGCTTGACCTGCATGTGCATCGGCAGTTCGGCCACTTCGTCCAGAAACAAGGTTCCACCTTGGGCCGCTTGAAAAAGGCCGCTTTTATCGTGACTCGCGCCGGTAAAACTTCCTTTCTTGTAGCCGAAGAACTCACTTTCCATCAACTGTTCGGGAATGGCTCCGCAGTTGACCGGCACAAACGGCTTGTCAGCGCGCGGGCCGGACAGATGGATCAAGCGCGCCGCCAGTTCCTTGCCGGTGCCGGATTCGCCGTTGATCAAGATCGGCGCTTGGCTGCGCGCCAGCTTGGCAATCAAGGCGCGCACGCCCTCCATCGCCGCCGAACGGCCCAACAGCACGGGCGCGCGCGGGTCGCCGCTGCGTGGCTCGCCGCTGCGGTTGAGCCGCAAGGCGGTCGCCACCATATCGCGCAATACCGAAATCTCAAACGGTTTGGAAATGAAGTCGAACGCCCCCAGCTTCAAAGCCTCGACCGCGCTTTCCACATTGCCGTGCGCGGTGATCACCGCCACCGGAAGGTTGGAATAATGCTTCTGAATGTGGGCCACCAACTCCAGGCCGTTGCCGTCGGGCAGGCGCAAATCGGTAATGCAAAAACTGAGAGGTTGGCGCTTGAGAAAAGCGCGGGCTTCGCTCAAGGTTTCCGCCGGCAGACAAGTGACGCCCAGCGGCAGCAGCGTCATTTCGATCAGTTCACGGATATCGGCTTCATCGTCCACGATCAAGGCATTGCAGTCGTCCATCGGTCCATCTCCGTAGCTAAAGCGGGAGCGAAGGTGATCCGGAAGCAGCTACCACCTTCAGGAATGGGCAAATATTGTAAATGGGCTCGATTGGCTTCGCACAGTTCCCGCGCCAAATACAGGCCCAGTCCGGTCCCCTTGGAGCGAGTGGTGAAGAACGGCTCGAACAGTTTTTCGGCATTTTCCGGGGCAACGCCGGGGCCGGCATCGCGCACCTCCAGAAACGGCCGCTCGCGAATCGGTTCGATGCCGGCGCGGAGTGCGACCACCGGTGTCTCTCCGGGTCGAGCGCCGTGTTGGCAGGCGTTCGCGCAGAGGTTCCACAGGACTTGCCGTAACTGGTGGGGGTCGAAAGTGATCTGCATATCGGTCGGATCGACGGTTTGACTCCAGGCCGGCGGCGGGTTTTCCGCACTGCGACAAAACTCCTGCGAAAAATTGTCCAACCAAGGCAACAACGCAATGAGCTCGGGTTGGACCCGATCGCGCCGGGCTAAATCCAGCACGTCATTGATAATGCGATTGGCCCGTTTGACATTATCATACACGATCTGCCCCAAGCGCCGGTCGCTGGCGCTGGCTCCGGTCGACTCTTGCATCAGTTGGGCGGCGTGGCCGATCGCGGACAACGGATTGCGGATTTCATGAGCGATACCGGCCGTCAACCGACCCAGCGCCGCCAGCTTGATCTGCTGCAAGCGCTCGGTCACTTGTTCGGAGTCCTCCAGCATGATCAACACATTGGTGGCTTGGCTGCCGCTGAGTCGGGTGAAGCGCGGAATCAGTTCCGGCCGGTGGGCAATCGGCCGAAACGCTGCAATATCCGCAACGCCGGCCCGCCAGTCGTGCAAGCGCTCTTGCAGCGGCGCGGACAGCTCCGCCAAGGGGATGGCCGGCCGCACCTTGGCGCAGCCGAGCAAATCCCTGGCGGTGTCGTTCAACAACTGAACCTGATCGGCGCGGTCCACGACGACGACGCCGTTGTGTAAGTGGCGGATGATGCCTTGATTCAGTTCGGCGATTTCCAGGAGTTCCCAGGTACGCCGGCGGGCCAGCGCCTCGCTGCGCCGCGCCCGCTCCGCCAGCGCGTAACTCAATCCCGCCGTGATGAATAACGCAGCGCCGATAACCCCCAATCGGACCCAACTGTCAGAGACATCGCGCAAAGGCTCCAGTAGATCGGACCAGTTGTCGGGCGGGCGGACACCTCTTTCCCGTGCGTCAGTCGGGTACCAATGCGCGATCAACCAAGAACTGGTCAGTAGAAAAAATCCCAAGGCGGCGGCTAACAGCGCCGAGCTTAACGGCAGCAGAATGCTACTGGCGGCGATAGCGGTGATCAGCAGGCTGATCAGGCTGCTGGTCAAGCCCCCGGACGCATGAATCATCACGGTCAAGGCCGCCAAATCCAGCAGCATTTGCCAGTGGGCCTGCACCGCCAAACTCGGTCGTCGCCAGTAACTGCCGGCGACGCCGAGCAACGCCAGCGCCATGTAGGCCAACGCCGTGCCGAGAAACAGGGCAGGGTATTGCTTGCCGAACAACCGGTTTTGTTCGTCGAGCGCGAAGGTCACCAGCAACAAAGCCGCCAGGATCAGCCGATAGAAGTTAGCCACCCGAAATGCGCGCCACAAATGGCGACGGTCGAGGAAACGGTCGGCAGGGAGTCCAGAAGGCAAATCAACAACGGTCATCATGGCGCGGACAGGGCGATTGGCTTTTTGTAACGAGGATGGCATCGATAAATTGTAACGCTGATTGTAACGCTACCGGTATTGGGACGGGTTGGTTGAAAGGCCTTCACGGCACGCGTGAAGAGTGAGACGATTCGGGGTATAATCGCAACCTCACTGAAAAAGGGGGATGTAATCCGCATGAACCTGCACGAATACCAAGCAAAAGAACTCTTACAGCAATTCGGCGTGGCGATACCCCGCGGCATCAAGGTCACCTCCCAGCAGGAAGCCGTCGAAGCGGCCAAGCAAATCGGCGGTCCGCTCTGGGTGGTCAAGGCCCAGGTTCACGCGGGCGGTCGCGGCAAGGCCGGCGGCGTCAAGCTGGCGCGCAGCCTCCAGGATGTCGAGGACATTTCCGGCAAGCTGCTGGGATCGACCCTGGTGACCAAGCAAACCGGCGCGGACGGCGTCAAGGTCCACGCCCTGCTGATTCAGGACGGCGTGGATATCACCAAGGAATACTATCTGAGCGCCTTGGTGGATCGCAGCAAGAAGCGCGTCATCCTGATCGGTTCGTCCGAGGGCGGCATGGACATCGAGGAAGTCGCCGCCAAGACGCCTGAGAAAATCCTGACCCTGACCGTCGATCCGGTCGCCGGCATCCAGCCCTATCAAGCGCGCGATCTCGGCTTCCGCATGGGCATGGGCAAGAAGGAAGTCGATCAACTGGTCAAGGTTTTGAGCGGCGTCTACAACCTGTTCGTTCAGAAAGATTGCAGCATGGTCGAGATCAACCCCTTGATCGTCACCACCGACGGCCAAGTGATGGCGCTCGACGCCAAGGTCAGCCTGGACGACAACGCCCTGTACCGGCACAAGGACACGGCCGAAATGCGCGATCCGACCCAGGAAGACGAACGCGAGCATATCGCCCACGAGATCGGCCTCAACTACGTCGCGCTGGACGGCAGCATCGGCTGCATGGTCAACGGCGCGGGCTTGGCGATGGCGACCATGGACGTCATCAAGCTGCAAGGCGGCGAACCGGCCAACTTCCTGGACGTGGGCGGCGGCGCGACCGCCGAGCGCGTGGCGCGGGCCTTCAAGCTGATTCTGTCCTCGTCCAAGGTCAAGGCGATTCTGGTCAACATTTTCGGCGGTATCGTCCGCTGCGACACCATCGCCGAGGGCATTATTTCCGCCGTTAAGGAAGTGGGTTTGACCCTGCCCGTGGTGGTGCGCTTGCAAGGCACCAACGTGGAAGCGGGCCGCGAGATGTTGGCCAAATCCGGCATGAACATCATGGCCGCCGACGATCTCACCGACGCCGCCAAGAAGGCGGTGGGCGCTGTCAAGTAAGCGGCGCATTCGGTTTCCACGATTCAGAGAGAACGAGACGACCATGAGCATTCTGATCAACAAAGACACCAAGGTCATCTGCCAGGGCTTCACCGGCTCGCAGGGTACCTTCCATTCCGAACAGTCCATCGCTTACGGCACCAATCTGGTCGGCGGCATCAGCCCCGGCAAGGGCGGCACCAAGCACCTCGACAAGCCGGTGTTCAACACCGTGCGCGAAGCAGTCGAGGCCACCGGGGCCGAGGCCAGCATGATCTATGTGCCGGCGGCGTTTGCCGGCGATGCCATCCTGGAGGCGGCCGACGCCGGCATCAAGGTCATCGCCTGCATCACCGAGGGCATTCCGGTGACGGACATGCTGAAGGTGAAGGCGGTGCTGATGAACAATTATCAGAGCACCTATCTAATCGGCCCCAACTGTCCGGGTGTCATCACTCCCGGCGGCTGCAAGATGGGCATCATGCCCGGTCATATCCACAAGCCCGGCAAAATTGGCATCGTCTCCCGCTCCGGCACGTTGACCTATGAGGCCGTCGATCAGACGACGCGCGCGGGGCTGGGGCAATCGACCTGCGTCGGCATCGGCGGCGATCCGATCCACGGCATGAGCTTTATCGACGTGATCGCGCTGTTCAAGGACGACCCGCAGACCGAAGGCATCGTGATGGTCGGCGAAATCGGCGGCAGCGCCGAGGAAGAAGCCGCCGAGTACATCAAGGCCAACGTCAAGAAGCCGGTGGTGGCGTATATCGCCGGCGTCACCGCGCCGCCCGGCAAACGCATGGGTCACGCCGGCGCGATCATCATGGGCGGCAAGGGTACGGCGGCCGATAAATTCGCCGCGCTGGAAGCGGCCGGCGCGACCATCGTCCGCTCTCCGGCCGACATCGGCGCGGCGATGAAGAAGTTCTTTCCCTAAGCATCGGACTTCGGTCTGATTGTGAAACCGAGAGGGGCGCGCGAGCGCCCCTTTCAGCATCTTCAAAAGTTATTTTTTCAGGCCGCCCGTGAGGACGCTTAAGACGCCATGACCGCTCCCGCCGCGCCATTCCGGGTCGTGATGGCCCAGATCAATTTGCTGGTCGGCGACATTGCCGGCAACGCCGATAAAATCATCGCCGCCACCAGTGAGGCGCGCGAGCGCTGGCGGGCCGATCTCATCGTTTTTCCCGAACTGACGCTGACCGGTTATCCGCCGGAAGATCTGCTGTTGCGCCCCGGTTTCATCGCCCAGATCGAACCGGCTTTGCAGCGGCTATGCAAGGCGATTCAGGGGATCGCCGCCGTGATCGGCTGCCCCCTCACCACGCCGGCAGGCTTGCGCAACGCCGCCGTGGTGGTCGGCGACGGCGCGATTCAGGCGACCTATTACAAACAACTGCTGCCGAACTACAGCGTGTTCGACGAGAAGCGCTACTTCGTCGCCGGAACGGAAGCCGGGGTGACGGTGGTTAAGGGAGTTCGGGTCGGGGTGACGATTTGCGAGGACGCCTGGCAGCCGGGTCCGATGGCGCAAGCCGCCGAGGCCGGGGCACGGTTGCTGGTCAATCTCAACGCCTCGCCCTATCACGCCGGCAAGAGCGGCCAACGGTTGCAGGTGTTGCGCCAGCGGGTCGGGGAAACCGGCATTCCCATCGTGTACGTCAATCTGCTGGGCGGGCAAGACGAATTGGTGTTCGACGGCGGATCGCTCGCGGTCGGCGTGGACGGCGCGTTGATCCAACAAGCGCCTTTTTTCATGGACGGTCTCTATCCGGTTGATTTTGAGATCGGCCAAGATCGGTTGATTCCCGTTCGAGGCCCCGTCGCCGAGGAACCGGGCTTGGAGGAGGGCATCTATCAAGCCTTGGTGCTGGGGGTGCGCGATTACGTCCAAAAAAACGGCTTTCCCGGCGTGGTCTTGGGCCTATCCGGCGGCATCGACTCGGCGCTGACGCTCGCTGTCGCGGTCGATGCCTTGGGCGCTGAGCGGGTCGAAGCGGTGCTGATGCCTTCGCGCTATACCGCCGATATGAGCAACACCGACGCTGAGCTGGAAGCCGAGGCGCTGGGCGTCAAGTATCACATCTTGCCCATCGAACCGGCCTTTCAAGCCTTTTTACAGATTTTGCAGCCCGTGTTCGCCGGGCTGCCGCCGGATATCGCCGAGGAAAACATTCAAGCCCGCTGCCGGGGGGTGCTGCTGATGGCGATTTCCAACAAAACCGGCAAGATGGTGTTGACCACCGGCAACAAGAGCGAAACGGCGGTCGGCTATTCCACCCTGTACGGCGACATGGCGGGCGGTTTCGCGCCGATCAAGGACGTGCTCAAAACCATGGTTTACCGATTGGCCGACTGGCGCAACCGCCAGTCGCCGATCATCCCGCAGCGGGTGTTCGACCGGCCGCCGTCGGCGGAACTGCGCCCCGATCAGACCGATCAAGACAGCCTGCCGCCTTATGACGTATTGGACGCCATCCTGCGCGGCTACGTGGAGGAAGATCGCTCGGTGCAAGAGTTGGTCGCGGCCGGTTTCGACCGGGCGACGGTGGAGCGGGTGGCGCGGCTGGTGATCGTCAACGAATACAAGCGCCGCCAAGCCGCGCCGGGGGTGCGGATCACCCCGCGCGCCTTCGGCCGCGACCGGCGCTATCCGATCACTTCAGGATTTCGACGCTGAGGCATTACGACGAGCGGCGAACGGGCGGCGACCCAAACAGGAAATCGAAGACCCGCTGTCCCAAATGTCCGTGCTTCATGCTGGCTTTGAACGAATGGCTGGCGTGGGGTAGCACCTCATATTGGTAAGCGGTCGTCAGTCCGTGGGCCGCCGCCGCCGCGCGCATCGCTTCGATCCAATGCCGGCCGCGTTCCAGACGGGTCAAGCCCTGCTGCGCGTCGACCTTGACTGATTGTTTCAGTTCAGGACGCTCCGAACCGCGCCGGACGTCACGCTCGCCGACGAACGCCGCCATCGGCACTTTTAAAAACGCTTCCGGTTTAAGGTGCGATTTCAGCCACTTGGAGCGCGTTTTCAGGCCGCGCGGGAAGCGGGCCGCCAGATCGGGAAAGGTATACCAGCCAGCGGCACCGACCGCCACCGCCGCCACTTGGTCGGGGTATGCCATCGCGTAGCGGTGAACGAATTGGCCGCCGCCAGAGTAACCGAACAAATAAACCCGACTGACATCGGCTCCGGTTAAATCATTCACTTCATCAAGAATGGCCCGCAGGAGCCGATCTGGTCGCCCGCCCTTGCCGGATCGCCCCAAGCGCTGATAGTCGGGAAAAGTTGCCTTGGGAAACAGCGGCGCGATCAACACGATTCCGTATTGCTTGGCCAGCCGCTTGAAACGATGGGCGTGTTCCTCGGCGTTGCGGGAAATTCCGTGCACGACCACGAGCACGCGCGCGCCCGCACCGGTGCGCGGCGGCTGGTAAAGGAAGTATTGCTGCCTTGGATCGCTTGCCAAATGGCGCAACAAGATGCCGCCGGGCGACTGGCGGGCGGCCTCTAGCGTGGGATAAACCGACGGACCCGGCGGGCGGGCGAGTCCGGAGCGGACAGGCACAGCGCTTGAAAAGGCGATGCTGGTCAACATGATGATCCTTGCCATACGGTAAAGCGTGCTATTCATTGACCGTCCAGGGTATCGCGCCAAACAGGCGGCGGGTGGGGCCATCGCTGTTGAGCAGTTTCAGCGGCGGTCCGGTCTCCACCAAGCGCCCGTCGGCCATGTGCCAAATTTCGTCAGCCTGAAACAGGCGGTCGCGATGGTGGGTGACCATCAGCACCGTACCGTCATAATGCGCCAGGATTCGGTCGATCACGCCGCTGGCTCGCAGGTCGAGATGGGCTTCGACTTCATCCAACAGCAGCAGCGCGGGCTGGCCGAGCAGCGCACGGGCGAGCGCGATCCGCTGGCGTTGTCCGGGCGACAGATTTTTGCCGTCTTCGAGCAGGCGGGTTTGCGCGCCTTCTGGCAATTCGGCCAGTAATTCGTCCACCCCGCACAAGGCGCATACTCGTGCGACTTCTTGATCTGGAGCATCCGGCCAACGGTAGCGCAGGTTTTTGGCGATGGTTCCTTTCAGCAAGGGCAGTTCGGCGCTGACCATGCCGACCGCTTGGCGCACCGAAGCGAGGCTGTGTTGGGCCAAGTCCTGGCTATCGAGCAAAACCGTACCTCGGTCGGGATCCAGCAGGCGGGCGGCCAACGCCAGCAGGGTCGACTTACCGGCTCCATTGGGGCCGACGATAGCGATTCTCCCGCCGGCCAGCGCGGTGGCGTTCAAGCCCTCGAAGACGCCGCCGACGCTGGCCTGCCGCAATTCCAGCCGGCCGCGAACCAAGGCCAAATCTGGAGCGCCGGGGTAGTCGCTGACCAGACTAGGCAACTCCAGAAAGCGTTGGAGCCGCTCCGAAGCAACCCGAAAACCGTAGGCGTATTCGTGGGTTCGCCCGAGATCGCGCAGGGCGGGCAGCAGAAGACCGACGATGGTCATGGCGCCGACGACGGTGCCAGGGGTCGTCCTGCCGCTGGCTACTTCCAGCGCGCCCAGCACCACCACGACGGCCACCGCCAGCGCGCCGGTGGCTTCGGTGATCGCGCGCAGCCAACCGCTGATACGCGCCCGCGCCACCATCGCATCGCGCAAGCGCTGGCCTTGATGGGCAACATGGCGTCGTTCCCGGCGTATTTGACCGCACAGTTGCACCACCGTCATGGCCGCGATTTTCTCATTTACATTCGCCGCCAATAAAGCTTGACGGCGGCGCGATTCCCGCACCGCCGCGCGCAGCGGCGTGGCGACGGCCAGCGCGGTCGCCACGCCGCCGGCCAAAGTCAGACTGATGGCGCCGGCCAGAGTCGGATTCAGGTAAGCCAAAGCCGCCAGGGCCACGCCAGCGGTCACTCCCGCGACGCTCAGGCGGGCCAAACCGAGGCTGACCCACTGCCGCAGGGCGCTTAGATCGCCGACGAAGCGCAGCATCAGGCTGCCGCGCCGCCGCCGTTGCAGCACGCGGGGTGCCAGCGTGCCGAGACGATCAAAAATCGCCAGTCGTACCCGATAAACGTAGTCTTGGCCCAGCAGCTCGGCGTCGGTGCGTTCCCGCATCCGCAGCCAGGCCCGCGATAAGGCAAGCGCCACCAAAGCCGCGCCGATCCACGCTAGCGCCAGCGGGAGCGCGGCGCGCGGGGCTGTCAGCCAGCGGTCGAAGACATGGCGGATCAATAAAGTCGTCGCCACCGCCGCCACGGCTTGCGCCAAACCGTTGCCGACCAAGCGCAGCCACAACCCGCGCCGGCGACCGTCGAGAATCCGGGGTAGCGCCATCAACCAAGACCCATCACAACGGCGGAAGCATCTTCCCAGAGCGTTTGCCAAGCCTGCGAGGCAGCGCCGTTGGCCGGACGGTCGGGCCGCCATTCGCCACGCGATAGCTGCTGTTGCGATAGCACCGGCAAGCCGGTGGCGGCCGCTTCCCGGCAGGCCAAAGGAGAAGCCGTCAGCAAGCCGCTGACCGCCTGCACGGGGAGGCGGTGGCGGCGCAGCCATTCCACCCCGGCCAGCGCGCCGAGCGCGTCGCCAGCGGCGAAGATGATCCCGTCCACCTGCTCGGTAAAGGTCGGGGAGGCCAGCAGGCGCGAGGTCTCTTCCTGAAACAGGCCGTCGGCGACTTCCAGCACGATGAATTCCGCGCCTGCCGCCACCAGATGGCCGCACAGCAGGGTCATGATGTTTTCGACCTGGGATGGAGATACCCGGTAGGTCGATGCATAACCGGCATCGGTGAAATCCAGCACCGGATGAGCGCCCGTGTCCACCAACGTCCAGCGGTCGCAGCCAGCCCCGGTGCCGGTGATCTTGGCCGCGCCGACCTTGGTGCCGGCCCTGATCAGACCCTTACATAAATTGGCCGCCGTAGTGGTCTTGCCGGCGTTCATCGCGGTGCCGACCACGGCGATCGTGTAGGGACGGGCGGCGGTCGGAGTGGGTTTGGGCAAACCCCAATCGGCGACGTTCACGCGATGGCCCTCAGCGTCTCCCACCAGGCCGAGCGGGGCAAGCGTGGTGGGCCTTTTCATGCTGCTGTGGCGGGACAACATTTTCGCCGCGACGCCGCCGCCGGCGACCAGATGGCATTCTTCCACGCGGTCCGGGACGACAGCTTCAAACTGATCGGGCGCATAGCGGTTGCCGTAGCAAACGATAATTTCGTCGCCCTCGTAAAGCTGCGCCCGCCGCCCATGCGGCAATTCGATGCGCTGATGCTGGCCCAGGCGGTCCACTCGCGCCAGAACCAGATCGCCGGCGCGCGGCTTGATGGGGCCGCGCAGCAGCATGTGCAGCGCTTCGCGCTCGACCCGTCGGGCGCTGTAGGCGATCCTGACGCTGGCAAGCCGCTCGGGCGTCAGCGGTTCTTTCTCGATGGGGGTCCGGTTGATCCGGTTGAGCAAGGAGATGGGTTCGGCTTTTGAGATGGGCATGGCGTCGCTCGATGGGTGGTCGATAAAGGCGTCAGTAACGATGTTAAGCGTGTTGGAGCAAAGCCGGTGCCAACTTTGATTTTTATTTTATGATATTGATTTATTTAATATTAATCTCTATTAACTAAAAAGGATTGCAGGGGCGGGCCCGTTGGGTGGGGGATTTGACCCAGGGTCTGGGTCATTCACCCCAAACTTGGGCTAAGGGAAAAAACGGCTAAGTCGGGGCGTAGAGTCGGTATTTTTCCATGCGATAGCGCAAGGTGTCGCGCGACAAACCTAACAGTTTGGCGGCGCGGCTGACGTTCCAGCCGGTATGCTGCAAGGCTTGCACGATTAACTCCTGCTCCAGCCGTTCCAGATCGATCCCTTCCTGGGGGAAGTTCTGACCGGCGGCAAGAGTGCTGGGCGCAGCGCTGGGTGGCGCGGGCGTCAAGGCCGGACAAACGGCCAGATGTTGCGGTTCGATGTGAGTGTCTTCCGCCAACAGTACGGCGTGCTCGATACCGTTGCGCAATTCCCGCACGTTACCCGGCCAGGTGTAGTGGCACAGCGCCTGTTCCGCCGCCGCCGTGAAGCGCAAAGCGGGCTTGCCGTAGCGCTTGCCGTGACTGTCGAGAAAGGCTCTGGCCAGCAGAATGATGTCTTCAGCCCGCTCGCGCAGCGACGGTAGGGCAATGTGAATGATGCGCAGTCGGAAAAACAGATCGGAGCGAAATTGCCCTTGCTGAACTCGCTCCTCCAGGGATTGGTTGGTGGCGGCGATGATGCGGAGATTGACTTTTTGATCGCGCAGGCTGCCCAGACGCCGCACGGTCTTATCTTCCAACAATTTGAGCAGCTTCGCCTGCAACGACAGTTGCATCTCGCCGATTTCATCGAGAAACAGGGTGCCGCCGTCAGCCATTTCCACCAAACCCAGCTTGCGCTCCTTAGCGTCGGTAAAAGCGCCGCGTTCGAAACCGAACAATTCGGTTTCCAGCAGTTGCGCCGGAATCGCCGCGCAATTGATCTCGACGAAAGGTTGGCGCTGGCGCGGACCCTCGAAATGAAAGGCCCGCGCCACCAGTTCCTTGCCGGTGCCGGTCTCGCCGGTGATCAGCACGGCGGGTGGTTCGCCGTCGATCAAGCGGCGTTCCGCTTCGATGAATTGGCGGATTTTGTGCTTGAGCGCCAGCATCGGCGGCGATTCGCCCAACAGCTTGTTCAAGCCGCTTTGCTCCGCTTGCCGGCCTTGATAATAGCTCAGCGCGCTTTCCAACCGGTCTTGGCCGACAGCCTTGTCCAGCAGCCGCTTGAGTTCGCCGAGCACGACCGGTTTGGTCAAATAATCGTAAGCGCCGGCTTTCATCGCTTCGACCGCCACCTCCACGCCGCCGTGGCCGGTCAACATGATGACCTTGATATGCGGGGCTTCCGCTCGAATCCGCCGCAATACGTCGAGGCCGTTCATTCCCTCCATCTGAAAATCCAGCAGGACCACATCGGGCTTGAAATGGTCGAGTTGCGCCAGACCTTCCTCGCCGCTGGCGGCTGCTTGCGCTTCATAACCGTGGCGGGCGAGGTAGGTCTTGACGTTCTTGGCGAGCGTCGCCTCATCGTCGATGATCAGAATGGCGTTGGACATGGCGGCGCTTACCGGTCGGGTGTCGAGGGGCGGATCGGAACGCGGGTAGCTTACCGGACTATCGGCAATTGCAAGGAGGCGGTGGTGCCTTTGCCCGGTTGGCTGCGCAAGTCCAATTGCCCGCCGTAACGTTGGGCGATGCGGCGCGCCAGCGCCAGACCGACCCCCAGGCCCTGCGGTTTATGGGTGATGAACGGCGTGAAGACCTCGGCCAAGCGATCGGGTGAAATACCGGCGCCGGTGTCGCTCAAATGCAAGGTAAAGCGGTCTTCCCGGCGTTCGCCGCCGATCCGCAGCCGGCCCCCGTCGGGCATCGCTTCCAGCGCGTTGGCGATCAGGCTGTTGAGCACTTGCACGAGCAACTGAGGGTCGCCCTGCACGGTCGGCAGCGGTTCGGACAGCGCCAGCTCCACTTGGATCCGCTGGCTTTGCGTGCGCCGGGCAAAACTATCGAGAGTGGTCTGTAAAACGGTGGCGACCGGCGCGGTCTTCTGCGTGTCGCCGGGTTGATAGAAATAAATGAGCAATTCGCGCGCCCATTTTTCCAGCTCATCCACTTTGATCATGATGTCGGTCAGGTATTCGTGGATCGCCGGGTTCTGTTCCTCGCGCGCCAGTTCGGCGGAGGAGCGGATCGAGGCCAGGGGGTTGCGCAAGCTGTGGGTCACCGCCGCCGCCAGTTCGCCGATGGCCGCCCATTTTCCCGCTTCCACCAAGGCTTGCTGCTGGCATTGAATGGTGAGGCTGGCGCGGCGCACGATCCAAAACAGCGCGCCGTAAATCAGCAAGCCGCCCAGCAAGGCGTTGAGCCAGACCAGACGTGTCCCCTTGGCGATGGTCTGCATCAGCACGCGCGGCAGCTTGTAGATTTCGACCACGCCGACGACCTCGCCGCCGCGCGGGTCGCGAATCGGAATGTAGTTTTCCACGAATTGATCGACGTCCGGCGCGAACAGAATGTGTTCGGATTTGGCCGGATGATCGACTTGGCCGGTTTCCAGCGCCAGTTCGCCCGCCAAGGCGCGATCCAGTTCCAAGTTATCGTCCTTGAATTGTTGGCCGATCATGTGTTCTTCGTTGGACCAAAGAACGATCCGTTGCCGCGAGTAGACGTTGGCGCGCACCACATCCGGCATGTGGGCGATGTGGTTGAAGAAATCCGTCAGCGGTCCCTTGCGCTTGGCGTAATTCTGTTCGGTGAAATAAACGCTGGTGTTTTGCGTTTGGGCGATGCCTTGCACGAATTGCATCGTAACCACGGCGTCTCGTTGTAGCAGATTGTCCCGCAGGAACCGCGCCAGCAAAGCGGCTGAGATCGCGCTGATCGCCACGATGGATAACAGGCTGAGAATGGAAAAAGAGCGCAACAGATTGTAAGGTTTGGACGTCGCTGCTTCCGTCATCAGATTTTCCATCCATTACCGGTCGCCAAGGGTTCAGGATACTTCAAGAAATAGCCTATTCACCGGGAAAACTACTCCATTAGGTAGTGAGCGCCCGGCACGGGTCCGCGCCGGGGCCGCGGCCGGCCCGCACCGAGCGCCGCGGACGCCGGCGCTGTGCCCCGTGCGGCTAACGGGCCAAGTCCGGCGTCAGATGCGGCTGCATCTCTTGAAGCAAGGCTTTGAACATTTTGGGGTTACCGGCGACGATGTTGCCAGTTTTCATGAAGTCGTTGCCGCCGCCGAAATCGCTGAGCAAACCGCCAGCCTCTTGCACCAGCAGCGCGCCGCCCGCCAGATCCCACGGTTTCAAGCCGATCTCCCAGAAGGCGTCGAGCCGGCCCGCCGCGACGTAGGCCAAATCCAACGAGGCCGCTCCGGCGCGACGGATTTCCACGCATTTGCCGAACAAATGGCCGAAGGCATTCAGATAAGCCGGTTGGTGCTGGGGATGGCGAAACGGAAAGCCGGTACCGAGCAAGGCGTTTTCCAGGGCGTTGACCCCGCTGACCCTGATGCGTCGGTCGTTCAGCTGGGCGCTGCCACCGCGCGAGGCGGTGAATAGCTCCTGGCGGATCGGGTCGTAGACCAACGCCGCTTCCAGCCGCTTCTTGTGACGGAAAGCGATGGAGATGGCGAAGTGAGGGATCCCATGCAAAAAGTTGGTGGTGCCGTCTAGCGGATCGATCACCCATTCGTACTCGTCCTGGCCGGGTTGTTCGCCGCTTTCCTCGGCCAGAATGCCGTGATTGGGATAGGTTTTGCGCAGGGTTTGAATGATCTCGCGCTCGGCCTGCACATCGGCTTCGCTGACAAAATCGTTGCGCTGTTTGGTGGTGACGTTGAGCCGTTCCAGGTGATCGAAATGGCGCAGCAGGATACGGCTGGCGCTGAGAGCGGCGCGCTGGGCGATGTGTAAAACTGGATTCATGGCGGGTCGGATCGTTCTGATAACACAGGGGCCGGGGTATCCGGCGCGAGCGCGCCATGATAGCAGACTGGAACCCGCTCGAACGTCGGGCGTTTCAGGTGGTCGGCCATTCCACCTGGTCGTAAATCGCCGCCAGCGCCAGCGTGCGGTCGCTGGATGGCCAGCGCAACACCCCGTCCAGACCGTCGCATTCCGCCAGCAACCATTCCTGGTTTGACCCGGCGTCGGTGCGCGTCGATATGGGGGCGGTTTTGCGCGGTCAGCACGTATTCGGCCAGCGATTCCAGCTTGCGGTACTGCTCGAACTTGCGACCCCGGTCGTGGGCTTGGGTGGAGTCCGACAGCACCTCGACGATGAGGGTCGGATTCAGCAAGGTGTCGAGCTGGGCGTCGTCGAACTGGGCCTTGCCGCAAACCACCACCACGTCCGGGCCGCTGCACAACCCGCTCCGATCAACCTGGACTTGCAGGTTATTGGTATAAGTTTTGCAAAGAAATTTTTTGAACTGAAAGCTCAATTCGCGTATTGCGTTAGTCACAATGAGGTTATGCGACTCATTGGCCGCCGTCGGGGCGAAGATTTCACCATCGAAAAATTCGCTCTTGAAGTCGGCGCTGCGTTCGAGGGCCAGATTATCCTCGGGGTCAGATGGGGTTTGAGAAGCAGGGATAAGAGGTGGCCTTCACAGGTGATGGCTTGCAAAGCATGGTGCCACAAACCGCACTTGCAAGGTTCTGTGACACCCGTCGTCATAAGCGTGGCTATAGGGCGGCACACCAGCCCGTTAACTGCTATTGTTTTGTGGTCAAGGGCAGGAATTAATACGGCGTTATATTTAACTGGGACAGGGGCAAACTCATGAATATCAAGGTACTGGTTCTATCGGTGGCGACTCTAATGGTCTCGGCTCCGGTGGCGGTCTCCGCCAGGGGAGCGGGAGACGATCTTCCGTTCAGGTTGATGCAGGAGGTCTTCAAGGGAACTCCGGTGGGCGATGTCATGGAGCACGTTCCGCGCGGTGACCGCGATGGAAGGGATGACCGCGAGCGTTCCGGCAGACGCAATCGTTCCGACGCTGGTAACGATGGGCAAAGCAGACAAGGCCACCGCAACAGTGGCAGCGGTGATGACTGGCAGAGCCGGACAGGTGGTCGCAAGCAAAGTGGCGGTTTTGACAGCGGTAGTTCCGGTGGCGATGGCGATGACTGGCAGAGCCGGATGGGTAATCGCGGGCGCGGCGGCGGTGAGGGCAATGACGGTCAGAGCGGCCGTCGTGATCGAGGCAATGACGATTGGGGGCGCAACCGAGGTCGGAACGATGACGCCGCCGGTGGTGGCCGCGGGCGAGGCAATGACGATTGGGGGCGCAACCGAGGTCGGAACGATGACGCCGCCGGTGGTGGCCGCGGGCGAGGCAATGACGATTGGGGGCGCAACCGAGGTCGGAACGATGACGCCGCCGGTGGTGGCCGCGGGCGCAATCGTGACAGTGACGATGCAGGTCAAGGTCGCAAGCGCAACCGTGACGATGATGCCGGAGATGGTCGCCGTCGCCGTCAACAGCAAGATTGAGCGCTATTTCAATCCGCCGTTTGGCGGATTTTTTTCGAAAATTAAATTAAACAATGTTCAAGACATATATTCCTGATTATACTCACGCTATTATTCTCATAAACTGTCACTCTTTGGAGGCTAATATGGCTAATCTGTTCAAGCGCATCAGCGATGTAATCAGTGCCAACCTGAACGATCTAGTGGATCGGGTCGAAGATCCGGAGCGGATGATCAAGCAACTCATCCGTGAGATGGAGGAGAATATCAACAGCGCCCGTGAAGGGGTGATCGACGCCGTGGCCAGCGAAAAGCAGTTGGCCAAGGAGTTGGAAAATCAACGCCGTCAGGCCGAGGAATGGCACGGTCGAGCGCGCCGGGCGCTGGAATCCGGCAACGAGGCGCTGGCGCGGGAAGCGTTGCTGCGCAAGAAAGAGCACGATGCAGTGGTCGCCAACCTGGAAACCTCCTGGGAGTCGGCCAAACGCACCAGCGAACGGCTCAAGACCCAATTGCGCGCGCTGGAAATGAAACTGGAGGAGGCGCGGCTGAAGAAAGGCAGTCTGGTGGCGCGGCAGCGCGCGGCGCAAGCGCGGGGGCAAATGGATCAGGTCTACGACCGCTTCCAGACCGGCCTCGATCTCAATAACTCGCTCGGCCGGATGGCGGGCAAGGTAGATGAGATGGAAGCGCGGATGGAGGCGCGCGAGGAGCTGTACGGGCAGTACAGTCAGATCGAACGGGAATTTCTGAAGATGGAAGTCAACAGCGAAGTCGAGGCGGAGCTGGCGGCGCTCAAGCAGGAAGCGTTATTGGGTAAGCATTGAACTTAAGACGTGGAGCGACGGTTAAAAGGCGGTTTTCCCTATGGATTGGACGTTCTTGTTGCTGCTGGCGGGGTTGTGGCTGCTGTCGCCGATCATTCTTCTGATTGCGCTTATCGTCGCCCGGCATCAGGTGCGGATGTTGCGGGGCCGCTTGGCCGTCACCCAAGGCGCCAGCGCGTCGGTGCTGGCGCCATCCGAGCCAGCGCCGCCGATTGTGGCGATGGCCGGTGACCAGTCGCGCTACGCATCGATCGACCTAGAAAATCTAACGTTGTTGCGCTTGGAGTTGCAGCGGCTGCTGGATTCTGGCGAACTGAGTGAAGGCCGCCATCGGCAACTGGCGGATGAGCTAGATCGATTGTGGGAGAACCATCTCGGCGCGGGCGGCGCGCAGCCGGGTAATGAGCTTTGGCAGCGCCGTCGCGCGCTGGGATGGCTGCTGTTAGCGCAAGCGGCGGCTGACCCGCCGGGGCCGCCGCCGTGGTCGACAGCCGCTCCAGCGCCGCCCGCTCCGCGGGTTGCTGGAGCGCCGCCGCCCGCGGCCGTCTCCGAGAAGACGCCGCCGGTGATGCCGTCGCCGGCTCCGGCGGCGTGGACGGTCGCTCCGCTGGAGCCGCTAGCACCATCGTCCCTTGCCGCATCTCGCGCTCTAAGCCCGGCCGAGCCGCTCATCAGGCAACCACTCCCACAACCGACCGCGCCGCTGGCGCCACCAGCGCCACGGTCGATCCCAGAACTTGAAGTGACCGAGGCTGACGACTGGCGTCCGAGGCCGCCCGGTCCACTGGAAAAGGCGCTGCAAACGATATCCGGCTGGCCGAAGTTGATCGCGCCGTTTCTGGCGCAGAACGTCGGCTGGTTCGTCGGCGGCTTCTGTTTTATCGCCGGCGCATTGTTCCTGATCGCCACTACTTCCGGTTTCATCAACGCCCTGGTGGTCTTCGCCAGCTTGTTCGGCGCGAGCGCCTTCCTGATCTGGGCCGGTTACCAGTTCCGCCGCAAGCGCCCGGAACTGTCCGTCGCCAGCAGCATGTTGTTGACATTCGGGATGTTGTTGGCCCCGCTGGTGCTGGCGGTCGCCGTGCGTCTGGCGGTCGCCAGCCGTGGCGATCCGCTGTTGGCGGTCATTGGCCTTGGAGTGACGGCGGCTACCTTGGCCGCTTTCGCCTGGGCGGCCAATCTGAGCAGCGCGCTGATGGATCGGGTATTGCTGGGCCGCTACGCCTGGCTGTTGACGGGGTTGGGCGCGCTGCAACTGGCCGCGCCGCTGGCCGGATTCGCGCCGGACTGGCGGGTGTTGATGCTGTTGCACGCGCTGTTGCTGGGGCTGCTGGGCTACGGGTTGTGGGCTTTTTCGAACGAGTGGCTGCGGCGGTTGTTCGTGGATCGACGGCTGACCACCTACTACGCCGCCGGGATGTTGGTCTATACCGCGACGGTGTCGTTCGTTCATCTGACTTGGCTGTGGCCGGAGCCTTTGCCGGGCGGCTATGCGGGACCGTTCTTGATGGCGTTGTGCGCTCTGCTGGTGCCGGTGGATGCCGCTTTCAAGGAATGGGTCAACAAATACACTTTCCTGTCCCGCTTCACTTTCGTGCTCTACGGCTTGTCGGTGGTGGCGGTGGCGGTGGCGTTTCAATCCATGGCGCCATTGTTGCTGACGCTGTTCTTGGGTGCGCTGCTGTACGGCTGGATGACGTGGCGCTATCGGACCTTGCCGCCGCTGTATCTACTGTTTGGCTGCGTCGCCGGCTTGTATGGATTCAGTCTGCTGCACGGGTTGCCGCCGGCTTGGCACGGGCTGGCCAGCCAGCCGGGTCTGCTGGGGTTGGTGGCGTTGGGTCGTTGGGCGGGCTCGCGCTGGCGGGCCATCGCCTTGCCATGTTTCGCGGTTTTCGCCCTGCTGCTGGTTGGAGTCGCCGCTTGGAGCGCGTGGTGGAGCGAGTCCGGTTGGTTGGGCTTCGCGACCTTTTTAGCGGCGGCTGGACTGGCTTATTTCGCCTTGCGCTGGATGCTGGAACTCCCGGACGCCGAACCGCGCTGGAGCTACGCCGGTTATGGCGTGGTGGTGCTGGCGTCCGTGGCGATGGCTTATCTGCCGGGCGGTTTCAGACTGGATTGGGCGATGCGGACGGCTTACGGCTGGCTGGCGCTGGCGGCGTTATGGACGGTGCTGGGCTTGCACGATTCCCGGCAATCGGCCAGCAGTCGCCGGGTGTGGGTGACGAGCGCGCTGGCGAATGTCCTGCTCGCGCTCGCGCTGGCCGGTTTGATGCGGTGGCCGACGCTGCTTGGCCGGCTGGAGCCGATCCTGTTGCTGGTGCAGGCGGGCGCGCTGCTGTCGTGGCTGAGTTTGGGCTTACGCTGGCAGGCGTTGTTCTACGGGGTGCTGGCTTGCGCCAGCGGGGCTGGAATATTGGTCAAGCACGGTTATTTCCCAGCGCCGGGAACCGGTTTGGTCGAGTTTGTTTTGGCGGCGGCGCTATGGGTGTTGCTGTGGCGTCTGGATTGGCGGTTGCGAGCGCGTCGCGCGTTATTGGCTGATGGGACCGACAGTGCGCTGTCCGCTGCGGTGGCTGAGCCTGCTTCACTCGCTCTGGCCGATCTGGTCCGACAGCCGCTGGAACAGGCCATGGCCTTGCTGTGGGCGGTCGGGCTGGTGCAACTCAGCCTGCGCTTCCTGGCCGGCGGCCTCTCGGCAACATGGCCGGTGACGGCGGGGCTGGGTGTGGTGACCGGCTGGTTGCTGGTCGGCTATTTCCATCTGTTCCGCTGGATGGCATTGCCGTTTGCGCTGGGATTGGCGGGATTGTTGGTTGGATTGGAGCGGATTGGATTTACGCTGCCGTGGCTGGGCGCGGCGGCGGTACTTTACGCCCTGCTGGTCTGGCGCGTGGCTGTTGCCCTGTTGGCTCAGCCCACGACGCAACGATTGGCGCAGGTCTTGGGTTTCACCGTTCCCGGCGGCGCTGGCGGCAGCCGGCTGGTCGAGGAAAGCCTGCACGGTTGCGCCTTTTTGGTCGCGGCGCTGCCGGTGGCGGCCGGTCCGTCATTGGCGTTATTGGGATCGCCGGTACTGGAGCTGCTGCCGGCGCTGGCGCTCGGTCTGCTGCTGTTCCTGTTGGCGGGCTGGCATTACCGTTCGGAGCGACACGCCTACGCGGCCTTGGTCACGCTGACGGTGACCGCTTGGTTGCTGGAGGGCGGCTGGGTTTCATCCGGTTGGTTGGGCCTCGGACAGCCGCTGCTGAATGGGCTGTTGAGCGCGGGCATGGCGCTGGCCCGGCTGGGTCTGGAGTCGGAGAAAGCCGCGCCGCTGGGGTATTGGCGCAGCCCGTTGCAATGGTCGAGTACTCTGTTGTATCTGCTGGCGTTGGCCGGCGCCTTGCTGGGGGGGCTGGCGGGCGATGTGCGGCTACCGGTATTGCTGGCGCTGCTGTGCCTGGCGCTGTTTCCGGTGGCGCGGCCGTGGCCGAACGCACCGGCGTGGCGCGGCCTTGGGTTGGCGCTGCTGTCGAGTGCGTTGGCTTGGAGTTTGGCGGGCTGGGCGGATTTCGCGTGGTCGACTGAAATCTGGATGGCGGTTGGCTGGGGTTATGCACTGTGGTTCGACGGCAACCTGTTGTTGCCACGCTGGAATGCCCGTCAGCCGGGTTGGGCGGTCGCGCCGGAGTTCTGGCCGTTGCTGGGGTTGGCCTGTGTCCTGCTCGGTTCGGTACTCGGCTTTACGACGGGTGTTTTGTCGCTCGCCGCCGCCTTGGCGGCCCTGACGCCCTACTTGTTCCTGCTGTTGCGGAATACGGCCTGGCCGGGCATGGCTTGGTTGGCGGTCGCGACGCTGACCGTCAGCGGGTTGTTGGCCGGCAATGGTGCAACGGGGTGGAATCCCCTGGTAAACGGTTATGGAGTGGTCGCGAGCGGCTGCGTCGGCGCGCTGCTCTGGATCAATGCTTTGTTCTTGCTGGCCCCGCTCTGGCAGCGGCAGGGTCAGGCGCTGGCGCGCTGGCTGGGCTGGCGGCAAAACGGTTTGGCGGAACCGTTGTTCTGGTTGCCTTTCGCGGCGCTGCTGGTGGTTTTGGGATGCTTAGGGTGGCTGGAGTTGGGGCTGTTTTGGAGTCCCTCCCGCTCCGAACCGCTGCCTTGGGAGTTGGTCGCGGTCACGTTCTTGCTGGCGGCGACCGCCGGTCATGCGTTCTGGCTGCGCCGGCGCTGGCCGCAAGCTCATGGACTGTTGCTGGCCTCGTTCGTGTTGGCGGGCGCGGTGTTCCTGATGCTGAGGCTGGCGCCGGTCTGGCTGCCGCTTGCAGTCGCGCTGTGGGATGGCGCGCTGTTGTTGGTTTGGCGCTATGGGTCGTGTCGGTTGGCGATTTGGCGGGAGGCGCTGGCGCAGTGGTTGACCGCGTTGCCTGTCGCCATCCTTGCGCTGCTGTTCGTGATGACCGCTTTCGAGTGGGCCGCCATCACCGCGACTCTGTTGGTGTTGGCGCTGGTCCTGCTGGCGCAGGGCTGGTGGCAAAGCGAAGCGATCCGCTTGAAACTGGGGCTGCTGCTGGCGTTGATCGCCAGCTATACCGTGTGGCTGGCTGGAGCGACCGGCTTGGCAAGCGTTTCGCTGGTTGGGCTGGCTCCTTGGTACGCTTTGCAGACGGTAGTCCTATTGCTGGCGCTCATGGCGGTGCGGCCACGGTTGGAAGCGTGGCTGAACGGTGTGGCGACTGAAGTTGAGGAAGGGCGAGCTAGCCGGATTTATGAGGTCGAGCGGACGCTTGCAGCAGCGTTACCTCGGTTGTTGTCGCTGGGCCTGCTGTGGCTGGGATTACATGGCTACGTCGTGCTGGCGTATCAGGGCGGCTGGGGTTCGACGCCTTGGCGTTTCGGCGCGACCATCGATCCCTTGGCGGCGGGCGCGGCGCTCCTGCTGTTAGCGGGACTGGCTGGAGTGCGGGGGTGGCGACGGCCGCAAGAGCCGAACTGGGTTTACGCGACCGCCTTGTTGATGGGGTTGTTGGCGGCTTACGGTCGCTTGGTGCTACTGGGTTTGACGCCGTTCACGGTCGCCGACACCACCGCGCTGATGGTCGCCGCTTATGCCGCGTTTTTGCTCCAGCGATTTACCGCATCCCGGCCGCTGTACCATTTCGCCTTGGTGTTGCCGTTGCTGGCGCTGGCGACGGCCCCTTGGCAGCTGGCTTCATCCTGGACCGGAGGAGCCTTCCTGGCTGCCGCCGTGCTGTATCTGTCACTGGCCGGAACGCTGCGCAATCCGCTGCCGCTGTACCTGGGCGTATTGGCGTTGAATGGCGCGATCTATCTATGGGCGCCACTGTGGGCGGCTCGTTATGGCTTGTGGCAGTTTTACATCATCCCGGCGGCGGTGTCGGTGCTGGCGTTGGTGCATCTGCACCGGCGAGAATTACGGCCGGGCGTGTTGAACGCCACGCGCTTGGCGGCCTTGAGCGCGCTGTACGCCGGGGTGGGGCTGGATGTATTTCTGCGACCGGAATTGTGGGTGTTCGTGCTGGCGCTAGGGTTGGCGCTGGCTGGGGTCATACTGGGCATCGCCTTGCGGGTGCGTGCCTTCCTCTATGCTGGCGTGGCGTTTCTGGTGCTGAACGTGGCCGGGCAGTTGATCCGCTTTTACCCCGAGCAGAATTTGAGCCGAGCGCTGATTCTGATTGGATTGGGCGCGCTGATCACCGTCGGCATGGTGCTGTTCAATCTCAAGCGAGAGGAGATCATGCAGCGGATTCGGATCATGTACGCCGATTTGGCGGCGTGGGAATGAACTTGTCCGTAACGCGGCTTATGAAATTTGGCCGCATGAGCGGTGAACTATAAAAATATTGTTAAAGTCAAACCATTGCCAAACTGCAATCGACAGTTCATCTGGAAAATTTGCGTGAGGATGACTTTATGAAGCAGACGCTTAAGATTAAACGCTGGATGGAAGGCAGGATATTGCCGCCATTGATCTTGTGGCTGTTGGGTGTGCCAGGGATTGTGGTGATCTTGCTGTGGCTTTTCTTCTTCAGAGGTTAATCGGGTAGACGCTTTTTCGCCCGACGCTGGTTTTTGAATCCGCTGGCGGCTCATTGTGTTGAAGGGCCGCCGGTCTGGAATCTCAAGAAAAATCCCGATCCCTGCATTTTCCATTCATGGTGGTTGTCAGCTTTGCCCCGTGGCTCTCCGGTCAAGAAGCTAGCTGCTGGCACTGCCGTGAATTTTCCCTGTACTAGCGTAAGTGACCCGCTAGACTAGGTGGCAGAGGTGGCGGCTGGCCTCGTTTTTTATTATTCGCTCGTGAGGAGATTGGAGCATGACTGATAAGACCAAGAAATCCGTCAAACCCGAAAAGCCCACTAAGCCCACTAAGCCCACTAAGACCGAAAAAACCAAAAAAACCACCGCCACCAACAGCGGCGAGCCTGTCCAAATCCAGCCTGGCATGGGCGCCTTACCGCATCCGGGCGGCGTCGCCTTCAGGGTATGGGCGCCTCATGCCAACCAGGTTTACGTCAAAGGCGACTTTAACGATTGGTCCGATACGGCCCATCCCATGACCCTGGAGGAAAAAGGTTACTGGTATGCCGACATCGCTGAAGCCAAGGTAGGCCAGGGCTATAAGTATCTGATTCAAAATGGTGATATGAGGATGGAGCGCATCGATCCTTACGCCCGGCAAGTCACCAATTCCGTCGGCCACGGCGTGGTTTACAATGTGGGCTCGTTCGATTGGCAAGGCGTTGACTACCAGCTTCCGCCCCACAATGAATTAGTCATTTATGAAATGCACATCGGCTCTTTTTTCGTCAAGAGCCAGGATAAACCCGGTAATTTCGACCTCGCCTTGGAAAAGATGGATCACTTGAAGCGCCTTGGCGTCAACGTGATTCAGGTGATGCCGGTCGCGGAGTTCGCCGGCGACTACTCGTGGGGCTACAACCCCGCCAACATTTTCGCTGTGGAAAGCGCCTACGGAGGGCCCATCGGTTTCAAGACCTTCGTGCGGGAAGCGCATCGAAGGGGCATTGCGGTGGTGTTGGACGTCGTTTACAACCATTTTGGCCCCAGCGATCTCGATTTGTGGCGGTTTGATGGCTGGCACGAAAACGAGAAGGGCGGTATCTACTTTTACAACGACCATCGCTCCCAGACGCCGTGGGGCGACACGCGGCCCGATTATGGTCGGGAAGAGGTGCGCCGGTTCATCCACGACAACGCTCTAATGTGGCTGCGGGACTACCGCGTGGACGGACTGCGCTACGATATGACCCTTTACATTCGCAGCATCCACGGCGGCGGCGGCGACGATATCCCCGAAGGTTGGGGCTTGATGCAATGGATCAACGGCGACATTCGGAGCCAGTTCCCCGGTTGCATCGCCATTGCCGAGGATCTGCGCGGCAATGAATGGATCACCAAATCGCCGGGGGAAGGCGGTGCCGGCTACCACGCGCAATGGGACGCGCATTTCGTGCATCCGATCCGCGAAGCGGTGATCCTGGCGGAAGACCAGTGGCGTTCGATGGACGCGGTGCGGGATGCCATCGGCTTTACCTACAGCGGCGATGCGTTCCGGCGGATCATTTACAGCGAATCCCACGACGAAGTGGCCAACGGCAAGGCCCGCGTGCCGCAGGAAGTCAACCCCGGCGATCCGACCGGTTGGTACGCGCAAAAACGCTCCACTCTGGCGGCGGGGTTGGTCTTTACCTCTCCCGGTATCCCGATGATTTTTCAGGGCCAGGAATTTCTCCAAGGCGAATGGTTCCGGGACGATGTGCCGCTGGAATGGCACAAGAATGACCAATTCCACGGTATCGTCCGCCTCTATCGCGATTTGGTGCTGCTGCGCTTGAACGAGGCGGGGATCAGTCGCGGCCTGTGCGGGCAATTTGTCAACATCTATCACGTCAACGATGCCGACAACGTCATCGCTTTCCAGCGCTGGGACCAGCATGGTCCGGGCGATGACGTGGTGGTAGTCGTGAATATGAGCCATCATCCGAAGGAAGGCTATTACATCGGTATGCCGATGGCCGGGCGGTGGCGGCTGCGCTTCAACAGCGATGCGACGCTTTACAGCGACGATTTCGGCGGCTTTGCCAGCGGCGATGTCGATGCCTGGGACGGGCCGCGCGATGGCCTGAACGCCCACAGCATTATCGGCATCGGGCCCTACAGTATGCTGATCTACAGCATGGATCGTTAGCCGGTTGGAACTCGCGAATCCGCCCGGCAATCGCCAGACGCCGGGCGGACCTCGCAACCAAGCCCGCGTAAAACAAACGCTGCTTCAAACGCTGAAACTCTCTCCGCAGCCGCACATTTCCTTGGCGTTGGGGTTGTTGAAGCGAAACCCCTCATTGAGCCCCTGCTTGGCGTAATCCACCTCCACGCCATCTAAAAGGGGCAAGTTTTTCTCGCTGACCACAATTTTGACGCCCTGCGATTCGATGACCCGATCATCGGTGTTGATCGTGTCAGCCAGCCCGACGGTATACATATAGCCGGAGCAGCCGGTATTGCGCACGCCCAGCCGCAACCCCTGCGCTTTGGCCTGCTTGGCGAGATGGTCGCGGGCCCGAGCGGCGGCTTTTTCGGTCAGAGTGATCGTCATGAATGTTTTCCTCTCAAGCAAGCGGATGTTTAAGCTCAGATGCGCCAGCGTCGCTGAGGTTCTGCAAGGCTGTTTTGAGCGCGGTTTCGGCCAGCACGGCGCAATGCAATTTCGCCGGCGGTATTTCCAACGTTTCGACCAGATGATGGTGGCGAAAGTGCCGCGCCTGTTCCAATGATTGGCCTTCGAGACGCTCGCTCAACAGGGAACCGCAGGCGATCAACCAGCCGCAGCCATAAGCCTTGAAGCGAACGGTATCAATAATGCCTTGAGCGCTCGCCCGCAACTGCAATTGCAGGATATCGCCACTGGCGGGTTCGCCCACGCGCGCGCGCGCGATCAGGGGCGCGGGCGCTGCCAACTCACCGACATGGCGCGGGCGCTCGAAGTGTTCTCGGGCGGCGGCGCTTAATTCCAGCATGGTCGTTTCAGACCGATGCCTTGGCGTTTTGCTCGGCTTTGGCCGTGCTATCGTCCGCTGCGACGGGCCAGCCGTTTTTGCTGGCGGCGGAATGCAATTGACAACCTTTCAATTCGGCCAAACACAATTTTCCAGGATTGATACCGGCCTCTTGCAACGCTTGGCAAAGTTGGTGGATGGTGGAGTCGAGCGATTGAATGTGATCGAGCATCTGGTTGATGGCGTGCGCTTCCGGGTCGGGCAGGTCGGGCGTGGCCCCATACGCGTCGAAACCAAGCTTGCGAGCGATTTCGCGGCGCACGTCCGTACCCGCTTCGCCCGCTTCGACCATCCGACCCGGTACGCCGACCACCGTGGCGTGCGGCGGCACTTCCTTGATGACCACCGAATTCGAGCCGATGCGGGCATTGTCGCCGACCTTGAACGGGCCTAACACCTTAGCGCCAGCGCCGATCACCACGTTGTTGCCGAGCGTGGGATGGCGTTTGCCCTTGTTCCAGCTGGTGCCGCCCAGGGTAACGCCTTGATAGAGCGTGCAGTCGTCGCCGATTTCGGTGGTTTCGCCGATCACCACCCCCATGCCGTGGTCGATGAAAAAGCGGCGGCCGATTTTAGCGCCCGGATGGATTTCGATACCGGTCAGCCAGCGGCTGATGGCCGACAGAAAGCGCGCCAGCCATTTAAGGCCCATGTTCCATAAAGCATGGTGGATGCGATGAAACAGGATGGCATGGATGCCGGGATAGGCGGTCAAGATTTCAAGTACGGTGCGCGCGGCCGGGTCCCGGTCGAATACGCAGGTTATGTCTTCGCGCAGACGTTGCCAAAACACCATAAACAACCCATCCAGAACGCTAAGTGAGAAAATCGCTGCATCGAGCGGCGACGGCAGGGAAGGGATTATATCGGCTTCTCGGCGAATCTCCGTAATAATGATCGGTTGGACCCCGCCTGCTGAAGCGGAGGGAGGCGCCTCTTACCGGCAAGGCGGATGGCGCCAGCTCAGGCCACGAGCGTCGAGCCAGTTTTCCAGCCTTCGGGTGGCGCTATCGTGTTAAAGTGGTTTTCGAACAAGAAAATCTGGCTTCTACGGTCTTGCAGTCCTATGATTATGTTCATAAACACTCTCCGCGATCTTGAACTGATCCTAGTTGGGGTCGGCGGTTGAATGATAGGTTGAACGTGGAGGACGTTAGCGATGATAAAGCCGTGGATCAATGAAGATATCTTTAAAACCTGGACCGAGGCCCAGAGGCGTCTTTGGGACAGTCTGTGTTCGGCCGTGCCGTTCAAACCGCCGACGGGAATCGAAACGTGGCGGGAAACTTATCTTAAGAATCTGGAGGTTTGGGAATCGGCGGTCAGAAAAACCTTATCGCAGGAAGCGTCCTGGGTGCAGCGGTGGGTCAAGCAGGTCGCCCAGGAAAACGGTTCGCCGGAAATAATGACCGCCTGGGTCCAGCAGATGGAGGAGGTGCTCAAGCGCTGGGTCCAAACGCAAAATCAGTGGTGGGACGAGTATTTTGCGGTTTTGCGGCGCGGCGGGGAATTCGCGCGCGCCAGCCGGGAAAGAAAGCAACCGGATGCTGTAACAAAATCGGTAGCGAGCACAGCGGCTGGCGTCAAGCCGGCAGCGGCCGAGCCAGCGCCAAAAACCCTCGCGGCCGCAACGTCCGCCGCGGTCTCGGCGCCGCCCGCCGGCGCTCCGGTTGCCGCCAAGCCGCCAACGACTCCAGGAGCCGATCCAGGCAAAGCGCCCGCTCCGCCCGCTGGCGCGGCGACTTCCGTCCAACCCGACGACCTGAAATCGATCAACGGCATCGGCCCAGCGCTGGAGAAAAAACTGCAAGCCCAAGGCATTTTCAGTTATCGGCAACTGGCCGCCTTGAACGACGCGGACATCACTCGGCTTGAAACCGCGATCAAGGCAGCGGGCCGCATCCGTCGCGACGATTGGGCCGGGCAAGCCAAGACGCAGCATCTCCAGAAATACCACGAACAACTTTGAGCGTTTTTGAGAGGCTAAGGGCGCCCCAGCGGTGCGGATTTGGATTTTCGAAACCTTTCGGGCGGTTTCTGGTCAGCTCAATAGTGAAGGTTGGCGCCTGACAGTGCCCAAGGTTTACACTTTTGGCCCGTTCATTTACGCCGCGTCCGGCAAAATCAGTGTGATTCAGTCAAAAGAAGAATACTGTAACGGACGATGGTTCGAACCGATCCATGCGGCAGGCCGATAAAACCTGTATTCAGCGCTTGGAGCAGATTATTCAGCCTCAATTCAGGACTTTGGATTTATGCTCAGGCGATCCGGATGATAGTCGGTCGAACTGAGGTTGCGTGCCAGCTTGCTATAGGGCGTGCAACGTTCTGTCGGCAATGTGGCTGCATGATGAATAGTATGCGTAATGTCATCCCATTTCCGCGCGCGCCTCGCAGCGTGGATTTTTAGTATTCCGTTCCGCGTCACGACGGATGCACTCCCATGATCGACATTGCTTACCCAGTTGCTCTAGCCAAGAATCCCGACCGTCGAGCCGGCCCGCCCTCATTGCGGCATCGCGCGAAGGAAAAGTGCGCCGGCTTGAGGATGGATATGATCGACACGACTAGCTCCACGATCGTACCGACGGGGAGGCTCGCGGAGCGAAGCCTCCCCATCAATACCCTATGGCCGGGCCATCTGCTGGATGAATACCTGATTGATTGTGTGTTGGGGGCGGGCGGTTTCGGGGTGACTTACAAGGCGTGGGACACGCTGCTGGAAACCTGGGTCGCCCTCAAGGAGTATTTCCCCCTGGGCTGGTCGTTTCGCGACGGCGACGGCGTGACCGTCTATCCGAATACCCAGGGCGGAAGCCGCGCTATCGATGATAACTTATCCAACTACCTGTGGGGATTGGAGCGATTTTTGGAGGAAGCGCGGGTGCTGGCGCGGGTGCAGCATCCGTACGTGGTGCGGGTGAAGCGCTACTTTCGGGCGCACGGGACGGCCTACATCGTGATGGATTACGAGGAAGGGCAACCGCTGAGCGCGGTGCTGGGGGAAGGGGAGACGCTGGACGAGGCGGAGGTGCGGGGGCTGTTGGAAGACGTGTTGCCGGCGCTGCGGACGGTGCACGAGCAGGGGTTTCTGCACCGGGACATCAAGCCGTCCAACCTCTACATTCGGGCGCACGACCACCGGGTGATTTTGATTGATTTCGGGGCGGCGCGGGAAGCGGTGAGCCAGCAAGGGCGGAGCATGACGAGTTTGGTCACGCCGGGGTACTCGCCGCCGGAGCAGTACACCACCCGCAGCGAGCGCTACGGTGCCTGGACCGATCTGTACGCGCTGGGGGCGGTGCTGTATCGCTGCGTGACGGGGCGAGCGCCGGTGGAGGCGGCCGAGCGGTTGTTGGAGGACCGGTTGGAGCCGGCGGCGCAGGCGGCGGCCGGGCGCTACAGCGCCAGCCTGTTGGAGGCGATCGACCGGACCTTGGCCGTCCAGCCCGAACAGCGCTTCCCCACCGTCACCGACTTCCAGGCCGCCTTGAGAGGTTTGGGCCGAGTTGCTAATGGTGACGAGACTCTCTTTTTGAAAAGCAGGTTCGAAAGAGTCGAGCCGGGCCCACCGCTTTTCGTTCGACCCCCAGCGGCCGCATCGGTCGAAAAAAATCCCGCAGGTAAAGGCCGGAAAGCTTTCCAGGCTTTTACCCGAGACTTTCCGCCCGCCCGCCGCAAGCAGAAGGCGCCGCGATCCTTAGCCGAAACCGAGCTGTCCGGTTGGTTACAATGGTCGCAAGTCTTGCTCGGCAGCGGGTTGGTGGCGGTGGCGCTGCTGGCGTCGTTGGCGGTGAAGCTCGTCGGGCTGCCGTCCGCGACCGCGCGCGAGGAGCAGCCTCCCCTGTCTTATTCGGTAACGCAAGATGGGGCGCTTCTAGCGAAAGCAACCGCTAGGGAGCCTTTGCTCGCCAATCATTCTTCGCTGGCCATACCGTCCGCCCGCTTGGAGAGGGCTTCAGAAGCTGCTGCCCCGAAGCTTCCGCCCGACGCAGCGCCGACGGTCGAGGAGCAGCCCGTGCTGTTGCAACTCGCTGAAGAACGGGCGATGAATCCGGCGCCGCTCCCGAAAGGAACTGATTGGGCGGGCCAGCCCCATTCAGAGGGAGAGCTACAGCCCGATACAGCGTTGGTGGCGCCGCCTCCTTTAGATTGGGCGGGTCCGTCCGATTCAGCGAGGTTGGCACAGCCCCCTTCAATGGACACTCTTGTGCCCAATAGCGCCTTGAAGCCGATCAGTCAGTCCATCTCCGTACTTTCACCCGGTCCTACTATTCGACCGGTCAAGGCGCGAATCAGCGCGATAACACGGCCAGAAGCCAAGGAGCAGCTGCTACCCGTCGATGCAGGCCGCTCTCAGCAACGCACCGAAGTACTTGTTCGGCTCCATGCGCCGTCCGTACGGGAAGCAGGCCGAAGCCGCTCTTGGTCTCGATCCCGAGTGGCCAATTCTCGACCTGCTGCCAAGTTCTGGCGGAAATGGGGAGCGGTTCGCAACCCATGGGAGCCGCCCACCCGTACGGGGTTCAATCAAAAATGAGATTGTTCCCAGCGGTTTTTCGCCGGTAGTTTGAGCGATCGGAAACTGGAGTCGGAGAGCGTGGCTCTAAAGAATGACCTACGTACGGTTGCAGTCTATGAATGGACAACCGTGCGAGCAGCCGCATGAATGGCACAAATCATGTATAAACGTCATTCATGGCAGACAGACTCCGAAACGTTGAGCTTTGATCTTTCGTTTCGCGCTACCGTTAGGTTGCTTTGATGATCAGCACCTCTAATCCAGACACGCTAGCAAAAAATAACATCCGACGCGCTAATACCTTAGCGTCGGGATGTATTTTGAATGAATACCTGATTGATTGTGTGTTGGGGGCGGGCGGTTTCGGGGTGACTTACAAGGCGTGGGACACGCTGCTGGAAACCTGGGTCGCCCTCAAGGAGTATTTCCCCCTGGGCTGGTCGTTTCGCGACGGCGACGGCGTGACCGTCTATGCGAACACCCAAGGCGATGACGCCAGCGGCAACGACGGCCATATCTCCTGTTATCTGTGGGGGTTGGAGCGATTTTTGGAGGAAGCGCGGGTGCTGGCGCGGGTGCAGCATCCGTACGTGGTGCGGGTGAAGCGCTACTTTCGGGCGCACGGGACGGCCTACATCGTGATGGATTACGAGGAAGGGCAACCGCTGAGCGCGGTGCTGGGGGAAGGGGAGACGCTGGACGAGGCGGAGGTGCGGGGGCTGTTGGAAGACGTGTTGCCGGCGCTGCGGACGGTGCACGAGCAGGGGTTTCTGCACCGGGACATCAAGCCGTCCAACCTCTACATTCGGGCGCACGACCACCGGGTGATTTTGATTGATTTCGGGGCGGCGCGGGAAGCGGTGAGCCAGCAAGGGCGGAGCATGACGAGTTTGGTCACGCCGGGGTACTCGCCGCCGGAGCAGTACACCACCCGCAGCGAGCGCTACGGTGCCTGGACCGATCTGTACGCGCTGGGGGCGGTGCTGTATCGCTGCGTGACGGGGCGAGCGCCGGTGGAGGCGGCCGAGCGGTTGTTGGAGGACCGGTTGGAGCCGGCGGCGCAGGCGGCGGCCGGGCGCTACAGCGCCAGCCTGTTGGAGGCGATCGACCGGACCTTGGCCGTCCAGCCCGAACAGCGCTTCCCCACCGTCACCGACTTCCAGGCCGCGCTGGATGAGGATGGCGACGAAACGGTGATTCTGGGGTCGTTAGTGGGAGCTGGCCGCAAGTCGGCCCAGCCGCCGAAACAAACTCGTACCGTCGAACCGGTTTCGACCCCGGTCATCGATGCGTTTACCAGCAGCGACGGCTTGAATCTGTTGCCGCCGCTCGATCACGGCGAGCAGCCGCCCAACCACCGGCTCAAAATGCTGCAACCGCCGGATTCCTTCTCGATCCGACGGCCCTCTTCGTTGTCGAACTTGGTGGTTGGGGGTTCGGTCCTGGCGTTGGCGCTGGTGGCTTTAGCGTTTGTGTGGTTATGGTCTTCCTGGTCGGGTTCTGAAGAAAACCTCTCGCGTGATCATGCGTTGAGTGCTCGGACACATCCGTCGCAAGTTCCCGATTCGAGCCCTTCGAGCGGCGCCGCCGCCGCGACCGTCCAGCCACCCTCGCTCGTGCGCGGTTCCACAGCGCCTGAACCAGTGGCCAAACCGGGGTTTGCAACGCCACCAACGACTGCCGCGCCGGAGGCCGCGACCGCTCAAACGAGTTCTGGCCCGTTACCCTTGACGGTGGAATTGACCACCCCGTTGCCGCCAGCACCGCCGCTCGCGCCGGCGGAGGTGTTGGATTCGGCACGGGCTTCGAAAAGCGCAGCGGCGATATCGCCGCCGGTCGCGCTACCCGACCAGGGTTCGGACCCAAAGCTGGCAGGACCGATACCGACCGCATTGCCCGAGCCGCCGGCGTCCCCCGCTGTATCCACGGAGACCGCCGCGAAACCGTTACCTGAGCCGACCGCCGTGACCGGGTCGCCAAAGCCGGTCGAAACACCGGTCGCCGAACGCCCTTTAGAACCCGGCGGCGGAACGGCCGGCGAATTTTTGACGCCAATATCCCCTGGCGCCGTCTCTGCGATCAAGGCCGGAACTGGCTCGCCCGCGAAGTTATCGGTAAAAACCTCAAACGCGAACAAGCTGAGCGTTCGGCAGCCAGCCGCGCCGCCCCAGCCACGCAGCCCGCGCCGTTCGGCCGGCCGAAAACGGGACGTCGCGCAATTGGGTTATGGCAAAGCTGAGCCACCGCTCAAGGAAAAGCCAGTCGGTAGCGCAAGCGTCAGCAGTCCTTGGGGATCACCGGACTCAACTGGATTCAATCAAAAATGAAATTTCCCAAATGGTCATTTTTTCGCCGACATGGCCGGGAACCAGAAGCCTTATTGGTAAAGGCGCGTTTTATCCGTACTGATTCGGTAGGAAAAGGCCACCTTCGCCTGCGTTCGCCCTTGTGTCGGGTGGGGCGGTCTCCTGAAAACGATATTTTTTTCGAAAACGATTCAGTTTCGGGCTATCACGCCGAAATCTATCACCTACCGGATGGCACCTTCCAGATTTGCGATTTGGATTCGACCAATGGCACTTGGGTCAACGGGCAGCGAGTTCGAGTAAAAATTCTGCGCAATGGTGATGTGGTGGAGTTGGGTGAGGTGCGTTTGCATTTTCGCATCGGTGACGATTGAGGCCGGATGACGGATTTTGACTGGAGTGTGAGCAATGCCTCTTTATCGCAGTTTGAATAAGGCTACTTCGGGTTCGCCAACGGTTGAGCCCACTCGTTTTATCGCCCGCCCTGTACCGGGAGCAAAGGCTCGGTCGAGAACGGTTCAAGCTGCGGTCCAGGCCAAACCGGTTGCCGCGGATATCTTCGCCGACGCCCAATTGGGTCCGGCCGTCGGTTGGCTGGCGATTATTTCAGGTCCGGGTCGCGGGCAGGTGCTGGTGCTGCACTATGGGGTCAACGATATCGGCCGTGGGATCAAGGCGCGGGTCCGGCTGGATTTCGGCGATGCTTGCATCGCGCTTGAGAATCAGGCGGCCATCATCTACACCGCCGGTTCCCGGCGTTTTTACCTACAGTCGATCGCCGCCGAAACGTGGTTGAACGAGCGGCCAGCCCGAGGATCGGCCGAATTGATGGGTGGTGAGGTCTTACAGTTCGGTCAGACCCGGTTGCGATTCGTGCCGTTATGTGGCCCTGATTTTGATTGGCGGGACAACATCTGAAGCCGGGGGAATCATGGGAGCTTGGATTCACGACGAAAACCGGGCTCAAGGCGGTCGCGCTCGTCAGGAGGACGATTATGGCGTTTTCGAACTGCCGCCGCAGCTGGAAGCCGGCGAGTTGTTGTTGGTGCTGGCCGATGGCATGGGGGGGGAGCAAGCCGGCGCCTTCGCCAGCGCCTTGGCGGTCCGCAGTTTCATCAAAACCTACGACACCCTGCCTTCCGTGACAATTTCCGAAAGGCTCGAACACACGCTGCATCACGTCAACGAGCAGATGGCGCTGGAAGTGGCGGGCAATCCCGAGCATCTGCACGGCATGGGCTGCACGTTGCTGGCGGTGGTATTGGCCGAGGAGGGTTTGTACTGGGTCAGCGTCGGCGATTCTCCGCTGTGGCTGTGGCGACGGGGGCGATTGCACCGCCTGAATCAGGATCACGCCTACCGCAGCGTGCTCGCCGAGCGGGTGAGCGTTGGGGAGATCAGCGCCGCGGAGGCCGCTTGCCATCCTGATCGGAATGCGTTGATCAGCGCGGTGACCGGCGAAGAGTTGGAATTGGTCGATGTCTCGCGCCAACCGTTCGCCCTGAAGCCCAACGATCAAATACTGTTGGCCAGCGATGGGATTCTCACCTTGAGCGAGCGGGAAATCGGCACGGTCCTGAAAGCGGCACGCACCCTCGCCTCGCCCTGCGAGCCCTTGTTGGCGGCGGTGATGTCGCGCCAGCATCCCCAGCAGGACAATATCACCGTGCTGTGGGCCAAACAGGCGCCAACCGCTGCGGCCGAGTCGTTTTGGCGCCAGCCGTGGGTGCGAAATACTTTACTATTGAGCGTGCAGCTTTTGGCGCTGTCGGGGGTTTGGTAGGCTCGCCCTAAAAGCGACTTGTATGGTGGCCATCCAGCGGGGGTGACGTCTAAACACCTCTGCCGGGCAGAGCCGGTGCGCCCAGCCAAGCAAATAGATCGACAGGTTTTTCCAGAAAACCATGAGCTTCCCATTCCCAAGGGCGATCCTCGGGGCTCAAATAGCCAAATCCTGCCACCAGCGTACGCATTCCCGCTCGGTTGCCGGCCAGAATGTCCCGTTCGGCATCACCCACATACAGCGAGCGCTGCGGCGTTACCGCCAAGCATTGACAGGCATGTAGCAGCGGTTCGGGGTCCGGCTTGGCTTTGTTGAGGGTGTCGCCGCTCACCACGCAGGCGGCGCGCGACCACAGCGCCAGCCCTTGCAGCAGCGGTTCGGTCAGCCAGCCTGGCTTATTGGTGACCACCCCCCAGGGAATCGCCTGCGTTTCCAGATAGGCCAACACGTCGGCCATGCCGGGAAAAAGCGCGGTTTCCACAGCGATGGCGGAGTGGTACAAGTCCAGAAAACGCTGGTTGAGGCCAGGGTAACGTGGATCGGTGGGGTTCAAGCCGAAACACGCGTGCAGCATGCCCGGCGAGCCTTGTGAAACGGTGGCGCGGATACGGTCCAGCGGCACTGGGTCCAGGCCGCGCTCGGCGCGCAACCGATTCAGAGCCACCGCCATATCCGGCGCGGTATCCGCCAAAGTCCCGTCCAGATCGAACAGCACGCAGGCGGGCGGCGCGGCGGCGTCAGCGCCGGTGCCGCGGGCAATCATGTCGGATCGGTCGGCCGGCAATGAACCAGATAATTGACCGATACCCCCGATCCTAACCAGTAGCGGCGAAGCAGAGGGTTGTAATGCATTCCGGTCAGCTGCTGGAGCGTCAGTCCGGCCGCTCGCGCCCAGCCATCCAGCTCCGAGGGACGGATGAATTTGCGATAGTCGTGGGTGCCCTTGGGCAGCATCCGCAACAGGTACTCCGCGCCGATGACGGCGAACAGATACGCTTTCGGATTGCGGTTGATCGTCGAAAAAAACGCATGGCCACCCGGCTTCAGCAAACGGGCGCAAGCCTCGACGGTCAGCGCCGGATCGGGTACGTGCTCCAGCATTTCCATGCAAGTCACCACGTCGAAACTGCCCGGTTCGCTGGCCGCCAGCGCTTCGGCGGTGATGCGGCGGTAGTCCAGCACCGCGCCGGATTCCAATTGGTGCAGGCGCGCCACCGCCAGCGGCGCTTCGCCCATGTCGATACCGGTGACCCGCGCCCCGCGCAAGGCCATGCTCTCGGCCAGGATGCCGCCGCCGCAGCCTACATCCAGCACCTGCTGGTCGGCCAGCCCGCCGCTGCGTTCGGCGATGTAATCCAGTCGCAGCGGGTTGATATCGTGTAGGGGTTTGAACTCGCTGTCAGGATCCCACCAGCGGCTGGCGAGTTCCTCGAATTTGGCGATTTCCTGAAAGTCCACGTTGGGTTGGGCGGTCGGCATGTCTGGGTTCCACGGGCTACCGGATATGGACGGAAAGAAAAGGGTCTGCTTGGCTTTGACCCAAGCGGGTTGGATTTTACACCGGGTGCTGGGCGGTAATTTTGCGCCGCCAAACTCGGGCGCGCTGGATTAGATCGGCGTCATCCAGGGTGGTCAACCGGCGCTCGGCCAACAACCGCCGACCGGCGACCCACACGTCGGTCACTTGATGGCGGCCGGTCGCATAGACCAATTGCGAGATCGGATGATAGATCGGTTCGGTTTCCGGTTGTTCGAGATCGACGGCGATCAGGTCGGCGGATTTGCCGGGTTCCAGCGAGCCGGTCTCGCCGTCCAGGCCGAGCGCCCGCGCGCCGTTGAGGGTCGCCATCCGCAGCACCCGCGCGGCGGGCAGCACGGTGGCGTCGCCGGCCACGCCCTTGCCGAGCAGGGCGGCGGTGCGCATTTCGCCAAAAAGATCCAAATCGTTGTTGCTAGCCGCGCCGTCGGTGCCGATGGCGACGTTGACGCCGGCGGCGTCCAAGCGGGCGGCGGGACAAAAACCGCTGGCCAGTTTGAGGTTGGATTCCGGACAGTGGGCGACGTGAGCGCCGGCTTGCGCCAAGCGCTCGATTTCGGCCGGCTCCAGTTGGGTCATATGCACCGCCAACAGACGCGAGTTGAGCAGCCCCAATTGCTTCAAGCGCTCCAGCGGCCGACAGCCTCGTTCGCTTTGAAAGCGGGCGACTTCGGCGGCGGTTTCGTGAACGTGAATATGGATGGGAATTTGCAGCTCGTCGGCCAGCCGGGCGATGCGGGCCAGCGCCGGTTCCGAGACCGTATACGGCGCGTGCGGCGCGAATGCGGTATGGACCAGCGGCTCAGCGCGCATCGCATCGTGGAGCTGGAGGCCCTTGGCCAAGTACTCCTCCATGTTTTGCGCGTAGCCGGTCGGAAAATCGAAAGCGATCAGGCCCACGCAGGCACGTATCCCGCACTCGCGCGCGGCGGCGGCCACCGCGTCCGGAAACATGTACATATCGTTGAAGCAGGTGGTGCCGCCCCGCACCATTTCGGCCATGGCCAACAGCGCGCCGTCGCGGACGAAATCAGCGCCGACCCAGCGGCTTTCAACCGGCCAAATGTGCTCTTGCAGCCAGGTCATCAATGGTAAATCGTCGGCCAAGCCCCTCAGCAGGGTCATGCTGGCGTGGGTGTGGGCGTTGATCAAACCGGGCAAAACGACGTGTCGGTCAAGGTCCAGCGCGAACGCGGGCCGATAGCGGGCGAGGGCGTCCTCGCGCGGCAGCACGGCGAGGATGCGTCCGTCGTGAATGGCGATGGCATGGTGTTCCAAAACCACGTTTTCCGGTTCGACCGGGACGATCCAACGGGCGCTGAGCAGGGTGTCGACAGCTTGCGGCATTCGCGGTTCTCCAAGCATCGGCGGATTATAAGCTCGAAGCCGCGAATAGATGTAACAGTCCGCCGCGCACCGGCTGGACGCCTCGAAAAACAATAGGGAGCCTGCGGAAGGGAACGCCTTTGCGACCGCGGTCAGACCGTCGACGACACCCTATTGCGCGCCACTGGGCTGGGAGCAGCTTAGCCTGACTGATGATTTCCTCTGGCGTGGCAGCGCCAAAATCGGTGCGGACAAGTTCGGGTCGCTACGGTCGTTGCAACCGCTTTAGCGTGCGATTTTTTTCTTTTCTGGGACGCATCCTATAGAAATATCCCGCTTAGAGCCGTTTGAATTGGAAACAACTGAAATGAAAAGATCGCCTGCTGAAATCGAATAGAAATTCGGCATCGCTAACGTAGCACTCGCGGAATCGCAAGAGGAGTGATCTAGCGATGTTTTTGTCTGATTTTCGCCCCGTCAATCACGATGCCCGAACATTGGCGCTCCACACGGACTTACCGCTGGCGCAACAGTGGACGAAAGAGGCCATCATGGCCCTCAATCTTTTCATCGCCAATCTTACTTTAAAGGCCGGCCCAACAAGTTCGCTACATACTCTTTGCGAGGCGGCGCTGAACATCAATTTCGCTTACGCCAAAGTTCCACTCGGGCAGCGATTGCAGTACGCCACGCAAGTTCTCAAAGGTTTCCACGCGCTAACGGCGATTTACGACTCGGCGCCGCAGCGTTTTACCGGCGTCACGGATGAAGAAGCGCGAAAACTTTTCCCCGTCGCTAAATTTCCGATACTGCCGCCCGCTTATGCGGTTTTTCACGGTCGCATCCATTTCACCTCAAACTATCGAGCTTTCAGCAACTCGACTTCGCAAGGCTTCGGCCCAAAGTGTCGGGCCGCCATGGTGATCCATGAATGCTTTCATGTGATCGATTTGCCGTCCGGCCAAAAAACCATCCATATCTCTGAATTTGACGAGCCCGCGTTTTCCAATCAAAACCCGCAACAAAAAATTCATAATCCATCCGCCTATGCGAGCTTCGCGGGCCAGATTTCCGAGAAAACGGTGGCGTGGCCACCCCAAAAGCGATTTGGTGCTGGAAATCCAAGCCAATAAAAAGAACGCTTTTATGGATAGGGATTTGAAACCCGCTCACGCTAGCAAAAATTAGCGTGAAGAATTTAGCAAGCCATTGAGATGAGGAGTTAAAGATGAAGCACAACAACCGTGTTGGAATCATTCTCTGCTTGAGCGCCGGAATATTGCTGAACATCGCATGGGCATTTGATGATAACGCGCAGCGGCTTCATTCAAATCTCTCAAACGAGCGTCAGTTTTGCAAAAGTCAGATTCATGGAGAGCTATTTTCCAGAACCGAGCTATTTTTCGGCTTGTCAAGATCTGACGGGCCTGAGGTGACTGAAGAAGAATTTCAGAATTTCGTCGATACTGAAATTACCCCTCGTTTTCCTGATGGGTTGACCCTGCTCAGCGGCAAAGGTCAATTCAAAAACTCCAGCGGGATTATTGTTCAGGAAAGCCCCAAGCTATTGATCTTACTCTATGCTTTCAATCCAGAAAACCATCAGGCAATTGAAGTTATCCGCAATGAATACAAAAATGCTTTTCAACAAGAGTCAGTATTGCGTACCGACGAGCAGCAATGCGTATCGTTTTAATCATTCGCGCGCAGTGCCGGGAGGTTCCGAAAAAATACTGTTTTGATAATGGCCGCACTCAAACACATCCGGCCTTGAAGCAACTTTCTAAATAGCAGCGAACTGGCGATGAAAACAATCTTTACTGCTAGCTGAAAAAACGCCCCGGAAGACCGGGGCGCGGATGATCGAGTCAAGCCAGCAGACGAATTACTCGCGGCACATCTCGGTCAGGGTGGTAATTTCGACCCGACGGTTCTGGGCGCGGCCTTCCGGGTTGTCCCGGCCGTTGGGCAGTGTGTTGGGCGCGACCGGTTGTGATTCGCCCATGCTGCTGGTTCTGACTTTGCCAGTGGGTATGTTTCTGGAGACCAGATAGCTCGCCACAGTATCGGCGCGGCGTTGGCCGAGACGCATGTTGTAGGCATCGGTGCCCTTGGCGTCGGTGTGGCCCACGATCTTGACCGTGGAAACGCGCTCGGCACGGGTGATATCGGAGGCCAGTTGATCGAGTCTGGCGCGGCCCCGCGGCTTCAGCTCGGAGCGATCGAAATCGAACAGGGTATCGGTGCCGAGAGTGATTTTTTCACACTGCGGCGGAGCGGGTTCAACCGCCACGGCGCCCCCGCATTCGGGGACATCCTTTTCGGCGGTCCACCACGGAGTGCGGATGCAGCGACCGTAGGGATCCTTCACGATCTTGTCCCAAGGATCGACGGCGTAGATGCAACCATACTTGTTGATCGCATGGGCGGGCAGGGCAGCAAACAGCATCACCGAGGCAGCCAAGCCCAAGCCAAGCTTATGGAGTTTCAGTTTCATCGATATACTCTCCCAATAGGCACCAAGAATTTCTGTGCGCGACACGTTGTCAAACTCGGGTCGCGGCAGGAACCGGAGTCGGTCAAACCGCGATGATGATTCACCCGGCCAGTTTACCCGGCATTTGGGTGCCGAAAGTCGCAAGCCAGCCGGCCATAATGCGTAATGATACAACGTTGTGTCAGAATTGCAAAAAATGTTGTTTCAGCAATAAATGGCTTAATTTTGCGCGCTATCTAAGCATTTTGGCAAGATATTTTTGCATTTTCGGCCCCTTGGCCGGTCGTGTCGTAAGATTGCAACACCCATTATATTTTAGTCTTTTTTCAAAAATTGCCCAATCGAGCTTCCGATGTCATTCGAATATGATCGCGTGCGCGCCATTGTCTGGCATGAACAAGCGCTCGAATTGCTGGACCAACGTCTGCTGCCAGGAACGTTGCGCTATCAGCGGTTCTCGACGGCGGCGGCGGTAGCCCAAGCCATCCGCGAGATGGTGGTGCGCGGTGCGCCGGCCATCGGTATCACCGCCGCTTATGGGGTGGTGCTGGCGGCCAGGGATTGTCATGCCCGCGACCCGAAACGCTGGCGTGCGCTGATCGCTAAGGACCTGGCGCTGCTGGCGGCCGCCCGCCCGACAGCCGTCAACCTGTTCTGGGCGTTACGGCGGATGGAACGGGTGATGGAGGAACAGCCCGCTGGTCCGGTGGAGCGACTGCTGGCCGAAGCGCGAGCGATTCACCAGGAAGATATCGCCGCCAACCGCTGCATGGGGCGGCTGGGCGCGGCGCTGCTGGGCGAACGCGGCGCGGTATTGACCCATTGTAATGCCGGTGCGCTGGCGACCGGCGGTTACGGCACGGCGCTGGGGGTGATTCGTGAAGGCTATGCGGCGGGGTTGATCGAGCGGGTTTACGCCGACGAAACCCGGCCCTGGTTGCAAGGCGCGAGGCTGACCGCTTGGGAGCTGCTACAGGACGGCATTCCGGTGACGCTGCTGGCGGATGCGGCGGCGGGCGCCTTAATGCGGCAGGGCCGAGTGCGCTGGGTCATTGTCGGGGCCGACCGGATTGCGGCCAACGGCGATGTCGCCAACAAGATCGGTACTTATTATCTGGCGGTGGCCGCTCGCCATCACGGCGTGCGGTTCATGGTGGTGGCGCCGGCCTCGACCGTGGATCTGAGCGTCGGCGACGGGGCGGTTATTCCCATCGAGCAACGCGCCGCCGAGGAACTGCTGGCGCTGGGTGGACAGCCGGTGGCGGCGGCTGGAGCAGAGGTCTGGAATCCATCGTTCGACGTGACTCCGGCGGCGTTGGTCGATGCGCTGATAACGGAACGCGGGGTGGTGCTGGCGCCGGATGCGGAGAAGATGGCGCGGTTGATGGATAGCGAAGCCTCTCGCTAGCCGCGCCATCTTGACGACGCTCCCTTCCCTGGCGGGAGAGGGCGTTGCAAGAGAGCGGGCGGAACGCCCGAAGCGCGCCCGCCGCCGTGATCGGAAGTTTACGCGGCCAGGGATTTCCCTTTCGAACCCAAATCCTGAAAGGCTTCATTCAGCCGGGCGATCATGTTCTCTTCCGCCGCGCGCAGATATTTACGCGGATCGTAGTACTTCTTGTAGGGCTTGTCGGTTTCGGGATCGACCTGATACAGGAAAGCCTTGGGGTTATCGGTGACGAATTTGCCGATGGCTTCCGAATAGGCGAATTGCAAGTCGGTGTCGATGTTCATCTTGAACACGCCGTAACCGACCGCTTCAGTGATCTTGTCCTTCTCCGAACCCGAACCGCCGTGGAATACCAGATTGAGTGGCTTGGTGGCGGTCTTGTGCCGCTGTTCGATCAAGGCCTGGGAGTTCTTGAGGATTTCCGGCCGCAGCTTGACGTTGCCGGGTTTGTAGACGCCGTGGACGTTGCCGAAGGAAGCGGCGACCGAGAAATGGCCGATGGGCGACAGCCGGTCATAGGCTTGTAGCACGTCTTCGGGCTGAGTGTAGAGGTGGGAGTTATCGGCGCTTTCATCCATTTCCTTGCCGATGCCGTCTTCCTCGCCGCCGGTGACGCCCAGTTCGATTTCCAGGCTCATGTTCAAAGGCGCCATGCGCTTGAGGATGCGAGCGCACTCGTTCAGGTTGAACTCCATCGATTCTTCCGACAGGTCCAGCATGTGCGAGCTGAACAGCGGCTTGCCGTGCTGTTTGAAAAAGGCCTCGCCGTGATCCAGCAGCGCTTCGACCCACGGAATCAGCCCTTTGTTGGCGTGATCGGTGTGCAGCACCACGCACACGCCGTACTGCTCGGCCAACAAATGTACGTGCTGGGCGGCCGAGACGCCACCCAATACCTTGGCCTTGAAACCGTCTTTCATGCCTTGTCCGGCATAGAACTGAGCGCCGCCGTTGGAGAGCTGGACGATGACGTCGGCCTGATTCTTGGCGGCGGCTTCCAGCACCGCGTTGACGGTGCTACTGCTGCTGACGTTGACCGCGGGCAGGGCATAGCCGCCCGCTTTGGCGGCGGCAACCAAGGTCAAATAGTCTTTGCCAGTAACGACACCGGGTTTGAGTTGCGCCATAAACGGATCCTCTCTTTGCGAATAGTTATGATGGAACGACAACGAATGCTGCAATCAGTATAGCTTCTACGCGGTCGCCATCAAAGCCGGACTCATTATTCGCGGCTGCGGTCCAAGCGTCTATCAAGACGGTTTGCCGCCAGCGGAGCGGGCCTGGCGATTGATCCGAGGCGGCGGCTGTCTCAAAATAACCCATTAAAAAGAGTCTTTTCATGGTGTCTGTCAATTTGCCCTTGAGGAGGATTGCACGATGAGTAAAGTTACTGAACTGCTGGGTTCTCACGCCGAAAGCCTGCTGGGCCATACCTGCAAGACCATTCCCAAGGAATCCCTACACTTGCCGGGACCCGATTTCGTGGATCGCATTTTCGCGGCCTCCGACCGCAACAACCGCGTGCTGGGCAACTTGCAGCGCATGTTCGGCTGCGGGCGCTTGGGCGGGACTGGGTTTCTGTCGATCCTGCCGGTCGATCAAGGCATCGAGCATTCAGGCGGCGCCAGTTTCGCCAAGAATCCGATGTATTTCGACCCTGAAAACATCGTGAAACTCGCCGTCGAAGGCGGCTGCAACGCGGTGGCATCGACCTATGGCGTGCTCGGCATGGTGGCGCGCAAGTACGCCCATAAGATTCCGTTCCTAGTTAAGATCAACCATAACGAGTTGCTGACTTTCCCCAATAAGGCCGACCAGATCATGTGGGGCACGATCAAGGAAGCGCATGACATGGGCTGCGCCGCCGTGGGGGCGACCATCTATTTCGGATCGCCGGAAAGCGGGCGACAGATCGTCGAGGTCGCTCAAGCCTTCGCCATAGCCCACGAACTGGGCATGGCGACCGTGCTGTGGTGCTATCTGCGCAACAACGCCTTCAAGACCAAGGAAAAGGATTATCACGTCTCGGCCGATCTGACCGGTCAGGCCAACCATCTCGGCGTCACCATCCAAGCCGACATCATCAAGCAGAAGCTGCCCGAAAATAACGGTGGCTTCGAAGCGCTCAACATGGGTGGCTCCAGCTACGGCAAGTTCGATAAGAAGATTTACACCGATCTAGCCAGCGACCATCCCATCGATCTGTGCCGCTATCAGATCGCCAACTGCTACATGGGCCGCGCCGGCTTGATCAATTCCGGCGGCGAATCCAAGGGCGCGGGCGATTTGGAAGCGGCGGTGACCACGGCGGTCATCAACAAGCGCGCCGGCGGGATGGGTCTGATCTCCGGCCGTAAAGCCTTCCAGCGGCCGATGAAAGACGGCGTGGAAATCCTCAACGCCATTCAAGACGTGTACCTCGACGCCAGCGTCACCGTCGCCTGAGCGCCGGCTATTTTTTAAAGCCTCGCTGCCGCGAGGTTTTTTTGATCGGTGGTCGTAAAACCGCAATATTTCCAACGTGAGGGGTTTGCGATGAAACAAGTCAAGCGCGGCGTCCGTCGCCCGTTGAGAGGGTAAGATGGAAGCGATTATCTGGAACGAACTCACCGGAGGACTTTATTTAAAAGAAGTCGTGACGGTGATCATGCGGTTGCTGGTGGCCATGATGCTGGGAGCGGTCATCGGCTTGGAGCGAGACGCTTCCGGCAAGGCGGCGGGATTGCGGACGCATATGCTGGTGGCGCTCGGCTCGGCGTTTTTTGTGGTGGTGCCACTGGAGCTTGGCATGTCGCTTGATGAGGTAGCCCGCATCGCGCAGGGTGTGGCGACCGGTGTGGGTTTTCTCGGCGCTGGCGCTATTCTCAAGGTCAGCGAACAAGGCGAAATCAAGGGACTGACCACGGCGGCCGGCATCTGGGTGACGGCGGCGGTCGGTATGGCGGCGGGCATGGGCCGGATCTGGATCGCCGTTTTGGGCGTTGCTTTGGTGGGAATAGTTTTAGCGGTGCTCGGCCGGGTTCAGCAGAATTTGCAGTTAAACGAACAAAAGCAGGAGGAAAAAAAGTCGGAACAAAATCCCGCGCCCTCAAATAAAAAGCTCGCCGCCTTAAACAAGGAGGAATAAAAACCATCCGAACAGCGTCGCGGTTCGCGAAAAAACGGGCAACGGCCCGCGCTGCCGCCGTCGGCCCGCGGCGCGGGATTACACCAATCCGCATCTCCTTCAAGACGCGATGCGGATTGGTGGGCTTCGGTGAGGGAGCAACCGGCCTGACGCCTTGACAAGGATGACTTGCCCGCGCCGCGCCGCTACAATTCTTCCCCTTTGCCGGTGCGGCGCGGAGATGGCGATCATGCAGGAACTCAACCCTTATTTCAGTCAGATTAATGATTTGCGGGGACGCTGTGCGTCTCTCAGGGGGTATCTTTGACTTCGAGACCAAGCGCGAGCGCCTGGACGAGGTCAGCCGGGAATTGCAGGAACCCGATATCTGGAACAAGCCGGAGCGAGCGCAAGCGCTCGGTAAGGAACGCGCCCAACTGGAGGCGGTGGTTCACCGCCTAGAGCAGCTCGATCGAGGGTTGAACGATGTCGCCGAGTTATTGCTGCTGGCCGGCGAGGAAGGCGATGAAGCGGCGGTCGCTGAAGTCGTGCGGGATCTAGACCGTCACGCCGGAACGGTCGCCGATCTTGAATTCCAGCGCATGTTCTCGGGCGAGCTCGATTCGAGCAATGCGTTCGTCGATGTGCAGGCCGGCTCCGGCGGCACCGAGGCGCAAGATTGGGCTGAGATGTTGCTGCGGATGTACTTGCGCTGGGGCGAGCGGCGCGGTTTCAAGACTGAATTGCTCGATGAATCACCGGGGGAAGTGGCCGGGATCAAGAGCGCCAGCATCCGATTCGAGGGTGATTATGCCTATGGCTGGTTGCGCACCGAAACCGGGGTCCATCGGCTGGTGCGCAAATCGCCGTTCGATTCCGGCAATCGCCGGCACACCTCGTTCGCGGCGGTGTTCGTGTCGCCGGAAGTGGATGACGACATTGAGGTCGATATCAACCCGGCCGATTTGCGGGTCGATGTGTTTCGGGCGTCGGGCGCGGGCGGCCAGCATGTCAACCGCACCGAATCAGCGATCCGTATCACCCACCTGCCGACCAATATCGTGGTGCAATGTCAGAATGACCGCTCCCAGCACAAGAATCGCTCCACCGCCATGAAGCAACTGAAGGCCAAGCTCTACGAACTGGAGTTGCAAAAGCGCAACGCCAAGGCGCAGGCTGTGGAAGATTCCAAATCCGATATCGGTTGGGGCAGCCAGATTCGTTCCTATGTCCTGGATCAATCGCGCATCAAGGATTTACGCACCAACGTCGAAACCAGCAACACTCAAGCGGTGTTGGATGGCGATCTGGACGATTTCATCGAAGCCAGCTTGAAGAGCGGATTGTGATTGAGACTTTGAAAAATCGATGAATGAGATCATGAACTCGCCAGACGAACCCGTCGATGAAAACAAGCTGATCGCGCTACGCCGCCAGAAGCTCGCTGAATTGCGCCAAGCGGGCAACGCCTATCCCACCGATTTCCGGCGCGACGCGCTGGCGGCGGAGCTGCACGCGGCTTATGACGGCAAGAACAATACCGAACTTGAGGCCGATCCGGTTCGGGTTTGCGTCGCCGGGCGGATGCTGGCCAAGCGGATCATGGGCAAAGCCAGCTTCGCCAAGCTGCGCGACCAGTCCGGCGACATTCAACTGTTCGTCCAGAAGAACGCCCTGCCGGAAGGTCGCTACGAGGAATTCAAGGATTGGGATTTGGGCGACATTCTCGGCGCGGAGGGAACCGTCTTTAAAACCAAGACCGGCGAGCTGTCGGTCAAGGTGGATGTGCTGCGGCTTTTGACCAAAGCCTTGCGCCCGCTGCCGGAGAAGTTTCACGGGTTGGCCGATCAGGAAACGCGGTATCGCCAGCGCCATGTGGACCTGATCATGAACGAGTCCACCCGCGCGACCTTTCGCTTGCGCTCGGCCATCGTCGCGCATATCCGCCAGTTTTTCGACCGGCGCGGCTTTCTGGAAGTCGAGACGCCGATGATGCAGCCGATCCCTGGCGGCGCGACGGCCCGGCCGTTCATCACCCATCACAACGCGTTGGACATGCAACTCTATTTGCGCATCGCGCCGGAATTGTATTTGAAGCGATTGGTCGTGGGTGGCTTTGAGAAAGTCTACGAAATCAACCGCAATTTCCGCAACGAAGGATTGTCCACCCGGCACAATCCCGAATTCACCATGCTGGAGTTTTATCAAGGCTATGCCGATTACCGCGATCTGATGGATTTAACCGAGGAGTTATTGCGCGGCATGGCGCAAGCGCTGCTGGGCGGCGCGCGGTTTCAGTATCAGGGCGAGACCTGCGATTTCAGCCAGCCGTTCCGACGGCTGACGGTCAAGGACGCCATTCTGGCCTTCAATCCGACCCTCGACGCCGCTCGGTTGGGAGATCTCGCGGCCGCGCGAGCCATCGCCGAGGGCTTGGGTTTGAAGGTTTTCCCCGAGCACGGTTTGGGGCGGATTCAGTTGGAGATTTTCGAGCAGACGGTCGAACATCAGTTGCGCGATCCGACCTTCATTACTGCTTATCCCACCGAAGTATCGCCGCTGGCCCGCCGCAACGACGCCGATCCCACCGTCACCGACCGCTTCGAATTGTTCGTGGGCGGGCGGGAAATCGCCAACGGGTTTTCCGAGTTGAACGACCCCGAGGATCAGGCCGAACGCTTTCGCAAGCAGGCCCAATCCAAGGCCTCGGGCGACGTTGAAGCGATGCACTATGACGCCGATTACATCCGAGCGCTGGAATACGGCCTGCCGCCAACGGCGGGCGAAGGCATCGGCATCGACCGCTTGGTCATGCTGCTCGCCGATGCTCCGTCGATTCGAGACGTGTTGCTGTTCCCGCACCTGCGGCCGGAGTGAGCCGTCGCGGGCGGCGTTTAGGGATCAGCTCACTGCCGGCAATCTGCGGAAGGTCTTTCTGATTCTGGATAACAACCTGAAGGCTCATCACCTCAGGTAGTGACCCAGTGGTTGCGAGACCGCCGACAGCACGCATAATCAAAAAATTGGCGTGGCGAGACGAAATCGCCAAGCTATTGACATGCTAGTAACCGATCAAGCAATTTTTGCTCAAAAAATCGCCTATTCACATATTTTAGAATGGGTATCGATATTGCATATTCCTATCCATAGCCGAGATTGGCACAGGCTGCGGGCCTAATACTCGAACCACAGTGAATACAATCTATATTGCCATTGAAAATAAATAGCGATCCAAATTTTATATATCTTTAATTTTAAGAAATATAGGATGCTTAATGTGAATGCGAATTGGTTTTCTAAGCTAAAGCTAGGGATTAAATTACAGATCACTTCTTTTTTAATTGCTATCGCACTGATTATATTTTTATTTTTTTATATCGATATTCAATCAAAAAGTCGGTTTCAAAACACCCAAATTAATGAAATCCAAAACGTAAGTTCCGCCGCCTCCGAATATTTGAAGGCAGTTTCTGGATTTCTTAATGAAGATAGTGATTCTAACGCTTTGGCAGGCGCTAGAAAAAAGTTCAAGGAAAACGTTGGCGCGACAGCGATTGAAGAACTCAACAACATCGAGACTAATATCTCCAAAGGTGAAAAACTCATCGAACGCAATAAGGAGTTGTTTGCCGAAGTCGAAAAATTAACAGAAGATTCGATAGCGACATCGAACAAATTCGTTAATGAAACATCCGCACGGTTGGCTGATTCAAATCAAGATCAGAATGTCACCACTCTTGAGCGAGTAGCCCTTTCAAGAGCTAATAATAACTCAAATTCTAACCATACTGTTCAAAAAAAATTTCTCGAAATCAAACTTGGTTATAAGGCTGATGGCGACCTGATCAAGCTTCTAGATCAAAGTATTAAAAATGCCGAAAAAAATATCGAGAACCTTAAAGGTACGCCCTTTGAAAAGCTTCCCGTTCACGCACGGGCAGCCAATCTAAAGATTAAAGAAATCGGAACTGAATTTATTAATAATATCGCTACTTTAGAGAAACTGCGGTCAGATACCGAGTCCATTCGTTCGGCTATTACAAACCGCCTACTACAACGGACTGGCGATAGCATTAAAAATGCTTTTTCCTCCATTAATTCCTCGTTGACTATTCAGCTTTTTAGCCTAGGGTTCTTGATTTTTTTGATTGTTTTAATTCAATCGAGATTGGCTCGCTCGATTGGTCGATCCATTATGAACCTCGCTAAACAGCTTGAAGAAATGGCAAAAGGTGATTTAGCGCGCGTTCAACAATTAAAGCTGATCACCAGCAAAGATGAAATCGGAACAGCAATTTTAGCGTTTGATCGTTTTGCTATTACGCTCCAAGGAATCATCACTTCCGTTCAAACGACGATGAATACCTTTAATGCCACTACTTCCGAGATCGCGCGCGGGAGCGCGGACCTGTCGCAGCGGACGGAAGAGCAGGCCAGTGCGTTGGAAGAGACGGCCTCCTCGATGGAAGAGCTGACCGGGACGGTGAAGCAAAGCGCGGAGAACGCCGGACAGGCGAACCAACTAGCGAGCGCGGCGCGCGCGCAAGCCGAGCAAGGGGGTCAGGTGGTGGAGCAGGCGGTGGCGGCGATGGGGGCGATCCACCAGAGCAGCAAAAAGATCGCCGACATCATCGGGGTGATCGACGAGATCGCCTTTCAAACCAACCTGCTGGCCTTGAACGCCGCAGTGGAAGCGGCCCGAGCCGGCGAGCAGGGTCGGGGCTTCGCGGTAGTGGCCGGCGAGGTCCGCAAGCTCGCCCAGCGCAGCGCCGACGCCGCCAAGGAGATCAAGGCCCTGATCACCGACAGCGTGACCAAGGTCGAGGACGGCGGGGCGCTGGTCGAGCGCTCCGGGAAGACCCTCCAAGAGATCGTCACCGCCATCAAGAAAGTCAGCGACATCGTGGCGGAAATGGCCGCCGCCAGCCGGGAACAAGCCTCCGGCATCGAACAGGTCAACAAAGCCATCCTCCAGATGGACCAGACCACCCAGCAAAACGCCGCCCTGGTCGAGCAGACCGCCGCCGCCAGCCACGCCATGGGCGAGCAGGCCCAGCAGCTCCAGCGCCTCATGGCTTTTTTTAAATTGGATCAGCAAGAGCAAATAAACAACTTAAAAGTAAATTCCAAACTCCATTCGACCCCAAATGTCAATCAGCATTATCCTGCTTTCGTCGAGCCCAATCTCAAAAGAGTTCATACAGCCTTAAATTAATAAGCAAAAATCCTTCAATTGATTTTTTAATCTTATTTATTAAATCAATTTTTTATTTATATATCGTTTAAAGGTGATATTGTGGGCACGGGAAGACAAGCTGCAAATAGCATTAGAAAACAAATTCTTTCTTCTTTTTTAATCATGTCTCTACTATTTTTAGTGGCAGGATTTTTATTTTTATCGGCAGCAACAAAATTTAAAGACCAATTATCTGCTGCTACCCCAATTCAAGAACAACTATTAAGAGCACAATCTATTATATGGCTTGATGAAGTTCTTACCCATTCAATTAAAAGCTACCTGTATTCAAAAGATGAAGCTTGGAAGAATAGGTATGAAGAGTATGGAGCAAAATTAGATGGAATAATTACTGAAGCACAGCAAAATGCAGACAACGATAAAATAAAAGTGCTTTTCGAAGAGCAAAAAGGCATTAATGATCAGCTTATCAAAATGGAAACCCAAGCATTCGATTTAATGAAGGAAAATCATGGCGATCAAGCCTTGACCTTAATCGAAGGAAAAGAATATACAGAGTGGAAAAAGAAGTACACTAAGACGATTAATGAATTTTTAAGAGAATCTGAGACAGGCGAGCATGCGTTTAGAAAAATTATCAATGATAATTTAAAAAAAGTTGTAAATATTTCCCAATACACTTTCGGTGCCACCATTTTAATTGGGATAGGGATTATTATTTTTGGATATGTTTTATCAAAATGGATAGCAGAAGCGATTAAAAAAGCAATTACTATTACGGGGTGTACCGCTCAGGGTGATTTAAAGTCTAATAATGCGAGTTCATCTTTATCCGAGATAAAGGAATTGTTTCAAGCTATTCAACTAATGAAAACTCGGTTAACAGAAATTGTGGTTAAGGTTCAGGCAACCGTTAAAACGGTGAGTGCGGCGACCGCTGAAATCGCCCGAGGCAGTTCGGACCTGTCGCAGCGCACGGAAGAGCAGGCCAGTGCGTTGGAAGAGACGGCCTCCTCGATGGAAGAGCTGACCGGGACGGTCAAGCAAAGCGCGGAGAACGCGGGGCAAGCCAACCGGCTAGCGAGCGCGGCGCGCGCGCAAGCCGAGCAAGGGGGTCAGGTGGTGGAGCAGGCGGTGGCGGCGATGGGGGCGATCCACCACAGCAGCAAAAAGATCGCCGACATCATCGGGGTGATCGACGAGATCGCCTTCCAGACCAACCTGCTGGCCTTGAACGCGGCGGTGGAAGCGGCCCGAGCCGGCGAGCAGGGCCGGGGCTTCGCGGTGGTGGCCGGCGAGGTCCGCAAGCTCGCCCAGCGCAGCGCCGACGCCGCCAAGGAGATCAAGGCCCTGATCACCGACAGCGTGACCAAGGTCGAGGACGGCGGGGCGCTGGTCGAGCGCTCCGGGAAAACCCTCCAAGAGATCGTCACCGCCATCAAGAAAGTCAGCGACATCGTGGCGGAAATGGCCGCCGCCAGCCGCGAGCAAGCCTCCGGCATCGAACAGGTCAACAAAGCCATCCTCCAGATGGACCAGACCACCCAGCAAAACGCCGCCCTGGTCGAGCAGACCGCCGCCGCCAGCCACGCCATGGGCGAGCAGGCCCAGCAGCTCCAACAGCTCATGGCCTTCTTCAAGCTCGACGGGCAGGCCGCAGCCAGCACACCCAACACAGCCAGTACAGCGGTGCTACCCCAAGTGGCGGTGGCAACCACTCCATCCGCCAAGGCGCGTCCCGAGTTACGGCCCGTGGCCGGTATTGGCTCCCGAGCGACCCCGGCCAGACCGGCCGCCGCCAAACCGCGCAGTGCCGCCCAGCCCGCTCCGGTCGATAAAAGAACCATCGCCGCCACATCCGAGGAATGGCAGCAATTTTAAGCTAGAGCCTTAACGAGTTAGCAGACATTTGAAAAACGAGTAACCCCGCAATTTGCTGCGGGGTTATCGATCAAATAGCCTCAAATTATTTTGAGGCTCGATAAAATCGCCTCACTTCAGAAGCTGGTAATAAATTTAAACAAGAATTTATTGCCTTTAAACCGATTTTCGGCGGTCGTTTCAGAACTCCAACTGCCGATAAAGCTCATGTGATTGTAATCGTATTTAATGACCGGTCCTAAGGCAAACACTTTTCCACGATTTCCATCTGGATCAACAGTTTTTCCATTCATCTTATCGTCAGTCGTCTGCTGGAGATAATAACCTCCTAAACCTGCCGCCCACGGACCAAAATGCTGGCCGATTAAATAATCAATGTGAAGCTCATCTCCAGACTGGTAATTAATCGATAAGTAAACCTCCGGCTTCGCCGGGGGTGATTTAATTAAGTTGGCATCTTAAAATCCCGGTAAAATTTTGTTCGGGTACTGATTAAATCTCGACCAGCGTGCCCAGCTCGACCACGCGGTTGGTGGGAATACGGAAGAAATCGCTGGCGCTCTGCGCGTTGCGCAGCATCGAGATGAAGTACAGTTCGCGCCATAACATCATCGGTGGCGCCAGCTTGGGAACGACCACCTCCCGGCTGAGGAAAAACGAGGTTTTTTCAATGTCGAACACCAGCCCCTTCTCGGCGCACAGATCCAACGCCCTGGGAATATCGGGCTGTTCCATAAAGCCGTACCGCACGAACACCCGGTAAAAGCTTTCACCGAGGTCGGTAATTTCAATCCGCTCCGAGTCAGTAACAGCGGGCACTTCGGCGGTCAGAACGGTGACGAAGATGCTGCGGGCGTGCAGGACCTCATTGTGTTTGATGTTGTGCAGCAACGCCGACGGCGCACCCTCGGGCCGGCTGGTGAGATACACGGCGGTGCCGCTGATTTGCTGTAACGACCGGTCTTCGAGGGAGCGGATGAATTGATCGAGAGGCATGGTTAAATTGCCCATCTCCTTGAACAATAGCTGCCGGCCCCGCCGCCACGTCGTCAGCGTGGTGAAGGACGCTAACGCAATCACGATCGGGAACCAACCGCCTTGCAACAACTTGATGGCGTTGGCGGAGAAGAAGGCGACATCGATCAACAACAGCGCGGCCAGCAGAGGCGCGGCCAGCCAGGGATTCCAGCGCCAAGCTAGGAACACCACGAACGAGACCAAAATGGTGTCGATCATCATGGTGCCGGTCACCGCGATGCCGTAAGCCGCCGCCAGGTTGCTCGAGGATTGAAAACCGAACACCAGCGCCATCACCGCGATATAGAGCGTCCAATTGGTGAAGGGAACGTAGATTTGCCCGACCTCCATGTGGGAGGTATGGATGATGCGCATCCGGGGCAGGTAACCGAGTTGCACCGCCTGCCGGGCTACCGAAAACGCGCCCGAGATCACCGCCTGCGAGGCGATCACCGTCGCCGCCGTGGCCAGCGCCAACATCGGGAGCAAGGCCCAGCCAGGCGCTAGCAGGTAAAAGGGGTTTTCAATGGCTTCGGGATCGTTGAGCAGCAAAGCGCCTTGGCCATAGTAATTCAAGACCAGCGCTGGCAGTACAAAGCCGAACCAGGCGGCGCGGATCGGGAATTTACCAAAATGCCCCATGTCGGTGTACAACGCCTCGCCGCCGGTCACCGCCAGAACGATGGCGCCAAGCGCGAGAAAGCTTTCCCAGGGATGACGCGCCAGAAACTCGACGGCATGGATGGGGTTGAGCGCCGCCAACACGGCTGGCGCGTGCCAGATACCAAGCAAGCCGAGCAGGCCCAGCACGCCAAACCAGGCGCACATGACGGGACCAAAAAATCGGCCGACGACGCCCGTGCCATGCTTCTGGATCGAGAACAGACCCGTTAGGACAATGGCCGTGATCGGCAGGATATAGTCCTTGAGGCCCGGCGCGACCACATTCAGGCCCTCGACCGCACTGAGCACCGAGATGGCCGGCGTAATCATGCTGTCACCGTAAAACAGGGCGGCGGCGAAGATACCGAGCATGGTGACAAACCAGGTGGCTGGCGAGTTCTTGGTCAACTCGGTGACGCGGGCCAACAACGCTAAGCTGCCGCCTTCGCCCCGGTTGTCCGCGCGCATGATGATGGCGACATATTTCAACGTCACCAGCGCCATGATGGTCCAAAAGATCAGCGACAAGACGCCGAGAATGCTCTCTGGCGTGACAGGGATGGGATGGTGCCCGGCGAAAGTTTCCTTAAGTGCGTACAGCGGGCTAGTGCCAATATCCCCAAACACAACACCAATGGCGCCGATGATCAGTGCCGATGAACGGCTTTTGTTTTCATGCGCGGACATCGTGCTTGTCCTCTCGGTTTATTGTTATTCGAATGCCGACCGGTCCCGCATCCATCGCCGGAGCGGACGATGATGCGGTGCATCATAAGATGCGACCGGGGCGAAATCAATAAAACCGATCTTTTATGGACAAGTACTTAACGGCTTAGCGCGAGAGATGCGGTCCACTCATGCCGGTTGCGCGGCAATGGCGTGTCCGACAGGCGGGTTCACGATGGCGCTGCGCATCGGCACGATTTGTCCGTGCTCCGGGCATTGGGCGTGAAGTTGATCAGGCTGTGCTATGACCGGTCGTTTGCAATGCGGGCACACAGTGTGAGTTGGGCGTGAGTTCGTCATGGCTCAAATTCCTCTGTGAAAGGTTCTCTCCATAGAAATTAGTTTTATTCATACCCCGTTTGTTCCCGCATTGCAACAAAAAATGTTGCCGCGCAACATCAGTGGCTAACAGGATACTGTGCTGAATCAAATAAGTGGTTTGAGCAAGCGCTTAGCGATGTCGTGCTTGACGGTTTGGCGCGGCGGCTGATGTGGCTCGCATGGAAGATTGAGAGGGGAGGTTGGCTGGGTGAGAACGCAGGCATTTCGGACAACCCTTTGCGCCGCTTCTTTGATAGTCGGTTTCCAGGGCTTCGCGCACTAGGGCTTGATGAACGCATAGCGCTTCGGTCAAGCCGTCATACAGCAGATCGAACAACCGTTCCAAAGCGAATTGATGCGTTTGCCCGGTAGTTGCGAACAGCCGATCGCTCAGCGCCATAAAGCGCCCAAACGGGTCGTCACCCAGCAAGAGCGCCCGGGTGTGGCGGAACCGTCCCGAGTTGCCGATCAAATCCCAATAGCGGGCAAATCGCTCCAGCCGTCGCAGGGTGGCAAAATCCAGCAGCGCCGAACACAGCAGGTTATAAGGGGGATGTGGGTTATAGCGGCAACCGAAATCGCCGGTATGCCGGTCGATAGGCGCGCCGCGCAGCCGTTTGAGAATGCCAACCTGGATTTCATGAGGGTCGAGCGCAACCAAGCGGTTGAAGCCGGCGGCAAAGCTGGCCAGGTCCTCGCCCGGTAGGCCGACGATCAAGTCGGCGTGCAAATGCGCCTGAGTGTACTGGCGCAGCCAGCGCAAGTTGGTCTCGGTTCGGGCGTTGTCCTGCTGGCGGCCGATCATCGCCTGCACGATGGGATTGAAGGTTTGCACCCCGATTTCAAATTGCAAGGCGCCGGGCGGAAAGCGGGTGATCCGCTCCTTGAGGGTGTCCGGCAAATGGTCCGGGATCAGCTCGAAATGCAGGAACAACTTTTCATCCAGCCGTTCCAGAAAGAAATCCAGAATCCGCGCGCCGGTTTTGGCGTTGAGGTTGAAGGTGCGATCCACGAATTTGAAATGCCGGACACCCCGTTCGTAAAGCTGTTGCATTTCGTTGAGAAAAGCAGCTAGCGGAAACGGCCAAGCGGTTTTGTCCAGCGCCGACAGACAAAACTCGCATTTGAAAGGGCAGCCGCGCGAGGCTTCGACGTAGATCAGCCGGCGGCTGATATCCTCCTCAGTGTAAAAACGGTACGGCGGGATCAGCCGTTCCAGCAACGGCGGTTCAGCGCCGATCACCTTCGCGGCGGGTGGCTCGCCAGCTAGCACGCGCTGGCACAATCGACCGAAGGCGAGGTCGGCCGGACCGGCAATCAGGTAGTCGGCAAGGTCGAAGATCGGCTGTTCGGTCCATTCATAACTGACTTCGGGTCCGCCCACTACGATCACAAGCTCCGGCCGCACCCGTTTGAGCAGAGCGACGGTTTGCGTGGTTTCGGCGACGTTCCAGAGATAAACCCCAAAGCCGACGATGCGCGGTGATTCGGCCAATAGCGCCTCGGCGATATCCAGCGGACGCTGATTGATGATGAATTCCCGAATGGCGGTATCCGCTTGCAACGCTCCCATGTTGGCCAACAGATAACGCAACCCCAGAGAGGAATGGAAATAGCGGGCGTTCAGGGTTGAAAGCAGAATGGACGGCATGAGTGATCGGAAAGAATAATGGAGCGCGGATCATAAACCCGCACTCTATCTATAATAAAAGCGTGATGACTTGGGTTGCCGCACCGGCGTAAAAAGTCGTATTCAAACAACCGGTAGCGGCATACTGGGCCAGCGCGGCCTCGGGGTCCACTCGGCAAGCCCGTCCGCCCGCTTCGTTGTAAGCAGCGGTTGCCGGGACCAGTCGGCCCGGTTGCGAGTTGCGAAGTTGCTTGTTGGCCATGTCGGTGACTCCTTGGCCCAGAGAAGCGGGCACAGCGACTTGAGATGAGTGTTCCTTGGCGCGAAAATTCTGGCGTCAACGCCATCGTCCTCTGTTGGGCGTTTGCTAGCTTACCAACCGACAATGGTGGGTCGCTTGAAGACGATGAATGCGATGCTGAAAAGCGGCTCAGGATACCTCAAATTCATAGTCCACCGCAGGAGCTTATCCATCTCATGGGCGAATCCCTTGCTGAAATGCGTCATGACTACGCTTTGAGCGCCTTGAACAAAGCCGATGCTGATCCAGATCCTATCAAGCAGTTCCAATGCTGGCTGCAAGCAGCGGTCGATGCGCGATTGCCCGAACCGAACGCCATGACCCTGGCTACCGCCGACCGAACCGGCCGGCCCTACGCACGGGTGCTGTTGCTGAAGGAATGTGGCGCCGGAGGGTTCGTATTCTTTACGAACTATCGCAGCGACAAGGGCCAGCAATTGGCTCAAAACCCGCGAGCTGCCTTGGTCTTTCTCTGGTTGGAACTGGAGCGGCAGGTACGGGTCGAGGGCACGGTCGATAAGCTGTCGTCAGAAGAATCTGAAGCCTACTTTCGCAGCCGCCCCCGTGAAAGCCGCTTGGGGTCGCTGGCGTCGCGGCAGAGTCAGGTAGTGGCCAACCGCCGAGTGCTGGATGAGCGTTTCCAACAATTGGCCGCCCAATACCCAGACGACAATATCCCCATGCCCGCGCACTGGGGCGGCTATCGGTTGCAGCCCGTAATGCTGGAATTTTGGCAAGGCCGCCACGGCCGGCTGCATGATCGGCTACGCTATCGGCTGCGAGAGGGGAGGCAGTGGTTGCTGGAGCGGCTAGAACCCTGAGCGCGGCACCATTTTTTTGTGACCACGCGCGGAAAAGCCAAGAAAATGACGCGCCGCACCAAGATTTCGCCAATTATCCATTGCTACTATTTTCGGGACGAGAAGAGTGTTTTTCGATAACAATAAAGCGACGCAATGACGGTGGGACGAGGAGCCGCCATGAAAAAGTTGCGGGATTAAATGTAATTGCTATAATGCGTTCGGCGTGCGGGCCGAGCGCATTTTAAAACCAACAAACGGTTCGGCCCAAAGCGCGGCTCTCGATCAGGGTAATGTGGTTACAGCCCACACGATCCAATCAATTGAAAGGGGGTCCCAATTCGGCTGAAAACCACTAAAGGAGAGCTGTGCAGACCAGCAAACGCGCTAAAAATGCTTGATGCACAGCGCAAGCTTAGAATTTGAGATTAGGCGATCCCCCTAATCCTGCTGTAGTTCAAAGACCGCCCCTCGTAGGTCGGTCTTTTTGTTTTTAGGGGCCACCCGACCCGGCGGTGCTAAGTGCCGCGCCATCGCGTCGGAGTTGTGGCGTCCTATGCGGTCACACCGTGGCTGCCTTACGCTCGCTCAGGTAATTTTCACACCCTTTCAGGGTGGACAGTTTCGGATAATCAAAATCGAAAATGGTCACATTCAACTCTTTTTCCAGACCCATCATCAGTCGCAGGAAGTCGATGGAGTCCAGTTCGAGTTGATCGTGAAAGCTGATGTCAGGCTTGATCGCTTTGGTATCGGCATTTGGGATGACATCGCTAAGCACGCGAAAGATCGTTTCGCGGATCGGCTCTTGGCTTTTGGCATTCATTGCTCATTTCCTTGTTGCTGAAAGCAGTTAACAGTAAGCTCAAATCTTGAATTTATAAGATCTTCTTTATGTTGCGTCGCAGCATATTCTGGCATTTCCCGCTTGGAAAAGCAAGTTGGGTCGGCTGCAATTCCTTGAGCTTTCTGCTGTAATGATATGCAATAGTCTTGCCGATATTTATCAAGTTAAGGTCTCGACTTCAATTTTCCTCGGTGCCGCCGCTTTCCAGAGTCGACAGATCGCCCTCGGGCAAGCCCAGTTCCCGAGCGCGCAACAGCCGGCGCATGATCTTGCCGCTGCGGGTTTTAGGCAGATCGGCCATGAATTCCAGTTCGCGCGGGGCCACTGTCGGCCCCAATCGAATCCGGGCGAAGCCGATCAGTTCCTTGCGCAGCGCATCGCTAGGGGCATGATCGGGTTTGAGCGCCACGAACGCCTTGATGATTTCGCCGGCGACCGCATCTGGTTTGCCGATCATGCCGGCTTCGGCGACCGCCGGATGCTCCAACAAAGCGCTTTCCACCTCAAAGGGACCGATCAGATGGCCGGCGGTTTTGATCACATCATCGGACCGCCCGAGGAACCAGAAATAGCCCTCGGCGTCTCGGGTGGCTAAATCGCCGCTCAGATACCAGCCGTCCGCGAAACAAGCTTGATAGCGGTCTTCATCGTTCAAGTAGCCGCGAAACAGCGAAGGCCAGCCGGCCCGCAGCGCCAGTTCGCCTTCTTCGCCTGGCCCCAACCGGTCCACGCCGCCATCGAGGCGTCGCCGGACGATGGCCGCCTCAATGCCCGGCAGCGGCCGGCCCATGGAACCCGGCCGCACGTTCTGACTGCGATAGTTGGCGATCATGATGGCGCCGGTTTCCGTCTGCCACCAGGTGTCGTGAAACGGTTGGCCCAAAACCGCCTGCCCCCAGAGCACGCCTTCGGGATTCAGCGGTTCGCCGACGCTGGCCGCGAACCGTAGCGCGCTGAGATCGTGTCCCCGCACGGCTTCGACGCCGGCTTTCATCAACATGCGAATGGCGGTCGGGGCGGTATACCAGACGTTGACCCGTTCCCGTTCCAGAATGCCGTACCAGCGGCGGGCGTCGAATTCCGCCTCATCCACCACCAGCGTCGCGCCGTTGGCCAGCGGCGCGATGATGCCGTAAGAAACCCCGGTGACCCAGCCTGGATCGGCGGTACACCAGTAGACATCGCCGGGGCGCAGGTCGAGCGCCAGCCGTCCGGTCAGGCGATGGGCGACGATGGCGTCATGGACGTGGATTGCGCCTTTAGGCGCGCCGGTCGTACCGCTGGTAAAGTGCAGCAGCGCCCTATCCTCCGGCAAGGTGCGGGGCGGGGGGCGCTGCTCCGCCTCCACCGCCAACAGCGCCTGAAGCGAATCCGCTCCGGCTTCGTTTCCGATCCCATCGGTCAGCAATACCCGCTCCAGCGCAGGCAAATCGCCGCGCAGCGCCCGCACCTTGCGCTCGTACAATGCGGCAGTGGTGACCAACACCCGCGCCTGGCTTTTGCGCAAACGCACGCGAATCGGATCGGGGCCAAACGCGGAAAACAACGGGCAGAACACCGCGCCGGCTTTCAAGGTTCCCAGCGCGGTGACGAAAAGCTCTGGAATGCGTCCGGCCAGCGCGCAAATCCGGTCGCCCTTGCAAACGCCCAGTCGGTCCAGGAGGTTGGCGAAGCGATTGCTCAGGCGGCTGAGTTCGGCGTAGCTGATGGTTTGGCGCTCGCCGTTTTTGCCTAGCCAGATCAACGCGGTCGCATCGCCTCGACCCACCTGGACCTGGCGATCCACCGCCTCCCAGGCGATGTTCAAACCGCCGTCGGGCAAGCCGGCCAGTTCGGCGCGCGCCGCCGCCCAGGAAAAATCGGCGCGGGCTGGCGCATAGTCGGCGAGCTGTGGCTTGGGTTCGCCCGATTCTATCAGTTTGCCAATCGTCGTCCCGATCATGCGGACTCCAGTATTTTTTAATGAAAGGAAAGCGGTCGAAATTGTAAAGAAAAATCATAAAAACAGCGTGGGCATTAGCAAGGTCGATCCGTTGCTGTCTGAATCGCGTTACCATAATCAAGCCCCATCCGATTTTCCGACCTGCTTTAGCGATGACCAGCGCTGAGACGCCCTCATGACCATTCGTAATCTTGAATATTTGTTCAAGCCTCGCTCCATTGCGGTCGTCGGCCGCAGCCAGCAAGCGGGTAGTTTCGATGCCGCCGTGCAATTCAACCTGATCGAGGGTGGTTTCAAGGGTCCGGTGATGCCGGTGAACCCCGACCGTCAATCGGTTTCCGGCGTGCTGGCCTATCAGAACATCGCCAGCCTGCCGGTCGTGCCGGAACTGGCTATTCTGACCACTCCGCTGGCGGAAGCGCCAGGCCTGATCGGCGAATTGGGTCAGCGTGGAACCAAGGCCGTGTTGCTGCTGACGCGAGAAGCCCTGCAAACCCATCGCGATGCTCAGGCGGCGCGGCTTGAGCAAGCAACGCCGGACCAATCTCCAGACGGAAGCGACACCCTGAAGCAAAAGATTCTAGAAGCCGCCAAACCTTATCTGCTGCGCGTCATCGGGCCGGATCACCTCGGTTACGCGGTGCCGTCGGCCAGCGTCAACGCCAGCCTCAATCCCACCCGTCCATTGGCGGGGGGGCTGGCGCTGCTGTGCCAATCGACGGCGATCATGCGCAGTGTGATCGACTGGGCCGCCAGTCGGAACATCGGTTTCTCCCATGCGATCTCGCTCGGGATGCGCTGGGATGTGGATTTGGGCGATCTGCTCGATTATCTGCTGCGGGATAACAATACGCGGGCCATTTTGATCTACATGGAATATACCCGCAACCGCCGGAAGTTCGTATCGGCCGCCCGCGCCGCCGCCCGGGTCAAGCCGGTCATCGTGCTCAAGCCCCGCGATTTTCGAACCGGCGCGCTGGAAGACGCCGTGTATGACGCCGTGTTTCAGCGCGCCGGCATTCTGCGGGTCAACAATATCGAGCAACTGTTCGGCGCCGCCGAAACGCTGGCCACCGCCAAGCCGGTTTACAACAACCGGCTGGCCATCCTCAGCAATAGCTACAGTCTCGCGCTGCTGACCAGCGACAGCTTGCTGCGGCACAACGGCCGGCTGGCCGAACTCAGCGAGGCTGCGCGGACGCGGCTGGCGGAGGATTGCCGCCCCGGTTATCCCATCGAAAATCCGATCGATCTGGGCGACTTGGCCAGCCCCGAGCAATATGGCAAGGCGCTGGATTTGTTGCTGCGAGAACCGGGAACCGATGGCGTGCTGGTGATTCATGCGCCGACCTCGGACGAACGGTCGCTACAGAATGCCAAGGTGGTGATCGAGCGCGCCAAGAGCCGGCGTTTGATCATGGCCTGCTGGGTCGGAGAATCGATTGCCGAGCCGGCGCGCAATCTGTTCAAGGAGGTTCATCTGCCCAGTTATGAGGCGCCCGGTGAGGCGGTGGAAGCGTTCCTGCGCTTGGCCGAGCACCGGCACAATCAAGAATTGCTGATGGAAACGCCGCCCTCGATTCCTGAGGAATTCACCCCCGATACCGAAACCGCGCGCCGCATCATCCAAATCGCCTTGACCGCCGGCCGCCGTCGCTTGAATGCCTATGAAACCAGCCAGATCCTGAGCGCTTACGAAATTCCGGTCGCACCGCTGCATTTTGCCTCCACGCCCGAGGCGGCCACCGACTTGGTCGCGGAGATCGACGGACCGGTGGCGCTCAAAATTCTCTCGCCTGATATCGCGCATAAATCCGATGTCGGCGGCGTGGCCTTCAATCTCAAAAACCCGCTCGAAGTGCTGTTGGCCGCCACCGAGATGCTGAAACGAGTGCGGGATCTAGCGCCCGAGGCGGTCATCGATGGGTTTGCGGTGCAACCGATGCAATCCCGGCACGGCGTTTACGAGCTGATGGTCGGGATCCGCACCGGCCGTCGCTTTGGACCCGTCATCTTCTTCGGTCACGGCGGTACCGAAGCCGGCGTGATCGACGACATCGCCTATGCCTTGCCGCCGTTGAACATGCACTTGGCGCGCGATCTGATGTCCCGAACCCGCCTGTATCGCCGCCTCAGCACCAATCGCGGGCGGCCGGTCGATATGAGCGCCGTGGCGCTGACCTTGATCAAGGTCTCGCAAATGGTGATCGATCTGGCGGAAGTCGTCGAAATGGAGATCAATCCGATCTGGGCCGATGCCCGCGGCGTGCTGACGCTGGACGCCAACATCCTGATCGAAGCGTCAGCGCCGCCGGCGATCCAACGACTGGCGATTTCGCCGTATCCGAAGCAACTGGAACGGGTTTACGCCCTGCCCGACGGTCGCTCTTTTCTGATTCGACCGATCTTACCTGAAGACGAGCCAGAGCTTCAGAGTTTGGTCAAACGCATGCCCGCCGAAGATGTTCGGATGCGTTTTTTTCAGCCGATCCGCGAGTTGCCGCACGAGATGGCGGCGCGGTTGACCCAACTCGATTACGAGCGGGAAATGGCCTTTATCGTCACCGAACCCAACAGCTTGCCGGGTAAGGGCAAGATTTGGGGCGCGGTGCGCTGCAATGCGGATCCGAACCTGGAGAAGGCCGAATACGCCATCCTCGTCGATCGCGCCATGATCGGAATGGGTTTGGGACCGATGCTGATGCGCTATATCATCGATTATGCTAAAAAAATGGGGATCAAGGAGCTGTACGGTGAAGTGTTGCGCGAGAATGAAGCCATGCTGAGGCTCAACCGCGCGCTGAACTTCAAGTTCCAAACCTCGCCGGACGATCCGGGGATCATTCATGTGATTTTGCCTTTGGCCTGAAAGACGGATCTCGGTAGGACGGAATCGTTGTCAGGCATTTGAGCCGAGTGAGAAACTTTTGCGGAATAAAACCCTCACAGCGGTAGCCGGCGTGAGGTGATCCTGCCGTTTCGGTCGCCGTGTTAACCTCAACTTCAGGAGTCTTGTGGATGGGTTCGTTTGACGCCCGGGGCGCTAAAGGAACGCTGTGACCTCAGCGGCGGGAAAACTGACCGGCCTGGTTCTGGCCGGCGGGCGCGCCGAACGGATGGGAGGCCGCGATAAGGGGTTGCTGGCGCTGGCCGGCGAGCCGCTCGTCGCGCACGTCGTACGCGGCCTGCGACCGCAAGTGGCTGAAGTGCTGATCAGCGCCAACCGTAATGTCGAAAACTACCGGCAGTTGGGGTGCCGGGTGATCGAGGACGAGCCACGCGAGCGGTATCAGGGTCCGCTGGCGGGCATCTTGGCGGCGCTGCGGGTGGTCGAAACGCCTTATTTGCTGACCGCGCCCTGTGATTCGCCTTTTTTGCCGCCGGATTACGCCCGCCGGATGCAGGAGGCGCTGGACCGCGAGCGCGCTTCAGCCGCGGTGGCCTGTTACGAGGGTTTTCGGCAGCCAGTGTTTGCGTTGCTGCCAGTCGGATTGCGGGACGATCTCAGCGCTTATCTGGCGTCGGGCGAGCGTAACGCCGGCCGCTGGTTGCGACGGCACCGGTCGGTGGCGGTGGAATTTTTCGAGGCATCCCTACCGTTTTTTCAGAATATCAACACGCCAGCGGATTTAGCTCGGCTGGCATCGACTGGGTTACCGGCGGATCAACCCGCTGGACAGGGGGTAAAAGATGGCTGACTCCCACGACGCTCGCGCCGTCGCCCGGCAGCATACCGCCCGGCTGTTGAAGATGTTGCGGGGCTACGGCCCGCCCGCCGCCGTCCCGCCCGCCGAATCCGAACCGACGGCGCTACCCGGCAAACCGGCCGCTGTCACCGAGGTTCCCGCCGCCTACAGCCGACGGCCTGATCGGACGCCGCCACGGCTGCCCTTGGATGTGGTTCGGTCCGATGCGGGAGCCGATTGCACCGAGCAGCGGGAACCGGGCGTCAGCCGCGCCGCGCCCGAGCTTGCTCGTGACGGCCGTGAATCCCTACCCGCGGCCCGCGAGCGTTCTGCGTTCGCGCCCATCGCCACCGTCGGCGAAAGCTTGGCCCGCCAGCGCGGCGCGTTGGGAGAATTGATCGCCAAGGCCCAGCAACGGGTTCGTTTGGATCGGATGTTTCTTGCTTACCTGCCGCCGCATCTGCACGATCATGCGGTATTGGTGCGTTTGGATGCGGAAAGTTGGGTCGTGCATACCGACTCAGCCAGTTGGGCGACCCGGTTGCGCTACGCGCTACACAACATGCGGGAAGCGTTGGGCCAACATCTCGGGATCGCGCTGCCCAAGCCGCAGATCCGGGTTGTACCCGCCGTTTTACCGCCGCCCCCGAGACCCCGGCTGAAGCTGACCAAGCGCAATGCCAAGCTGTTGGAAGTGGCCGCCCGCGATCTGGCGGACGACCGGCTGAGCGCCGCCTTGCGCCGGCTGGCGGCGCACGCTAGCAAGCCGCCCTCGGAACCCATCGAGAACCAGCCGCCGCTACGTTGAAGCGTCGGGCGGCCAGTGGTTTTTCACGCGAAGGCGCCATGTTTCATACCCATCACAGCAACCAGCTGGAAGTTCTGGCCGACCGCCTGACGGATTTGCTACGCGAGCCTTTGCCCTCGCCGCTGGCGCGCGAGATCGTGGTGGTGCAAAGCAACGGCATGGCCCGCTGGTTGGCGCTGCGCTTGGCCGACGGGTTGGGCGTTTGCGCCAATGTGGGTTGGCGGTTTCCGGCCACGTTTTTATGGGATATGAGCCGGGTGGTTTTACAGCATTTACCGGCTACCTCGACCTTCGATAAGCCGGTGCTGGTCTGGCGGACGATGGCGCTGTTGCGGGATTTAGAGCCGACCGCGTGTTTCGAGCCGCTGCGGGCTTGGCTCGGCGACCGCTCCGACGCTTTCCGCCGTTACGAGCTCGCCCGGCAGATCGCCGATAGCTTCGATCAATATCTGGTCTACCGACCCGATTGGATCAGGAAATGGGAAGCCGGCGAAGGCGAGCACTGGCAAGCCGAACTGTGGCGACGGCTGGCGCGGAGCGGCGACGCGCATCGGGTGCGGGTGCAACAACAGGTCCGCGCGGCGCTGGACCGCGGCGATTTCGACCGTCGTCGCTTGCCGCGGCGGGTCGCCATCATCGGCGTCGCGGCGCTGCCGCCCGCCTATCTCGATCTCCTGGAAGCGCTGGCGCGCTATGTGGAGATTCACTGGTTCCTGCTCAATCCCTGTCAAGAATATTGGGGCGATATCCAAGCCGAACGCGATCTGGCGCGGCTGGGTGAGGAGATCGACCCGGATGAGGCCTATCTGACGGTCGGCAATCCGTTGTTGGCCTCGCTGGGCAAGCAGGGCCGGGATTTTCTCGATTTGCTGCTGGTTTGCCCGCAGGCGGCCTGGGAAGGGTTTGTCGAACCCGCCGGCAACGACCTGTTGCAGTGCTTGCAGGGGGATATCCTGCATCTGCGCGAACGGGGCGGGGACGACTGCCCGCCGCTGGCGTTGCGGTCGGAGGACCGTTCGCTCCAGGTTCACAGTTGCCACAGCCCCATGCGTGAGGTCGAGGTGCTGCACGATCAGTTGCTGGCGCTGTTCGAGCGCTGGCCGGATTTGCGGCCTTCCGATGTCATCGTGATGGCGCCGGACATCGCCGTTTACGGGCCGTTGTTCGAAGCGGTGTTCGACAGCGCGCCGCGCGAGCGCCGGATTCCCTGCGGCGTCGCCGATCAGGGCGCGCGGGCCGAGAATCCATTGGTCGACGTATTTTTCGAGTTACTGGATTTGGGCGGCGGCCGGTTCGATGCCGCTCAAGTATTGAGCCTGCTGGAGCCGCCGGCGCTACGGCGGCGCTTCGATATCTCGGAGGACGACCTGGAGCGCATCCGGCGCTGGGTGCAAGGAGCCGGCATCCGCTGGGGCATCGCCGCCGATACTAAAAAAACCTGGGGCTTGCCCGGTACCGCCGAGCACACTTGGCGGGCAGGTCTGGATCGATTGATGCTGGGCTATGCGCTGCCGGGCGGCGGGCGGGATTTATATGGCGATATTTTGCCCTACGACGAGGTGGAAGGCAGCGACGCGCAAGCGTTGGGCTGCTTGCAAAGCTTCACCGAGGCCTTGTTCGGCTTGGACGACCGCTTGCGCGAGACGCGGTCCTGGGCGGAGTGGGCCGCCACGCTCGTTGCCGTGCTGGCGGATTTTTTCGAGCCGCGCGAACGTGAGGAAAACGAACTGCAACTGCTCCGTGACACGCTGGAGAGCCTGCGGGCCAATGCCGAACTGGCCGGTTTCGCCGAACCGGTCAACCTGGCGGTGGTGAAATCGGCGTTGCGGCTTCAGTTGAACGGCATTGAGGGGCAATCGAGCCGATTTCTGAGCGGGGGTGTGACCTGTTGCGCGATGGTGCCAATGCGCAGCATCCCGTTTGCGGTGGTCTGTCTGATCGGGATGAACGATGACGCTTATCCGCGGCCCCGGCGCTCGGTCGGTTTCGATCTGATGGCGACTCGCTTCCGGCGCGGCGACCGCTCGCGCCGGCAGGACGACCGTTATTTGTTTCTAGAAACCTTACTGTCGGCCCGCCGTTGTTTGTACCTGAGCTATGTCGGTCAAAATATCCGGGATAACTCGGTCTTGCCGCCCTCGGTGTTGGTCAGCGAGCTATTGGATGGGGTGGACCGGGGGTTTTATCGAGCGGAGGGCGGACGAGCCAGCGAGCTGTTGCTCACCCGCCACCCGCTGCAAGCGTTCAGCCGGCGTTATTTCACCGGCGATGAGCGTTTGTTCAGCTATGCGCGGGAGTGGATCGAAGCCAGCCGTCAGGCCGGTCGGGGAGAACGCCAGGCGACGCCGCTGTTGACGGTCGAGTTGCCGGAACCAGAACCGGTCTTGCGGACGGTGACGCTGGCCCATCTGGCGCGCTTTTTCAAGAATCCCGCGCGGTGGTTGTTGCGGGAGCGCTTGGGCATCCAGCCGGAAAAAGGCGAGGACGCCTTGGCGATTCGCGAGCCGTTCGTGCTCGATGGCTTGGAAAGCTATCAACTGGTCGGCCAAATGCTGGCGCTGCATCAGGAAGGTCGGCCGGCGGCGGAGATTGCCAAAGTCGTGCGAGCGAGCGGGGCCTTGCCGCACGGGCGGGTCGGCGACTGCGTGTTCGCCGACGCCCAGGAGCGGGTGGTCCGGTTTGCCGGTCGGTTGGGTCGGGCCTTGCCGCGCCGGGGAGCGGAGTGGCTGAATGTCGATTTGACGCTCGGCGAATTTCGGCTGGTCGATCGCCTGACCGGACTGACGCCGGGAGGGTGGGTGGGCTATCGCCTGGCCAATATGAAAGCCGGCGATTATTTGAATTTGTGGCTGCATCATCTGGCGTTGAATGCCGCTGCGCCGGCTGGGATGCCGCTGCAAAGCCATTGGGTGGCGGAGGATAAGGATTTGGTGTTGCCGCCGTTGACGGACCCGAAAATTCAACTCCAGTCGCTATTGGAGCTTTATTGGCGGGGTTCGCGGCGCTTGGTGCATTTTTTTCCGAAAAGCGCCTTGGCCTATTTGGAGCGCTTTCGCAAAGAGCGGGCGGCGGATAAGGCGTTATGGGCCGCGCGCCGGGTATGGGAAGGTGATGAGTATGCGAAAGTCCGGCCGGAACGGGACGATACCTATTATCAGTTGGCGTTCCGGAATACCGACCCGCTGGATGAGGAGTTTGTCGAACTAGCGACGGCGGTTTTTGAGCCGTTGTTCGGGTGTGCCGACCAAGAGGCCGGAGAAAGCACGGGTGAAGCGAGAGGAAGTAGCGCCACCGCCGATCGGGTTCCGTCCGCACCATCGGAGCGGTGACGCTACATAAATCGGGCTAACCCGCGCTCCATGCTCAACCGATAACAAGCTGGTAAACGATAAGATCGACACTCGTTCCAGCCGCAACGGTGGTGCCCGCTGCTGGGTTTTGTCTGGCGACTTGGCCATCCAAACGGGAGCTGGTGGTGCCTTGATAGGTGATCGAACCGACGGTTAGACCGGCCCCGGCGAGCACGGTGGAGGCATTTTGTTGTGATAAACCAACCACATTGGGGACCGTGACCGGCGGTGGTCCCGACGATACGACCAAATTCACCGCTGAGCCGCGCGCGACGGCAGCGCCGGCCGCTGGATTCTGGCTGATGACGGTGCCGGCGGGGACGGTGGAGCTGGTCTGCGGGGTGACGTTGCCGACGGTCAGGCCGGCGTTGCTCAGAGCGGTGGCGGCGGCGCTTTGAGTTTGGCCGACCACATTGGGAACCGTGACCGGCGCGGGTCCCGACGATACGACCAAACTCACCGCCGATCCGGGCGCGACGGCAGCGCCGGCCGCCGGATTCTGGCTGATGACGGTGCCGGCGGGGACGGTGGAGCTGGTCTGCGGGGTGACGTTGCCGACGGTCAGGCCGGCGTTGCTCAGAGCGGTGGCGGCGGCGCTTTGAGTTTGGCCGACCACATTGGGAACCGTGACCGGCGCGGGTCCCGACGATACGACCAAACTCACCGCCGATCCGGGCGCGACGGCAGCGCCGGCCGCCGGATTCTGGCTGATGACGGTGCCGATGGGTACGGTGGCGCTGACTTGTTGGGTCACGCTGCCGACGGTCAGGCCGGCGTTAGTCAGGGCGGCGGTGGCGGCGCTTTGAGCCTGCCCGACCACGTTCGGAACAATGCTTGGAGCCGGACCTAGGGACCTTACCAAATCGACTCTCGTGCCGGGCGCGACGAGAGTGCCAGCCGCCGGGTTTTGGCTGATGACGTTGCCGATGGGTACGGTGGCGCTGCTTTGTTCGGTAATGTGTCCGGCCGTCAAACCGGCATTGCCGATCTCGGCGGCGGCGGCGCTCGAATTCAGGCCCACCACATCAGGAACAGGGATCGTAGTGGAGCCTGAATCAGGCGGAATTGATCGGGCCGGAGCGGCGGTGACGCGTAGCACGGCCGCCGCCGGGAACAAGCAACCCGCGCTGTCGCCCGACCTTGTACAGGGTGCTTGAATCACGTCCTGAACGAGCTGCAAGGACTGTTGGAATTTAAAGTCGAGCGCGGCATCGGCGGGCGTTGCCTGGGTGCTAGGGTTGTTGGCGAGCGCCAAAAAATCAGTGACCAGAGGGGATTGGCAACCGGTTGCGGCCACCACGTCGCCTGCCCCGACGGTGGCCGCCGCCGTGCGAATCGTGCATAACAGCTCTCCCGCCGCGATGCCGCCCGAGCCGAACAGCCTGACCAGCAGCGCGTTCAAGGAGAAGCGCACGGAATCGATAAGGGAGGCGTCGGTTTCAGCGGCGTTGGCGGTAGCCTCTGTCAAGCTTGAAGACAACTGGGCTGATGCGGTGGACGCACCTGCCGTCGCTTGCTTCAATTGGTTGACCAGTTGTTGCAAGTTTTGCAAAAGGCTACTGTTGATCGGGGTGGTGACCGGTTCGCTCCGGGTCTGACCGTTGCTGTCGAAAAACTGCACGACGACCGAGTTGGCGGTGTACTGATCCAAGCGGGCCTCCACACCGGAGGAATCCTGGTAAACGCGGGGTAAGCCATCCGCGCCCAGCGTCAGGTCCGCCCAGGTTTGCGCGTTGGTGTCCGCCCAGGTGACGCCGCCGACATCGGTCGGCTGGCCTTGGGGGTTTTTACTGGTATGCACGCCGAGGGTATTGGATAAGTTGGAGCCGACCCCCAAGACAGCGAATTTGTTCAGGATATCGGTGACGGCGGAGACAACGGCGATTTTGGGGGGAGCGGCGGTGGAGTTGGCGATCACGAAATTTTGATCGGCTTCGGACCACTCGACGGTCGTGGCCGGTTCGGTTGCTCCACCAGCGTGAGCGGCCGCCGCGCCCGTACCCGGAAAGCCGAGCAGGCGGACCGTGTTCAACAAACCGGTCAGGAAGTCACCGCCCAGCGTGGTGACGGCGAAATTGACGTTGGCGAACTCGACGCCATCGGCGAACGCCCGAATGTTGTGGACCCCCTGCCCGGTGCTATTCCAGTTATGGGTCAAGCCGAAACCGGTGTCGGCGCGACCGCACGCGCCGGTCGTATCGGGCCGGTCGGTGCCGTGAGCGGTCACCTGGAGCGGTCCGCCGTCGATGCTCACCTCCACGCGGCTCGTCGCGCAGACCCAACCTCGGATCAAGCCGATGCCGCTTTCGGAAGAGCCTTGGGAGGGCGATTCCAGCAGCGCCCGCGCTGATGAGGGCGGATTGCTCACCGGCGGGACCGTTATCGGGCTGGTGAAAACGAAATTTTGGTGGGGTTCCGACCAAGCGATTTTTGCCGAGCTTCCCGCAGCGGGAAAATCCGGCACCGTGTAGCTGCCCTGCAAGCCAGTTCGGAATTCCCCGCCCAGCGTGGCGACCGTGAAATTGACGTTGGCGAATTCCACGCCATTCGCGAGCGCCCGCAGGTTGTGGAGACCTTCCCCGATGCGGTTCCAGTTATAGATCAACCCAAACCCGGTATCGGTGCGACCGCACACGGTCGCCGTGTCGGGTCGGTTGGTGCCGGAGGCGGTAGCCTGGAGCGGCCCGCCATCGACGCTGACCTCCACCCGCCCGGCCTCGCACGACCAACCGCGGATCAAGCCCACTCCGCTGCGGAAAAAAGCGTGCGGTGAGGGAGATTCCAAGTAAGCCAACGGCGCCGCGCGCGCGGCGAGGCTGGACAGCGTTAGGGTGAGACACCCGAAAATCGTGAGGATAAGCACTGCCGGACGATTAAAACTCTGCCTTGCCGTCATGGTGACCACTCCCAAACCCATTCCGCCATTGATGTCAAAAAACACGCTTGCAACTGTTCGGCCAAGTCGTATCCGCCAGAAAAACGAAGACTGGGCGGTCAGCGATCGGCCTTTCGGGCCGACCCATCGCGGTCGGCCCGTTTCAAAATGAGCCGCGGCCTGCCAAAGTGGCCGGGGTTCGACCAGCTTGGCCCCGGTAACGGTGGCCGCTGCCCGAGCGGTCCACGGAGCGCGATGCCGGCTAAATCTCCATCATGCCGACGGGCCCCGCAACCTTCGCGACCCCTCGTTGTTCTGTGATGACGTCAGCCAACACGGCCATGCCGCGCTCCAGTTGTTCGGGCGTGGCGTGGCTGAAATTGAGTCGCATGTAAGCGCCGTGGCGCGGGTCGGGGTTGGCGAAAAACGCCTCGCCCGGCATGAACGCGACCTTGCGTTCCAACGCCCGGACCAGCAGGGCGCGGGTATCGCCACCGCCTTTCAAGCGCACCCAGAAAAACAGCCCGCCGTGAGGCTGGGTCCAGTCGGCCAGATCGCCCAGGTGATGGGCCAGCGCCGCCTGCATGGCGTCGCGGCGCTCCCGATAAAAGTTCCGCAGCCGCTCCAGATGCGCGGGGTAGTCGCGGGAATACAGGAAGCGGGCGCACCACCATTGACCGATGCGATTGGTGTGCAGGTCGGTGGATTGCTTGAGTCGCACCAGATAGGGATGCACGTTCTCGGAAGCGGCGATATAACCGACCCGCAAGCCGGGAATGCCGGTCTTGGAAAAGGTCCCCATGTACATCCAGGTATCGTTCTCGACCAACCGGGCGCAAAGTGGGGTGCGCTCGACCGGCTCGTAGACCAGCTCCCGATAGGGTTCGTCTTCCAGCAAGGGCGTACCGCTCTCGCGCAGAACCTCGGCGACCGCCGCGCGGGTCGCTTCGTCGTAGCAAACGCCGGCCGGATTCTGGAACGTCGGGATGAGATACACCAACGCCGGTCGCTGGCGCCGGATGACGTGGCGCAACTGGTCGGGATCGATGCCGTGAGCCGCCAGCGGCAGTTCTTCGAAACGGGCGCCGAACAGCCGAAACGATTGCAACGCCGCCAGATAGCTCGGCGCTTCCACGGCCACCGGCGTGCCGGGGTCGATGTAGAGCTTGGAGGCGAGGTCGATGCCTTGTTGCGAACCGGTGGTGACCAACACCTGCTCCGGCCGACAGCGCAGCCCCAACCCGACCAACTGTTCGGCGATGGCGGCGCGCAGCTCCGGCTCGCCGTCGGTGGTGCCGTACTGACTCAAGTCGGGCGGTAGTTCGACCAAATCCAGCGGCGGCATGGCGGCGCGGGCCGGCAAGCCGCCGGCAAAGGAAATGATGTCGGGTTTCTGGGTCAGGGCGAGCAGTTCTCGGATCAGGGAACTGGTCAGGCGGTCGATGCGTTCGGAGAACATGCGCTGGTTTCCGTGAAATTCAATGTTTGGGTTGCGGTTTGAAGCTCGGCCACTCTTCCTGACGCGGCATCTGCAAGTGCCAGCCGCGTTCCTGAAGGTTGCGCAGGACGTCCGCCGTATCCTCTTGCGCCAGCTTGCGTTCTGGAGACAGCTCCAAGTCCATGACGTAAATCGGTTCGCCCAGCAATTTCAGCAGGTTTTCGGGAACCTTGGAGAAATCGTCCTTGGCGGCCATGTAAAGGTAAGTGTCCTGTTTCTTGCGGCTTTTATAAATCGCGCACAGCATGAGCGTCTCCAGGCGAAGGTTCGAGGCCGACAGGGTATAATGTAACGCTGACCGCAACCAACAGAGTAGTGTGTTATGACCAGTATCAACGATCTATTGCAAGGCTTTCATCGCTTTCGCCGCAAAAACTTCGAGCCGAACCGGGATCTGTTCAACCAACTGGCGATGAAAGGGCAAACGCCTCGCACTCTACTGATCGGTTGCAGCGATTCCCGCGTCGATCCGGCGATCCTCACCGACTCCGCGCCGGGCGATCTGTTCGTGATCCGCAACGTCGCCAACTTGATCCCGCCGTGCGAGACGGGCGGTCGCTACCACGGCACCAGCGCCGCGGTGGAGTATGCCGTTTGCAACCTGGAGGTCGATAACATCATCGTGCTCGGTCATTCGCGCTGCGGCGGCATTAACGCCTTGCTGGAAGGTTACGGGGAAAACGATGAGGGCGAGGGTTATATCGCGCCTTGGGTGCGAATCGCCGCGCCCGCCCGCGACGAGGTGCTGCGGCGCTGGCCGGACGCCAGCCGCGAATTCAAGCAGCGGGCCTGCGAGCGGGCCTGCGTGCGGATTTCGCTGACGAATTTGCTGACGTTCCCATTTATTCGCCAGCGGGTCGAGAGCAAGTCTCTAAGCCTGTACGGTTGGTATTACGATCTGGAAAACGGTGAGTTGATGCAATACGACCCGGACAAAGATCGGTTTTACGATATATATTTTGGCCCGGTGCCGGAGCATGTCTAGAGCGGGCCACGCTCTGTTAAATCCATAGGCCATAGAGAGGCATCACGCTAGTTCGCTCGCCAAACGATAACAATAAATTCTCGTTCTCGGACCCAACGGAACCCTACATGAATCCGACCGCTTTGCTTCCCATCCGCCGCGCCTTGATGAGCGTCTCTGATAAGACCGGCATCGTCGATTTTGCCCGCGCCTTGACCGAATGGGGCGTGGAAATTCTGTCCACCGGCGGCACCGCCAAGCTGTTGGCGGATCAAGGCGTCGCCGTCCGCGAAGTCGCCGATTACACCGGCTTCCCGGAAATGATGGACGGTCGCCTCAAAACCCTGCATCCGAAAATTCACGGCGGTTTGCTGGGGCGGCGCGGCGAAGATGAGGCGGCGATGGCGCGGCACGACATCCCGCCGATCGATCTGCTGGTGGTCAATCTTTATCCCTTCGAGGCCACGGTCGCCAAACCGAACTGCGTGCTGGCCGACGCCATTGAAAACATCGACATCGGCGGGCCGGCAATGCTGCGGGCGGCGGCCAAGAATCACGCGGCGGTCACGGTGATTACCGATGCCAGCGATTACCAGCGGGTGCTGGCTGAAATGCAAGCCAACAATGGCGCGGTGAGCGCGGCCACCCGCTTCGATCTGGCGGTTAAGGTGTTCGAGCACACCGGCCGCTACGACGGGGCCATCGCCAATTACTTGGGATCGATCAAGAGCGAAGGAGCGCGTGACCCGTTTCCCCGCACGTACAGCACGCAATTTCGCAAGGCGCAAGAGATGCGCTACGGCGAGAACCCCCATCAGGGCGCGGCGTTTTACGTCGAGCCGCAACCGGCGGAAGCCTGCATCGCCACCGCCAAACAACTTCAAGGCAAGGAACTGTCCTACAACAACGTCGCCGACACCGACGCCGCGCTGGAGTGCGTCAAGAGTTTCAGCGCCCCGGCCTGCGTGATCGTCAAGCACGCCAACCCCTGCGGGGTGGCGATCGGTTCCAACATTCTGGAAGCCTACGACCGGGCCTATAGAACCGATCCGACCTCGGCCTTCGGCGGCATCATCGCCTTCAACCGACCGCTGGATGGCGCGACCGCGAAAGCCATCGTGGACCGACAGTTCGTCGAGGTGATCATCGCCCCGGCAGTCACGCCGGAAGCGCTGGCGGCGACCGCCAGCAAACAAAACGTGCGGGTGCTGGCTTGCGGTCAATGGGACGCCCACCGCGCGCCGGGTTGGGACTACAAGCGCGTCACCGGCGGTTTGCTGGTGCAGGATCGGGATTTGGGCCAGGTGTCACGATCTGATTTGAAAGTAGTGACGAAACGCCAGCCCAGCGAGCAGGAAATGGTCGATTTGCAATTCGTCTGGCAGGTGGTGAAGTTCGTCAAATCCAACGCCATCGTCTACGGCCGGGACGGGATGATTCTCGGCGTTGGAGCCGGGCAGATGAGCCGGGTGTTTTCAGCGCGCATCGCCGCCATGAAAGCCGCCGAGGAGAACCTCGCTTTGCAAGGCGCGGCACTGGGCTCGGACGCCTTTTTCCCGTTCCGCGACGGCATCGACCTCGCCGCCGACTACGGCATCAGCGCCGTGATTCAGCCGGGTGGTTCCATGCGCGATAAAGAGGTGATCGCCGCCGCCGACGAGCGCGGCATGACCATGGTGTTTACCGGAATGCGGCATTTCCGGCACTGAGTTTTCATTCAGGAAAGGCGCACTAAGATCATGAATATCCTGATTGTCGGCGGCGGTGGCCGCGAACACGCGCTGGCTTGGAAGGTCGCGCGATCCAGCCGCGTCCGCAACGTCTACGTCGCGCCGGGCAATGCCGGCACCGCCCGCGAACCGAAAGCGACCAACATCGCCATCACCGCCGACAACCCGTCGGAGTTGCTCAAGTTCGCTCGAAGCCATCAGGTCGATCTCACCCTCATCGGGCCGGAAGTGCCGCTGGTGTTAGGAATTACCGATTTGTTCGCCAGCGCCGGCCTGCGCTGTTTCGGACCTTCCAAAGCAGCCGCGCAACTGGAAGGTTCTAAAACCTTCACCAAGGATTTTCTGGCCCGCCATCACATTCCCACCGCCCGCTATCAAAGTTTCACCGACCCCGATGCGGCGGAGGCGTTCATCGGCGAGATGGGCGCGCCGGTGGTGGTCAAGGCCGACGGATTGGCGGCCGGCAAAGGGGTGATTCTGGCGCAAAGCGAGTTGGAAGCCATCGCCGCCGTCCGTGGGATGCTGAGCGGCACGGACTTTGGCGAGGCCGGCCGGCGCGTGGTGGTCGAGGAGTTTCTGCACGGCGAGGAAGCCAGCTTCATCGTCATGACCGACGGCAAGCACATTCTGCCCTTTGCCTCCTCCCAGGATCACAAGGCGCGCGACGACGGCGACCGAGGCCCCAACACCGGCGGCATGGGCGCGTATTCACCCGCGCCGGTGGTGACGCCGGAACTGCACGACCGCATCATGGCCGACGTTATTGAGCCGACCGTGCGCGGCATGGCGGTGGAAGGTCATCGCTATGTCGGCTTTCTCTATGCGGGCCTGATGATCACCGCCGATGGCCCCAAGGTGCTGGAATACAACTGCCGGCTCGGCGATCCCGAAGCTCAGCCTTTAATCATGCGGTTGCGTTCCGATCTGGTGGGCTTGTGCGAAGCGGCGCTGGACGGACGGTTGGACCAGGTTGAGGCGGATTGGGACCCGCGACCCGCGCTGGGCGTAGTGATGGTGGCCGCCGGTTATCCCGGTGCTTACCGCAAGGATGATGTCATCGAGGGACTGCCGCGCCACCGTGAAGAATTGGGCGATGGGGCGATGCTGTTTCATGCCGGGACGCTGGAGACCGAGAACGGTGCTGTCGTGACGCACGGCGGCCGGGTGCTGTGCGCGACCGCGCTCGGGGATACGGTGGCCGCCGCGCAACACTCGGCGTATAGCCTGGCCAAGCGGGTGCATTGGGAAGGTGCTTATTATCGCACCGACATCGGCTATCGAGCCATCGCCCGAGAGCAGGGGGACTAAATATGGCCATAGCCACGCCAGCCGCTCAGACAAAATCGTTGGAACTGGTCTGCCCCGCCGGCAATCTGCCTTCCCTGAAAACGGCCGTGGACAACGGGGCCGATTCGGTTTATCTCGGCTTTCGGGACGACACCAACGCCCGCCATTTTCCCGGTCTGAACTTCGATGCCAAAACGGCGGCGCAGGGTATCCACTACGCGCACGCCAAAGGGCGGCGGGTGTTCGTCGCCCTTAACACTTTCCCGCAACCGGCGGGTTGGGAGCGCTGGCAACGGGCGGTTGATCGAGCGGCGGAACTCGGCGCGGACGCCATCATCGCCGCCGATATCAGCGTGTTGGATTACGCCTGCCGCACCTATCCTGCGTTGCCGCTGCATCTGTCGGTACAAGGTTCCGCCACCAATTACGAGGCGATCCGCTTCTATCACGAGCATTTCGGCATTCGCCGGGTGGTGTTGCCGCGCGTGCTCTCGCTGCCGCAAGTAAAACACGTTTTGGAGAACAGCCCGGTGGCTATCGAAGTGTTCGGCTTCGGCGGGCTGTGCATCATGGTGGAAGGGCGTTGTTTGCTGTCGTCCTACGTCACCGGCGAGTCGCCCAACATGTGCGGGGTCTGTTCCCCGGCTGAGGCGGTGCGCTGGGAGGAGACGCCACACGGTCTGGAAACCCGCTTGGGTGGATTGCTGATCGACCGTTATGCTCCCGGCGAACCGGCGGGTTACCCAACCCTGTGCAAGGGTCGGTTCAAAGTGGCGGAAAATACCTATTATGCCATTGAGGAGCCGACCAGTCTCAATACCTTGGAACTGTTGCCCGATCTGCTCGAGATGGGCATTGCCGCCGTCAAGATCGAAGGCCGCCAGCGCAGTCCGGCCTATGTCACCCAAGTCACCAAGGTCTGGCGGGCGGCCATCGATGCGTGCCAGCGCAACCCGACCGCTTACGCGCCGAAACCGGAATGGCTGCGCGAGCTCGGTAAGGTATCGGAAGGCCATCAGACCACGCTGGGCGCTTATCATCGGACTTGGCAGTGAGGCGGGGACCATGAGCGAATACCCTCAAAAACTGGCATTGGGACCGGTGTTGTATTACTGGCCCAAGGCGATGTTGCTCGATTTTTACGAGCGGATGAGCGCCACGCCGGTGGACATCGTCTACCTCGGCGAAACGGTGTGCGCCAAACGCCACGCGCTGAATACCGGCGACTGGTTGGAGTTGGCCGAGCGGCTGCGCGCCGCCGGCAAGGAGGTGGTGCTGTCCACCATGGCATTGCTGGAGGCCGAATCGGAACTCAAGACGCTCCGCCGTTTGTGTGAAAACGGTCGGTTTACGGTCGAAGCCAACGACATGGGCGCGGTGCGCTTGTTGTCCGAGCGGAAAACGCCGTTCGTGCTGGGCACCGGGATCAACGTTTACAGCGACCGGACCTTGCGTTTTCTGGCGGGATTGGGTGCGAAGCGTTGGGTGATGCCGGTTGAATTGTCGCGGCATAGCTTGGCGTCGGTTCAAGAGGGGCGGCCGGCAAACGTGGAAACCGAGGTCTTTGTTTACGGTCGGCTGCCGTTGGCGTACTCCGCTCGCTGCTTCACCGCCCGGCATCACAATTTACCCAAGGACGATTGCCAGTATCGCTGTCTCGATGACCCGGAAGGATTGATTTTAAGCACCCGTGAGGGACAGGCGTTTTTGGCCATTAACGGCATTCAGACCCAATCGGCGCAGACTTGCAATTTGTTGCCAGAACTGGCGGAGTTGCGAGAATTGAAGGTGGATGTGCTCCGCGTCAGCCCCCGACCCGAGGGGATGGAGGCGGTGATTGACGCCTTCGCCGCTGGCTTGCGCGGGGAGCGCGATCCGCTGGAGGGCGCGCGGGCGCTGAATGCGGATTTACCGTTGGGTGCGTGCAACGGTTATTGGCGGGGACAGCCGGGGCTCACCCAGAATGCGGCAATGGCTTCAGGGTATTGAAGGGCGCGGTAGGGTTCAGTGGGCTGTGGAGGTGAGTGACATGTTTGAGAAAAGGTAGCTTTGTTGTTCTTTTTGTGGAAGAAATGCAGCCGAAGTCTCCAAGTTGGTCGCTGGTCCACGAGTTTATATTTGTGATCGATGCGTGCTATTGGCCAGTCAGATTATGGGAGGTGATTCCGATAACGGCTCCCGACCAGCGGTTCGCGGCGCCTCGGTTTGGAACAGGCTCGTGGCGCGTGCCCGGCAAGTTTGGGATTGGAGTGAATCCCGGCTTCTCAACGCCTGAATCGCTCGTAAGCCCCCATCAAGCCATCAGCGGCGCGCAGCAATGGCGGCGCCCACCCGCTGATGGCTTCAAGATCTACCCCATCCAGCCAATTTTTGAGTTCCAGCCCTAGGGCGGTATCGCCTGCCATGACGACGCGCCGGTTGAAGAACAGCGTGTCGGAGTCTTCGCGCCGGGTCGCCAGCGCCAGAAAATCGTAGGCCGTGCCACTGATGGTCAAATCCGGTGGTCGGTCGGTGCGACAGGCGACGAAACCGGCGGGGCCGGCGTAACGAAACCGATAGTTCGCTTGGGCGTCGCGCACCTGAATGGCCAAAACCCGGTCGCGCAAAAACTCAAACTCGCCCTCGCGAATGCTATCGGCGAAAAGCGCGTTCAAAGCGGTAGCCAACACGGTCGAATGAATCGGGCCGGGAATCTTCGAAAAAGGCCAAGCCAGGAATGCGGGTATCAGCGGGCGACGCGGAGCTTGCGAGCGGGTGGCGGTATCGGCGGGAGCATTCATGGAGATGGGAGCTGCGTTCGGTAAAGAGCGGTGCGGTCTCAGCGCTTCATAGCCTCGAAAAATTCCCGGTTGGTTTTATTGGCCTTCAAGCGTTCCAACATGAATTCCATCGCTTGTAGCTCGTCCATCGGGTGCAGCAGCTTGCGCAAGATCCACATCTTCTGCAAATCGTCCGGGTCGGTCAGCAGCTCCTCGCGGCGGGTGCCGGAGCGGTTGATATCAATGGCCGGAAACACCCGCTTCTCGGAAATCCGCCGGTCGAGATGGATTTCCATGTTGCCGGTGCCTTTGAATTCCTCGTAAATCACGTCGTCCATCCGCGAGCCGGTATCGATCAAGGTAGTGGCGATGATGGTCAGCGAGCCGCCTTCCTCGATGTTGCGCGCCGCGCCGAAGAAGCGCTTCGGCTTTTGCAGGGCGTTGGCGTCGACGCCGCCGGTCAACACCTTGCCCGACGCCGGCACCACGGTGTTGTAGGCGCGCGCCAGCCGGGTGATGGAATCCAGCAGGATCACCACGTCGCGCTTGTGCTCGACCAGGCGCTTGGCTTTATCGTTGACCATTTCAGCCACTTGAACGTGACGGGTGGCCGGCTCGTCGAAGGTGCTGGCGATCACCTCGCCGCGCACCGAACGCTGCATCTCGGTGACTTCCTCCGGTCGCTCGTCGATCAGCAGCACGATCAGATAGCACTCGGGATGGTTGGTGGCGATGCTTTGAGCGATATTTTGCAACATCATGGTCTTGCCGGCCTTGGGCGGTGAGACGATCAAACCGCGCTGGCCCTTGCCGATCGGCGCGATCAAGTCGATCACCCGCGCCGTGATGTCCTCGGTGCTGCCGTTGCCGCGCTCCAGCGTCAGCCGCTCGTCGGCGTGCAAAGGGGTCAGATTTTCGAACAGCACCTTGTTTTTGGAGGCTTCCGGCGGCTCGAAATTGATGTCGCCGACCTTGAGCAAGGCGAAGTAGCGTTCGCCCTCCTTGGGTGGGCGGATCTTGCCGCTCACCGTATCGCCGGTGCGCAAATTGAACCGGCGGATCTGGCTGGGCGAGACGTAAATATCGTCGGGACCGGCCAGATAAGAACTGTCGGCCGAGCGCAGAAAGCCGAAGCCGTCCTGTAATATTTCCAGCACGCCATCGCCCGAAATGTCTTCGCCGCTCTTGGCCAACGCCTTGAGGATCGCGAAGATCACATCCTGTTTGCGAGACCGCGCCATGCCTTCGAGTTTGAGTTCCTGTGCGATGGCGATCAGGTCGGCGGCTGATTTCTTTTTAAGTTCGGTCAAATTCATGGAAGCTACGTGCTCGAAGCGGCCGGCGCTTGAAATGAGCCGGTAACAAAGGATTTAGGAGTCGCGTCGCGGAAGAGGCCGGATGCGGAGTGGTGTAGGGCGTAAGGCGTGCTGGCTGAGATGGTGAGGCGGCGTGCTGGTTAAGCTAGCACGCCTGCGAAACGGCGTCTACCCTTGGAGAGCGCCTTAGGGATTTTCAACGCAAGCTGCTGTCGAGAAAGGCGACTAACTGCGACTTGGACAAGGCCCCGACCTTGGTGGCTTCGACGTTGCCGTTGCGGAACAGCATCAAGGTCGGAATGCCTCGAATGCCGTATTTGGGGGGCGTATTCTGGTTCTCGTCCACGTTCAGCTTGCAGATTTTGACGCGATCCTCGTATTGTCCGGCGATTTCGTCCAGGATGGGCGCGATCATCCGGCAGGGGCCGCACCATTCAGCCCAGTAATCCACCAGGACCGGCTTGTCGGCCTTGAGAACTTCGGCTTCGAAAGAGTCATCGGTGATATGTACGATTCGCTCGCTCATGGGATGGCGTTCTCCAATTTAAAAAAGTGGGCGCTGTAGTGTCCTGAGGCGGTTTTGCAGCGTGAGTATCAGAGAGGTGGGGTTTGCTGAGGTGAATTTCAAGAAGCTCACCGCATCAGCCAACCGCAAAAAACGGCGCTTAGCGTTCGATGGGGGATATTGTGGCAAAATATTTAACCGGGGGACAAATTTCTTTCTGTTTCGAACGGATCGAGCCGGGCATCGTTATCGGTTCCTCTGGCCCTGCTTACTCGGGATTGTTACTCACTCATGCAAAAAGACCATTTGACTGCTGTCCTGTTTTCCTCGCTCGGTTTGACCGATTCGCTGTTGGAAAGCCTGGAAGACGCCGGTTTCAGCCATTGTACGCCGATTCAGGCCGCCACGCTGCCGCTGGCGCTCAAAGGCCGGGATATCGCCGGCCAGGCCCAAACCGGCACCGGTAAGACCGCCGCGTTTCTGCTGGCCACCCTCCATCACCTGATGGAGACGCCGGCCCCCGAGGATGCGTTCGGCCCGTGGGCGATCATGCTCGCGCCGACTCGCGAGCTGGCGGTGCAAATCCATCGCGACGCCGAACTGATCGGGCGCTATACCGGCCTCAAATTTGCCGCGGTGTACGGCGGAACGGGTTACGACAGCCAGCGCCGCCAGCTGGAAAGAGGGGTGGACGTGCTGATCGGCACCCCCGGCCGGCTGATCGATTATTTCAAACAGGGCGTGTACAAGCTGTCCGATATCGAAGTGGTGGTGCTGGATGAAGCCGACCGGATGTTCGATCTCGGTTTCATCGCCGACATCCGCTATTTGCTGCGCAAGATGCCGCCGGCCGGCCAGCGCATCAACATGCTGTTTTCAGCGACCTTGAGCAACCGGGTCATGGAATTGGCCTACGAGCACATGAACAACCCGCAGGTCATTCGGATCGAGGCCGACCATGTAACCGCCGACAAGGTGCGCCAGTCGCTCTATCACGTCTCGGCCCATGACAAAATTTCCCTGCTGCTGGGCGTGCTGCGCCAGCAGGACCCCAAGCGCACCATGGTTTTCGTCAACACCAAGCGGGCGGCGGATCGCGTCACCGGCTATCTGCTGGGCAACGGCTACGAGGCCGAAGTCCTATCGGGCGATATCCCGCAGAACAAGCGGCTGCGACTGTTGGAGTCGTTCCAGCGCGGCGAATTGCCGATTCTGGTGGCGACCGACGTGGCGGCGCGCGGCCTGCACATTCCCGACGTGACCCACGTCATCAACTTCGATTTGCCGCAGGATCAAGAGGATTACGTGCACCGGATCGGGCGGACCGCCCGCATCGGTGCCAGCGGCGACGCCATCAGTTTCGCCTGCGAGGAGTACGTTTATTCGCTGCCGGAGATCGAGGATTTCATCGGTCAGAAGATTGAGGTGCTGCCAATCACCGAAGACTTGTTGATTGAGTACAAGCCGCCCAAGCGCCTGGAACGCCGCCCCCCCGCGTCGGGAGGCGAGCATCGCCCGCGCGGCCGCGCGCCCCACCGCCGGCCGGCCAACCGCCACTGAGCGGTCGGTGGTGAGCGAGCCGCTCGTGACGGAGCGTTCACCGTGCCGGGGCGGCGCGGCCAGCGGCCATCCGGCGGTCACCGCCGCCGCCTGCGACATGCTGCGCGCGGGCGGCAACGCCTTTGATGCGACGATAGCCGCCGGATTTGCCGCCGCCGTGGCGGAACCGGCGCTGACCAGCTTGGGCGGCGGCGGTTTTCTGTTGGCGCGGCCCGCGCACAGCCAGCCCGTGGTCTTCGACTTTTTCGTGGATACGCCGGGGCAGGGCTTGCAGGCCGGCGAATTGGAACCACACTTCATGCCGGTCACGGTCCGCTTTCCCAGCAGCGAACAACTCTTCAACGTCGGCATGGGATCGGTGGCGGTGCCGGGCGCGCTCAAGGGCTATCTGCACGCGCATCGCCGGCTGGGCCGGCTGCCGCTGCGGGATGTGTTGGCGCCGGCCATTCATTTGGCTCGCGAAGGGCTTACCGTCAATGCCAAGCAGGCCTATTTCCTGGAACTGTTGGTGCCGATCATGACCCTGAGCGCCGCCGGCCGCGCCTTGTTTCAGCCGGCGGGGCGGTATCTGCGCGAGGGCGACCTGTTCCGCAACCCGGAGCTGGCGGCTTTTCTGGAAACCGTGCCGCGCGACGGCGAGCGGGAGTTTTACCAAGGCGAATGGGCCGCACGCACGGCCCGCGCCATGCGGGAGGGCGCGGGTTTGTTGACCGCTGCCGATCTGGCGGCCTATCGGGTCATCGAACGTGAGCCGCTGGCGGTGGATTATCGCGGCTATCGCGTGCTGACCAACCCGCCACCGTCGTTCGGTGGGGCGTTGATCGGCCTGTCGCTGCGTTTGTTGGAGTCGTGCGAGCCAGCCTCACTGGGTTTTGGTTCGCCGGGCCATCTGGCCTTGCTGGCGGCGGCGATGCGGGAGGTGGATCGCCGCCGCGCCGAGGGTTATCTCAGCCCGGTCGATCTCAGCGAGTCCGAGCTGCTCGAAAGCCAGGGCCGAACCCGCGCGGCCTGCGGGGGCACCACGCACATCAGCGTCTGTGACGCCGACGGCAACGCGGCCAGCATGACCACCTCCAACGGCGAAGGCTCCGGCTGCTTCGTCGCGGGGACCGGCATCATGCTCAACAACATGATGGGTGAGGACGACCTGCACCCCGAGGGTTTTCACGCCAGTCCGCCCGGAATGCGGGTGGCCTCGATGATGGCGCCCTCGCTGCTGCTGGCCGGGGACCGGGTGCGGCTGGTGTTGGGCAGCGGCGGCAGCAAGCGCATCCGCTCCGCCCTGGTGCAGGTGATCAGTAACGTGGTCGATTTCGGTTTCGAACCGCGCGCCGCGGTGGAAGCGCCGCGGGTGCATTGGGACGGCGAACGGCTCCAGGTGGAGCCCGGTTTTACCGGTGAAGCATTGACCGCCTTGGAGGGCCGTTGGCCGCTCAACCGCTGGACGGTGCGCGATCTTTACTTCGGCGGGGTCCACGCTATCGCGCCGGAGGGCGACGGCGCGGGCGATCCTCGGCGCGGCGGCTGCGCGGCGGCGGTCGATTGATTTCGAAGGGGGTACTAGCGATGACGATCAGAAATAGAATCATCAACTTGAAGGATTTTTTATCGACTCTGGCCCGCCGGGACGGGTCGGACATTTACCTCAGCACCGGCGCGCCGCCCTGCGGTAAATTCCAAGGGGTGTTGAAAATGCTGGACAAGGAACCGTTGCCGCCGGGCCGGGTGAAACAGATCGCCTATTCGGTGATGGATGCGGCGCAAATCGCCGATTTCGAAAAGACCCTGGAGATGAATCTGGCGATCAGCGAGCCCAACGTCGGCCGGTTTCGGGTCAACATCTTCAAGCAACGCGGCGAAATCTCCATGGTGATCCGCAACATCAAGACCGACATTCCCAGCATCGAAGCGCTGGGGCTGCCGTCGGTGCTGACCCAAGTCATCATGGAAAAGCGCGGTTTGATCCTGTTCGTGGGCGGCACCGGTTCGGGTAAATCCACCTCGCTGGCCGCTTTGATCGATCACCGCAACGGCAATAGCGGCGGCCATATCATCACCGTTGAAGACCCGATCGAATTCGTGCACCGGCACAAGCGTTCCGTGATCAACCAGCGCGAAGTGGGCGTCGATACCCTAAGCTATGCGGACGCGCTCAAGAACACGCTGCGGCAAGCGCCGGACGTCATTCTGATCGGCGAAATTCGCGACCGAGAGACCATGGAGCACGCGCTGGCCTTCGCGGAAACCGGCCATCTGGCGATTTCCACCCTGCACGCCAACAGCGCCAATCAAGCGTTGGACCGCATCGTCAACTTCTTTCCCGAAGAGCGCCGGCCGCAGTTGCTGGCCGATCTGTCGGGCAACCTGCGCGCGTTCGTGTCGCAACGGCTGATTCCGACCGTGGACGGCAAGCGGGTGGCGGCCATCGAGGTGTTATTGAACTCGCCGATGGTCGAAGCGCTGATCAAGCGCGGCGAAGTGGGCGGCCTGAAGGAAATCATGGAAAAGTCGAGCGGGCTTGGGATGCAGACCTTCGATCAAGCGCTGTTCGCGCTCCACCAAGCCGGCAAGATCAGTTTCGATGAAGCGATCAAGAACGCCGATTCCGCCAATAATCTACGGCTGCGGATCAACCTGTCCGGCGGCGCGAAGGCCGTCGAGCGGCCGGGCAGTTCGGGCTTGGCGCTGGAAGCCATCGAAGAACCGGAAGAGGAAGAAAAACCGGCGTCCGCGACCAACCTACGGCCGCAGTCGCGTCCGAGTGGAGCTTGACCGTGACCGATACGGCTTCGAATCAGGTCTTGCGGGTGGCGGACGGCGTTCGGGGGTTGATCTTCGATTGCGACGGGACGTTGGTCGATACCTTGCCCTTGCATTATGCTGCCTGGAAAGAGACCTTCGCGGTGTTGGGCCTGCCTTGTCCGCTGGAGTTTCTGATCGAACACAACGGCAAGCCCACCGACCAGATCGTCCGCTTGTACAACGCCCGATTTGACCGGCGCATCGCTATCGATCGGTTTACGGCCGACAAGGAACGGCGCACGCACGCCCTGCTGGGGCAAGCACGTCCCTTGGAACCGGTGGCGACATTGGCGCGACGCTATCACGGTCGCTTGCCGATGGCGGTGGTGTCCGGCAGCAATCGTCCCAACGTGGAGCTGGCGTTGCGGGCCGCCGGATTGAACCCCCTGTTTCCGGTGGTGCTGACCGCCGACGATGGCCTGCCACCCAAACCCGCGCCGGCGCTTTTTTTGGAGGCCGCCCACCGCTTGGGGGTGGAAGCCCGCGATTGTCAGGTGTTTGAGGATGCCGATTCCGGGCTGGAAGCGGCCCGCCGCGCCGGCATGAAGGCGACCGACGTGCGCCCCTTCGGCGGGGGCTACGCGCCTGCGGTGGGAGAGTCAGACGGCTAGCTTTTGCCGTGGAGAACGGCCAGAAAGTTCTTGCGAAAAGCCGCTAACGAAAGGGTTTCGCGCCGCGCGGAACTCGGATCGTATAACTCGATCCGGGTTCCTCTCATTCCGAGCACGGCGAAACCGTGCCACGCCGTCACATCGGCGGCTTCCTCTTTCGACGCGGCGATCGTCGGTACTCTCCGAGCGTTTCCGGCGGCTTCCTGAATCTTTGAGTCCGGCGTCTGACCGGTCACCGCGAAACCGTCCGGGCTAGAGCCGACCACGACCTCCCAAACGGCGTTGGCGGTGAGTTTGCTAGGATCGTCGAGTTCGTTGTAGCTGCCGACCTTTTCCGCGAAAGCCCGTTCGATCAAACAAGGCCAAAGCGCTTGATTGGGTGAGGTCATATAGATCGGGTTCGGGTCCCTGGCTTCATCGGTATACAGCACGCTGCTGACGTCAAAAGACTGGCTTTTCAGCCTGACCGTAAAATAACGGCCGGTGATGATCCTATCGATCTTTTCCGCGAGTTGGTCGGCCACGCCCGATAAGTCCGTTTCGACGGTGGCCTTGTGTTCGGTGATGAGGCTTAGCAGATGCCGTTGGCCGGTCGCGGTGAAGGCGAGCGCCGCCAGCAGCGAGGCGAGCGGGCAGTTGGCGAGAGAACCTTGTTTCACATCCTCCAGCGCCGGCGTCCCTTTGCTGGTAAAGAGGGTCCATTTCACGTTGCGCGCGAGCTTGGTGATATCGTCCGAGGCGGGTGGCGGCATCCTGAATTGTTTTGCCGAGCCGGGGAGCTTGGCGAGGCCGGCGCTCTGGGCGGGCGCCAAGTAGACCCCCGGCGTAAAACCGAGCGGGCCCGGCAGCTGACCCCCGCTAGCACCAGAGGTGGCGCCGAGCGGTCCAGGGGCGCGGGACCGCGGTGGCAGATCGACCATGAGGACCTCCTAAGCGGCTGCTTTGATCCCGTTAGCTCGCAAGAGCGGTTCGATACGCGGCTCCCGGCCGCGAAACTCGACGAAACTGGCCAAGGCCGGGCGCGAGCCGCCGACGGCCAGAATGCTGTCGCGGAAACGCGCGCCGGTGGCGGCGTCGAAGAGGCCGTTTTCTTCAAAGGCGCTGAAGGCATCGGCCGATAAGACTTCCGCCCATTTATAACTGTAGTAGCCCGCCGCGTAACCGCCGGAGAAGATGTGCGTGAAGGCGTTGGGAAAACGGTTGTGGCTGGGGGGGATGATCACCGCGACCTGCCGGCGCACCGCATCGAGCAGCTCCAGCACCCGGCCGCCGCGCGCCGGGTCGAATTCCCGGTGCAGGCGGAAATCGAACAGCCCGAATTCCAGCTGTCGGACCATGAGGATGCCCGCCTGAAAGGTCTTGGCCGCCTGCATTCGCTGGTACAGCGCTTCCGGCAGCGGCTCGCCGGTCTGGTAGTGGCCCGCCAGCAGCGCCAATGCCTCGCGCGACCAGCACCAGTTTTCCAAAAACTGGCTCGGCAGCTCCACCGCATCCCATTCCACGCCGTGGATGCCGGTGACCGGCAAGTAATCGATTTTGCTCAGCAGATGATGCAAGCCGTGCCCGAACTCGTGGAACATGGTCACCACGTCGCCGTGGGTCAGCAGCGCCGGATCATCGCCCACCGGCGGGGTGAAATTGCACACCAGATAGGCCGCCGGTAGCCGTACCCGGCCGTCGATCACCCGCCGCGCCAGACAGCCGTCCATCCAGGCGCCGCCGCGCTTGTGAGGGCGAGCGTACAAGTCCAGAAAAAACCGACCGCGCGGTTGTCCGCTCGAATCGGCGATTTCGTAAACTCGCACGTCGGGATGCCACACCTCGACGCCGTCCAGCAGGCGGATGGCGATGCCGAACAGTTTCTCCGCGACCGCGAACAAGCCCGGCAGCACGCGGGTGATTGGGAAGTAGGGCCGCAATTCTTCCTGCGACAGTTGATAGCGGTGCTGGCGCAGTTTCTCGGCGTAATAACCGATATCCCAAGCCTCCAACGCCTCGATTCCGAATTCAGCGCGGGCGAACTCCCGCAGCTCGGCCAATTCGCGCTGGGCCTGCGGCCGGGCGCGGCGGGCCAAGCCATCGAGGAACGCCAACACCTGGTCCGCAGAATCGGCCATCTTGGTCGCCAGCGAGTATTCGGAGTAATCCTGAAAGCCCAGAATCTGGGCCAACTCATGCCGCAGCGCCAGAAGGCGTTCCATGAGCGGGCCGTTGTCCCACCGACCGGCGTTCGGTCCCTGATTCGAGGCGCGGGTACAGAAAGCCTCATACAATTCGCGCCGTAGTTCGCGGTCGTCGGCGTAGTTGAGCACGGGTAGATAGGAGGGTAGTTCCAGGGTCAGCAACCAGCCCTCAAGCGCTCGCTGTCGGGCGGTTTGACGGGTCAGCGCCCGCGCCGACTCCGGGAGGCCGGCCAGTTGCGTTTCGTCGGTGACCTGCTTGGTCCAACCCTGGGTGGCATCAAGTACGTTTTCGGCGAACCTTGCGCTCAGTTGCGACAGTTCCTGCTGGATGTCCTTGTAGCGGGCTTGTTGTGCCGGCGCTAGGGCGATGCCGGACAGGCGAAAGTCGCGCAGGGCGTTGTCGATAACCTTGCGTTGGGCGGCGTCGAGCCGGGCATATTCCGATCCGTCGGCGATTTGCCGGTAGGCCTGGTAAAGCCCTTCATGCTGGCCGACTTCCGTGGCGTAGGCGCTGAGTTTCGGCAGGCAGGCGTTGTAAGCCGCGCGCAGCGCTTCAGAATCCAGCACCGCGTGCAAATGACTGACCGGCGACCATGCTTTATTCAAACGGTCTTCTAGCTCTTCCAGCGGTTGAATTAAATTGTTCCAGGTATAATAAGTACTGGCGGCCAGCAGATGTTCTATTTCAATACGGTTGTCGGCCAACACCCGATCAATGGTCGGTTCGATATGTTCGGATCGGATAGCGGCATAAGAAGGAAGGTCATCAGCATCGAGTAATGGATTGGCCATCGCGTGGGTCATTTAATAGCGTTGACATCATTTAATGTGCATAGAGTTCCAGATTTTTCCAATCCACGAGCGCGATTTTGGCCAGTGCGGCTTGAGTCCCTTGCTCAAGAAAAACGGGGTATATAGTTTGTCTTCTATCATGATATGTTTGGTCAGCCAGTCTCTGAGCAGGTGCATCAACTCCAGATCGACGGTTTCTCCTTTATTAAATTTTTCCTTTATTCCAAATACTTCTCTTTTTAATTGGCTATGATGCATCTGATGGGAATCAGCTTCTGGATAATTGAAGATGCGAAAAAGGCTTTCTTCGACCGAGAAATGAATGATAGTGTACTGGATCAGCTCATTTAAAATGCTTTCGATGACGGCGGGGTCTCCCTTATTGAGGATGGCCTCATTAAAAAGACAGTTCGTCAAGCCGGCAAGAACTTTGTGCTGTTCGTCGATTTCTTGAATTCCAACACTCAGTTCTTCCGACCACGCTAAAAACTCTCGCGACATACTGGGTTTTCTCCAAATTTTGAATGGGTATTGGGCTTGGGCGGATGTTGAACGAGAAACTCGGACGTTTGGGATGCGTTAGCTATTGCCCGATCCTTAGCAAGGACAGCCGCTGGTAATATCGTCCGTCTGAGAAAATGCAGAGGGGGAATGGCAGCCACCATTAGACCACTCGAAAGTAGCCTTTTCAAGCTTACACCCCGAACAGAGATCGACAGTGTTTCGGCTCAAGGTGGTACGGATTGGATTCGCCGTCGAAACACTGACGGAGCAGGTGATTCAAAAAATCGGTCAAAACTGGGAGGTTTTTTAGCTTTTCGGCCACAAAATCATCTGTGTGCAGCGAAACAGCGCGATCTTGTGGCCCGTTGCTTCATCGGTCACGATGGCATCCCAGACCTGGGTATTCCGTCCCAAATGTTGAGCGCTCGCCACACACGCGATGGCGCCCTCCTCAATCGTCCCCACATGATTGCTCTTCAGATTGTTCGGCGCGAAATGCAGCTTTTGCACCGGCATTCGACCGGTCAGCGAATTGGCCGACAGCGCGATGATCTTGATGCCTAGATAACCGGGCAAATATTCGGCGCCACGCTCGTTAAGTAAGGCAATCGAAATTTCGGGACGCAACTCGCTCATTGCTGGTGCTCCTTACGCCAAGGCGCTCAAGATGGTGCTCACGCAGCCGCCACGGCTCTGACGACGGGCGCTTCCCGAATCGGCAGATTCACGACGGCGGCCAGCGCGGCCAGCGCCATGTCGGCGTACCACATCCAACTGAAATCGCCGAACCGGGTAATCGCCAAGCCGCCCAGATAAGCGCCCAGGAAGCCGCCGGTCTGGTGCGAGAGGAGGGTCAGGCCGAACAGGGTCGCCAGATAGCGCACGCCGAACAGTTTGCCGACGATGGCGGCGGTCGGCGGGACCGTCGCCAGCCAAGTAAAACCCAGGCCGACCGCAAACAGGTAATAGACCGGTTCGGTCTTCGGCATCATCAGATACCAAGCGATCAACAGCGCGCGTGAACCATACATCATCGCCAGAATCCATTTGCTGCGATAGCGGGACACGCACCAGCCGGCAAACAGGCTGCCGAAAATATTGGAAAGACCGATGATCGCCAGCGACCAACTGGCGACGGAGGCCGGCAGCCCGCACAAGCTGACTTCGCCCGGCAAATGCGTCACCAAGAAGGCGATGTGGAAGCCGCAGGTGAAGAAGCCGGCGTGGAGGAGCAGATAGCTGGGATCGCGCAAAGAGCCGCTGACCGCTTTCAGCACGCCCGCATCTTGTTCGGGATGAACCGGCGTTTTTGTCGATCGGGTCAGCGTGGCGACCAGCGGTAGCGCAGCCAGGGTCATCGCCGCCATCGACCACAGGGCGCCGGTCCAGCCCAACCCCTGAATCAGCTTTTGCGCGATCGGCGCGAACACGAACTGACCGAACGAACCGCCAGCGTTGATGACGCCCGAGGCGGCGCCGCGCGCCTCCAGCGGCAAGCGTTGGGCCGCCGCGCCGATCAGCACGGAAAAGCTTCCGGCCCCGGAGCCGATGGCCGACAGCAGGCCGAGGGAGGCGATCAGCCCGAAGCCCGATTGCATGAACGGCGTGATGGCGCTGCCGAGCGCCATGACCAGCAGGCCGCCGATCAGCACGGCGCGCGGGCCGAAGCGATCGGCGACCGCGCCGGCGACGGGTTGGATCGCGCCCCAAGTGAATTGGCCGATGGCAAGCGCCAGGCTGATCGTCGTGATTCCCAAACCGGTCGCGGTATTAATGGGGCTGACGAACAGTCCCAGCGATTGGCGAACGCCCATGGTGACCATCAGGATGCCGGCGGCGGCCAGCGTGATGATGAGCGCGTCGGATTTGCGTAGCGCCTGAAACATAGCGGCCGTTCTCCTGCTTGGGGCTAGGCCAAGAGGGCTTGATGTCGGTCTTTCAAGCGCTGGTAATTTTGAGGCGAGTAGCCCAGGAAGTCCCGCTCGCGCTCGCTCAGCGGGCGAACGCGCTTGGCGGGGCTGCCGACGTACAGATAGCCGCTGTCAAGCACCTTGCCGGGCGGCACCACGCTGCCGGCGCCCAGCGTTACCCAGGCTTGGACCACCGCCTTATCCATCACGATGGCGCCCATCCCGATCAGGCAATAATCCTCGATAGTGCAGGCGTGCAGGATCGTTTTATGACCGACCGTGACATCGTTGCCGACCAAGGTCGGTTGACCGCCCGGACAAAAGCGGCTGTCGTGGGTGACGTGAATGATGGTGCCATCCTGGATGCTGGTGCGGGCGCCGATGCGGATGCTTTGAATGTCGCCGCGCACCACGCACAGCGGCCAGACCGAACTGTGTTCGCCGATGTCGACATCGCCGATCACCACGGCGGTGTCATCGACGAACGCGGTGGGGTGAACGCGCGGAACGTGTTGCTCGAAGGGGCGGACAGACATCGGGGTTCCAATAAGCTCGAAATTGGGGACCGGCGCGAACGGTTGAGCGACGGAGCCAACCGCTTCACTCAGCGTATCGTAACCAATTCTTCGGCGCTGGTGGGATGAATCGCCACGGTATCGTCGAAATCGCGCTTGGTGGCGCCCATGCGCACGGCGACGGCAAAGCCTTGCAGCATCTCGTCCACCCCCTCGCCGATAAGGTGACAGCCGACGATTTTTTCATCTGGTCCGACGCACACCAGTTTCATCAGGGTATGGGTCGGACGGGCGGTAAAGGCGTGATACATCGGCCGGAACCGGGTCTGATAAACTCGCACCGCCTCGCCGTGTTGGGCTCGCGCGTCTTCTTCGGTCAGGCCGATCGTGCCGATGGGCGGGTGGCTGAACACCACGCTGGGAATATTTTCATAAGGCAGGTGGCGTTCCGGCTGCTGGCCGAACAGGCGGTCGGCCAGCCGGCGTCCGGCGGCGATGGCCACCGGCGTCAGATGAAAGCGCTCGGTGATATCGCCCAGGGCGTAAATTTGGGGAACAGGGGTGTTCTGATACGGATCGGTGGGGATGGTGCCATCGGCGTTCAGCTTGAGGTTCGCCGCCTCAAGATTGAGCGTGTCGGTGTTGGGGATACGACCGATGGCCCAGAGCAGGGTGTCGGTTTCCAGGGGCTTATCCCGGCCGGCGCAGTGCAGGTTGAGCGCGCCTCTAGCCAGCTGCGCCACCGCCCGAATCTCGGTCCGGGCCATTACGTTGATACCGTCCTCGCGCAGGCGCAGCATCAGTTCTTCGCGGATGGCGGCATCGAAGGTCCGCAAAACTTCGTCTTTGCGGACCAGCAGCGTCACGTCGGCCCCCAGGGTGTGCAACATCCCCGCCAGTTCGACGGCGATGTAACCGCCGCCGGCGATGGCAATGCGGGGCGGACAGGCTTCCAACTCGAAAAACCCGTCCGAGGTGATGCCGAATTCCGCGCCGGGAAGGTCGGGAATGCGGGGCCGACCACCGGTGGCGATCACGATGTGATGGGCGGTGAAGCGCTCGCCGTCAACGTCTAGGGTGCGGGTGTTCACGAAGCGGGCGAAGCCGCGAATCAGTTCCACGCCCGCTTCGGCGAGATAGCCTTGATACCAGTCGTTGATCCCGCCGACGAAGCGGTCGCGGGCGCTTTTCAGCTTTCGCCAGTCGAAATCGAAATAATCGAGCCGGAAACCGTAGCCGGGCGCGTCATCGAGGGCATGTGCCAGATGGGCGGCGTACCACATCACCTTTTTCGGCACGCAGCCGACGTTGACGCAGGTGCCGCCGAGCCGGCCGCCTTCGATCAGCGCGCAGCGGGCGCCATAACGGGCCGCTCGTTCCGCCACCGACAGGCCGCCGCTGCCACCACCGATAGCGATGAGGTCGTAGTGCTTGGTCATGATGTTTCTCTGCTGGAGGAGGGAGTTACAGCGACCGTAAGACGTCTCGGCGGGGGCTGAAGTTCCTCACTGGGAGGAGCCGCAATCGGGCGATCCGAGGGACTTTATCTTTTTGTAAGCCGCTTTTTTTTGCAAGGGGTTCGCCGAGCTTGAAACCCGCCGCCGAAAAATATATTTCCGGGTGGTGGGTTTGGCGGGCGGGCGTGGCGGAATCGCCAGCTTCGGCGACGCGCGCCCCGGAACGAGCCGCCGTCGTGGCGGCCCGTTCCGGGCGGCTGGGTGGAGGGTCAGATCAACGGCATTTCCGGGAGTTGCTTGAGCTTCCAGATCTCGGCGTTGTATTCCAGCATGGTGCGGTCGGTGGAGAATTTACCGCTGGTGGCGGTGTTGATGATGCTCATCCGGGTCCACAATTCCTGATCCTGATAAGCCTTGTCGACGCGGGCTTGCGCGTCGAAGTAGGCGCGCAGGTCGGCGATGGTCAGCCACGGGTCGTGCGGGCTGGTCAGCGAATTCAAGATCGGATCGAAGATACCCTGTTCGAACTGGTTGAAGTGAGCGCTTTCGAGCAAGTGCATCACTCGGGAAATGTCCGCGTCGCCGTGGATGATCGCCCACGGATCGTAGCTCGACCGCCGCGCCTCGACCTCCTGAGCGGTCAGACCGAACAGGAAGAAGTTCTCGTCGCCGCATTCCTCACGGATTTCGATGTTGGCGCCATCCAGGGTGCCGATGGTGACGGCGCCGTTCATCATGAACTTCATATTGCCGGTGCCGGAGGCTTCTTTGCCGGCGGTCGAGATTTGCTCGGAGAGATCGGTGCCAGGCGCGATCAGCTCCATCGCCGAGACCCGGTAGTTGGGCAGGAATGCCATCTTGAGCTTGTCGCCGACTTCGGGATCGTTGTTGAGGACGTTAGCGACGTTGTTGACCAGCTTGATGATGACTTTCGCCATGTAATAGCCGGGCGCCGACTTGCCGCCGATCAGCACGCACCGCGGCGTCCAGTTCGCGGTGTCACCGCGCTTGATGCGGTCGTACAGGTGGATGACGTGCAGGATGTTGAGCAACTGGCGCTTGTATTCGTGAATGCGCTTGACCTGCACGTCGAACAGCGCGTTGGTGTTGAACACCACCCCGCAGTCGGCCTCGATCAGGGTCGCCAGCCGGACCTTGTTGTCGTGTTTGATCTGCCGCCACTTGGCGCGGAACTTGGTGTCCTGGGCATAGGGAATGAGCTTGCGCAGATCGTCCAGTTGCGTGACCCAGCTCGGCCCGATGGTGTCGGTGATCAACTTGTTCAGGCCGGGGTTGCAACTGGCCAGCCAGCGCCGCTGGGTGACGCCGTTGGTCTTGTTGTTGAACTTCTCCGGCCACAGCTCGTAGAAGTCGTGGAACAAGCCCTGCTTGAGCAAGTCGGAGTGCAGCGCGGCCACGCCGTTCACCGAAAAACTGCCGGCGATGGCCAGATAGGCCATGCGCACCTGCTGCTCGTAGCCTTCCTCGATCAGCGACATGCGGCGCTGGCGCTCGATGTCGCCGGGCCAGCGGCGGGCCACTTCGGCCAGGAACCGGGCGTTGATTTCGTAGATGATGTCCAGCACCCGCGGCAGCAGTTTGCGGAACAGCCACACCGGCCAGCGCTCCAGCGCTTCGGGCAGCAGGGTGTGGTTGGTGTAGGCCATCACCTTGCTGGTGATCGCCCAGGCGTCGTCCCACTTGAGGCCGTGATCGTCCATCAAGATCCGCATCAATTCCGCCACGCCGATGGTCGGATGGGTGTCGTTGAGCTGGAAGCAGTTCTTGGCGGCGAAGTCGCTGAAATCTTCGCCGCGTACGCGCACCCATTGCCGGATCACGTCTTGCAGGCTGGCGGAGGCCAGGAAATATTGCTGGCGCAACCGCAACTCCTTACCGCTTTCGGTGGAGTCGTTGGGATAGAGCACCATGGTGATGTTTTCCGCCATATTCTTGGCGCCGACCGCCTCGGTGTAGCTGCCGGAGTTGAAATCCTCGAAATCGAATTCGTCGGTGGCGGCCGCCGACCACAGCCGCAGGGTGTTGACCGTGCCGTTCTGATAGCCGGGGATCGGCACGTCGTAGGGCACCGCCAGCACGTCGTGGGTGTCGAGCCAGCGCCAGCCCATTTCGCCGTCGGCTTTCAGATAGCCTTCGGTGCGCCCGCCGAACTTGATGCGCTCGGTGTACTCCGGTCGCTCCAGATCCCACAGGTTGCCGCTGCGCAGCCAGTGATCCGGCTCCTCGACCTGATAGCCGTTTTCGATGCGCTGGCGGAACATGCCGTAGGCGTAGCGGATACCGTAACCGACCACCGGCAGGCGCAAGGTGGCGCAACTGTCCATGAAGCAGGCGGCCAGCCGGCCCAGGCCGCCGTTGCCCAAGCCGGCGTCGTTTTCGCATTCGGCCAGTTCTTCCAGGGTCAGGCCCATTTCATAAAGGGCTTTGTTGACCGGTTCGTTGACGCCCAAGTTGAGCATGGCGTTGCTCAAGGCGCGGCCCATTAAAAATTCCATGGACAGGTAGTAGGCGCGCCGCACGCCGCCGTCGGCCTCGTAAGCGTAGCGGGTATTCTTCCAGCGCTCCCACAGCCGGTCGCGCAGGGTCAGCACCAACGCCTCGTACATGTAATTGGCGTAGGTGGTATGCCGGTCGCGGCCCAGGGTGTGGCTGAAATAGTGGCGGAAGTCGGCGGTGATGCTCTTGGCGTCCATACCCAAGGGAGGAAGTTCCGTCAGCCAGGACGCTGGCTTGCTTTTTTCTAGCGTTTTGATCGACATGGCAATGAGGTCCGTTGCGTGTTCTTGAGAATCGGAAACACCCGGCGGGCCGGGACGGCGGGTCTTGTTGGCGTTATGGTCGTTTTCAGCCCGCGCCCGTGGCTTGAGCTGGGTTGCTGGTAGTTGCCATCAACCCTTACAACGATAGTCGCGTTGATTCCAAATTCAAGTCAATCTGGCGCGAGTGATGCGAATGGTCTTGCCAAGACGCGATAGTGGGAGGTGCCGTGAGCTGAAACCGGCTAAGGATGCAGCCGCGCGCGCGGGAGGCTGCGAGGCCCCGGACGGGAATCGACGCGACAATCAATCGAGGCAGTGAGCGGCTTGTTCGCGGGTGTAGAAAAGACCCCAACGGATGAAACCGGCGACGATGCTGGCTTTGACCGCGACAGCCCGTCCGCCGGGGCCGCGCGCCAGGATGAGATGTTCGGGCAAGCCGTCGAGCGCGTGAAAGGGCGCGGGCGTGCCGTCGGACCAACAGGAGATATACACCACACCGGTTTCCTCATCTCGAAAACCAGGAGTGAACCCCAATTGCTGATTTTCCTCGCTCCTGCCGTGCGTTCCCGCAAATGCGCGGCTGGTGCGTTTGAGAATTTCCGGAGTGAGCGCCTGCGCCATGATAATAACCTCTACGATAGCCGATCATACGGGACTGCAAATCAGCTTGCAGGTTGCAGGAGATTGTATCAATAATGACAATAATTGTGGGGTATAAGATAAGCTGTTGTATTGTGTCATTGCTATCACAATTTTTTCCAAAAAGCAACTCATCTTGATAGCGCTAAGCCCGATGATGGGGGCCGCGCTCGCCGGAGAAGGTCGTGAAATCTGCAACCGCACATCTGTACGTAGCTTTGTCCGGGCATGGTTTCGGGCATTTGGCGCAGGTAGCGCCGGTGCTCGATGAGTTACAGCGGCGCTGGCCGGCGGTGCGGCTGACGGTGCAAAGCGCGCTGCCGGCGTCGGTGCTATCCCAGCGGATCGCCGGTCCCTTCGATTGCGTGGCCGGGGCCGCCGATTTCGGCATGGTGATGGTCGATGCGCTTGAGGCAAAAATTCCTGAAAGTTTAGAAGCTTACCGAGATTTTCACGCAACCTGGGACCCGCGTTTGGTCCGGCAGGAACACCTGCTGCGAGCGGCGGCCCCCCATGGCGTGCTGGCGGATATTCCTTACCTGACCTTGGCGGCGGCCCAGCGCTTGGGCATTCCAGCGCTGGCGCTGTGTTCGCTGAATTGGGCGGATATTTTGGCGGGTTACTGCCCGGATGCGCCCGACTTGACAGCCTTGCGTTCTCCGATGTTGTCGGCATACAACAGCGCTAGCGCGTTCTTGCAACCCGCCCCGAGTATGCCGATGCTGGATTTGCGCAATGGCCAACCCGTGGGTCCGATCGCGGCGCTGGGACGGGATCGTCGGTCGGACATCGACAATCGGCTCGGCTTACGAGCGGGGGAGCGGTTGGTGTTGATGGGCCTGGGTGGCGTGGACATGCGCCCGCCGCTGGAGCGCTGGCCGCGACAGCCGGGAATCCGTTGGTTGGTGCCGCCGAACTGGACGGTTACGCGGCCGGATATGGTGAGTTGGGCGACCCTGGAGGGCTGTTCGATGGTGGATCTGATCCGCTCTTGCGACGTGCTGTTCACCAAACCCGGCTATGGCGCTTTCACCGAGGCCGCCTGCAACGGTACGCGCGTGCTGTATGTCGCGCGCGATGACTGGCCGGAAGAACCTTGGTTGAGCCGCTGGCTGCTGGCGCACGGTAACGCGGTCAAGATCGACCGCCGGCAACTGGTCAGCGGCGAGCTGGCGGAGCCGTTGCGGGCTTTGTTCGACCAGCCTCTCAAGCCGCCGGTCCCGCCGGGTGGCATCGCTGAGGCGGTGGCTTGGCTGGAGCGGTTGCTCGGCTTAGGCTGAGACCGACTGGAAGGCCTGCCGGATCGCCCGCAGGCTCGCCGCCGCGCCCGAAGCCAGTTTGTATTCCACGAAGCGGGTGACGTTGGTCTCGGTCGGATTGATTTCCACGGTCGGAATGCCCATCTGACTGGCTTGCACCACCGGACCGGCGATGTAGGGAAACACGCTGGTGGTGCCGACGCTGAACACCAGATCAAAACCTTTATCGAGCTCCGCGTAAAGATGCTGGATGGCGTCGGAGGGCAGCATTTCGCCGAACAACACCACGCGCGGCCTGACCGGCGCTTGGCAGTTCGGGCAAGACGGCGGCAGTTCCAGCGCGCTGTAATCGGCGACCGTACTGGCATAGCGACAGCGGGTGCAGTGCAGGTCGTGGATGTCACCATGAATTTCGATCAGGTTGCGGCTGCCGGCGTTGCGATGAAAGCCGTCAATGTTCTGCGTCAGCACGCAGACCTCGAAGTGCTGTTCCAGCTCGGCGATGATGGCGTGGGCGTCGTTGAAACACGCCCCCCGGCAGGTGCTTTCGATTTGATGCAGGTATTTCCAGGTGATTGCCGGCTGTGCGTCTAGCATCGCGCCGGACAGGGCGGTTTCGATGGAAAAGTGATCCTCGGTGGTCTGATCGTTGTACAGCCCGCCGATGCCGCGATAGGTCGGCAAGCCGGAGTCGGCGGAAATGCCGGCGCCGGTGATGAACAGCAACCGGTGGGCGCGGCGCATTTCAGCAGCAATGCGAGCGACGATGGCGGGATTCGGGTCGGACATGACGCAGCCTCGCTTTGATCGTTGAAACTCACAAACGCATCATGGATCGGACGCTGGCCGGCGGCTTGACCGGTCAAGTCGCCAGCAAGCCATAAAGCGCTTCAAATTCGCGGGTCAGTTTATGTCGGGGATCCAGGTGGATCATCGGCAGCGCCTGAGCGTGGGATTCGCGAATTTTAATCGAGGCGGACAGAAAGGCTTCCAGGATCGGCAGCCCTTCGGAGCGCAGCTCCTCGACCAGCCGCACCGGCAAGTTGGCGCGGGCTTGATAGTGATTGACCACGATGCCTTCGATCCGCAAGGCGCGGTTGTGGTCGGCCTGAATTTCGCGCACGCTTTCCATCAGAGTGTAGAGAGCGCGGCGGGAAAAGTCGTCGCAATCGAAGGGAATCAAGCACGTATCGGCGGCGATCAGCGCCGAGCGCGTGAAAAAATTCAAGGCTGGCGGAGTATCGATGAAAATGTTGTCGAAACCTTTGAACGCTTCGAGCGCCTCGCGCAGCTTGTACATCTTGTAGCGCGATTCGAGCTTGACTTGCAGGTCTTCCAGCCGGGGGTCGGACGGCATGACCCCGAGATTGGCGAAGCGGGTTGGAACGACGTAGCTTTCCGGCTTCTCGGGAAATAGCTTGTAGGCCAGAATATCGTCGAAGAAGTGGGCGAGGGTTTTCTTCTGATCGTCCAGCGCTTTCCCCAACAGGTAGCGCGAGGCGTTGGCTTGCGGGTCCAGGTCGACGACCAGCGTCCGCCGGCCGCGCGCGGCGCTGATGGCGGCCAGATTGCACGCGATGGTGGATTTGCCCACCCCCCCTTTTTGGTTGAAGACGACTCGGCGCATGGCTTTTCCCAGGGTTTTGTAAGGGTTTCCAGCAAGTGTAGCCAAGTCGCGCCAGGGCGTCGAGGCGGATAACCGGTTAACTTTGCAAAGCGGTCAAGCGCGCTGCGGCGGGGCTCCGAGCTGCTTGCCGCCGGCTACGTTCGAGGTGAGTTCAGGATGGAAAACGACGATATCAAAACCTTGTTGACCGAATTGCGCGATTCTCATCGTGCTTTTGCAGTCGAATACCGAAGGGTGGCCAACGAGTCCTTGGTCGTGCAGCGAGAGGTCTTGGAATTGCAGAAGCAGGCGGTGGCGAATCAAAACAAGGCCATCGAAGAACAAGGGCGATCCGTTAAGATGCAAGCTCAATTTGGCCGGCTCTATCGCATTGCGCTAGCCGTCATCGCCGTGGTCGTAGCGTTTCTTTTGGTGCGGCTGGTCAAACTGTGAAGCCGAGTCAGGGCTGGTGGTGGAATCGGTCGGAGCAAATCGGGTGCTTCAAGGCGGGTTAGAGCAACCCGCCCCGGACAGCCTGATTGCTCATTTTCCCCGCATCAAGGTGCCGATGCCGGCGTCGGTAAACAGTTCCACCAAGACGGCGTGTTCGATCCGGCCGTCGATGATGTGCGCCGCCTTCACCCCGCCGCGTATGGCGTCCAGCGCGCAGGCGATTTTCGGCAACATGCCGCCGTGAATGGTGCCGTCGTCGATCAACTCCTGCACCCGTCGGGCGTCGAGGCCGGTCAGCAGATTGCCTTGTTTGTCCTTCACGCCGGCCGTGTCGGTCAGCAAGATCAGCTTCTCGGCGCGCAGCACCTCGGCGATCTTGCCGGCCACCAGATCGGCGTTGATGTTGTAGGACTGGCCGTCCTTGCCCACTCCGATGGGCGCGATCACCGGAATAAAGTTGCCGGCGGTCAGCGTTTCAACGATGGATTTGTCGATGCTGGCGACTTCGCCGACGTGGCCGATGTCGATAATTTCCGGCGCTTTAAGCTCTGGGCTTTGCCGGGTGATGGTCAGTTTGCGGGCGTGAATCAAATCGCCGTCCTTGCCGGTCAGGCCCACCGCGCAACCGCCGTGACGGTTGATGTTGTTGACGATTTCCTTGTTGACCAACCCGCCCAACACCATTTCGACCACGTCCATGGTTTCGCTGTCGGTCACCCGCATCCCGTCGACGAAGCGGCTTTCCTTGCCGATGCGCTTGAGCAGGTTGCTGATTTGCGGCCCGCCGCCGTGCACCACCACCGGATTGAAGCCGACCAGCTTCATCAGCACGATGTCGCGGGCGAAGCCGTTTTTCAGCTCCTCGCTTTCCATGGCGTTGCCGCCGTATTTGACCACGATGGTCTTGCCGGAGAAACGGCGGATGTAGGGCAGGGATTCGGTCAAAACGTGCGCCACCTGGGTGGCGGCTTGGGCGTCGAGAGCCATGCGTCGGTGAACCTCTGAATAAAGAAGTAAAATAACTGGCAGGAAATTAAAAAGGCAGGGTCAAGTCCGCTTGTAACGCCAGCATCGGCCGTCGAAACCGCTCCTGAATATCGGCAAGGTTGGCTGTATCGTCGGCCTCGAAGCGCAAGGTCAAGCTGGGCGTGGTGTTGGACGCGCGCACCAGCCCCCAGCCGTGCGGAAATTCCACGCGCAGTCCGTCCAGGGTGATGATTCGGGCGTCCGGTCCGAAATCGGCTTGCGCGCACAGCCGGGCCATGAAAGCGAACGGTTCTCCTTCGGCCATGTCCAGCCGCAGCTCCGGTGTGTTGAAGCCGGTCGGATAGGCGGCAAAGAATTCGGCGCTGGAACGGTTCTGGCGGGCCAACAGCCGCAACAAGCGGGCGGCGGCGTAGAAGGCATCGTCGAAGCCGAACCAGTCGTCGGCGTGGACGAAATGCCCCGCCATTTCGCCGCCGAGCAAGGCGCCGGTTTCGCGCATCTTGGCCTTGATCAACGAATGGCCGGTTTTCCAGGGAATCGGCTGGCCGCCCAGCCGCTCGATCAGACGGGTCAGATGCCAGGAGCATTTGATGTCATACACCACGCCCGCGCCGGGATGCGAGTTCAGCACTTCCTCGGCCAGCGGCATCAGCACCCGATCCGGCCAGATGATCTCGCCCGCGTCGGTGACCACGCCCAGCCGGTCGGCGTCGCCGTCGAAAGCCAGCCCGATATCGGCTCGATGCGCGCGCACCGCCGCTTGCAAATCGGCTAGATTTTCCGGGATGCTGGGATCGGGATGATGGTTGGGAAAACGTCCGTCCACCTCGCAATACAGTTCGACCACTTCGCAGCCCAACGCCCGCAGCAAGTCGGGCGCCGTTTTGGCGGCGATGGCGTTGCCGCAATCCACCACCACCTTGCGCGGTCTGGAAAGTTGCAGGGCTTGCGCGAGCCGGCGAATGTAGTCGCTGTCGATGTCGGTGAAGTGATCGCGGCCGCGACCGTGGCGCAGATCGCCGGTTTCGATGCGCCGGCGCAGGTCGCGAATGACCGCCCCGTGCAGGGCGATCTTGTCGATCACGATCTTCAGGCCGTTGTACTGCGGCGGATTGTGGCTGCCGGTCACCATCACTCCGGCGTGACTGACGCCGAGGGTATGCGTGGCGTAGTACAACAACGGCGTCGAGACCGTGCCCAAATCCAGCACGTCCAGCCCGGCGGCGTGGATGCCGGCTTTGAGCGCTTGGCACAGCAGTGGGCTGGACAGCCGCGCATCGCGTCCGACGATTACAGCGGTTTCGTCCCGTTCGCCGGCGAGGCTGCCTATCGCTTGGCCGATAGCCCGCACCACGTCAGGTGTCAGGTCGCGATCCACCACGCCGCGAATGTCGTATTCCCGAAAAATGGATTTCAGCATGAAGGTTTCAACACGAGTGTTCGCGCCTTGCCCGTCCGGCGCGGTTCGATTTGGGATTCAGTGCCGGCCGGAGTGGCCGAAGCCGCCGGCCCCGCGCGCGCTGGGGGTGAATTCGGGAACGACGGAAAATTGTGCTCGCACCACCGGCACGATCACCAGTTGGGCGATCCGTTCGCCGACGGCGATAGTGAACGGCGCATGTCCCCGATTCCAACAGGAGATCAGCAGTTCGCCTTGATAGTCGCTGTCGATCAAGCCGACCAGATTGCCGAGCACGATGCCGTGTTTGTGGCCGAGGCCGGAGCGCGGCAGCACCAGCGCCACCAAGCCGGGATCGGCGATGTGGATGGCCATTCCGGTCGGAATCAGGTGAGTTTCACCCGGCCGCACCGTCAACGGTTCCGGCAAACAGGCGCGCAGGTCCAGGCCGGCCGAGCCGGCGGTGGCGTAATCAGGTAGCGGCAGTTCCTGACCCAAGCGAGGATCGAGGATTTTCAGTTCGATGGTTTGGTGGGTCATGCCGTGTTCGGCCCCATACTGTTGAAGAAGCTCCAGCTACGCGAATCCCAATACGAGATGGTTAGCGCTGTGAGCGTGGATGATAACCTTATCAAAACTCATGTGGCGATGCTGCGATCGCACAAAATTAAAAATGTCTATCGATGCCGCAAGATTTGGGTTTTGCACGCTTATGGGTTGTGACGGTGGCGATTTCACGGTTGCGGAATCAGGTGCTGGCGGTCAAGAGCGGAACGTTATACGGCCGTTAAAATATATAATAATCAATTAATTGTTGATAGTGGTAATGATGTTATGGTAGATATGCTGAAACTGCTTAATCATTTGTTAGACAGACGCCTTCGGCGCAAAGGGAAATAATGAGCTTAATTGAAGATCTAATTACACAAATTGAAACATCTAAAAACAACATTGAAATAATAAAAAATGATTGTCCAGATAATATTTTATTGAATATTTTACAAATAACAGATCGCTCGACATTAGGAACAATTATCAAATTTACAAATGGAATTCTCATCAAAGAAAAATTCTTAAGACTATTCGGTGGTAATGATTCGGAGTGGACAGATTCAATAAAAAAATGGAATAACATCCCTGGCCAGGAAAATATTGATAATATTCCATCTGGATGTTTATTTATTGGGTTTGATGTGGTTGGTGGATTTTTTGCAATTAATGGCGGTTACTTTGGTCAAGAATTAGGAAAGGTATATTATTTTGCACCAGATACACTTGAATGGGAAAATCTAAATATGGGATATTCTGATTTTATCTCTTGGTGTATTTCAGGAAATGTCGATAAATTTTATGAATCATTTATTTGGAAAAACTCGGAAGAGATAATTCTAAATACAAAAAGAGGACAAGGAATTTCATTTTATCCTGTTTTGTGGTCCAAAGAAGGCAAAGAAATTAATAAAACGAGAAAAAAAATAGTTCCATTAAAAGAATTGTGGGCATTAAATTTAGAGATGAAAGAAAAAATAAATGTCTAACAACTGCTTCAAGCAGACTGCGCCTTCGGCTTGCTGCTTAAGCAAATGTTAGGTCTCATACCCGACCACTTTAGCAACCCCTGGGAGTCCGTCATGGCGCAGTTCAAACCAAGCGGCTATACCACCGTTTCACCGTATCTGATCGTCGCCGACGCGGCTGCGACGATCCGGTTTCTCGAGACTGTCTTGGGCGGGAAGCTTTTGAGGAGTTTCCCGGACGATCAGGGGCGCTTGATGCACGCGGAAGTCAAGATCGACGATACGGTTGTAATGCTTGCGGACTCTGCGCCCGAATGGCAACCGGTAGCTGCGTACGCGCATGTCTACGTGAAGGACGTTGACGCCACCTACAAGCGTGCACTCGCTGAAGGCGCCACCTCAGTTCAAGTTCCGGAGAAGAAGGAAGATGAAGACAAACGCGGCGGTGTCAAAGACGCTGGTGGAACTACTTGGTGGATCGCAACACGCGTTGAGTAGCTCGTCCATCCCGCGTGCCATGGCCAACAATGCGGCCTAACCCCTCCATCGAGCGGACGTCCCAAAGGCTGCTTCGCAGCCTTTGTGCCTCCGCTCATGTCGAACGTTCGGCCTCAAAGCCGCGTCCACGAGATATTCCTATGGTTCGTTGATTTTTCGGGGGAGTTTATATGGAAGTACTGCGAAGGCTGATGGCTAACCTCTCGGTTAACCGGACCGTCCGCAAGCTGCGCTTATGGTTTTCCTCCGCGCTTCGCGCTCCGGCGTCCGGTTACCTCAAACGTTAGGGGTGACCATTAAACTGTTAACAACCGCTTAAATAGGCGGTGTCGCTAATGCACTGACAGTCAGACAGGCCGTCATGCCAAAATTGCGTGATCATCTTCGGTTAAAGGCTTAGGAAATGAACCGTTGGAATCTCATTACCGTGGAGCCGGCAATAATGAACGGTCAATCCTGCGTGCGCGGAATGCGCCTGACCGTCCGACGAGTGCTGGAATTACTAACGATTTATCCCGATAAGAATGATCTGTTCAGGGAGTTTCCCGAATTGGAACCAGAAGATGTCCAGCAATGCCTGGAGTTCGCGGCGTGCAACCTAGATGTCGAAACGTTCGATCTAAACGTCGCATAATCCTAATCGTTACCGCTCCTCCCCCTTCCACAATCGATACCGTTGCGCGATCAGCGCGATCAATTGTTGGCCCAGGACGGTTTTATCGGTCAGCGGCAGGGTCTGTTCTCCACCCTCCCACAGCACCTGCAAGGCGTTTTGTTCGCTTTCAAAACCGCTTCCGGCGACGCCGACCTGATTGGCGGCGATCATGTCCAAATTCTTGCGTCGGCGTTTGTCCTCGGCGTAGCGCAGCACGTCGTGGGTTTCGGCGGCGAAGCCAACGGTGAACGGCCGATGCGAGCGCATCGCGGCGACCTCGGCCAGAATGTCGGGATTGCGCACCAACTCCAGGGTCAGCGCGTCGCGGGTTTTCTTGATCTTACGTTCGGCGGGATCGGCCGCGCGATAATCGGCGACAGCGGCGGTGGCGATGAAAATATCGGCTTCGTGCATCCGCTTCAGCACCGCCGCATGCATCTCCAGCGCGCTTTCCACATCGATCTGCTCCACGCCCGGCGGTGTTTTCAGTGAAACTGGCCCGCTCACCATGATGACCCGCGCGCCGGCCGCCGCCGCCGCCTCGGCGGTGGCAAATCCCATTTTCCCAGTGCTGCGGTTGCTGATGAACCGCACCGGATCGAGCGCTTCGCGGGTCGGGCCAGCGGTCAGCAACACCGTCAAGCCTTGCAGGTCGCAAACCGCCAGCGGCGCGATAGCTGGTGTTTCCCGGACGGTTTCCGCGACCAGACGACCGCCGAACTGCTCGATGGCCAAGGTACACAATTCCACCGGCTCCAGCATCCGGCCGGCTCCCACTTCACCGCAGGCTTGCTCGCCGACGCCCGGCCCCCAGATTTTGACGCCGCGCCGCGCCAGCAACCGGCAGTTGTCCTGAGTGGCGGGATTCCGCCACATCAAGCGATTCATCGCGGGCGCGACCGCAATCGGTTGATCGGTGGCCAGACACAAGGTGCTGAGCAAATCGTCGGCCAAACCATGCGCCAGTCGGGCGAGGAAATCGGCGGTGGCAGGGGCGATCAAGATTAAATCGGCCCAGCGCGCCAGCTCGATATGCCCCATGCCAGCTTCAGCGTTGGCATCCAGAAGCTCGGTGTGAACCGCTCGGCCGGACACCGCCTGAAACGTCAACGGACCGACAAAAGCGGTCGCCGCCGGCGTCATCGCCACCTGGATCTCCGCACCCGTCTCTCGCAAGCGACGCACCAAATCAGCGCTTTTGTAAGCCGCGATGCCGCCGGTAACGCCCAGCAGAATGCGTTTCTTGAGCAGCGGTTGCAGCATGGCAAGACCCCGCGGGGGAACATGGACTCGCGGCAAGCTTAGCGCAGCTTGGCTAGGCGCAACAATCGTAAGCAACCAGCAGGTGGTGAAGGCCTCGGCGCGAGGCGCAAAAAAAGGACGCCCGAAACGCACGGTGTAGCGATGCGAAATCGGACGTCATGGTCCGCGACGGCGGCCCCCGTTAGCCGCCGGGAATCCGCGCTTTAGCAAGACTCGCGTCAATCTAAGATCACGGATTCACGACACCAACAAAGCAATCGCGTTGCCATTATCGATAATTATTTATTTTATATTATAAAAATTGAATAAAGCTGGAAAATCGGCCGCGAAATCAACACCTGGAAGCTCCGCTGTGCTCCACTATGGTGCCTCAGGCATCAAAATTGCTTTATAACGGAGCAGCAAGCTCGGTTATTTAAGGCGTCGGAGGCTTGACGTGAGAGTGAAGCACCCAAAATGTAGGCTGTTTTATTCGTGTGATCAAGAAGTTAAGGCAGGCTCTTTCCGGTAAAGCATAAATTCGATGTCCATTCGTGATTGGCCCGACGACGAACGGCCTCGTGAGAAGCTCCTGCAACGCGGGGCCGCCGCCTTGTCCGATGCCGAATTGCTGGCGATATTTCTGCGGGTTGGGGTGCCGGGGCGCAGCGCCGTCGATCTGGCCCGCGACCTGCTCAAGCAACACGGTGGCCTGCGGGCATTGCTGGCATTGGATCAAGCGGCATTTTGCGAAACTCCCGGTTTGGGGCCGGCTAAGTACGTGCAGTTACAGGCGGTGATGGAATTGGCTCGCCGCTATTTGGAAGAAAACTTGCAACGGGTCGATGCCATCCAAAGTGTGGCGGATACCCGACGCTATCTGATGGCGCGGCTCCGCCATCATTCGCACGAAGTATTCGCCGTTCTGTTTCTGGACAACAAACACCGGGTCATCCAGTTCGAAGAATTGTTTTTCGGCACGATCGACAGTTCTTCGGTGCATCCGAGGCAGGTGATCAAACGGGCGCTTTACCATAATGCCGCCGCCGCCATCGTGGCGCACAATCATCCATCGGGCGTGGCCGAACCCAGTCGCGCCGATGAATTACTGACGGTGCGTCTGAAAGAAGCGCTGGCGCTGATCGATGTCCGTTTGCTCGATCATATCGTTATTGGTGACAGCCATGCCATTTCTTTAGCAGAGCGTGGAATTATATAAGGAGCGATTTTTATTTTAATATTGGTTTTATTGTAAGATAAACTTTAATTAGTAACTCTAAAGTATGAATTTTTTGATGTATTCATCTCTGATAGTTAAATAGTTAGTATATATTTTATTGCTGGCTTGTAATCTAGATGAGTAGTCAGATAAACTATACTGCAAGCGTGTGAAACTGTGGCTTGGCAGGGTTCAGCTTCAACTCTGAAAACTCCCATAACCTGTAACCTTAGGAACAAATTTCGATGAAAGAACCGACATCAGTCAGAATCAAAGACTCTTTTCCGATCAAGAAAGATTTTATTGAGTGGTCGGACGCCTTGAGTGTAGGCGTTCAGGAAATTGACGACCAACATAAAGGGTTGGCCGCCATGGTGAATGAGATGAGCGAAGGCATCAAAGGGGGCTGGGGAAAAGAAGCCAGGGATGAAGTGCTGACCCGGTTGGTTGAATATACGAAAGTTCATTTCGCGACCGAAGAGAGCTTGATGAGCATTTCCAATTATCCGGGTATCAGCACCCATAAAAAGCAGCACGATCAGCTGATCGATATGGTCGGCGCTCACATCAAAAAATATGATGAAGACCCTAACGCATCCAATTACGATTTGCTGTTCTTTCTAAAGCGCTGGCTGGTCGAGCACATCATGAAAGACGACAAGGCCTTGGGGGCGCACTTGATCAAGCAAGGCCCTATGAAACAAGGAGGCGATTCGTTTTTCAGCCGCCTCAAGAGACTATTCAGTTTCGGCAACAAAAAAATGCCCACGCCCGCCAAAGCTTGAACTTGTTAGAGTGTTTCAAGTTTCTAGAAGCCGCGGGCTTCCCGAATCCGTTCGTAGGCAGCGGTAATCTCGCGGGTTTTTTCGGTGGCCTTTTTTATCTCGGCCGCTGAGGCGTTTCCGGCGGCTAATTTATCGGGATGGTGACGCTTCAACAGCCGGCGATACGCCAATTTGATATCGTCGGTGCCGGCTTCTGGCTTCAGCCCTAATATGGCATAGGCTTGTCCGAGCGAGTTGACGCCGGTGGTCGGGCGGGAGCTATGGGTCCGATAGTCGTGCGCGTGGCCGTTATCCGCTCGCGCGTCGTTTTGCTGGCGCTGTCCTCGCGACTGATGGTGGCGGGCGCGGAACAGGCCATGCAATGCATCGAATTGAAGATGAGGCATTCCCAACCGCCCGGCGATCGAGCGCAGCCGGTCGTGGGTGCGCGGATGCAGCGCGCCGTCGGCATAGGCGACATTGAGCTGCATTTCCAAGAGCTGATGCAGGAGGCCGAATCGGTTGGCGCACGTCTTGCGCAGCGTTTCAAGCGCGGCATCCACGGAGTAATCCGGTTGCTTGCCAGCGGTGAAGCAATCGATGGCGGTGCGTTGTTGGCGGTCGTTCAGTCCTAAATGCTGCATGACGGTGCGGGTCGCGCTGATTTCCGCCTCCGATACCCGACCGTCGGTTTTGGCGATATATCCCATCAATTCAAAAGCGATGCGGATGAATTGCGCCGGTACGCGATCCTGGTCGCCGCCCGCTGATTTCGAGCCTAAGGTCCACAAGCGCTGATCGTAATTGTGGCCGACCGCCGCTCCAAACAGCGCGCCCAACGGCCCGCCGACCAAAAAACCAAATGCTCCGCCAAACAATTTGCCCAGCACGGTTTCCTTAAAGCCTCGTAAAAAATTCGCAATGATCGGTTTCAATCGAGTCCGGTGTTATTGGGTGTTTTCCGCGGCTGGCTTTAGTCGGTGCTTTAGTCAGTGTTTTAAATAAATCTCATCATCATAGGTTTTCAGCCAGTCGGGCTTTAAGACGATTAAGGCGGTCGTCACCATCCCGTTGAGCATACCTTCCGGGAACAGATAAAGCGGCACGAAAGGTAAATACTCATTGCTGATTCGGGAAAATGTATAGCTTTCGGCAAAGACCAATAACGTGACTAACGTCAGAATGACCGCGCCGGCGGCAATCATGGCGTTGAAGAAGGCGCACAGGAAAATATAAATGAACAGGTGCCGCGGCAGGTAACGGTACACGAGACGGTAAACAGCGTAGCTGGTCGATACCGGCAAGATTCCCAATAATAAGGCGTTCATGGCCAGTGCCGACCAGTCGCCGCTGGTGACCGTGACTCCGACCGCGATCAGGCTGACGCCGATCACGCCCAGCGACCAGCCAAACATCAAAGTATATACCGTCACGCCGAGGAAGTGGAAACCCAGCGCTGGCCGGATCCCCGCCTCGAAAATCCACATCAAGAATAACGCGACGGAAGCCCCGAGGAGGACATGCTGGAGGTTGGGCTGCGCCAGGAACGCTCGCCAAGGCGCTTGCCGCAGAGCTTGCCATAGGATCAGCACCCAGATGAAGTTGGCCAACAGCAGTAAATCAGCGGGTAACAAGCTATCGGTAAGGTTCATGGCGCAAGCATACCGTATCGGTGAAAGGGGCAATACCCGAAAGGTCGGTTCGAGCGAGCCGAAGCGGCGTTGATGTTCTGGAACGGCTCGGCCGGCTACAATGCACGGCGTCGATCCTTTTCATTTCAGGAGACAGTCGCTTCATGGCCACCATCGCGTCGATCGCGCCGCCCGAAATTGCCAGCCTACCCTTGAGCTATCGCGGCAAGGTGCGCGATCTTTACACGGCGGACGACCGCCATCTGCTGATGGTGGCCAGCGACCGACTTTCTGCCTTTGACGTTATTTTGCCCACGACAATTCCCGGCAAAGGCGCAATATTGACGGCCGTATCGAATTTTTGGTTCGAGCGCACCCGCGCCATCGTACCCGATCACTTGCAGCGGGCCGAAAAGACGTTGGAGCAGGTGTTGCCCGATCCCGCCGAGCGCGCGCGGGTCGCCGGCCGGGCGGTGGTGGCTCGGCGGCTGCGGGGCCTGCCGGTGGAGGCCATCGTGCGAGGTTATCTGATCGGTTCCGGTTGGAAAGATTACCAACGGGACGGCACGGTGTGCGGCATTCAACTGCCCGCCGGATTGCGATTGGCGGATCGGCTGCCGGAGCCGCTCTTTACGCCATCCACCAAGGCGGCGCTGGGGGCGCACGATGAGAACGTCAGCTTCAAAACGGTAGCCGGCGTTATCGGCCAACAACTGGCGGAGCAGGTCCGGGCGGTCAGCTTGCGGATATATCGGGACGCCGCCGACTATGCCCTAAAACGGGGCATTATCATCGCCGATACCAAATTCGAATTCGGATTGGACGAGCGCGGCGAGCTGGTGCTGATGGACGAAGTGTTGACCCCCGATTCCTCACGGTTCTGGCCGGCCGACCAGTACCGGCCCGGCGTCAACCCACCCAGCTTCGACAAACAATTCGTGCGCGATTATCTGGAGACGCTGGCTTGGAACAAGCAGCCGCCGGGACCGGAACTACCGGCGGAGATCGTCGCCAAGACCACCGCCAAGTATCAGGAGGCGCGGGAGCGGTTGACGGGATCGGTTTGAAAGCGCCCTGTCGTGGGCGATTGATGGCGCCGCGTTACCGATCGCGCGCGAGGAGTGGCGTCCCGACATCCCAGCCCGGCTCGGCGTTACAGCCGCGAGGGCCGCCGCGGTGGCCCTCGCGGCGATAGCCGCGGTCGTGAGGCGTTGAGGCGCTAACGGCGACGGCCGCCGGAGCGCTCCTTGGGCCGTTCCTCATTGACCTTCAGCCGCTGGCCGCGCAGTTCCCAACCGTTCAGCGCGCCGATGGCCGCCCGGGCCTCGTGCCCTTCCATTTCCACGAAGCCGAAGCCGCGACAGTTTCCGCTGAACACATCGCGCACCAGCCGCAGCGAGCGCACCCGGCCGTGGGTCGAGAATAACTGGGTGATTTCCTGCTCCGTCGCATCCGAAGGTAGGTTGCCGACGAAAATCATCTTCATGAGCGTCCTCCTGATTTCGCCAAATGAGTAGCGGGTTGGTGGCTGCGCGGCCGATTGGAGTTCCGATGGGTCGGAGCCACGAGCGTTCGAGGGGTGCGGTCCGGCCGCTTGCCGGCGGGCCGACCGGTGGTGTTGGAGCCGCGTGTAGGGGTGGCTGGAGTCTGGGCCGCGCGGGTCGGAGCCGCGGACGCGGCCGAAGCGGAACGGATTTTGCGCGCCGGGGCGAAGCCGTCCACCACTATTGAGGGCAGGGTGCGGCCCAGCAGGCGCTGGATCGTGTTCAGGCGCGGCGTCTCATCATCGCTCACCAGGGACAGCGCCACCCCGTCGCGGCCGGCTCGTCCGGTGCGACCGATCCGGTGAACGTAATCTTCCGGGACGTGCGGCAGCTCGTAATTCACCACCAGCGGCAGTTGGGCGATGTCCAGCCCGCGCGCGGCGATATCGGTCGCCACCAACACGCGCACCTGCCCCTGCTTGAAGTCCGCCAGCGCGCGAGTGCGGGCCGCTTGGCTCTTGTTGCCGTGCAGGGCGGCCGCGCGCAGGCCGGCTCGTTCGAGCTGGCGCGTCAGCCGGTCGGCCCCGTGCTTGGTGCGGGTGAACACCAGGGTTTGTTCGCCGTCGCCCGCGTGCAGCAGGTGGGCCAGCAAGTCAGACTTCCGATCCTGATCCACGGGATGAATCTGCTGGTGGACCAAGGAAGCGGTGGCGTTGCGCGGCGCGACATCGATAGTGACCGGATCGTGCAGCAAGTCGGTGGCGAGCTCGCGGATCGTTTCGGGAAGCGTGGCTGAGAACAACAAATTCTGCCGCCGGCGGGGCAACAGGGCCAGAATGCGCCGGATCGCCGGAATGAAGCCCATGTCCAGCATCCGGTCGGCTTCATCCAGCACCAGAATTTCGACTTTGGACAGATCGACGTTGCCTTGGTTGACGTGATCGAGCAGCCGGCCGGGGGTGGCGACCAGCAGGTCCACGCCGCGCCGCAAAGCATCGCATTGCGGTTTGAGGCTGACGCCGCCGACCATCACCGCGCTGCGGATGGGGGCATGGCGGCCGTAAACGCGGGCGCTATCAGCCACTTGAGCGGCCAGCTCGCGAGTCGGCGTCAGCACCAGGGCGCGGATCGGCTGAGCGCGCGATGGGCTGCGCGGCGTCGGATTGTTGGCTTGCTGCAAGCGTTGCAGCAGCGGCAGGGTAAAGGCGGCGGTTTTGCCGGTGCCGGTTTGCGCGGAGGCCAGCACATCGCGTCCCGCCAGAACCAGCGGGATCGCTTTGGATTGAATCGGGGTGGGTGCGGCATAACCTTGGCTGGCGACGGCGCGCGCCAAGTTGTCCGTCAGCCCGAGAGCAGCAAAAGGCATGTAATATTCCTGAATCCGCCTGCTCTCGCGCGGGCGCGGAGCCGATCCAGGCAGACTGACTGTTATTCATTGATGGGAGATCGGGACATCCCCGACAGGGGACAGACCACGACGGGTTTGCAGGAGAAACAGGGATCGAATGACCCGCTTGCGACGATTCCGGCAGGGAATCGGTCAGGAACTCAGGGTGCGGACCGGACCGCACGGCGACAAACTTGCTTGACACTGTAGCACGGCCGGCGTGATTTGCCTAACCGGACGTGAACGGTTGAGGCATTGGAGCCTTTGGCGTTCGTGGGATTGGCCGAGCCTGCTGTCTGGATCTCGGTCAGGAAACCAACAGGGCCGGTCGCCATTTCCGAACGGAATTGATCAGGACGATGCGCCGCGCCGCGCGTAAATCGGCCCGCGTCAAAACCCGTTCCTGAATCTGGCCAGCGGCGAGCAGCCAGCCTCGAAAGGTGCCGGCCAGCAAGCCGCTGGTTATGGGTGGGGTGCACCAGCAGCCTGCCAAGTCCAGCACCACGTTCGCCATGCACGCCTCGGTCAGTTCGCCGCGTTCGTTCCACAGGATCACGTCAGCGCAATCCGGTCGCGCGGCGCGAGCCGCATCGTACACCTCGCGCCGGGTGGTCTTATGGTACAGCCAGATAGCGCTCGAATCGACCGGCGTGGCGGCCAGGGCGACGCGCTGTGGTTGTGGTGATCCGGTCGCCGCCAGCGGCATCGTTTCCACAGTAAACGCCCCGTCCAGATTGACCAGCAGGCGAATTTTGCTGGCCTCGTTCAAATTCACCGCCAGTGCCGTCAAGCGCGCTTCGATGGCGGCTCGGTCGAGCGGTACGTCGAAATAAACGGCGCTATCCGCCAGCCGCGCCAGATGTGCCGCTCGCAGAAAATAACCGGTTTCTGGTTCCCACAGCAGCGTCTCCAGCAACTGAAACGAGGGTGACGGCGCGGTCAGCACCCGCGCCTTGAGCAGACATTCTTGGTATTCTTCCGCCGGGTCCGAATCCCAGACCAAACCGCCGCCCACGCCGTAGCTAGCCTGTTGCCGCTGGCGGTCGATCAGCACCGTGCGGATGGCGACGTTGAAGCAGGTATGACGGTCGGGGCCGATGAAGCCGATGGAGCCGGTATACACCCCGCGCGGTTGCGGCTCCAGTTCCTGGATGATCTCCATGGTGCGCACCTTGGGAGCGCCGGTGATCGATGCGCAGGGAAACAAGTTCGCCAGAATCTCCGCCACTGAGGCGCGGGTTTGGGCGGTGACGGTAGAGGTCATTTGCAGCAGGGTAGGGTAACGTTCCACTGTAAACAAGCGCGGCACGGCTACGCTGCCGGTTCGAGCGACCCGACCCAGATCGTTGCGGATCATGTCTACGATCATCAAATTCTCGGCCCGGTTTTTCGGTGATTGTCGCAAGCCGGCGCTGTGGCTTTGATCTTCCGCTAAGGTCCGGCCGCGCGCCGCCGTGCCTTTCATCGGTTTGGCGAGCAAGCGTTCGCCGTCCAGCCGGAAAAAAAGCTCGGGCGAGACAGAACAAATGACGAAGCGGCCGATGTCGATGAAGGCGGTGTAGCCGCCCTGACGAACGGCCTTCAGATCGGCGAACAGCGCTCTCGGCTCGCCCGCGAAGGTGGCGTGCAGCGGAAAGGTATAGTTGACCTGATAACTGTGACCGTGCGCGAGGTAGTCCTTGACGCGACCGACCACTTTTTCATAAGCGGCGCGCTCGATGGCGGGTTGCCACGATCCGATCGAATAACAAGCGGCCGACAATGGCCCGATGGTCGGGGTTGCGGGGGCATCCAGAATGGCCGCGCCATCGTAAAGGCCAAACCAGAGCAACGGCAAGCCGCGCGGCGGTGCGCGGACGGCGAGGCCATACGCGGCGGCGGCTTCGTAACTGATATAGCCGGCGGCGTATTGGCGGTGTCGGTTGACGGCGGCTTCAAGCGCCTGCAAGGCCGGAACGACCTGCTCTGGCCGCAGGGCCGCGATCACCCGCGCCGGCGACTTGAAGCAAAATTCGCGGCCGTCGTATTGAATGATGACTTCATCGGTCATGGCGTGCTGGGGCGTTCTGCATTCGCGCGGCTTGCGCTTAAAAAATCCCGTATTGTCCGAGAAAGGTCATCGCCAGTTCGCCCTCGGCGCGGATTGTCACCTCCACCGTCCAGCGGGCCTTGCCGCGCTGGCGATAGCTGTCGATGAACCGCGCGGTGACCGCCGGGTCCGGGCGGGCACATTCGGTCGCGATCTCGCCGCGTACCGGTCGTAGAAATTTCAAGCTGCTGTCGGTGATGAAAATTTCGGCGGTTTCGCCGTGCTCTCGCAAGGTGATGCGAGTCAGCGCCCAGCCGGTCAATGAGGCAATGGCCGCCATCGAACCGCCGAAAGCGATACCCTTGTCGTTGATGTTCGGCGCCAGCGGTGCCGTCATGCTCAAGCCGGTCTCGTCGCAGCGATCCAGCCGCGCCTGCATGGCATGAAACAGCGGAACGTGGCGGCTGAGATAGTCGTTGATTTCCTGTTGGTAGGACATGAAGACTCCCCGTGTAAAACGCTGGCCGAAGATCTGGAAACGGGCCTATTCTCGCGCTTTTCCTCTGCGGCGTCTTTAATGCAAGTTGCCATCACCAACCATCCAGAGAGGATCGTCATGCTCGAAAAGCCCGCTGTCACCCAGGTGGCCATCGCAGATGTCATCGCCCGGCGCTGGAGCCCGCGCGCCATGAACCCAACCAAACCGGTCAGTCGCGAACAGTTGCTTGCCTTGCTAGAAGCGGCCCGTTGGGCGCCGTCGTGTTATGGCGATCAACCTTGGCGCTATCTGGTTTGGGACCGCTTCGGCGATCCCGTCGGTTGGCAACGAGCCTTTGAATGCTTGGCCGAAGGCAATCAAGTCTGGGTTAAGAATGCCGCTCTGCTGCTGTTGTCGGTGGCGGCGCCCAACTTCCAGCACAACGGCAAGCTGAATCGCTTTGCCCAGCACGATACCGGCGCGGCCAGCGCGAATCTCGCTTTGCAAGCGACCGCGCTGGGTTTGGCGCTACACCAGATGGGGGGATTCGACGCCGATCAGGCCAAGTCGCGTTTCAACATTCCCACCGATCATACCTGCATGGCGATGATCGCGGTGGGTCATCCCGCCCCGGCCGACGTTTTGTCGGACGACCTGCGCCGAAAAGAAGTGGCGTCGCGAACCCGCAAGCCGCTGAATGAGATGGTCTTTAATGGAAACTGGGGACAAGATTTCAGCGGCTAGCAACCGTTGTGCCATTCGGTTGTCGGGTATCCATCGTTTGGCTGATTCCTGTAAAGTGCGCTCCCTGTTTCGGAAAACGATGGATAGATCATGCCCATAACCCATTCCGACCGACGCTCCAATCGGGGCGCCACGCGCTACCTGTTGCGCTCGTTGCTGTTTCTGGCCGCGCTGGCCGCGCTGGGCTTGTTTTTTCAGAAACCGCTGACCGCTGCGTTTCTGACCAATCCCTATTTGAACGGCACGATTGCCGCCGCGTTTTTGGTTGGAGTGGCTTACACCCTCAAGGCGCTGTTAGGCGCGCTGTCCGACGTGCGCGCCGCCGAGCAGGTTGCCGCCGTGACCTTGCAAGCCCGCCGCCGCGAATTGCCGCTGGCGCAAGCCGACGCCAGGTTGTTGGGAAATGGCTGGCGGCGGAACGTGAGCGAGTTCTTGCACAAAGTCCATCGGGTCGTCGGCCACGGCGACGCCGCCGCTAGCCTGCCATATCTGCTCGATTCGCTGGCGGCCCGCGGCGACGACCAGCGGGCGCTGGTGCGCTATTTGGTCGGCGCCTTGGTCTTGCTCGGCCTGATCGGTACCTTCTACGGCCTGCTGTTGACCATCGCCGGCGTGCGCGACGTGATCGGCGGGTTGTCCGCCGAAAAAGCGGCTGACACCATGACCCTGATCGCCAATTTCAAGGATCGGTTGGCCGCGCCCTTGGGCGGAATGGGCACCTCGTTTTCGGCCTCTCTGTTCGGCTTGTTGGGCGCGTTGTCGCTCGGGTTTCTGGAGCTGCAACTGTTTCACGCCCAGAACGATCACCACGCGCAACTGGAGGCGCTGGTGGTCAGCGATCTGGTGCCGCTGTGGCGGCCGGTGGTGACGGTCACCGCCCAGACGGAAACGATTTCGCCGCGTCATTTGGCCGCGCTGCTGCAAGCGACCGCCGACCGGCTGGAGCGGGTGGCGGCGACCACGGAACACATGGCCAACCGCGGCGAGGGGGTGACGCGGGTCGCGGAGCAGGTGGCAAATCTCGGCGAACGGATCGAAGCGCTGCGGACGACCTTGCAGAACATTGAAAACGACCGCACCGGCGATCTGCGTCACGAACTGCGGACCATCGCCTGGTTGCTGGAATTGAAGACGGGCCTTGCTCGGGATGCGGACGGCCATGCCCCGCCGGCGTGATCCGATCAGCGAGTTCAACATCTGGCCCGCCTTTACCGACGCGCTGAGCGGTTTGGTCATGGTGCTGGTGTTTCTGATTACGGTCTTCGTCATTACCGAAGTCTTGATCGGCCGCGATATCCTGGGTAAAGACAACGCGATTGGCCAGCTACAGCGCATCGTCAATCACTTGGAAGGGGTGGCCGGCGACGCTGAGAAAGAAACGGAGCGGTTGCGAGGCCAAGTGCGAGGTCTGGAATCCACGGTCGGCGACCGGGACACGCTCTTGGCGCAATTGCGCGACGAGCTGGCGGCGGTGCAAGCCGCGCGCGAGTTGTTGAACACTGATAAGACCAAAGCCGAACAAAGCTTGACCGGCGCCCAGGAGCAGGCTGCGCTGCTCGGTGCTCGCGCCGAGCGGCTGGCGACGGAAATGGAACGGCTCAATCGGGCCTTGGCCGCCAACCAGCAGGAATTGACGCAGCGCGATGCGGTCATCGTCGCGCAGAAAGGGCGAATCGAGGCGCTCGATACTGCCTTGAAGAAGAAGCTGCTGGAGCGGGTCGAGGAGCTGGAAAAATACGCCAGCGAGTTTTTTGGCCGCTTGCGGGAAGTGTTCGCCAACAATCCCGACATCAAGGTGGTGGGCGATCGCTTCGTGTTCCAATCGGAGGTGCTGTTCGCCTCGGGCGAGGCGACGCTTTCGGCCTCCGGCAGCGGCGATCTGGATAAATTTGCGATGGTTTACCAGCAGTTGGCCGCACGCTTGCCGCCGGATTTGCCGGTCATCATCGAAGTGCAAGGTCACACCGACCGGGCGCCGATCCGCGGCGGCCGGTTTCCGTCCAATTGGGAATTGTCCACCGCGCGGGCGCAACAGGTGGTGAATTATCTGATCCAGCAAGGGGTTCCGCCGCAACGTTTGGCGGCGGTCGGCATGGGTGAATATCACCCCATCGACCCGGCGGACAGCCCGGACGCCTACCGTCGCAACCGCCGCATCGAGCTGAAAATCACCAGCCGTTGAAGTGCGGTCGATGTGCTAGACTGCCGACAAATAACCCTTGCCAATTTGAGAGAGTCATTCCATGGACTTCAAAACGACCGATCTGTGCGACGAGTTTGCCGACCGTCTGCAAGTCGCCGAACCGCTGTTTGGCGATTACGGCGGCGAAACCATGTTCTTCGGACCCATCGTGACCCTGAAGGTGTTCGAGGATAATTCTCTGGTCCGCACCGCGTTGGAAGAAAAGGGCAAAGGTCGGGTGCTGGTGGTGGACGGCGGCGGCTCCATGCGCTGCGCGCTGCTCGGCGACCAGCTCGCCGAACTGGCCGAGGCGAACGACTGGGCCGGCGTGTTGGTGAACGGCTGTATCCGCGATTCCGCCGCCATCGCCGAAATCGACCTCGGCGTCAAGGCGCTGGGCGTTCATCCGCTCAAGAGCGTCAAACGTGGGGTCGGCGAGCGTGACGTGTCGGTGCGCTTTGCCGGGGTGCAATTTGTGCCGGGTCACTACCTCTACGCTGACGAGGACGGCTTGATCGTATCGGAAAAGCCGCTGCTCTGAAAAACGGTCACTCAATAATGTCAAGGGGAAGGCCGAAAGAGGTCTTCCCCTTTGGTTTTTTGGGAAGCGTTTATGACTCTCATCCAAATCCTCGCCCGTGAGCTTTCCGTTCCACAACGCCAGATTGAAGCCGCCGTCAACTTGCTGGATGACGGCTCGACCGTGCCATTTATCGCCCGCTACCGTAAGGAAGCCACCGGCGGTTTGGATGACACGCAGCTTCGCTTGTTGGAAGAGCGGCTCGGTTATCTGCGCGAACTGGAGGACCGGCGCGGCGTCATCCTCGCCAGCATCCGCGAGCAGGGTCAACTGAACGCCGAATTAGAAAGCGCGTTGCTTGCCGCCGACACCAAGACCCGGTTGGAAGATCTCTATCTTCCTTATAAGCCCAAGCGCCGCACCAAGGCCCAGATCGCGCGCGAAGCCGGCTTGAGGCCGCTCGCTCAGGGTTTGCTGGGCGATCCGACGCAAGCGCCCGAACAAGCCGCCGCCGCCTTCATCGATCCAGAACGCGGCATTGCCGACGTGAGAGCGGCCCTGGACGGCGCGCGGCAAATCTTGATGGAAGAGTTCGCCGAAAACGCCGAACTGCTGGCGCGGCTGCGCGAATGGCTTTGGGATAAGGCGGTGCTGCATTCGCAACTGGTCGAGGGCAAGGCCGATGAGGGCGCTAAGTTTCGGGATTATTTCGACTACCGGGAAGCGCTCCAGCGCATTCCGTCGCATCGCGCCCTGGCGCTGTTTCGGGGGCGCAACGAGGGCGTGCTGCAATTGACTCTGGAAATCGGCGATCCCACCGCCTCCGAACCCGATCCCGGCGAACGGTTGGTGGTGGGCCATTTTCAACTGCGCGATGCTGGCCGTCCCGCTGATGCCTGGCTGCGGGAAACCGCGCGCTGGGCCTGGAAGGTCAAGCTGCTGCCGCATCTGGATACCGAATTGAAGCAGCGTTTGCGCGAAGCCGCCGAGGAGGAAGCGATTCAGGTGTTCGCCCGTAATTTGCGCGATTTGTTGCTGGCCGCGCCGGCCGGCGCGCGACCGACGCTGGGGCTCGATCCGGGCTTGCGCACCGGGGTCAAAGTCGCGGTGGTGGATGCGACCGGCAAGCTGGTCGAAACCGCGACGATTTATCCGCACGTTCCGCGCAACCAGTGGGACGAAAGCCTGCACGCGCTGGCCGAACTGTGCCGTCGCCATCGCGTGGAATTGCTCAGCATCGGCAACGGCACCGCCTCGCGCGAGACCGAACGGCTGGCGGTCGAGTTGATGAAACGCTATCCCGAACTCAAGCTGCACAAGCTGGTGGTGTCGGAGGCGGGCGCTTCAGTCTATTCAGCGTCCGAACTGGCGGCGCGAGAATTTCCCGAAGTGGATGTCTCGCTGCGCGGCGCGGTATCGATCGCCCGCCGCCTGCAAGACCCGCTGGCGGAATTGGTCAAGATCGAGCCCAAGGCCATCGGCGTCGGTCAATACCAGCACGATGTCGGCCAGACCCGGCTGGCGCGGGCGTTGGATGCGGTGGTCGAAGATTGTGTGAACGCGGTCGGGGTGGACGTGAATACCGCCTCCGCACCGCTGCTGGCCCGAGTCGCTGGACTGAACGCGACGCTGGCCCGCCACATCGTCGAATTCCGGGATGCCAACGGCGCGTTCCGGCGGCGGGAACACTTGTTAAAAGTGCCGCGCTTGGGCGACAAGACCTTCGAGCAAGCGGCCGGCTTTTTACGGATCAACAGCGGCGACAATCCCCTAGATCGTTCCGCCGTCCACCCGGAAGCCTATCCGGTGGTCGAACGCATCCTCGCCGCCAGCGGGCGCGGCTTGCATGAGGTGTTGGGTAACGCGACGTTTCTAAAAACCATCGAGGCGACGCGCTTTACCGATCCGCGTTTCGGCCTGCCGACCGTGCGCGATATTTTGCTGGAGCTGGAAAAGCCGGGTCGCGATCCCCGTCCGGCGTTCGAAACCGCCGCGTTCAGGGACGGCGTGGAGAGCTTGACCGATTTACAGCCGGGCATGGTGTTGGAGGGCGTGGTGACCAATGTCGCCAACTTCGGCGCGTTCGTGGACATCGGCGTGCATCAGGACGGGCTGGTCCATGTGTCGGCGCTGGCGGATCGTTTTGTCAAAGACCCTCGCGAGGTGGTGAAAGTGGGTCAAGTGGTCAAGGTCAAAGTGCTGGAAGTGGATCTCAAGCGGCGGCGGATCGCCTTAAGTCTGCGGCTGAGCGAACCGGTTAGCGACGCTGCGACTCGGCTTGCGTCCGCCCGCCGCCCGCCGGCATCCCGCGGAGAGCAGCGAGACCGACCCGCCAAGCCGCCCGCCCACTCCAGCCGTCTGGAGTCATCCGAATCACGTCCCGGCGCTTTGGCCGATGCGTTCGCCAAAGCGCGCCGCGAGCGCTGACGTTTGACGGGAATGACGCGCTGGTCCGGCTTGGGCGGCGCTCAGTCTTCGTCGCGGTCGGCCAGCAGGTCGTCTTCGTCGCTCAGTTCATCGCCCTCTTCGTAGCCGAGTTCGTCTTCTTCCAGGCCATCGAAGGGGCCGGACCAATCATCCGGAGACTCGATGGCTTCGAGCGGTAACTCGTACCAAGCGTCCAGCTCCAACTCTTCCACTTCCCCATCAAAGTACTGAATTTCGATGGTCTGCGCGTCTTCATCAAGGGCAACGACCTCGAAATCGTTACCGGTTTCCTCGTTGCGATACCAGTTGCCGATGATGGGATCAACGTCGCTCATGGCGGGGTCTCCTGACTGACAAAGGGCGCGGGCTGATCGGCGCCAAGGTTATTTTTAAGCCTGTGTTAGAATTTTGAGCAATGAGTCCAGCAGAATTCAACCAAAAAATCACGGAAGTTCGCGAGGATCGGATTCAGGGGGCCAGCGAGCTGGCGCGTTGCTGTTTGGCGATCCTGGCGCAAGCGGCCCGCGAACTGCCAGCTGGGAGCGTGGCGGAATGGCGGAAACAGCTGTTGCAACTATCCGCTGGCTTGATCGAAACCCGGCCCAGCATGACGCCGGTCGGTAACCTGCTGCGGCGCTGGAACGACGGCCTGGCGGTCGATGCCCGGTTGAATTTGCCGGTAGCCCGTCGTTCGGCCGCCGGGCGGGCGGAGGGGTTGATCGAAAGCTCGCAACGAGCTGTCGCCGGCTGTGCCGCCCATGCCGCCCGCTTGCTGGGGAGCGGACGGACCGTCATGACCCACAGTTTCAGCTCCACCGTGCTGGAAAGCTGTCGGCTGCTCAAGGACGCGGGTTTGCGGATGATCGTCACCGAATCGCGGCCGCTGGAGGAAGGACGCCGCCTCGCCGAGCAGCTTGCAGACTGGAAAGTGCCGACGGTCTATATCACCGACGCTCAAATGGGGCTGTTTGTCGCTCAAGCCGACGCGGTGCTGGTCGGAGCCGACAGCGTGCTGGCGGACGGTGCGGTTCTCAACAAAGCGGGAACGTATTTGCTGGCGCTGGCGGCGCGGGAGCAGGGCGTGCCGTTTTACGTCTGTTGCGAGAGTTTCAAACGGCGCGCGGCGAGCGATCCTCCAGTGGTGCCGGAGGAGATGGCGGCCACCGAGCTGGGCGTGCCGCTCTGGCCGGGGGTGACGGTCAGAAACGTCTATTTTGAGATGACACCGGCGCGGCTGGTGAGCGCCTGGATCGATGAAACCGGCGTGCGCCAGTCCCACAAAGACCAATAAAAAACCCGGCCTTCTCGGGGGTGAAGGCCGGGTCAAGATTATGGCATCGTTATGATTATAAGCGCTCGCGCTACTTCACGGCTCGGTTGTCGACCAGATCGGTGACCACGTTCGGATCGGCCAGGGTCGAAGTATCCCCCAACTGATCGACTTCGTTGGCGGCGATCTTGCGCAGGATGCGGCGCATGATCTTGCCGGAGCGGGTCTTGGGAAGACCTGGCGCCCATTGCAGAACATCGGGCGAGGCGATCGGGCCGATTTCCTTGCGGACATGGGCGATCAGCTCCTTGCGCAACGCCTCGGTCGGCTCGACACCGACTTTCAAGGTGACGTAGGCGTAGATGCCTTGGCCCTTGAGATCGTGCGGGTAGCCGACCACCGCCGCCTCGGCGACCGCCGGGTGCAGCACCAGCGCCGATTCGACCTCGGCGGTGCCCATGCGGTGGCCGGAGACATTGATCACGTCATCGACGCGGCCGGTGATCCAGTAATAGCCGTCCTCGTCGCGCCGCGCGCCGTCGCCGGTGAAATAAAGCCCCTTGTACATCGAGAAATAGGTCTCGATGAAGCGTGGGTGATCGCCGTACACGGTGCGCATGATGCCGGGCCAGGGGCGAGTAATGACCAGATTGCCGTCGGTCGCGCCTTCCAGGAACTGGCCTTCGGCGTCCACCAGCGCCGGACACACGCCGAAGAACGGCCGGGTGGCGGAACCGGGCTTCAAGGGGGTCGCGCCCGCCAGCGGGGTGATCAGGATGCCGCCGGTTTCGGTCTGCCACCAGGTATCGACGATCGGGCAGCGTCCGTCGCCGACGTTGTTGTAATACCACTCCCAGGCTTCCGGATTGATCGGCTCGCCCACTGATCCCAGCAGCCGCAGGCTCTTGCGGGAGGTGCGCTTGACCGGCTCCTCGCCCTCGCGCATCAGCGAGCGGATCGCGGTCGGCGCGGTGTAGAAGATGTTGACCTGGTGCTTGTCGACCACTTCCCAGAACCGGCTGACGTTCGGATACGTCGGAATGCCCTCGAACATGATCGAGGTCGCGCCGTTGGCCAGTGGTCCGTAGACGATATAGGTGTGGCCGGTCACCCAGCCCACGTCGGCGGTACACCAATAAATATCACCGTCGTGATAGTCGAAGATGTATTTGTGGGTGATCGCCGCGTGCAGCAGATAACCGCCGGTGGTGTGCAGCACGCCCTTGGGCTTGCCGGTGGAGCCGGAGGTGTAGAGGATGAACAGCGGGTCTTCGGCGTCCATCGGCTCCGGCGGGCAGTCGGCGCTGGCCTTGGCCATCACGTCGTGATACCACACGTCGCGGCCGTTCTCCCAAGCGACGTTGCCGCCGGTGCGCTTGACCACCACCATCTTCTTGACGCTCGGCGTGCTTTGCAGCGCCTTGTCGGCGTTGGCCTTCATCGGCACCTTGCGCCCGCCGCGCAAGCCTTCATCGGAGGTGACCACCACGTTGCATTCGGCGTCGATGATGCGGTCTTTCAGCGAGTCGGGAGAGAAGCCGCCAAACACGATGGAGTGAACGGCCCCGATACGGGTGCAAGCCAGCATGGCGACGGCGGTTTCCGGGATCATCGGCATGTAGATGCAAACCCGGTCGCCCTTCTTAACGCCCAGATCTTTCAAGGCGTTGGCGAATTTGCAGACGTCTTGGTGCAGTTGCTTGTAGGTGATCTTCTTGTCTTCGGCCGGATTGTCGCCTTCCCAAATGATGGCGACTTGATCGCCGCGGGCGGCCAGATGGCGGTCCAGGCAGTTTTGGCTGACGTTGAGCTTGCCGCCGTCGAACCAGCGGATGTGGCCCTTGGTGAAATCCCAGTCCAGCACCTTGTCCCAACGCTTGGACCAGGAGAGTAATTGGTCGGCTTGCTCGGCCCAAAAGCCTTCGGGATCGTCGATCGAGCGCTTGTACATCGACAGATATTGGTCGTTGTTAATCCAGGCTTTAGAGGCGACTTCAGCCGGTACGGGATAGACCTTGACATCGGACATTACCGTGATTCTCCTTTGGTGAGGATTTATATGGAGGGGCGCGAGCGGGGGACGATGAAAACCGTCCAGCATCCGCTGGTGGTCATTCTTTTTTAGACCACGTCCTTAGCCTTGTCTATAGCTCGACGATCCGATTCCTGGCGATCGGATGCAACGTGGCGCGCAACGTCGGCGTCCAGCCAGCGGCGAGAGGGGGTCGCCGGCACCGCATCCAGACGCCAGCCCGCCAGCGCCCAAGCCAAAATCGTCGCTGGCGGTTCCCGCCGTAAGTCGGGCGGCGGCGCTTGTCCGAGAAAATCGAGAGCGGCCCACAAGGCGGGTGCCGGATCGAGCAGGTCGAGGGCGGTGGCGCCGGTTTGCTTGCTCAGCTTACGGCCGCGCCGGTCGGTCGCGACCGGTAGGTGAGCGTAACGCGGCGTCGGCAGGCCCAGCGCCTGTTGCAAGTAGATCTGCCGGGGCGTCGAGTCCAGCAAATCGCAGCCGCGCACCACTTGGGTGACGCCTTGAGCGGCATCGTCCACCACCACGGCCAACTGGTAGGCGAACAGGCCATCGGCGCGCCGGATCGCAAAATCACCCACGTCGTCCGTCAAGCGCTGGCGGTGCTCGCCTTGCACGGCATCACGAAAAATCAGCGGGGTGTCGGTGACCCGCAGCCGGATGGCGAACGGGCGGTCGGCGTGGCTGAGGCCGGTGCGACAACGACCCGAATAGATCGGGCTGCCATCGCGGGCGCGCGGGTGGTTCGCCAGCTCTCGCCGGCTGCACGCGCACGGGTAGGCCAAACCGGCGTCGAACAGTCGCTCCAGCGCGGTTTGATAGGCGTCCGTTTGGTGGCTTTGGTAGAGTACGGAACCATCCCAGTGCAATTGATATCGGTCCAGCGCCCGCAAAATCGCTGCGGCCGCGCCTGTGCGGGCGCGCTGTGTGTCCGCGTCCTCGATGCGGACCAACCATTCGCCGCCTTGCTGGCGGGCTTCCAGAAAGCTGCCCAGTGCGGCGATCAGCGAACCAAAATGCAAGGGACCGGTCGGCGAAGGCGCGAAGCGACCGCGCGGGGGCGACGCGGAGTCTGGCATGAAAGCCGTGCTCGGAGCGTGGTCGGAGTCACCGGCTGACGCATCAGCCGAACGGGTGATCAATTTCCTTGTTTTTCGCGAATTTCTTCCAGCATCTTGCAATCGATGCATAAGGTGGCGGTCGGGCGGGCCAACATGCGCGGCAAACCGATCTCCACGCCGCAGGCTTCGCAGTACCCGTAATCCCCGCTCTCGATCTGGGTGATCGCCTCGTTGATTTTCTTAATGAGCTTGCGTTCGCGGTCGCGGGTGCGCAACTCCAGACTGAATTCTTCTTCCTGGGTGGCGCGGTCATTGGGATCGGGGAAGGTGGCGGATTCGTCCTGCATGTGGTTGACGGTGCGATCCACTTCGTGAAGCAGGCTTTCTTTCCAATCGGTCAGGAGCTTGCGGAAGTGAGCCAACTGAGCCTCGCTCATGTAGGGTTCGCCTTCAGCGGCCTGATAGGGTGCAGGCTTTTCCTGAGCGAGGGGATGGGTGGCGGCCATTGCGATTCCCTCCAAAATGGAACAAACCTAAGTGGCGGAACCAGCCGGAAATCCATCCGCCACGCGGCTGGCGTCGAACGTCGGAGACGCCATCACGGAAAATGTACAGCAGACGATTTCTGATGGCAAAAATTATAAATTTTGGAGCTGAAAGGCTTTATTGGCCGTTTGGGCGCGAACGCGCGCTGGGCGCGGCGCGCGGGCCGAAGCGAGTCGCGCAGTCGCCGGAAACTTTACCCCTAAGGAAAGTTCCCAATAACTCTGGAAGATGGGTTGTTGGAGCGGGCGAGAAAGCCGGCGGTTCAAGCGGCCACCGTGTGGGTTTATCGCCATCCTGGCCGTCGTTATAATCAAGGTTATTGAGCCACCAGCGCCTGGTTCCCGCACGGGAACCAAGGGTTCGGCCAGCCCGATTTCCGCGCCGCTGAAGCGGGACGGAGGTCGCGGGTTTTCGAGTGAACCCGGACCCCGGCGATGGCCATCCAGGGTGGCCGCGTGCTTTCCAGCCGCCTCAGGAACAGATCGCGCCCATGACCGTCGGATATGGGCATCCGCCACCATTGAGGAGTCATTAGTCGAATGAGCACTCTCATCGAGCAATTCCGTCAAAGTTCGCCTTTGTTCGGCGGTAACGCGGCTTTCATCGAAGAACTCTACGAAAGTTTTCTGGCCGACCCGGAATCGGTCAGCATCAATTGGCGGCAGTATTTCCGCGACCTGGAGGCCCAGACTCAAGGCGTCCGCGATGTCGCTCACGGCCCGATTCGCGACTCCTTCGCGCGCTTGGCGCTGCAACCGCAAGCCGGCGCGGGCCGGGCGCAGGTGCTCAGTCCCCACACGGCCGAGAAACAGGCGGCGGTGTTGCGTATCATCAACGCCTACCGGACTCGCGGGCACAAAGCCGCCGATCTCGATCCCCTGAAATTGCGCAACCGGCCGCCGGTGCCGGAGCTCGACCCCGGCTATCACGGTTTGAGCGAGGCGGATATGGAGGCCGCGTTCAACACCGGCTCGCTGGTGGCGCCCTCGCAATGGACCTTGCGCGAGATCATGAGCCTGCTGCGCGATGCCTACATCGGTCCGGTCGGCTCTGAGTACATGCACATCAACGAGACGGCGGAAAAGCGTTGGATTCAGAAGCGGCTGGAAGGCCAGCGCGCCCGGCTCGACCTGACCGTCGGCCAGCGTAAGGAGCTCCTGCACTGGCTGGTGGCCGCCGAGGGTCTGGAGCGCTACCTGCACACCCGCTACGTCGGCCAGAAGCGCTTTTCGCTGGAAGGCGGTGAAAGCCTGATCCCGATGATGGACGAACTGATCCAGCAGGCCGGCGCGCGGGGCATTCAGGAAATCATCATCGGCATGGCCCATCGCGGCCGGCTGAACGTGCTGGTCAACATCATCGGCAAGTCCCCGAGCGAACTGTTCGACGAGTTCGAAGGCAAGCGCCGGGTCGGCAGCACCGGCGACGTGAAGTACCACTTGGGCTTTTCCTCGGACGTCCAAACGCCGGGCGGGGCGGTGCATCTGGCGCTGGCCTTCAATCCCTCGCACCTGGAAATCGCCAATCCGGTGGTCGAAGGCTCGGTCCGCGCCCGCATGGAGCGGCGGCGCGCGCCCGGCGCGGAAGCCCCTCCGTTCAATTCGGTGCTGCCGCTGCTCATCCATGGCGACGCCGCCTTCGCCGGCCAGGGCGTCAACATGGAAACCATGCAGTTCTCGCAGGTGCGCGGCTACCGCACCGGCGGCACCGTGCATATCGTCATCAACAATCAGATCGGCTTCACCACCAGCAACCCGCTGGACACGCGCTCGGCGCTGTACTGCACCGACGTGGCCAAGATGGTGCAAGCGCCGATTTTCCACGTCAACGGCGACGATCCCGAGGCGGTGTTGTTCGTGACCCGGCTGGCGCTGGAATACCGGATGACCTTCAACAAGGATGTGGTCCTCGACATGATCTGCTACCGCCGGCTGGGTCACAACGAGGCCGACGAGCCCTCGGCCACCCAGCCGATGATGTATAAAAAAATCCGGGCGCGAAAAACCACCGCCGCCTTGTACGCCGAAAAATTGATCGGCGAAGGCGTGATCGCCGAGGCCGAATTCCAGGACATGCAGGCCAAATATCGCGCCGACCTGGACGCCGGCCGCCAAGTGTCCCGCCCCACGCTGCCGCACGCCAAAGGCCCGTATTCGATCGATTGGTCCCCGTTCGCTCACGAGGACTGGAGCGTTCCGGTTCCCACCGCCCTACCGCTGGAGACCGTGCGCGAGCTGTCCGGCCTATTGCTCAAACTGCCCGAAGGTTTCGAGATGCACCCTCGCGTCGCCAAGCTGATGGACGACCGCCGCAAGATGGCCGCCGGGGCGTTGCCGCTGGATTGGGGTTTCGCCGAAAACCTAGCCTACGCCACTCTGCTCCAGGAAGGTTATCAGGTGCGGATTTCCGGTCAGGACTGCGGGCGCGGTACCTTCTTCCACCGCCATGCGGTGCTGCACAACCAGAAAGATGGCACCAGCTATGTGCCGCTGATGAACCTCTACGCCGGCCAGCCGAACTTCATCGTCATCGACTCCATCCTGTCCGAGGAAGCGGTGTTGGCGTTCGAATACGGCTACGCGACCGCCGAATCGAACGGACTGATCATCTGGGAAGCCCAGTTCGGCGATTTCGCCAACGGCGCTCAGGTCGTCATCGACCAGTTCATCTCCTCCGGACAGACCAAATGGGGGCGGATGTGCGGGCTGGTGATGTTGCTGCCGCACGGCTTCGAAGGCCAGGGGCCGGAACATTCGTCGGCCCGGCTGGAGCGTTACCTGCAACTGTGCGCGGAAAACAACATGCAAGTCGTGGTGCCATCGACCCCGGCCCAATGTTTTCACATGTTGCGCCGGCAGATGAAGCGCGGCTTCCGCAAGCCGCTGATCGTGATGAGCCCCAAGAGCCTGTTGCGGCACCGGCTGGCGGTGAACGCCTTGGAGGATCTGACCGAAGGGAGCTTTCAGGAGATCATCCCGGAAATCGACCCGCACGATCCGCAGCAGATCACCCGGCTGGTGGCGTGCGGCGGCAAGGTCTTTTACGATCTGCTGGAAGCGCGCCGCGAGCGCAATTTGGCGCATGTCGCCATCATCCGCATCGAACAGCTTTATCCGTTTCCGCAGGTGCTTTATAACGCTCAGATCGAGCGCTATCCCAACCTGACCGATTTGGTCTGGTGTCAGGAAGAACCCAAAAATCAGGGAGCTTGGTTCGAAACGCTTCACCACCTGGAACGGGACCTGCCGGCGCGCCTCAAGCTCCGCTACGCCGGCCGCCCGCATTCGGCCTCCCCCGCCGTGGGTTATCACAGCGTGCACGTCGAACAGCAACAACAACTTGTGAACGAGGCTCTGGGCCAGTAACCACCGCGACCCAGATCGAATAACGATCCAGAACCGAAGGGAATAAAGAAGATGACCATCGAAGTGAAAGTGCCTTCCCTGCCCGAATCCGTCTCCGACGGCACGCTCGTCAATTGGAAGAAACAGCCGGGGGAGGCGGTGAAGCGGGGGGAAAACCTGGTGGATTTGGAAACCGACAAGGTGGTGCTGGACATTCCCGCGCCCGCCGATGGCGTGCTCGGCGAGATTTTGCGGCAGGAAGGTGAAATCGTGACCACCGGCGAGGTGATCGCCACGCTGCTGGAGGGCGCGGCCGGTCAGACCGCGGCGCCGGCGCCGGCGGCGGGAGCGCCCGCGGCCGCGCCGGCCGTTTCCGCCGCGCAACCGGTGACCGAGGCCGATCTTGATGGGCTGAGTCCGGCGGTGCGGCGCTTGGCCGCCGAGCACGGCTTGGATATCGCCAAGGTGGCGGGCAGCGGGCGCGGCGGCCGGGTGACCAAGGCCGATGTGCTGGCGTTTCTCGAAGGCGGGCAACCGGCCCAGCCGGTGGCCGCGCCGCCGGCGCCCGCCGCTCCGGCAGCGGCGCGGGCGGCTCCGGCGGCAACGGCGTCGTCGGTCAGCGCGCCGCTGGCGCCCGACGCCCAAGGCCGGCTCGAACAGCGGGTGCCGATGACCCGGCTGCGCGCCCGCATCGCCGAACGGCTGCTGCTGGCCAAGAACAATACCGCCATGTTGACCACCTTCAACGAAATCAACATGAAGCCGGTGATGGATTTGCGCAACCGCTACAAGGACGACTTCGAAAAGAAATATGGGGTGCGGCTGGGGTTCATGGGGTTTTTCGTCAAGGCGGTGATCGAGGCGCTCAAGCGCTATCCGGCGGTGAACGCTTCCATCGACGGCACCGACATCGTTTATCACGGGTACTACGATATCGGCATCGCCGTATCCTCACCGCGCGGTCTGGTGGTCCCGATCATGCGCGATGTCGACCAAATGAGTTTGGCCGATATCGAAAAAACCATCGGTGAGTTCGGTAAGAAGGCCAAGGAAGGCACTTTGACGGTCGAGGAAATGACCGGCGGCACCTTCACCATCACCAACGGCGGCGTGTTCGGCTCGCTGATGTCGACGCCGATCCTCAACCCGCCGCAGAGCGGCATTTTGGGGATGCACGCCACCAAGGACCGACCGGTGGCGGAAAACGGCCAGGTCGTGGTTCGGCCGATGATGTACGTGGCGCATTCCTACGACCACCGCATCATCGACGGCCGCGAGGCCGTGACCTTCCTGGTGACCGTCAAGGACTGCATCGAAGATCCGGCCCGTCTGGTGTTGCAAGTCTAGGCGGTTCCGGCGCGGGTCCGAAGGCGGGCAGCGGTTTCTTGCGGTCTTCGCTGACCGGCGTCGGGCTAAGCCGTCGCGGCCATCCGCGGCGGCGTCTCGCTATTTCGATTTCATGATTACGAACACTCACTGGCATTCGGGGGAAGCATGGCAAAGACTTATGATGTCGTCGTCATCGGGGGTGGCCCGGCCGGCTACGTGGCGGCGATCCGTTGCGCGCAGCTCGGCCTGGAAACCGCCTGCGTGGAGGAATGGATCAATTTCAAGGGCAATCCAGCCTTGGGCGGCACCTGTCTGAACGTAGGCTGCATTCCCTCCAAGACCCTGCTCGAATCCTCCGAACAATACCATCGCTTGCGGCACGGCTTGGACGCGCACGGCATTCAGGTCGAGGGCGTCCGCTTGGATCTCGACAAAATGATGGCGCGCAAGAATGATATCGTTTTGCAACTGACCAACGGGATCAGCACGCTGTTCGAGGGTAACGGCGTCGAATGGTTGCAAGGTCACGGCAAGTTGCTGGCGGAACGCCAAGTCGAGATCACCGCCCGGGACGGCTCGGTCGAGGTGGTCACGGCCGATCAGGTGATTATCGCCACCGGCTCCAAACCGATCGATATCGATGCCGCGCCGGTGGACAACGCCGAGGGCTTGATCGTCGATTCGACCGGCGCGCTGGATTTTCGCACTGTCCCCGCGACCTTGGGGGTGATCGGCGCGGGCGTGATCGGCCTGGAGTTGGGCAGCGTCTGGAGCCGGTTGGGTTCCAAGGTGATCATGCTGGAAGCGGTCGAGGATTTTCTGGCCCTGGCCGATCAGCAGATCGCTCGGGAAGCCTTGCGCCAGTTCAAGAAGCAGGGCCTGGAGATCCGCTTGGGCGCGCGGGTCATGGGAACCGAGAAAACCGCGGCCGGCGTCAAGGTGCAATTCCGGGACAAAACCGGCGATCACGAGATCACCTTCGAGAAATTGCTGGTGTCGGTCGGCCGGCGACCGAACACCGATAATGTCGCCGCTCCCGAGGCCGGGCTGTTGCTCGACGAGCGGAGCTACATCCACGTCAATGATGCTTGCGAGGCTAATCTGCCGGGCGTGTACGCCATCGGCGACGTGGTGCGCGGGCCGATGCTGGCGCACAAGGGGTCGGAGGAAGGCATCATGGTGGCCGAGAACATCGCCGGCCAGCACGGCCATCTGAATTACGACGCCATTCCCTGGGTGATCTACACCAATCCCGAAATCGCCTGGGTGGGTAAAACCGAACAGGCGCTCAAGACCGAGGGCATTCCCTATAAACTCGGCAGCTTTCCCTTTGCCGCCAACGGTCGCGCCAAAGCCATGGAAGCGGCTGCCGGCCTCGTCAAGATCTTGGCCCATGCCGAAACCGACACACTGTTGGGGTGCCACATCATCGGCCCGTTCGCCTCCGAACTGGTGCAGGAAGCGGTGCTGGCCATGGAGTTCCACGCCAGCAGCGAGGATCTGGCCCGGACCATCCACGGCCATCCGACCTTATATGAAGCCTTGCATGAAGCGGCTTTGTCCGTTCACGGCCGCGCCTTGCACAAGATCAATAGCTGAACGGGACCGTCAGTGTTTGGCGAGGGCGCGAAATGCGCCCTCGAAGGTCTGCTTCGCCTCGGTGATCGCGGCCAATCTGGCGTCTTGCAGCGCCGCCGCCAGCGCCAGGCCCGAGAGTCCTTGCGCCACCAAGGGACGCGCGCTGACGGCGGCGGCGGCTCGTTGGACTTGCGCCAACAGCATCGGTTGCGGATAGGGCCGATTTTCCAGGCCGGCGCGCCCGCGCGCGTCCGCCTCGCACGCCAGCAAGAAGTGCGCGAAGCGCTGCGGTTTGCGTAAGGCGTCCACTCCCAGTAGAGTTTTGAGCAAGGTTTTCGGGCGCAAGCTCAGCGCGCGGTGACAGTGGGTGTGATAGCGGGCGGTCAGCACCCCCAGTTCCCGGAACATGTTGGGAATGCGCAGCCGCTGGCACAGGCCGCGCACCAGATCAGCGCCGCGCCGTTCGTGATCGAGATGGCGCGGCCATTCCTGTGGCGGGGTAGTACCCTTGCCCAGATCGTGCACCAGCACCGCGAACCGGGTCACCACGTCGGCTTGCAAGCGAACCGACTGCGCCAGCGCCATCAGGGTATGGACGCCGGTGTCGATTTCGGGATGGTGAGCGGGGGGTTGCGGGACGCCGAACAGCCGGTCGATTTCCGGGAAAATCCGCGCTAGGGCGTCGCAGACCCGCAAGGTTTCGAAAAATTGTTCGGGCCGAGCTTCGCCGAGGGCGCGCACGGTTTCCGCCCAAACTCGTTCCGGCACCAGCGCGTCGGCTTCGCCGCTGGCGACCATCTCGCGCGCCAGGGCCAGCGTTTCCGGCGCTATCCGAAAGCCGAGCGTGGCGTAGCGGGCGCTGAAGCGGGCCAGCCGCAGAATCCGCACCGGGTCTTCGGCAAAGGCCGGCGAAATGTGGCGCAGCCAGCGCCCTTCCAGATCGCGCCGGCCGTGATAGGGGTCGATCAGGCGGCCCCCGGCGTCGCGGGCCATGGCGTTGATGGTGAGATCGCGCCGGTGCAGGTCGTCTTCCAGCGTCACGCCGGAGCCGGCCTGAACGTCGAAGCCATGATAGCCGGGCGCGGTCTTGCGTTCGGTGCGAGCGAGCGCGTATTCCTCGCGGGTTTGCGGGTGCAGGAACACCGGGAAATCCTTGCCGACCGGGTGGAAGTCGCGCGCCAGCAAGTCGGCCGGGGTCGCGCCGACCACCACCCAGTCCCGTTCCTTGACGGGAAGACCGAGTAGCTCGTCGCGCACCGCGCCGCCGACTAGATAGATTGCCAAGGGGCTGGTATCCATTATCCAACTTCGATCGTGGGTTGCCTCAAACGCCGGTCGGGTTATGGGCGAACGCCCTGGCCGGTTGATAAACCTTAGACGGTTTTGAGCGATGCGGCGTGCTTTCTGGCGGTTTTTAATGTTACCTGGCTTCGCGCTGAGCCTGTCTGGCTGTGCCGAACTGGCTTATTATCGCCAAGCGGCGGCGGGGCAGCTCGAACTGCTGCACGCGCGCCGGCCCGTGGCCGAGGTGTTGGCCGATCCCGCGACCGCGCCGGAGTTGCGGCGACGGTTGGAAGGGGCGCAAGCGCTGCGCGCCTTCGCCAGCGGCGAGCTGGGCTTGCCGGAAAACGGCAGCTATCGGGATTATGCCGACCTCCGGCGACCGCACGCCGTTAAGAACGTGTTCGCCGCGCCCGAGCTGTCGCTGGAACCCCGGCGCTGGTGTTATCCGGCGGTCGGCTGTATGAGCTATCGGGGTTATTTTGACGCCGCCGCCGCGCAAGGCTTGGCCGCCGACCTGCGCGCGGCCGGTGATGATGTGTATGTCGCCGATATTCCAGCCTACTCGACCTTGGGCTGGTTCGACGATCCGCTGCTGAACACCTTCATTGCGTGGCCGGCGGGTCGTTTGGCGGAGCTGATGTTTCACGAACTCTCCCATCAGCGGCTGTATGTTTCCGGAGACACGGCGTTCAACGAAGCCTTCGCGACCGCCGTCGGCCGGCTGGGGGCGGAGCGGTGGCTGAAGCAGCAGGGGACGGCGCGCGAACGGGAAGATTATGCGGCCGATGGCCAGCGCCGCGAGGATTTTTTGCGGCTGACGGCGACGGCCCGCGAGCAATTGACGGTGTTGTATGCTTCGGCCCGGCCCGATGCCGAGAAGCGCGCCGACAAGCAACGCATTTTGACGGCCTTGCGCGACGGCTACCAGCAATTGAAACAGCAATGGGGCGGCTATTCCGGTTACGACCGCTGGTTTGACCGCGATCTCAACAACGCCAAGTTGGCCGGCAACAGCACCTATTATCGTTGGGTCCCGGCGTTTTTGGCGTTGTACGAACACGAGGGGCAGAATTTTGTGGCGTTCTATCGAGCGGTCGAAGCCATCGGGCAATTGCCGCCCTCGGAACGGACCGCGCGCCTAGACGCCTTGTCGGCATCCCCCAGCAATATCGTTTCGAACGCCGCCGTAACGAACGATCCACCCACCACCCACAGGAGCCATGATGAGCGTCGAGATCTCTGAAGGCGTCCCGCTGCTTGAAATCCGCGATTTAGCGGTTTCCTTCGGCGCGGCGCCGGCCGTCAAACGGATTTCGTTCGCTTTGAACCGCGGCGAGACGCTGGCGTTAGTGGGGGAAAGCGGCTCCGGCAAATCGGTAACGGCGCTGTCGATCCTGCAATTGTTACCGTACCCGCACGCCCGCCATCCCAGCGGCAGCATCCGCTTGCGCGGCCAGGAATTGCTGGACGCAGCGCCGGAGCGGATGCGAAAGATTCGCGGCGCTCAGATCGCCATGGTGTTCCAGGAACCGATGACCTCGCTCAACCCGCTGCATTCCATCGAGCGACAGGTCGGCGAGACCCTGGAATTGCACAAGGGTTTGCGCGGGGATGCGCTGCGGGCGCGGATACTGGCGTTGCTGGAGCTGGTGGGCTTGCCCGACGCCGCCCAGCGCCTTAACGCCCTGCCGCACGAACTGTCCGGCGGCCAGCGCCAGCGGGTGATGATCGCCATGGCGCTGGCCAACGACCCCGATATCCTGATCGCCGACGAGCCGACCACGGCGCTCGACGTGACCATTCAGGCGCAAATTTTAAAATTGCTTGAAGGCTTGCAAGCCAAATTGGGAATGGCGATTCTGTTCATCACCCACGATCTCGGCATCGTGCGCCGGCTCGCGGACCGGGTCTGCGTGCTGCGCGCCGGCGAAGTGGTGGAAACGGGCGCGGTTGCGGAAATTTTCGCCAACCCCCGGCATTCCTACACCCGGCAGTTGTTGGCCGCCGAACCCAAGGGCGAACCGCCGCCGGAAGTGGCCGACGCGCCGGAAGTGATCGCCGGCGAGGGATTGAAAGTCTGGTTTCCGCTCAAGCGCGGCCTGCTGGGCCGGGTGGCCGATTACGTGAAGGCGGTGGATGGCGTCAGCGCCAGCGTGCGGGAAGGGCAGACGCTCGGCGTGGTCGGAGAAAGCGGCTCCGGCAAGACCACCTTGGGGTTGGCGCTGCTGCGGCTGCTGTCCAGCGAAGGCGCGGTCCGCTTCGGGGGGCAACGCATTGATGGGCTACCGAACAAGACGCTGCGGCCGCTGCGTAAAGGGATGCAGATCGTCTTCCAAGATCCCTTCGGCTCGCTCAGCCCGCGCTTGTCGGTGGGTGAAATCGTTGAGGAAGGGTTGTTGGTGCATGGGTTGGCCGGTGATCGCGCCACCCGTCGCGCCCGTATCGCGCAGACCTTGGAGGAAGTGGGACTGGACCCTGCCGCTCAGGATCGCTATCCGCACGAGTTTTCCGGCGGCCAGCGCCAGCGTATCGCCATCGCCCGCGCCTTGGCGCTGAAGCCGCGCCTGCTGGTGCTCGATGAACCGACCAGCGCGCTGGATGTGTCGGTGCAGGCGCAAATCGTCGACCTGCTGCGCGACTTGCAACGCCGTTACCGGCTGGCTTATCTGTTCATCAGTCACGATCTGCGGGTGGTGCGGGCGCTGGCCAATCATCTCCTGGTGATGAAAAGCGGTCGGGTGATCGAAGCCGGTCCCGCCCGCCGGGTGTTCGAAGCGCCCCAACATCCCTACACGCAAGCGTTGCTGGCGGCGGCGCTCAATTTGGAAACCGTAGGCGACGGCGTGGTGGCCACCTGAGATGGGCGATTCCGACGATTGGGTGCTGCTGTTCACCGATGGAGCCTGTTCCGGCAACCCCGGCCCCGGCGGTTGGGGCGCGCTGTTGCGTTATCGAGAGCATGAGAAGGAACTGTCCGGCAGCGAGGCGGCGACCACCAATAACCGGATGGAACTGCTGGCGGCCATCAACGGCCTGGAGGCGTTGAAACGGCCGGCGCGGGTGCGGATCGTGACCGACAGCCAATACGTCATGAAAGGCGTGACCGAATGGCTGGCGGCTTGGAAACGGCGCGGCTGGAAAACCGCCGACCGCCAACCGGTCAAAAACGTCGAGCTCTGGCAGCGGCTAGAAGCCGCGGCAGCGCCCCATCAGCTCCAATGGGAATGGGTGCGCGGCCACAGCGGCCATCCCGAAAACGAACGGGTGGACCAACTCGCCAGAGCGGCGATCCCTTCAGCCGATCCCCTGACAACCTGAACGGTAACCCGACATGCGCGCCCGCCAAATCGTCCTCGATACCGAAACCACCGGCCTCGATCCCGCTCAAGGGCACCGAATCATCGAAATCGGTTGCGTCGAACTGGTCAATCGCCGCCATACCGAGCGGCGGTTTCACACCTATTTACAACCGGATCGCCTGATCGACGCCGAAGCGGTGCGGGTCCACGGCATCACCAACCAACGGTTGACCGACGAACCGCGCTTTCCCGAAATCGTCGAGGCGTTGCTCGATTTCGTCCGCGATGCCGAACTCATCATTCATAACGCGCCCTTCGATCTCGGCTTTCTCAACCACGAGCTCCGGTTGTGCGGGCGCGGCCAGATCGTGCTCGAACGGCTTTGCGCGGTCGAAGACACCCTGCTGCTAGCGCGCCAGCGCCATCCTGGCCAGCGCAACAGCCTGGATGCGCTGTGCAAGCGCTATAACATCGACAATTCTCAGCGGACCCTGCACGGCGCGTTGCTGGACGCGGAGATTTTGGCGGACCTTTACCTGGCGATGACCCGCCAGCAAAGCTCCATGTTCGAGCGGGACAGCGGCAACGCGCCGGCCTTGGCGCCAGGCGGCGAGGTGCGGGAAACGCGGGCGCTGCGAAACCGTCCGGCGCTGGCGGTGCTGCGCGCCGACGCCGAGGAAGCGGCGGCGCACGCCCGCTATCTGGAGCTGTTGGAAAAAAGCAGCGGCGGGCAATGCGTCTGGAAGCGCCTGGAAGCGTCCTAAAGCCGATAATAGTCCCGATACCACTTCACAAAACGCGCCACGCCCTCCTCGATGGGCGTATCGGGTCGGTAGCCGACATCGCGCACCAGCGCATCGACATCGGCGTAGGTGTCCGGCACGTCGCCGGCCTGCATCGGCAACAGGTTCTTGGTCGCCTTGCGCCCCAGACAGTCTTCGAGGACTTCGATATAGCGCATCAGTTCGATCGGCCGGTTGCTGCCGATGTTGTACAGCCGGTAAGGCGATAGGCTGGTGGCGGAATCCGGCGCGTCGCCCGACCAATCCGGGTTCGGCGCCGCCACTTGATCCATGACCCGCACCACGCCCTCGACGATATCGTCGATATAGGTGAAATCCCGCCGGTGGTGGCCGTAGTTGAAGACGTCGATCGGTTCATTGGCCAGGATGCTGCGGGTGAACAGAAACAGCGCCATGTCCGGCCGGCCCCAAGGACCGTAGACGGTGAAAAAGCGCAAACCCGTGGTCGGCAGGCCGTACAAATGGCTGTAGGTGTGGGCCATCAACTCATTGGCTTTCTTGGTGGCGGCATACAGGCTGACCGGATGATCCACGTTGTCGTGGACCGAGAACGGCATCTTGGTGTTGGCCCCATAGACCGAACTGGACGAGGCGTAGACCAAATGCTCGACGCCGTGATGGCGGCAGGCTTCAAGGATATTGACGAAGCCCACCACATTGGAATCGACGTAAGCATGGGGGTTTTGAATGGAATAGCGCACGCCGGCTTGAGCCGCCAGATTCACCACCCGCTGCGGCCGGTGCTTGGCGAAGGTTTCGTTCAGGGTTGCCCGATCTTCGAGGCTGGCTCGTACCTCGCGAAAGCCCGCCTGGGCTTGCAAGCGCGCCAAGCGCGCCTGCTTCAGCGTAACATCGTAATAATCGTTCAAATTGTCGAGGCCGATGACTTCATCGCCGCGCGCCAGCAGGCGCAGCACTAGCGTCGACCCGATGAACCCGGCGCTGCCGGTGACCAAGATTTTCATGATAGCTCCTGTGTCTCGCTTACAGTCGTCCGTCGACGGCGGCGGCCGGTAAAAGATATTTCACGTCGAACAGCACCGAATTGGCTTTGCCCAGCTGGCGGATGCGTTCGACGCCCAACTCGCGAAACTGCTGGTGGGCGACCGCCAGGATCACGGCGTCGTAATGACCGGCTTTCGGTTCCCGGACCGGCTCGATCCCGTATTCGCGCTGGGCTTCATGGGCGTCGACCCACGGATCGTAGACATCGACCCGCGCGTTGTAGTCGCGAAATTCCTGGACGATATCCACCACGCGGGTGTTGCGCAAATCCGGGCAGTTTTCCTTGAAGGTCAAGCCCAATACCAGGATGTTGGCATCCACCACCGCGATGCGTTTTTGAGTCATCAATTTGACGACGCGCTCGGCCACGTGGGCGCCCATGCCGTCGTTGATGCGCCGTCCAGCCAGAATCATTTCCGGGTGGTAGCCGATTTCCTGCGCTTTATGGGTGAGATAATAGGGATCGACACCGATGCAGTGACCGCCGACCAACCCCGGCCGGAACGGCAGGAAGTTCCATTTCGAGCCGGCCGCCAGCAACACTTCCTCGGTGTCGATGCCCAGCCGATCAAACAGTAGCGCCAGTTCGTTGATCAAGGCGATATTGACATCGCGCTGGGTGTTTTCGATCACTTTCGCCGCTTCGGCCACCCGGATACTGGAGGCTTGGTGAGTGCCGGCGGTGATGATGCGACGGTACAGGGCGTCCACAAACGCGGCGGCCTCGGGAGTGGAACCCGAGGTGACCTTGCGGATGGTGGTGACGCGGTGTTCCTTGTCGCCGGGGTTGATGCGTTCGGGGCTGTAGCCGGCGAAGAAATCCTGGTTGAATCGCAGCCCAGACTGCTTTTCCAGGATCGGCACACACACTTCCTCGGTGGCGCCGGGGTAGACGGTGGATTCGTAGATGGCTACATCGCCCGCTTTCAACAAGCGCCCGACGGTGGTGCTAGCGCCGATTAGCGGACCTAAATCCGGGCGTTTATAATCGTCCACCGGCGTGGGGACCGTAACGATGTAAACGTTGCAGCTTTCTAGGTCCCTGGCTTGGTGGGTGTAGCGCAGTTGCCTGGACTCACTGAGTTCCTCGGAGGGTACTTCCAGGGTGCTGTCGGTTCCGGCCTGAAGCTCCCGAATTCGGTTTTCGTTGATATCGAAGCCAAATGTTGGAAAATGCTTGCCGAATTCAACCGCCAGGGGAAGGCCCACATAGCCGAGGCCGACAATGCCGATGCGCGTGGTAGCGAGGTCAAACATTGCTGATGCTCCGTTCAGAATTTTGTTGCGGGAAGGTTTTAAAGGAGGAAAGAGCTTGAAAATGATGCATTTGTAGCTTATGAATTTAGGTATAACATGTTTTATACGGTTATCGTTATAAGGGTTCTTGGTCGGCAATAGACGCCTTTTTGTTGCAAAAATTTCGATTTATCGCGGGCGGTTAATCTCATGATGCGGTTGTTCAGACATTATATTTCTCGATCGTTGTTGACTTTATTGCTGGTGGAGTCGCTGCATTTATTTTGGTCATTCTATTTTAGCCGGATCTTATACGATGCATTGGGTTACGAAAGAATCGTGTCTCCTTTCGATAGCTTCATCTTGAGTGCGTTGGTGTTCACGCTGGTCATGTGTGCGATCATGACCGCGATGGGGTTATACGAGCGGAATTTTTGGAACGGCAAGAGCGATATGCTGCTACGCGTCGGCGTCAGTTTCATGATCGGTTTGTTCGTGATGACCGCTATCTATTATCTGGTTCCCGATTTATATCTGTCGCGTGGCACGTTCAGCCTGGCGTTTGGGATCGCATTTGTCGGCATTGTATTGTTTCGGTTCATTTTTTTCCGGGTTTCAAGCGACGCCAGGATCAATCGCCGGTTGCTGGTGCTGGGTGTGGGCCAACAAGCGGCGCGGCTTGAGGAGTTGCAGGATAAGAAAAATGCCGGATTTTCGATCGTGGGTTACATTCAAGTTCATGAAGATGAAAGACCGCGGGTAATGGGGGCTCGGATGCTCCAGGTCACCAGCAATCTGAGCGATCTGGCGGAAGAACTGTCGATCGACGAAATCGTGGTGGCGATGGATGACCGGCGTAAAGGCTTTCCGCTCGATGAGGTGCTGGAGTGCAAGTTTGATGGGATCCAGATCAGCACGTTTCTGACCTTCTTCGAGCGCCAGTCCGGTAAAATCCAGCTTGATGCGTTGCGGCCGAGCAATCTGATTTTTGCCGACGGCTTCCAGGTTGCGCTGGTCAACCGCATGGTCAAGCGGTTGTTTGACTTGCTGGTCAGTTCCTTGCTGCTGGCGTTGGCGGCACCGTTGATGGTGTGCGCCGCTTTGGCGGTTTGGCTGGAATCCAGATTTGCTGGCCCGATCTTGTACCGGCAAACCCGAGTCGGGTTCAACGGACGTTCGTTCGAGGTGATCAAATTCCGCAGTATGCGGGTGGATGCCGAGAAGGATGGCAAAGCGGTCTGGGCCAAACAGGGGGACAGCCGAATTACTCCAGTCGGAGCGGTCATGCGTGATACGCGCATTGATGAGTTACCCCAGTTGTTCAACGTGCTGCGCGGCGACATGAGCTTCGTCGGTCCCCGTCCCGAACGACCGCAGTTCGTTGCCGAACTGGCGAAAAAACTCCCCTTTTATACCATGCGCCACATGGTGAAACCGGGGATTACCGGTTGGGCGCAGATCTGTTTTCCCTACGGCGCTTCCGAGGAAGACGCCCGCGAAAAGCTGGAGTACGATCTGTACTACATCAAGAATTACAGCATCTTCTTCGATACCGTCATCTTGCTGCAAACCGTCCACACCGTTTTTTGGGGCAAGGGCGCACATTAGCAAATCGGCTTCAAGATCATTATTTGACGCGCATTCCCGGCTCCGCGCCGCTGTCGGGTGCGAGTAGGTAAATGCCGCCCGCGCCGCCCGCCGCCAGAATCATGCCTTCGGAGACGCCAAAGCGCATCTTGCGCGGCGCCAGATTGGCGACCAGCACCGTCAGCCGCCCCTGTAAATCTTCCGGCGCATAAGCCGGCTTGATGCCGGCGAACACTTGGCGGGTTTCACCGCCGAGGTCGAGTTCCAGCCGCACCAGTTTGTCGGCGCTGGCCACGGCTTCGGCCTTGACGATGCGCGCGACGCGCAAATCGACTTTGGTGAAGTCGTCGATGCTGATGGTCGGTTCGATGGGATCGACCGTCAGCGGTTCCACCTTCATGCTTCCCGCCTCGGGGACAGCACCTTCCTTCGATTCCTCGACCATGGCGTTGATCTGCGTCATTTCCACTCTCTGCATCAGCGGCTTGAATTCGGCGATGGCGTGGTCCAACAGCGGTTTCTCTAAATCGGTCCAGCGCAGCGGCGCAATGTGCAGGAACTGTTCGACCGCGGTGGCGACCCCCGGCAATACGGGTTTGAGATAGATCATCAACAGGCGAAATAGATTGAGGCCCATGCCGCACACCGCCTGAACCTCCGTTTCGTTGCCAGGCTGTTTGGCCAGCGCCCACGGTTTTTTCTCGTCGATGTACTGATTGGCGCGGTCGGCCAGCGCCATGATCTCGCGCATGGCCCGGCCAAATTCCCGGCCTTCGTAAGCTTGGGCGATGGAATCGCCGGCGGCGACAAATTCCGCGTACAACCCCGGTTCCGCCAACTGCTCGGCCAAGCGGCCCGCGAAGCGGCGGCTGATGAAGCCGGCGCAGCGGCTGGCGATGTTGACCAGCTTGCCGACCAGATCGCTGTTGACCCGCTGCACGAAATCCTCGAAATTCAGATCGAGATCGTCGATGCCGTCGTTCAGCTTGCTGGCGAAGTAATAGCGCAGCACTTCCGGCCGTAAGTGATTGAGAAAAGTGCGGGCCTTGATGAAGGTGCCGCGCGATTTCGACATCTTCTGGCCGTCCACGGTCAGGAAGCCGTGGCAATGCACCGCCGTCGGCTTGCGAAAGCCCGCGCCGGTCAGCTCCGCCGGCCAGAACAAAATGTGAAAATAGGCGATGTCCTTGCCGATGAAGTGATAGACCTCGGCGCTGCTGTCGGGCTTCCAGAAGTCGTCGAATTGCAAGCCGGCGCGGTCGCAGTAATTTTGGAAACTAGCCATGTAGCCGATGGGCGCATCCAGCCAGACGTAAAAATACTTGCCGGGCGCGTCGGGGATTTCGAAACCCCAGTAGGGCGTGTCGCGGGAAATGTCCCACTCCTGCAAGCCAGCGGTGAACCATTCATCGAGCTTGTTGGCCATCTGCGGCTGGATCGGTCCGCCGCCGATCCAGTCTTTCAGCATTTTTTCGAAATTGCCCAGCTTGAAAAAGAAATGCAGCGACTCCTTGGTGATCGGAGTTGCGCCGGATAGCACCGAGCGGGGATTTTTTAGGTCGGTCGGAGCGTAGGTCGCGCCGCAGTTTTCGCAACTGTCGCCGTACTGATCCATCGCGCCGCAGCGCGGGCATTCGCCCTTGATGAAGCGATCCGGCAGGAACATCTGTTTTTCCGGGTCGTAGGCTTGGGTGATGACCCGACGGCTGATGTGGCCGGCTTCGTCCAGCCGGCGGTAAATCAGTTCAGAATAATGGCGGTTTTCCGGGGAGTGGGTCGAATAATAGTTGTCAAATTCGATCAGGAAATCGGCGAAATCGCTCCGGTGTTCTTGCCAGATGCGGTCGATAAGTTGTTGCGGGGTGACGCCATCCTGTTCGGCGCGCAACATGATCGGGGTGCCGTGGGCATCGTCGGCGCACACGTAAGTGCAATCATGGCCGCGCAGTTTCTGAAAGCGGACCCAGATGTCGGTCTGAATGTATTCGACCAAATGGCCGATATGGATCGGGCCGTTGGCGTAGGGCAAGGCGCTGGTGACGAGGATGCGGCGGGTGATCGGGTCGCTCATGGCACGGACGGGTTGCGGTCGCTCGGAAAGGCCGCTACGTTAGCAGCATTCCGGTATCGCTGTCATCCCGACGCCCTCCAGGCGATAGCCGGATCCCAAAATCCCCCATCTTCCCAGCAACGAGGAATCGATTATGACCGCGGTAACGCGCGCCGATGTGGAAACCGCCCTCAAGGGCTATATAGACCCGTATCTGGACCAGGATTTGATCGCCGCCAAATGCGTCAAAGCGATTCGAATCGACGGTTCCCGCGTGGAGTTGGACATCGAGCTGGGCTTTCCGGCGGCGGGTTACCGGGACGCACTGACGGCGGCCCTGCGCGAGCGGCTGGCGGCGCTGCCCGGAATCTCGGAGCTTGCGATCAAGGTCGAAAGCAAGCTCGTTTCCCACGAAGTGCAAAAAGGCTTGAAGCCGTTGCCGGGAGTCAAGAACATCATCGCCGTAGCTTCCGGCAAGGGCGGGGTCGGCAAATCCACCACGGCGGTCAATCTGGCGCTGGCGCTGCGGGCCGAGGGCGCCGTCGTCGGCTTGCTGGACGCCGACATCTACGGTCCTAGCCAGCCGCGGATGTTAGGCTCGACCGACCGGCCGGAATCGCCGGACGGCAAGTCGCTCAATCCGGTGGTCAGCCACGGCATTCAGTCCATGTCGATCGGCTATCTGATCGAGGAGGAAACGCCGATGGTATGGCGCGGGCCGATGGTGACCCAAGCGCTGGAGCAGTTGCTGCGCGACACGCGCTGGCGGGATTTAGATTATCTGGTGATCGACCTGCCGCCCGGCACCGGCGACACCCAATTGACCCTGTCGCAGAAAGTGCCGGTCAGCGGCGCGATCATCGTGACCACCCCGCAAGATATCGCCTTGCTGGACGCGCGGCGGGGGTTGAAAATGTTCGAAAAGGTCGAAGTGTCGGTGCTCGGCATCGTCGAAAACATGAGCATCCACGTTTGCTCCCAATGCGGCCACGAGGAACATATCTTCGGCGAGGGCGGCGGAGAGCGCATGGCGGAGCAATATCAGGTGCCTTTTCTCGGATCTCTGCCGTTGGATATTCGCATCCGCGCGGAAACCGACAATGGCCAGCCGACGGTGGTGGCCGAACCGGACAGCCGTATTGCGGGCCTGTATCGAGAAATCGCCCGGCGCGCCGCCGCGCGGCTGTCGCTCCAGGCCAAAAATTACAGTCACAAATTCCCGAACATCATCATTCAGAATACATAAAGTTTTTTCGTTCTATGATTATAGGGGTCTTGTAAGACCTTTCGCCGTTTTATAACTTTTGATGCGGAGAAAATAATCAATGAAAGCAATCATCAAGGCTGGTTTGCTAGCATTTTTAGTCGGAGGCGCCGTCGCGCTGCCGGTTCAGGAGGCCGACGCTTATACCCGATGCCGAGATGTTTACACCCGCGGCGTGCATAAACGGATATGCACCACTCACAGACCGTATTCCCGTCGGGTCGTTTGCCGGAATTATTGGCGTCACGGTGTCAAGTATCGTAGCTGCCATCGGGTGCGCTGAGGCGTGATCTAGAGCGCGCGGCCTTTGGCCGCGCTTTCATTTCAAGCAGGAGAAAAATGCGTGCGCTTGTGCGATCGCGACATCGAGCGTTGTCTGGCTGAAGGCAAAATCCGCATCGAGCCGCGTCCGGCCTCCAGTCGGATCAACGGCGTGAGCGTGGATTTGCATTTGGGTGGCCGGTTCCGAGTCTTCAACGATCATGCCGCGCCTTACATCGATCTCAGCGGCCCTCGGGAGGCGGTGGATCAGGCGATCAACCGCATCATGAGCAAGGAAATCAAAATCGCTTCTGATGAAGCGTTCTTCATCCATCCCGGCGAACTGGCGCTGGCCGCCACCGCCGAGACCATCACCGTGCCGGACGATCTGGTCGGCTGGCTGGACGGGCGCTCTAGCTTGGCTCGGTTAGGGCTGATGGTGCATGTCACCGCGCATCGCATCGACCCCGGCTGGAGCGGGGCTATCGTGCTGGAGTGTTACAACAGCGGCAAGTTGCCGCTGGCTTTGCGGCCCGGCATGGCCATTTGCGCGATCAGTTTCGAGACCTTGACCGGTCCGGCCATCAGACCCTATTCCAAGCGGCAGGACGCCAAATACAAGGATCAAAGCGGTCCGACCCCGAGCCGGATCGGGGACGATGAGCGGCTGGCTAAAAAGCGTTGAGCACAGTCTCCAACCGCAGCGGCTTATCCAACGCTTGACCATCGAACAGCACCCGTTCCCCATCCAGCCTTAGCCGTCCTTGCGCAAACCAGCGAATCGCTTGCGGATACAGGCGATGTTCCTGTTCCAGCACCCGCGCCGCCAGAGTGTCGGGATCGTCCGCCGGCAATACGGGCACCCGCGCCTGGACGATGACCGGGCCGCCGTCCAGCTCGGCGGTGACGAAATGGATGCTGGCCCCGTGTTCGGTTTCACCGGCGGCGATAGCCCGTTGGTGGGTGTGCAAGCCCCGGAACTTCGGTAACAAAGAGGGGTGAATGTTGAGCAGTCGGCCCCGATAATGTTCGGTGAAGTCAGGCGTAAACACCCGCATGAAGCCCGCCAGAACCACCAAATCCGGTTCATGGCGGTCGATCGATTCGATGAGAGCCGCTTCGAATGTCGGTCGGTCGGGAAACTGTTTGTGATCCAGCGCCAACGCCGTCACTCTCGACTCCCGCGCCCGTTCCAGGCCTTGCACGCCGGGGCGGTTACTGATGACGGCGGCGATTTCCACCGGCAGCTCGCCGCTGGCGGCTTGATCCAAAATGGCTTGCAGGTTGCTGCCCCGGCCGGAAATCAGCACCACCAGCCGGATTTTTCGGAACTCGTTCACGGGTAAAACTCCACGGCGGGCTCGCCCTCGCCAGCGGTGATTTCCCCCAGCCGCCACACCGTTTCGCCCGCGCCGCGCAATAACGTCAGCGCGGTATCAGCGACCTCTGGCGCGACGCAAACCACCAGCCCGACCCCGCAGTTGAAGGTGCGCCACATTTCGGCATCGAGTACGTTACCGCGTTGCTGCAACCATTGAAAAACGGCCGGCCGTTGCCAGTTGGCGACGTTGATCGTTGCCTTGGTGTCGGCCGGCAACACCCGAGGTAGATTCTCGGTCAAGCCGCCGCCGGTGATGTGGGCGATGGCGTGAACCTCCACCTGTTCCAGCAGTTGCAGGATCGGTTTGACATAGATGCGGGTCGGGGCCAGCAAAGCATCGCCGAGAGTAGAGCCGGCCAGCGGCTGGTCGAAACCCGCGTTACTGATGGCTAGAATCTTGCGGATCAGTGAGTAACCGTTAGAATGCGGGCCGGAGGATGCCAGCCCGAGCAGCACATCGCCGACTCGAACCCGGCTGGGGTCGATGATCTTGGCCTTTTCGACCACCCCGACGCAGAAGCCCGCCAGATCGTAATCGCCCGCCTGATACAGCCCCGGCATTTCGGCGGTTTCCCCGCCCACCAGCGCCGCGCCGGCCTGTTGGCAGCCGTCGGCGATACCTTTGATGACGGTCGCCGCGACCTCGACCTCCAGCTTACCGGTGGCGTAATAATCCAGAAAGAACAGTGGTTCGGCCCCGACCACCAGCACGTCGTTGACGCACATCGCCACCAGATCGATGCCGATGGTGTCGTGGCGGTTTAGCTCCAGCGCCAGCTTCAACTTGGTGCCGACGCCGTCGGTGCCGGAGACCAGCACCGGCTGACGATAGCGATCCAACGGCAGCTCGAACAGCGCCCCGAAGCCGCCCAGGCCACCCAGCACGCCGGGCCGCGCGGTACGGCGGGCGTGCGGCTTGATCCGATCCACCAGCCGGTTGCCGGCGTCGATGTCCACGCCGGCGTCGCGGTAGCTGAGGGTAGGGCGTCTTGAAGGTTGCTCGTTCACGGGTGAAAGACCTCGTTTGCGGTTGGGTGCGCGCCAGTGCGATTTAAAGTTATGTTATCTTACCGCACTTCGTTTTGAAGCCGGGGAACCGTCGTGATCGCCGAGTCTTACAATCCGCAAGTCATTGAAGCGGAAGCGCAACGTTATTGGAACGAGCAGCGGACCTTCGCCGTGCGCGAAGAGCCGGGCCGCGAGAAATATTATTGTCTGTGCATGTTCCCGTACCCCAGCGGACGGCTGCACATGGGCCATGTTCGCAACTACACCATCGGCGACGTAATGACCCGTTACCAACGGATGCTGGGCAAGAACGTGTTGCAGCCGATGGGCTGGGACGCGTTCGGCCTGCCCGCCGAAAATGCCGCGATGGCCGGCGGCGTCGCGCCGGCGCAATGGACTTACGACAACATCGCCTACATGAAGAAACAGCTTCAGTCGCTGGGGTTTGGGCTGGATTGGGACCGCGAACTGGCGACTTGTCAGCCGGACTATTACCGCTGGAATCAATGGCTGTTCTTGCGGATGCTGGAACAAGGCATCGTTTACCTCAAGACCGGCGTGGTCAACTGGGACCCGGTGGATCAGACCGTGCTGGCCAACGAACAGGTCATCGACGGACGCGGCTGGCGCACCGGCGCGCTGGTTGAAAAGCGCGAAATCCCGATGTATTACATGGCGATCACCCGCTATGCCGAGGAGTTGCTGACGGCGCTCGACACGCTGCCCGGCTGGCCGGAGCAGGTCAAGCTGATGCAGAAAAACTGGATCGGCAAGAGCCACGGCGTGCGGATCGGTTTTCCCTATCGGCTTCCCGCCGCCCATGGAAAGGCGGCCCATGAGGATGACGCCGAGGTGCTCTGGGTGTTTACCACCCGCGCCGATACGCTGCTGGGCGCGACCTATGTCGCGATCGCCGCCGAGCATCCGCTGGCGCTGCACGCCGCGCAAAACAATCCCGCATTGGCTGCCTTCATCGAGGAATGCCGGCGCGGCGGCGTGACCGAGGCCGAACTGGCGACCCAGGAAAAGAAAGGGATGCCGACCGGCTTGACCGTCACTCATCCGCTCACCGACGAGCCGCTGCCGCTGTGGGTCGCCAACTACGTGCTGATGGGCTACGGCGACGGTGCGGTGATGGCCGTTCCCGCTCACGACGAACGCGATTTCGCTTTCGCCCGTCAATACGGCTTGCCGGTCAAGCCGGTGATCCGCACCAGCGCCGGCGACGAAACCCCCGCGCCGTGGCGCGACGCTTACGCCGAGCATGGCGTCTGCATCAATTCCGGCCACTACGACGGTCTCGATTTCGAGCGGGCGGTGGATGCCATCGCCTCCGATTTAAGCCTTAGGGATTTAGGCGAGAAGAAGGTGATCTGGCGGTTGCGCGATTGGGGCATTTCCCGGCAACGCTATTGGGGTACGCCCATTCCCATCGTGCACTGCGGCGCCTGCGGCGCGGTGCCGGTACGAGACGAGCAGTTGCCGGTGGTATTGCCGGAGCATCTGGTGCCGGACGGTTCCGGCAATCCGCTCAACAAGTATCTCGAATTCCTGCATTGCCCCTGCCCGCAGTGCGGCCAGCCGGCCCGGCGCGAGACCGACACCATGGACACTTTCGTGGATTCGTCCTGGTATTTCTTCCGCTACGGCACGCCGGGCGCGAAGGCGATGGTGGACGCGCGGGCGGATTACTGGATGCCGGTCGATCAATATATCGGCGGGATCGAACACGCCATCCTGCACCTGTTGTATTCCCGCTTCTGGACCAAGGTCATGCGCGATCTGGGTCTGACCAAGGTCTCCGAGCCGTTCGCCAATTTGCTGACCCAGGGCATGGTGTTGAATCACATCTTTTTCCGCAAGGGTGAAAAAGGCGGCATCGGCTACTATCCGCCGGGCGATGTCGAGATGACTCGCGACGAGCAAGGGCGGGTGGCGAACGTTGTCGCCGTTGCGGATGGCCAGCCGGTGGAATATGGCGGCATCGGCACCATGTCCAAGTCCCGCAAGAACGGCGTGGACCCGCAGACCCTGATCGAGCAGTACGGGGCCGACACCGCCCGGCTGTTCATGATGTTCGCCGCGCCGCCGGAACAGGCGTTGGAATGGTCGGATACCGGCGTGGCCGGGGCCTATCGTTTCTTGCGGCGGCTGTGGGTTTACGCCGCCGAGCAGCAGGACGCGATCCGCGCCGCCGGCGAGCCGAATCCGGCCGGGCTGGACGAGCCGCTGCGCGCCGTGCGCCGCGACATTCACGAGGCGCTGCGGCAAGCCTTGTTCGACTTCGGCCGCCATCAGTTCAACACCGTCGTCTCCGGCGGCATGAAGATGCTGAACGCGCTGGCGCGGATCGAGGCGAGCGACGCGGCGGCCGATGCGGTGCGCCGCGAGGGGTTGAGCCTGCTGCTGCGCCTGCTGTCGCCGATCGTGCCGCACATCACTCACACCTTATGGCGCGAGTTGGACTATGGCGAGGATGTGTTGAGCGCCGCATGGCCGAAACCCGACGGGGCGGCCTTGGCGCGGTCGCTGGTGACGCTGGTGGTGCAAGTCAACGGCAAGCTGCGCGGCCAGATCGAAGTGCCGGTCGATGCCGGGCGCGGCGCTATCGAACAGGCCGCCCAAGCCGACCCCAACGTGCGGCGCTTCGTCGAAGGCAAGCCGGTGCGCAAGATCGTGGTGGTGCCGGGCAAGCTGGTCAACTTGGTGTGTTGAGGTGCTGTCATGCGTTGGCTAAATACAACCGCCTTGGGATTGAGCGTACTGCTGCTGGCCGGCTGTGGATTTCACCTGCGCGGTCAGGCGGAACTGACGCCGGAACTACGAGTGATCTACGTTCAGAGCCAGCAAGGCATCGGGATGCCGCCGGGCGTGCTCGGCCGCAAGCTCCCGACGGTGCTGGCGAGCAATGGCGTCACCGTCACCCGCGATCCGACCCAGGCGACGGCGATCATCACCATCCTGAACGAAGGCGGCGGCCGGCGCACCATGGCCGCCGACCGTTTCGATGTCAAACGCGAATATTCGCTCGTCTACAGCGCCGTTTATGATGTCAAGCTGAGCGGCGGCCGAGTTCTGATCGGGGCCGAGGGCGTCAGCGCCAACCGTGCCGTGCTGTTCGACGAAAACCGGGTGCTCGGCTTCGAGGCGGCCCAGGAATCCCTGACGGACAACATGGCCGAAGAGATGGCCTGGCAAATCCTCCGCCGCTTGCAGGCGGTCAAGTCTTGAGGTTGCGTCCCGACCAACTGACCGGGCATCTGCGCAAAAATTTGGCGCGGTTGTATTTGGTGTTCGGCGAGGAGCCGTTGCAGGCGCTGGAAGCGGCCGACGCCATCCGCGCCGCCGCGCGGGAGCGGGGCTACACCGAACGGGAATGCCTGACGGTGGAAGCCAGCTTCGATTGGAGCGCCTTGGCCCAACGGGCCGCCAGTCCCTCGTTGTTCGCCGACCGACGCCTGTTGGAAGTGCGGCTGGGTAACGCCAAGCCGGGCGATGCCGGCGCGCGGGCCTTGAGCGATTATGCCGAACGCCCGGCCGAAGATGCCGTATTGCTGATCACCGCTGGCAAGCTGGACTGGAATACCCAAAAAAGCCGTTGGTTCGCGGCGCTGGACGGGGCCGGCGTGGTGGTGGCCGCTTTGCCGGTGGAACCGCGCCAATTGCCGGGCTGGATCGAACGCCGGCTCAGGGAACGCGGTCTTAATCCCACCTCGGACGCGGTAGCGTTACTGGCCGAGCGGGTCGAAGGCAACCTGCTCGCCGCCGCTCAGGATATCGAAAAGCTGGCGCTGTTGGCGGATGGCCGGGAATTGAACGTGCCGGCCGTGTTGGCGACGGTTGGCGACAGCGCCCGCTACAGCATCTATGATTTTGTGGACGCCGCCTTGCTCGGACAACCGGAACGGGTGGCGCGGATTCTGAACGGGCTGCGCGACGAAGGCATCGAACCGGTGCTGGTCAACTGGGCGCTACACCAGGAAGTGCGCCGGCTGGCGGCGCTGGCCTTTGCCTGCGAGCGGGGACACGTGTTGGACGCGGCGCTGGCCGAGCAAAAAGTCTGGGAGAAGCGCAAGCCGCTGCTCCGTCAGGCCTTGCAACGGTTGAGCTTGGCGGACTGCCGGCGGTTGCTGCGCGACTGCGCCAAGACCGACCGAACCGTCAAAGGCGTCGAACCGGGTTCGGTCTGGGAGGGCCTACTGGCCAACGGCTTGCGGCTGGCGGGCCTTGAGTTGTTGCCCGAACAGATTTGACGATCATCGCCGGCGTGACGTGTCGCGTCGGCCACCGAGTGGCTGTCGTTATGATGAATAGCAACGCGGATACCGCCAACGCCATCACGCGCTACATGACCGAGGTCGGCCAGCGCGCTCGCGCCGCCTCGCGCCTCGTCGGTCGCGCCGAGACGAGGAGCAAGGACGCTGCCTTGTATGCCGTCGCCGAGGCGCTGGAAGCGGCCGAGGAGCGCTTGCGCGCCGCCAATCAACTGGACATGGACGCCGGACGGGCCGCCGGTCTGGAGCCGGCCTTGCTGGACCGGCTGGAACTGACGCCCAAGGGCATTCGCGGCATGGCGCAAGGCTTGCGGGAAGTCGCCGCCCAGGCCGATCCAGTCGGTGAAATCACCGATCTCAAGTACCGGCCGTCGGGGATTCAGGTTGGTCGGATGCGGGTGCCGCTGGGCGTCATCGGGATCATTTACGAATCGCGCCCGAACGTCACCGCCGACGCCGCCGCCTTGTGTCTGAAAGCCGGCAACGCCGCCATCCTGCGCGGCGGCTCCGAAGCGCTGAACTCCAATCGCGCCATCGCCGCCTGCATCCAGCAGGGCTTGGCCGCCGCGCACTTGCCAAGCGATGCGGTGCAGGTGATCGACACCGCCGACCGCGCCGCCGTCGGCGAACTGATCCGCTTGGCGGAGTATGTCGACGTGATCGTGCCGCGCGGTGGCAAGAGTCTGATCGAGCGGATCAGCCGCGAGGCGCGAGTGCCGGTGATCAAGCACCTCGACGGCGTTTGCCACGTCTATATCGACGACCGCGCCGACTTCGACAAAGCGGTCGCGGTGGCCTACAACGCCAAGACCCAGCGCTATGGCACCTGCAATACCATGGAAACCCTGTTGGTGGCGGAAGGCATCGCCGAACGCATCTTGCCGCTGCTGGGCCGGAAGTATCAGGACGCCGGCGTGGAATTGCGCGGCTGCGCCCGTGTCCGCGATTTGATACCCAGCGTCAAGATCGCCACCGAGGACGATTGGTACGCCGAATATCTCGCGCCCATTCTGGCGGTCCGGGTGGTGAAGGACATGGACGAGGCCATGGACCACATCGCCACTTACGGCTCCGCCCACACCGACGCCATCGTCACCGAGGACTACGGCCGGGCGCGGCGCTTTTTGCGCGAGGTCGATTCCAGTTCGGTGATGGTGAACGCCTCGACCCGGTTCGCCGACGGCGGCGAGTATGGGCTGGGTGCCGAAATCGGCATCAGCACCGACAAGCTGCACGCGCGGGGACCGGTCGGCATCGAGGGCTTGACCACCCAGAAGTTCGTGGTGTTGGGCGATGGTCATTTGCGCGGCTAACGCCATGACGGGGAGGCTCGCTCAGCCGAACCGGAGGCGGGCTTGATGGGTCCGGCGTCGGGTCCGGTCGGTGTTCTGGGCGGCACCTTCGATCCCATTCATTACGGCCATTTGCGGCCGGCGCTGGAATTGCTGGAAACGCTGGAGTTGAGCGAAGTTCGTTTCATTCCCTGTCGGATTCCCGCCCATCGCGGCGCGCCGTCGATCACCGCCGAGCAGCGCTTGGAATTGGTGCGACTGGCGATCATCGGGCAGCCGGGCTTCGTCGCCGACGGGCGGGAACTGCGCCGGGCGGGGCCGTCCTACATGGTGGACACGCTGGTTGCCTTGCGCCAGGAACTCGGGGATACGCCCTTGTGTCTGATCCTCGGCAGCGACGCTTTCCAAGCATTGACGACGTGGCACCGCTGGCAGGCGCTGACCGATTTCGCTCATATAGCGGTCATGCAGCGTCCGGGCGCGCCGCTGGTTTTGCCGCCGGCATTGGACGCTTTTGCCGCCGCGCGTCGGGTCGATAACGCGCGGGTGCTGCACCGGCGACCGGCCGGGTCCATCCTGGTGCAACCGGTCACCCAGCTCGCTATTTCCGCCACCCAGATTCGCGATTTGCTCGCGCGCGGTCAGTCGGTCCGCTATTTATTGCCGGAAGCCGTGCTGGGTTACATTCAGTATCAGGAGCTGTACCGCCCGTCGACCGCTCCCGCCACTATCACGCCCAACCGGTGAGGAAAGACCAGATACCATGCAATTCGAAGCCTTGCAGAAAATCGTCGTCGATGCCCTGGAAGAACTGAAAGCGCAGGACATCAAGATTCTGGACGTGCGCGGCGTCGCCAGCTTCACCGATCTGATGATCGTCGCCAGCGGCACTTCCACCCGCCACGTCAAGGCGGTGGCCGACAAGGTGATCGAGAAAGCCGGCCAGGCCGGGGTCAAGCCGTTGGGTGTCGAGGGCGAACGGGAAGCCGAATGGGTGCTGGTGGATCTGAACGACATCATCGTTCATGTCATGCTGCCGCAGACCCGCGATTTCTATAATCTGGAAAAGCTGTGGTCGATGCGCGACCGCGCCAGCGGCAGCCAAGCAGCGGGCGGCTGAATTATTCCTTTGAGGACATGAAGATTCATTTGCTCGCCGTCGGCACTCGAATGCCGGGCTGGGTCAAGACCGGGTACGCCGAATATGCGGGACGCTTGCCGCGCGAGTGCGCGTTGCGGCTGGTCGAAATTCCCGCCGGCAAGCGCGGGCCGAACGCCGATAGCAGCCGAGCGATCCGCGAGGAAGGCGAACGCCTGACAGCGGCGATCCCGACCAACTGCCGCCCCATCGCGTTGGACGAACGCGGGCAGGCGTGGACCACGGCGGAGCTGGCCGAACAACTGGGCGGCTGGTTGCAAGACGGTCGCGATCTGAGCCTGTTGGTCGGTGGTCCCGACGGTCTGGATGCCTCGTGCCGCGCTCGCGCCGAGCGTTTGTGGTCGCTGTCGCGCCTGACCTTGCCACATGCGCTAGTGCGGGTGGTGGTGGCCGAGCAGCTTTATCGGGCGTGGAGTTTGTTGCACAACCATCCCTATCACCGCGCCTGACATGCGGGTTGCCCGAATCTATCTCGCTTCCGGCTCGCCCCGCCGCCGCGAACTGCTGCGCCAGATCGGGGTCGGCTACCGACGGCTGCCGGTCGCGGTGGACGAAACGCCGCTGCCCGACGAGCCGCCCGCCGCCTATGTGGCCCGGCTGGCGGTGGCCAAAGCCCGAGCGGGGGTCGAAGCGATCCGGCGCCGGAGTACGGGTTGGCCGGTGCTGGGCGCGGACACCGCGGTGGTGGTGGATGGCGCGATTCTCGGCAAACCCCGCGACCGGGACGAAGGATTGGCGATGTTGGCTTTGTTGTCCGGCCGCGAACATGCGGTGCTGAGCGCGGTGTCCCTGGCAACCCCGAGGCGACACGCGGTCAAAGTACAGGAAAGCCGGGTCCGCTTCCGTGACCTGTCCCCGGCGGAACGCGCGGCCTATTGGGCCAGCGGCGAACCGGCGGACAAGGCCGGCGGCTATGGCATCCAAGGCCGGGCGGCGGCCTTCATCGCGGAGTTGCGCGGCAGCTATTCCGGGGTCATGGGGCTGCCGCTGTTCGAGACCGCCGAACTGCTGCGTGAGTTCGGATTTTCCCTTTAACCTCCATCAACCTTCTGACAGGGATGACCACCGTATGAGCACGCGCGCCGAAGGCGGCACCGGCGACGAAATCCTGATCAACGTCACGCCACGGGAAAACCGGGTCGCCGTGGTCGAGAACGGCGTCTTACAAGAGATCCTGATCGAACGGGCCGACAAGCGCGGCTTGGTCGGCAACATCTACAAGGGTCGCGTCGCACGGGTCTTGCCCGGCATGGAAGCGGCGTTCGTGGATATCGGACTGGACCGGGCCGCCTTTTTGCATGTGTCCGACATCCGGTCTGAATCCTTTGCCGACACCGCCAACGGCGCCGGCGGTTCCAACGGCGAACGGCTTCCGCTCATCACCGAGCTGGTGCGCGAAGGTCAAGAGCGGGTGGTGCAGGTCATCAAGGACCCCATCGGCACCAAGGGAGCGCGGCTGACCACGCACATCACCTTGCCGTCCCGCTTTCTGGTGTTTTTGGCCGATTCCGATGTCGCGGGTGTTTCGGTCAAGATCGACGGCGAGCGCGAGCGGCAGCGCTTGAAGGAAGTGGTCAACGCCTTTCGCACCGAATTCGGCGGGGGCTACATCGTGCGCACCGCCGCCGAAGGCGCGGAGTCCTGGGCGCTGCGGGCCGACATGCAGTTCTTGCAGCGCTTGTGGCGCTCCATTCAGGAACGCATCGCGCAAACGGGCGGCAGCGCCGCGCTGTATGAGGATTTGCCGCTGGTGCTGCGGGTGCTGCGCGATTTCGTCGGCGACAGCGTGGAAAAAGTCCGCATCGACTCACGCGAGACGTGCCAGCGCATGTTGGAATTCGCCGACAAGTTCGTGCCGGAGATGGTGCCCCGGCTCGAACACTATCCCGGCGAGCGGCCGATCTTCGAACTGTACGGGATCGAGGATGAAATCCAGCGGGCGCTGGGCAAAAAAGTGCCGCTCAAATCCGGCGGTTATCTGATCGTCGATCAGACCGAAGCGATGACCACCATCGACGTCAACACCGGCGCTTACGTCGGCCATCGCAACTTGGAAGAAACCATCTTTAAGACCAATCTGGAAGCCGCCGCCGCCATCGCCCGCCAGCTGCGGCTGCGCAATCTGGGCGGCATCATCATCCTCGATTTCATCGACATGGCCAGCGAGGAACACCAGCAGGCGGTATTGAAAGCCCTGGAGAAACATCTGGAGAAGGATCGCGCCAAGAGCCACATCTCCCAGGTATCGCCGCTGGGTCTGGTGGAAATGACTCGCAAGCGCACCCGCGAGAGCCTGGAGCAAGTCCTGTGCGAACCCTGCCCGTTGTGCGACGGTCGGGGCTCGATCAAGACCGCCGAAACCATCTGCTACGAAATCTTTCGCGAGCTGTTGCGCGAAACTCGCCAGTATTCGCCGCGTCAGTTCGTGGTGCTGGCCGCGCCGGACGTGGTGGATGCGATGCTGGATCAAGAATCGCACAGCGTGGCGCAACTGGAAGCGTTCATCGGCATCCCGATCAAGTTTCAAGCGGAAGCCTTGTATACCCGCGAACAATACGACGTGGTGTTGATGTGATGTGGCATCCACACGGTATGCCGCGCCGTTTGCTGCGTTGGACGCGCCGGCTGTTACTGGCGCTCTTGTTGCCGGCGCTGCTGTTGGCCGGATACGCGCAGTGGTGGGTGCTGCCGCGTCTCGATGGTTACCGCGACGATCTGGCGGGCGCGCTGAGCGATTATCTGCGAGCGCCGGTACGGATCGAAGGGTTGACGGCGGTTCGGGACGGCTGGCGGCTCGGCCTGCGGCTGCGGGACATCAGCCTGCAAGACCCCGGCCGGGATGCCACGTTAGCCCATTTTTCCCGAGCGGTGATCGCGCTGGATTTGTGGCGCTCGCTGCGAGAATGGCGGCCGGTGCTAAACCGGGTCCGGCTGGAGGGCGTCAATCTGACGTTGGAACAGGGGCCGGACGGAGCGCCGCGCCTGCTGGAGGTCGCCGGCGATGCGCGAACCGCGACAGCGCTGCCAGAATTCGGGCGCTGGCTGTTCTCCTTGCCCAGGCTGGAGATCGTCGGCGAGCAACTGGCCGTGCGCCGGCCCGACGGGGTCGGCGTGCAGCTCGAACATCCTTACCTGCAACTCCAGCAAATTCCGACCGGCCAGCGCTTGACCTTCGCGGCCGAACTGCCGGCCGGCTCCGGCGAGCGGCTTCAGTTGGAGATCGAGCGCGCCGCCGCTCCGGCGAGCGCTCCCGGAACCGAGCAAGGCACCTTCCTGTTGCGCGCCGACCGGCTCGAATTGGCCGGCTGGCCGTTGCCGCTGACCTTTGACGCCGGTCAGGCGGCCTTGGAACTCAGCGGCGATTGGCGAGACTGGCGACCGTCCCGGTTCGATGGCCGCGTGCGGCTGAAACAGGCGGCGTTAACAGCGGACCCGCGCGCCGCCTTGCTGAAAACGTGGCTGGCCCGCTGGAGCGACAGTGAAGCGCGCTTCGACTGGCGGCGTCAGGACGACGGTTGGCAATTGCAAGGCCAGCTCCGCCTTGGCGACGATAAAGGCCAGAGCATCCGCCAGCCGAGCTTCGAACTGAACCGGACCGCGTTGGGATGGCAGGGCAGGGCGCTCGCTGTGCAGGCTCAGGACGTACTGGCCTGGGCCACGCCTTGGCTGGACGAACCGGCCCGCCGCTGGCTGATTCCGCTGGAGGTGCGCGGCGAACTGCCGGAACTCGCGTTCCAGGCGGACGCCGCGCTTGCCGATTACTATGCGACCGTGCAATTGCGCGACGTGGGGTTTCAATCGGTTCGAAAATTGCCGGGGTTCGACGGCGTGAGCGGCGTCCTGAAGTTTGGCGCGGCAGGCGGCCGGCTCGAACTGGACAGCCGCCGGGTGCGCGTGGATACCGCGGGCCTGTTCCGCGCGCCGCTCGCCCTCACTACCATGACCGGCGCAGTGGACTGGTGGCGCTCCGATTCCGGTTTGCGTCTGGAAAGCGACGGCTTGGCGGTGGCCAACGCCGATCTCAACGGCCGGTTTTGGGGCAGCGTGCTTTTGCCCGACGCCGACAAACCCTTATTGGATATCAAAGGTCAGTATTGGGAGGTCCGAGGCGATCAGGCAAAGCGCTACTTGCCGGTGGCCGTGATTCCGCCCAAGGCGGTGGCGTGGCTGGACCGGGCGCTGGTCGGTGGCCGGGTGCTGTCCGGGGATGTGGTGTTCCGGGGTCCACCCGCTCGCTTCCCCTTCGACGGCGGTGAGGGATTGTTCGAGACGCGCTTTCGAGTCGAAAACGCCATACTGGATTACATGCCCGGTTGGCCGCGGTTCGAACAGGGACGGGCCACAGTGACGTTCCGCAATCGCAGTTTGCGGGTTGAGGCGGAAGCCGGCCGCTTGGCGGATGGCACGGTGGAAAACGCCGCGGTCAGAATCGATGATTTGGACAAGGTGGTCATCGAGGCTAAAGGACGGGTCAAGGGGAGCGGCGCCAGCATGTGGCAGGTGTTGGCGGACAGCCCGGCGGGCCGCGCGCTGGGTGAGGATTTGCCGGCCTTGCGCATCCGCGGGGACACCACGCTTGATTTGCAGTTGACCCTTCCCTTGGATTCCCGTCCCGGTGAGGTGCGAGGCCAAGTCAACTTGCAGGATAACACGATCGGTCTGACCGCCTGGAACATCGACCTCGACCGGCTGCGCGGTGCGGTGCGGTTTACGGAAGCCGGTTTGGAGGCGAAAAACGTCCAGGCGCTGTTGCAGGGCCAGCCGATCCAGCTCGATCTAGCCTTGATCGGTCGCGAAGGCCAGCGCGATTTGCAGGCGCACCTGCGAAGCCGCCTGGCGCTACAAGCCTTGCTGGATGAGCCGGCCGCCCTGCTGGAGACTTATCTCAACGGCAAGAGCGAGTGGGAGGCGGTGCTGACCATTCCGACCCAGCGCCTGGAGCGGCCGAACGCGCCGGCTTTCGCCTTGGAACTCGCCTCGAACTTGCGCGGCACCGCCGTCTATCTTCCTGCCCCGCTGGGCAAGACCGCCGCCGAAACCCGGCAATTCAAGCTCGGCGTGCAACCTTCCGTGGCGGGAACGACCTTGAAGGCCGGACTGGAATACGGACCGCTGGTGCGGGCCGCGCTGGAATTGGGCGATTTTCCGCGCCAGCCGCGCTTCGAGCGCGGCGAACTGCGCGTCAACGCCGGCGCGGCGACGCTACCGGATGGGCCGGGGCTGACGGTGGTGGCCGATCTGCCGCGCTGGAGCCCACAGCTTCCCGCCGGCCGGGCGGCTTTAAAGCCGCCCGCCGGCAACGCGCCCGCCAAGCGGCGCGCGGGATCAGCCAAGGCGTCGGGCTCCAAACCGACCGCTGGCGCTTGGCGCTTCTTGCGCGGCGTCGAGGCCCGCATCGGCGAGCTGGTTCTCGGCGGACGCTCTTTCTCTCAGGTCACGGTACAGGCCAAGCGGCAGCAAGACGGCCTGACGATCGATTGCGAGGGAGAGCGCTTGTCCGGGCGGATTACCCTGCCTGATGAACCGACCCCGCAGCGTCCGGTGCGAGCCGACTGGCAACGCCTGTTCGTCGGTCCGTCGGTCGAGCGCCCGGACCAGCGCGACAGCTCGGCCGAGGTGGACCCCCGGCAGTTGCCGCCGCTGGTGCTGAACGTGGCGGATTTGCGGGTCGGCGAGGCGGCGTTGGGCCGGTTGCGGGTGAGCGCGCTGCCGCGCCCGGACGGCATCCGCTTGCCGGAAATCCGCTTGGACGCCGAAAGCCAGCGCATCGAAGCCAGCGGCGACTGGTGGTCGAGCGGCGCGGGCCAACAGTCCAAACTCAACGCCGCGTTGCGCGGTCGGTCGCTGGGAGAAACGCTGGCGGCCTTCGGCTATCCGGGCAGCGGCGTCGAGCGCGGCGAAACCGAAGCCGATTTGGCGGTCGAATGGAAAGCGGGGTTGCCCGATTTTGCGCTGGAACAGCTCGACGGCACCTTGAAACTGCAAGTCGGTCCGGGACAGTTGCGCGATATCAAGCCTGGCTTGGGGCGGCTGATCGGCATGTTGAACGTGCAAAATCTGACCCGCCGGCTCAACTTCGATTTCAGCGACCTGTTCCAGCCGGGCATGGGATTCGACCGCATTTCGGGCGAGTTCGCCTTCAAACACGGTAATGCCCGCACCGAAAATTTGGTGGTTGAAGCCCCGTCGGCGCGCATCGAAATCTGGGGCCGGATCGGACTGCAAGCGCGTGATTTCGATCAGATCGTCACGGTGGTGCCCAATTTTGGCGGCACGCTGCCGGTGGCCGGGGCGATCGCCGGTGGGCCGGTGGTCGGCGCGGCGGTGTTCGTCGCCGAACGCTTGCTGCAAAAAGATATCGAACACGCCACGCGCTATCGCTACGCCTTGAAGGGCTCCTGGGACAATCCGGTGATGGAGTCTTTGCAACAATCACCCGCTCCCGCTCAAGCGGAAGGGTTCGCCAGCGATCATTGAGAGGTTAAAATCATGCCGATTCTGGCCGCCGTCCAAATGGTTTCCGGACCCGGCGTCGCCGAAAATTTGGCGGCCGCCGCCGAACTGCTTGCCCGAGCCGCCGCCAATGGCGCGCGATTGGCGGTATTGCCGGAAAATTTTGCCCTGATGGGCCGCCGGGAAAGCGACAAGCTGGCGGCGCGCGAGCGCGAAGGCGACGGGCCGATCCAGGCGTTTCTGGCCGAGCAGGCCGCCCGCCACGGTTTGTGGCTGGTCGGCGGTACGATTCCGCTGCGGGCTGGCGACGACGAACGGCGGGTGCGGGCGGCTTGTCTGTTGTTCGATGATCGAGGCCGGCAAGTGGCCCGTTACGATAAGGTGCACTTGTTCGACGTTTGCGTCGTCGGCAGTGCGGAGCGCTACGCCGAATCGGCCACCATCGAACCGGGCGCGCGTTATGTGGTCGCCGATACCCCGCTGGGCCGGTTAGGATTGGCGGTGTGTTACGATCTACGGTTTCCAGAGCAGTTTCGCGCCATGGTCGAGCAGGGCATGACGATTGCCGTGCTGCCGGCGGCGTTCACCGCCGCCACCGGCAAGGCGCACTGGGAAACGCTGCTCAGAACGCGGGCTATCGAGAATCAGTGCTACGTGGTGGCCGCGGCTCAAGGCGGGTTTCATGCCAACGGTCGGGAAACCCACGGCGACAGTGTGATCGTCGATCCGTGGGGTGAGATTTTGCACCGGTTGCCGCACGGGCCGGGAGTGGTGTGGGCCGAATTCGACCTGGAACGGCTCACGCAGATCAGACGACAATTTCCAGCCTTGGAACACCGGGTAGCGGTGGCAATGTGAAAACACCATGACGACCGATTCTCTCGCGCTCGCCCGCCAGCGGTTGCTGGTTCCCGCCGGCCTGGGCGAGGACGATCTACAGCGCACGCTGTCCTGTCTGTTGGGTCATGCCATCGACGGTGGCGATCTGTATTTCCAACTGCGCCGGGCCGAGTCCTGGGCGCTGGAGGACGGTCAGGTCAAACAGGCCAGCCACGCCATCCAGCACGGGGTCGGCGTGCGGGCGGTGAGCGGTGAAAAAACCGGTTTTGCCTATTCGGACGAGATCGTGCCGACGGCCTTGCTGGAAGCCGCGACCGCCGCCCGCGCCATCGCCCGCCACGGCGGCGCGGGCCAGCTTCAGATGTGGCGAAGCAACGGACGAACTGCCCTGTATCAGCCGCTCGATCCGCTGGAGAGCTTGACGGCCGAGGCTAAGATTCGGTTGCTGGAGCAGGTGGACGCCGAAGCGCGCCGCCAGGATCCGCGCGTCGCTCAGGTGATGGTCAGCTTGGCCGGCACTCAGGATACGATTCTGGTGGCCGGCAGCGACGGCACGTTGGCCGGCGACGTGCGGCCGCTGGCGCGGCTGAACGTGACGGTGATCGTCGAGCAGCAGGGCCGCCGCGAACAAGGCAGTTCCGGGGGTGGCGGCCGCGTCGCCTACGGCTGGTTTCTGGACGAGGAGCGCGCCCTGCGGCACGCCAGGGAGGCGGTGCGGCTGGCGCTGGTCAATCTGGAGGCCGTTGCCGCGCCTGCCGGCACCATGACCGTGGTGCTGGGGCCGGGCTGGCCGGGTATTCTGCTGCACGAGGCCATCGGCCACGGCCTGGAGGGTGATTTCAACCGCAAGGGCACCTCGGCGTTCAGCGGTCGGATCGGCGAGCGGGTGGCGTCGCCGTTGTGCACCGTGGTGGATGACGGCACCCTGGCTAACCGGCGCGGCTCGCTCAACATCGACGATGAAGGCACCCCGACCCAATGCACGACCTTGATCGAGCGCGGCGTGCTGAAAGGCTATTTGCAAGACAAGCTCAACGCCCGCCTGATGAAAACCGCCTCGACCGGCAACGGCCGGCGCGAATCCTACGCTCATTTGCCGCTGCCGCGCATGACCAACACCTACCTGCTGGCGGGCGCGCACGACCCGTCCGAAATCATCGCGTCGGTGGAGCAGGGCCTGTACGCGGTCAATTTCGGCGGCGGCCAGGTCGATATCACCTCAGGCAAATTCGTGTTTTCCGCCAGTGAAGCCTATCTGATCGAAAACGGCCGGGTGACCCGACCGGTCAAGGGCGCGACCCTGATCGGCAACGGCCCGGACGTGTTGACCCAGGTTTCGATGGTCGGCAACGACCTCAAGCTCGACGCCGGCGTCGGCACCTGCGGCAAGGACGGCCAGAGCGTGCCGGTCGGCGTCGGTCAGCCGACTCTCAAGGTGGACGCCCTCACTGTCGGCGGGACCCAGGCTTGAAACCCTTCACCCACCCGACCGCTCCCTGAAATTCCCTCGCCCATGTCCGAAGCCATCGCTCGCACCGCCGCGCCGTTGCCCGCGCGCGAACACTTGGAAACCCTGGTCGCCGACATTCTCGCCGAAGCCCGCGCCCAAGGCGCCACCGCCGCCGAAGCCGCCGTCAGTTTCGGCGGCGCGCTGTCGGTCACGGTCCGACTCGGCGAGGTGGAAACCTTGGAGCACCACCGCCAACGCGGCCTTGGCGTGACGGTCTACATCGGCCAAAGCCGAGGCTCGGCCAGCACCGCCGACTGGCGGCCGGCAGCGATCCGGGACACGGTGCAAAGCGCCTGCGCCATCGCCCGTCACACCGCCGCCGATCCCTATGCGGGGCTGGCCGATCCCAAACGTTTGGCGCGAGAGGCGCCGGAACTCGATCTTTATCATCCTTGGGCGCTATCGGCCGAGGACGCCATCGTGCTGGCGCGCGACTGCGAGGGCGCGGCGCTGGCGCACGATGCGCGCATTCGCAATTCCGAAGGCGCCAGCGTCACCACGCACGCCGGCTTGGTGATCTACGGTAATTCCGATGGTTTTTACGGCGGCTATCCGACCACCCGCCATTCGCTGAGCTGCTCGGTGATCGCCCAGGATGACAGCGGGATGCAGCGCGATAACTGGTATACGTTGGCCCGCGACCGGGCGAGCTTGGAGGCGCCGAGCGCGGTCGGCCAACGCGCCGCGCGGCGGGCGTTGCGCCAGTTGGGCAGCCGGCAATTGGCGACCCGGCAGGCGCCGGTGCTGTTCGCGCCGGAACTGGCGCGCGGGTTGATCGGTCATTTCACCGCCGCCATTCGCGGTGGGGCGCTGTATCGAAAAGCCTCGTTTCTGTTGGGGCGGTTGGGCACGGCGGTTTTTCCGGCGTTCGTGACGCTGCGCGAGCAACCTCATTTACCGAAGGGTTTGGCCAGCGCGCCGTTCGACAACGAAGGCGTGGCGACCGCCGACCGCGATCTGGTGAGCGACGGGGTGCTGCAAGGGTATGTGCTGGACAGTTATTCGGCCCGCCGGCTAGGGATGGAAACCACCGGCAACGCCGGCGGCATCCACAATCTGATCGTCGAACCGGGTCCGCTCGATCACCACGCCTTGCTGCGGCAGATGGGAACCGGCTTGTGGGTCACCCATCTATTGGGTCACGGCGCCAATTTGGTCACCGGCGACTACTCACGCGGGGCGGCGGGATTTTGGGTGGAGAATGGCGAAATCGCCTACCCGGTCCAGCAAATTACTATCGCCGGCAATCTTGCTGACATCTTCCAGCACATCGTCGCGATCGGTAATGATGTGGATGCGCGCAGCGGCATCCGGTGCGGCTCCCTGCTGGTGGAACGCATGACGGTGGCGGGAGAATGAGCCGACCGGTCGGGGGATTCGATGGCCCGGCGTTCGGGCGGCGAGGAGCCGCTGCGACGGGATCGGTCAACGCTCCCGCTTGCGCAGTAGAAAGTAAAATCGACCGCCTTGCTCGCACGTTTCCAACAAGGCGTGGCCCATTTGTTGGCTGAAGACCGTGAAATCCCGGACCGATTCAGGGTCGGTGGCGATCACGCGCAAGACCTGACCCTCGCAGAGGCTGGCCAGCGCTTTCTTGGCTTTGAGAATAGGCAGCGGGCAGTTTAGCCCGGAGGTGTCGAGTTCGGTGTCGAAAGCACTCATGATGGCGCGGTAAAACCGTGGAGCGATGCCGGCATTGAAGCACGGCTAGCCGGGCGGTGCAAATCCAGGAACCTCCACCTTGAGACTGAGTTCCAAGCAAGATATTCTAACTCATTTTCGGTAATTTCATGCCACGACGCCTCGTTCCTTTCATATTGGGCCTGAGCCTCGGTTTGACGCCGGCGCTCCCGCTTGCGGCGCAACCGCTCAACCTGCCGGATATCGGCGATCCTTCAGCGGCGTATTTTGGCGCTGATGAGGAACAGCGGATGGGATTGGATATCATGCGGCAGTTGCGACAGCGCGGCATGATCATGGAAGACGCGCAATTGACAGGCTATCTCGATTCCATCGGGCAAAGCATCGTGACTTACGCAGACCAAAACGGCGTGCCGTTCACGTTCTTTCCGGTTCGGAGCGCCGGTATCAACGCCTTTGCGCTGCCGCATAATTTCATCGGCATCAACGCCGGATTACTGCTGGCCACGGAGCGGGAAGACGAACTGGCCGGCGTCATCGCTCACGAAATCGCTCACGTCTCGCAAAAGCACATCGTGCGCGCCGTCGCCGACATGCGGCGCATGGCGGTGCCGCTGGCGGCGGCCATGGTCGCTTCGGTGGCGTTGGCGGCGGCCAGCAAGCAGGCCGGCCAGGCGGCGATGGTCGGCTCGATGGCGGCCGGCGCCCAGCATCAGATCAACTTCACCCGCGCCAACGAGCAGGAAGCCGACCGCATCGGGATGCGCTTGTTGGCGAAAGCGGGGTTCGATCCTCGGGGGATGAGCGATTTTTTCACCAAGTTAGAACGCTTGGCCGGCACCTCTAGCGATCAGGTTCCGGAAATGTTGTTGACCCATCCCCGGCCGGAAAGCCGCGCCGCTGACATCCAGGACCGCGTCGAACTGCCGCCGCCGGTCCGGCGGACGACCCCGCGCGACCGTAACGCCTATGAATTCGCCAAGGCGCGGGCGCGCGTGCTGATCAGCGAGGATATCCATTCCCTGATTCGCGAGCTGGAAACTCGGCTGGCCAGGAGCGATTCAGCCAATGAGAGCGCCACGCGCTACGCCTATGGGCTGGCGCTGCGGCAGGCCGGCCGCTACGACGAAGCCCGGCAACAGTTTGGCCGTTTGCAAAAAAGCGATCCCGACCGGCTGGCGTTTCGGATCGAAGCGGCGGAGCTGGCGTTAGCCAAAGGGGAGTCGGAACAGGCATGGCGGCAGTTCGAAGACGCTCGTGAGCTGTATCCCGATGATTTCGTGCTGGCGATGCATTACGGGCGGGCCCTGGCTACCCAGGGCGATCCGAGACGGGCCTTGCGCGTGTTGCAACCGCACTTGAGCCGCCATCCCAACGATCCCACCTTATACGCCACCTACGCACAGGCTGCCCAGCGCAGCGGCGATATAGCGGCGACTCATGCCACCATGGCCGAATATCACTATCTGAACGGCGAGCTGTTGCCCGCCATCGAACAGTTGGAGCTCGGGCTGCGGCGCGGTGGCGCCTCCCCGAACCAGCAAGCGCAGTTACGGGCGCGGCTCAAACAAATTCGGGCCGAGGCCATCGCGCAGAAACTGCCGGTCGGGAAGCCCGATTCACCGTGAGCGAAGCGCGCCGGGCGATCTTTGCCGACGGGAGGCGAATCCGCTGACTATACTTAGCGGGCCTTTGCACTTTTCAGACGCCATTGCCATGACCGAGCCAACCGACACTTCTGCCGTTCCCAATCCGTTCGATACCGAATTTCTGATCAAGCAGGCCCGCAGCTACCTCGCCTTCGGCGAACAGATGTCCGCCTTTTCAACGCAGTTTCACGACCAGCTCCAGCAGGGAGGCGGCGACTGGGGCGCGCTACTGCGACAGCATTTCGACCAGTTCAAGACCGCGACCATCGAAGCCTCGGGCGATCCGCGCGCTAACCCGGAGATGGCTCAGCTCTGGACGCAGATGATGGAGTTATGGCGGCAATCCACGGCCTCCCTGGGGCTCAAGGGCCCGTCGGCGGAGGGTGACACCGAGGCTTGGCAAAATTACCAACAGGTTCAGAACCACTATCTCGACTTTTTGCGTCAGTCGGCCAAAGCGGCGCTGGATCTGATGGAGCAGCAATTGCACGAGCGCGCCAACGCCGGCAAACACATCGACAGCCTGCGCGAGCTGTATAACTTGTGGGTGGATTGCAACGAGAAAACCTACGGGCAAATGTTGCGCGGCATCGACTACAGCGAACTCAACGGTCGCTTGTTCAACAGCCTGTTGGGCTGCTATCCGAAAGGAGAAACCCGCTCATGATCGGTCTGACCCCCGAACGCATCATGGAGGAAATCCAAGGCTATCACGCTCGTCTGACCGAGGGCATGGCAACCCTGCGCAACATCGGTGAGATCGAAGCGGGCGTGTCGCCCCGCGACGCGGTGTACCGGGAGGATAAGCTGACGCTGTACCGCTATCAGCCGCGAGTCGCACAGCCGCGCCCCATCCCGCTGTTGATCGTCTACGCGCTGGTCAATCGACCCTACATGATGGATATTCAGGAAGATCGCTCCATGATCCGGGGCTTGCTGGAGGCCGGCGTGGATGTCTATCTGATCGATTGGGGCTATCCAGATGCCGGCGACCGGGGATTGACGCTCGGCGACTACATCCATCGCTACATCGCCCACTGCGTCGATCATCTGCGCGAGCGCTGCCAGCAAGAGTCCATCAATGTGTTGGGTGTTTGTCAGGGCGGCGCCTTGAGCTTGTGTTTTTCAGCGCTTTATCCGGAGAAGGTCCGCAATCTGGTCACCATGGTGACCCCGGTGGATTTTCATACGCCGGACAATCTGCTGACCCATCTGATCCGCCATGTAAACATCGATTTGCTGATCGACACGCTCGGCAACCTGCCGGGCGCGATGCTGAATTTCGCCTTCCTGTCGCTGAGTCCGTTCCGGTTGGCCGGCCAGAAATACGTGGATCTGGTGGATATCCTGGATGATGTCGACGCGCTGAAGAATTTTTTGCGAATGGAAAAATGGATCAACGACAGCCCCGATCAGGCCGGGGAGGCGTTCCGCCAATTCGCCAAGGATTTCTTTCAGCGCAACAAGCTGATCAGGGGCGAGGTGGTCATCGGTGACCGGCGTGTGGATTTGCACCAGTTGACGATGCCGATCCTTAACGTCTATGCGACCCAGGACCATCTGGTGCCGCCCGCGGCGTCCAAGGCGCTAGCTGGCTTGCATGATAGCCGGGACTATTCGGAACTGTCGTTCCGGGGCGGTCATATCGGCATCTATGTCAGCGGTCGCGCCCAACGCGAAATCCCACCCGCCATCGCCGCTTGGCTATTAGCTCGGTAGCCCTTAAGGACAAGCTTGCCGCGGACCACGCGCAGGCTGAAAACGCGAAATTTCAGCCTTGCTCTTTTTTGTTTTTGCGTTCCTTGCCGGTTTTTTCCGGTTTGGCGGTTGACGGTGTGGCGGTTTCGGCTGAGATGGGGGATTGATGAGGGGCGGGAAGAGAATCGCCGGGCGGGCCGGGCGGCGCATATTGTTGCAGTCGCTCGTTGACGCTTTTCCACAATGACAGATTGTGCTCCACCAGTTCGGTCATCATGGCCAACGGGTTCTTGCCGATGAAGGTTCGCATCTGTTCCCGGAACAGGTGCTGCTGGTCAACGAAGGCTTGCAGGCTCTTTTCCAGGTAATTGCCCATCATGCCCTGAAGGGTGTCGCCGTAAAAGCGGATGATGTGCGCCAGCACTTCCGTGGTGAAGATCGGATTGCCTTGCTCTTCCTGTTCGCTGATGATCTGCAACAGAATGCCGCGCGTGATATCGGAGTTGGTTCGGGCGTCGATCACCTGAAAATCGGCGCGCTCCAACACCAACTGCTTGACGTTTTCAAGGGTGATGTAGCTGCTGACGGCCGTGTCGTAAAGCCGGCGGTTCGGGTATTTCTTGATGATGCGCGGTTCGCTCATAATAAATCTGGGAAAAACGGCGGCGCCACCGGTGAGGTAGCGCCGCGCGAATCAAACATTAGGTGTGGTAGTAAAGACCACCGTTAACCGTGATATCTTCACCCGTGATGTAGCCAGCGTCATCGGAGGCCAGGAAAACGACGGTGCGCGCGATTTCGGAAGGCTCGCCCAAGCGACCCACCGGAATGCCGGCGACGACTTTCTCCAATACTTCCGGCTTGATGGCCCGCACCATTTCGGTGCCGATATAGCCCGGTGAAATCGAGTTAACGGTCACGCCTTTCTTGACGCACTCTTGCGCCAGCGCCTTGTTGAAACCGTAAATGCCCGACTTGGTGGCGGAGTAGTTGGTCTGACCGGCTTGACCCCGCAGGCCGTTCACCGAGGCGATGTTGACGATGCGACCCCAACCCCGCGAGGTCATGCCCTCGTACACCTGCTTGCTCATGTTGAAAACGCTGTACAAATTGGTCTTGATGACCTGATCCCATTGTTCGGGAGTCATCCTGTGGAACATGGCGTCACGGGTGATACCGGCGTTGTTGACCAGGATTTCGATCGCACCGACTTCCGCTTCGATCTTTTTGCACACTTCGGCGCAGGATTCGAAGCTGGTCACGTCCGCCAGATAAACGGGGATATCGAAACCTTCCGCCTTGCGGTCGGCTTTCCATTTGTCGACGGCTTCGGGTTTGAGGCCGCTGTAATCGACGGCCACTGCCTTCCGACCCGCTTCGGCCAACGCTATGCACATGGCCGTGCCCAAACCGCCGATACCGCCCGTAACGACTGCGACTTTAGACATGCTATTTTCCCTCCTCGGGTTTGTTGTGGGTATAAAAGAACGATTTTCGCGGTTGGCTAGTCGCGCTCGACGGCGAGGGCGACGCCTTGGCCGCCGCCGATGCACAGGGTCGCCAAGCCCTTCTTGGCGTCGCGGCGGACCATCTCATGCAGCAGGCTGACCAGGATGCGGCAGCCGGAGGCGCCGATCGGGTGACCCAGCGCGATGGCGCCGCCGTTGACGTTTACTTTAGCAGTATCCCAGCCCATTTCCCGGTTGACGGAGATGGCCTGGGCGGCAAAAGCCTCGTTGGATTCGATCAAATCCAGTTGATGCACCGTCCAGCCGGCTTTCTTCAGGCAGGCGCGAGACGCGGGGATCGGGCCGGTGCCCATGATTTTCGGATCGACGCCGGCCTTGGCGTAAGCGGCGATCCGCGCCAAGGGCTGCAAGCCCAGCTCGCGCGCCGCGCCGGCGGTCATGACCAAAACGGCGGCGGCGCCGTCGTTGATGCCCGACGCGTTGCCGGCGGTGATGGTGCCATCCTGCTTGAAAGCCGGTCGCAGCTTGCCCAACGCGGCGGCGGTGGTGCCGGCGCGGGGAAACTCGTCGGTGTCGAACACCAGCGGATCGCCCTTGCGCTGCGGAATCTGGATCGGCACGATCTCGTCCTTGAACCGGCCGGCGCCGATCGCGGCCACCGCTTTATCCTGAGAAGCGGCGGAGAAAGCGTCTTGCTCTTCGCGAGAAATGCCCCACTGGGCGGCGATGTTCTCGGCGGTGATGCCCATGTGGTAGTGGTTGATCGCACAATGCAGGCCTTCGTTCAGCATGGAATCCACCAGCCGGGCGTCACCCATGGTGGTGCCGCGCCGCGAGCCGAGCAGCAGGTGCGGAGAAAGGCTCATGTTTTCCTGGCCGCCGGCGATGACGGTGCGGTTGTCGCCGTCGCGGATGGATTGATACGCCAGATGTACCGCCTTGAGGCCGCTGCCGCAGACTTTGTTGATATTCAGGCAGGGGACTTCGATGGGTAAGCCGGCGTTCAGCGCTGCGGTTCGCGCGGGGTTTTGGCCGGTTCCCGCCGTGAGAACCTGCCCTAAAATGACTTCGTCGATCTGCTCCGGTCTGACGCCGGCTCTCTCCAACAAATGCTTGATGACTTGGGCGCCTAACAGGTTTGCCGCGACCGTCGACAGCGAACCCATGAAAGTGCCGATCGCAGTCCTGGCGGCTGCAACGATGACGACCTCTTCCATCGAGTAACCTCCGAATAACCGCTTTTAGTGGGGGGCGACGTTTTGCTGGCGCCGGTCAGGGTGAGAGCTGTGCATTCAAGGTATTTTTGATTATGACAAACAGCAACCTGAGCGTGACCGCCAAAAAGCGAAAACGTATTTAAGCTCGAAATACTGAAGCTTGTCAGTATCTTTGTCAACCCATTCAGGGGTTGCGCGGCGACGGGTTCGGCAATGATCGACCGGCCCGCCGCGCGGGGTCGGGAGCGGCGTTTGCTGGATTTGCAAAAGCGCCGGCCCGAGCGCCGCAAGAAACCCGGCGGGTCGAGCGAGCGGCGCTTTCAAGGCCGTTGGGATCCGGCCTGGAAAGGTAGTAGTTCGAAATAGGCCAGTAAAGTGCTTTGCCAACCGTTGCAGTTGTCGTCGCTGATCATGAAAAACCGCTGCTCGCGATGGCGAGTCAGTCCTTCGAAGTTGTCCAACAGCCAGTCCTGGCCGCTGTCGAGCACCGCGACATCGTCGACCTTGAGCAAACCGCTTTTCCCTTGAAGCGGCAGTTCGGTCCGGCGCAGGCTGATGGTGAAAGGTTGAAAGACCGAGACGAAGGCGCGTTCCAGGGTCAGCAAACCACCGTCCGGTAGCGCTTCCATCGCCACCAGCGCGCTGCTGGGCGCACTGCCGAGCGGATAGAGCCAGAAGCGGCCGCGGGTGGAAAAAATCCGGATCAACTCGGCGGGATCGTTGCGCAGCGCGATTTCAGAACCGGTCAAAATGCCCCAGCGTGGGTCGATGGTGACCGCCTCAAGCGATTGATTGCTGCCGCGGTAGTTGGCGACGTTGCGCAGCGTGGCGGGCAGAGGGACTTCACCCAGCCAGCGGCCGGTCGGGTCGTAGCGAACCAAGCGCGGTTTGGCCTCGAACGAGACCAGCAGTTCGGTATCGCCCGGACGGTGGTGATCGCCATGACGGACAGCCAAGCCTTCGCTATCGTTGAAAGGCCGACTCACGGGCTTGCCCGTCGCGTTTTGTAAGGGATGGGCGGCCAGCACCTTCAGGTCGCTCAGATAGCCTCGCTCATCGAAAATCGGGGACAAGTGGAAGAGCGCGCCTCGGTCGGAAATCGCGTACAACACACCCGCCGCGTCGTCCCAAGCCAACCCGGACAAACCGCACAGTCGCGAACCCCCGATCTCGGCGTCCGCCAGCCGTAAAGCGCCGAGCAGCCGAATGCCTTGATAGCGCTCCCCAGGATCGAGCCGGCGATTCAGCGCATGCGGCGTTGCCTTGAACGCCTGCGGGATGCAGGCGCTGATTGGGAGTAGACCCAGCAGGGAAAAGAGCGCGATCAAGCGAATCATGTGAGTTCCATGCGGCGCGGGCGAGTTTCGCCACGTCATTGGCGATAGAAAATGCTTTGCAGATATTCATCGTGGACATGGCGCAGCACCACCGCGATGACCGCAGCGATCGGCAGCGCCAGCAAAATGCCGAAGAAGCCGAACAAATGGCCGCCGGCCAGCACCGCAAACAGCACGGCCACTGGATGCAAGCCGATGCGGTCGCCGACCAGGCGTGGCGTCAGAATAAAATCGCTGATCAGTTGACCGACCCCGAATACGACCAGCACCGGAACGATGCTGAGGTAGTTTTGGAATTGCAGCACGGCGGCGATGCTGGCGACGGCGATGCCGACAATCAGGCCCAGATAAGGTACGAAGCTGACCAGCCCGGCCAGTAGCCCGATCAGTAGCGAGAACTCCAGGCCGACGATCGCCAGCCCCGCCGAGTAGATGATCCCCAGCGCCCCCATCACGATGAACTGACCGCGCAGGAACGCACCGATCACTTCGTCCGACTGTTGCGCCAAGCGGCTCACCGTCGCTTCGATGCGCCGCGGCACCAGGTCATGAAGCTTGGCGACCAGCCCATCCCAGTCCCGCAGGAAATAAAAGGTCACCACGGGGACCAGCACCAGATTGGCCAGCCAGTTGAAGACGGCGGTGGAGGAGGCCCGAAAGGATTCCATCAGGCCGCTGGCCAGATGGCCGATTTCCTGCGTGTAAGCCGTCAGTTGCGTTCGCAGGTAGCCCAGATCGAACATCTCTGGATCAAGGCCCAGCGTATCCCGCAGCCACGGCAGGATACTGGCTTGAAACCAGCCGACATAGGTCGGCAGGCGCTGCATGAGCGCTTTGAACTGGTGTGTTGAAAGCGGGATGAGCAGCAGCAGCAACACTAACACCAGCAGGAGTAAGGCGCCGAACACCAGCGTCACCGCCCAGGAACGCGAGATTTTGTGCGTTTCCAGCCAGTCGATCAGCGGATCGCCCAGATAAGCGAGCAGGGCCGAAAACAGAAACGGGGTCAGCACCGGGGCCAGCAGGTAGATCCCGCCCAGAAAAACCAATCCCACAATCGACCAGAAGCGTGTTTGTGACCCGCGAAGCATGTACTATTCCTCACGAAAAGGACGCTAAAACGGTTCGGACCAGCCGAGAGCGAGCGTGGGGGCGACGGTGCTCCTGACAATCCAACTCGCCCTGACGCGCCGCGCGGCGCGCCATCGGCGCACGGGCCGGCTGAAGGGGCTTGCGGGGAGTCGGTGCCGGCATGGTGTTTGGGCGGCTTGACCCGAGCATTTGTCATGGCGGAGTTTTGTTCCTTTTCTGGTACAATTCATCGAATCAGAGCCGCTCCGATTGAGGTACGTTCATGACGGAAATCTACTTCGCTCGCCAACCCATCTACAATCGCGACTTTCAAGTAGAAGGCTATGAATTATTTTACCGGCAGACCGCCGGTGCGGACTCCGCGCAGTTTCTCGACGCCGAAATCGCCACCTCGCAAATCGTCTTGAACACGGTGACCGAAGTCGGTCTCGAACAAGTGGTCGGACCGCACAAGGCATTCATCAACATCGCGCGCGATTTTGTGGTCGGCGGCTATCTGGAGATGTTTGCATCGCCGCAATTGATGTTCGAGATCACCGGCAATATCGTGGTGGACGAGCCGCTGGTCGAGGCCTTGCGGAAATTGCGCCAGCAGGGCCACCACTTCGTCCTCGACGATTATACGGACAACGACGCTTATCAGGCGCTGCTGGAGATCGCGGATTGCGTCAAGATCGATATGCTGACGACCTCGGAAGGGGAGGTGCGGCGCTTGGTGCCGCTGTTGCGCCATAGGGGTGTCGCCTTGATGGCGGAGTGCATCGAAACCCAAGCCGTCCAGGAGCTGTGTCAAAGCCTGAAATTCGATTTTTTTCAGGGTTATCACTTTTCCCAGCCCAAAATGCTCAAGTTCAGCGGCGTGGTGCCCGCCAACCAATTGGTCGTATTGCAGCTGGTGGCCAAGCTGCATCAGCCCGAAATCGATCTCAAGGCCATCGAAGCACTGATCAGACAGGATGTGTCACTGAGCTACAAATTACTGCGCTACATCAATTCGGCTTATTTTAACCTGGCCCGCCGCATCGACTCGATCCAGCGCGCCATCGTGCTGTTGGGCACCAAAAATGTTCGAGTTTGGGCCACGCTGATTTCTCTGGCTAACCTCGACCAGCACCGCAGCGATTTGATCACCGTCGCTTTGGAACGAGCCAAAATGTGCGAGTTGCTGGCTGAGGCGATGCGGATCCCGCAAAAGGAAAGCGGCTACACGGTGGGGCTGTTGTCGGTGCTGGACGCCATCACTCAAGCGCCGATGGAACTGGTTTTAAAGAGCTTGCCGCTGGAAGAGGAAATCAACGACGCTCTGTTGCAGCACAAGGGGCCGCTGGGCCGGATTTTGGCCTGTACCCTGGCTTACGAACGCTGCGATTGGAGCGCGCTCGACATGCTGGATTTGGAACCCAATCAAATCAACGATGCCTATATGACCGCGCTGGCGGAAGCCTACCGGGCCTCTTGCGAACTGCTGAAAAGCTGAGCTTTACAGCCGGTCTTCAGCGCCGGACGGGGATTTGTCCCGCCGCGCGTTCCAGGCCTGTCGGCCCCATCGCCAGACGTAAACCGCGCCGCTCCAGACCGTCGTCAGAGCGGTCAGGTAGATCAAACCGGTCAGCAGCCAGGGCGGCAGGGCGAACATCCCATGATTGACGATGATCGCAAAGACCAACAGCAGTTGCAGTAAGGTATTCAACTTGCTGATCAGTAGAGGCCTGCCCTGGAAACGCTCGATCAGCAGATGGTAGCTGATCGCGCCGGCGACGATGAGCGCATCGCGCAGGATCGCTAGCGCGACCAGCCAGGATGGCAGTTCGTGCAACCAGGCCAGCACCAGCAGCGCCCCGATCAGCAGCAATTTGTCGGCGATCGGATCGAGCAGGCCGCCCAGTTCGCTGGTCCAGCCATAATACTTGGCCAGGAAGCCGTCCAGCGCATCGGAAACGCCGGCGATGACGAATAACAGCAAGGCCGCGCCGTAGCGCTCTTGCACGAGCAGCCACAAAAAAGGCGGTACGAGCAAGATCCGTAGGCTGGTAATGAGATTGGGGATGTCGCGGGTTTTAAAAGGCCACGGTGTCACGGTGCGAGAATCTTTACCTTCGATTGAAATGAAGTCGGCAAGCCGGGTCGGCCCCAAGCCCTGCTAAGCATACCTAATTTTTCAAGCCCGCGAGCCAAGCCGCGGGCCGGAATCACCGTTAGAATGGACCAGCACGCGCCCATGGAGCGGTTTTTTATGACGTTACGGCCCAGCTCAGGAGAATGCGATATGACCGAACCCCTGCAAGGCAACCGGCTCGCTCGGGCCTACCAGCAAATGATGGAGCGGGCCAGAAGCCGTTTGGAAGAATTCGAACAGGCTGAGAAGGCCGCCTTTCCACAATTGAGCGCCAGCATCGAACACGCGGCGGAGAAAGCGGTGGAACTGGGCGAACTGACGCGGGAAGAGGCCCGCTTGATCGGCGGTTATCTAAGACGCGATCTGGAAGATGCCGGCTATTATTTGGCGACGACCGGGCGCGATCTGAAAGAGTGGATGCGCTTCGATCTGGAATTAATCGAGGAGCGATTGTTGGATTTTTTCCGACGCGGCGTGGATCAATCGCGCTTGGAGCTTTCGGTGTTTGGGGCCGCGCTGCTGGAGGAAGCCCAGGTGGAACGCTATCGCAGCGGCGAAGTGACCGGACCCGGCACGCTTCGCTGCGAGCGATGCGGCGAGCGCGTGGTTTTTCATGCGCCCGCCCTGATCGAGCCTTGTCCGGTTTGTGAAGGCATAGGGTTCGTGCGGGTTGCCGGGGACCTCTAGCAGCGGCCGATATCGAAGAAATTAAGTAAAAACCCTTATCGGGTTACAAATCGTCCTGATTTACCCCGGCGGCGGTTTGCCGTTTACTAACGGTCGCTGAAGCTAGTTTCTACAGCGAAGCGTGTTTTAAGCTCAATATCCTGTACTTTAACCGCCAGCCGGATTCGCTGGCGGTTTTTTATTGGCGCTTGCAAAACGCCGCCGCCGATAACAGCCCCAGTTCGCGCCAGGTTTAGAGGAGCGCCGCCAGTTGTGGCTCGCAGCGAGTCAGTTGGGCGCGGTAGCGTTCGCTCTGTTGGCGCACCCGGCGCGCCCGTTCGGACAGCCACGCTTTTCTCCGGTAGGTGCCTTTGGCGAAACCGTCCTGGCCTTCGTGGTAGGCCAGATAGTGGTTGTAGGCATCATTTTTGGCGACGCCGTTGTAGCGCGCGGTTTGATCGACGTACCAGCCGATGAAATCCACCGCCGAAGCGAAATCGTCGCGGTCGGCGCCACGATGGCCCGTTGCGACTTTGTAACGCTCCCAGGTTCCATCCAACGCTTGACTGTAGCCGAAGGCAGTCGATAACCGGGGGCCGGGAAGCCCTCCTAGCCCCTTGATGCGCGGCGGTTGGGCGTCGGCGCGAAAGGCCGACTCTTGGTGGATGATCGCCAGCAGCAGCGGGAGTGGAACGTTCCAGCGTCGGCTGGCGGCGCTAGCGTCGGCGAACCAGTCGTCGTTTTCCGCGAAAAGGGCGCAGGCGTCGTTGATGTTGCGCGGCGGTGCGGTGCTGGTGCAGCTCGCCAGGAGCAGCAGCGCGCCGATCGCGCCGATCGCGCCGAGCAGGCAACAGCGTATCAAGGCAACCCGCGGGCTTTCTGGTGGGCCGCTCTGGTTTTGGCGGGTGGAGCAATGGGCTATAGGGCGGTTTCGCTTATCGCACATGGGGCGTGGCACGCTTGCGCCTGACTGACATCAGGCCCGACAGCAGCGACAATACCATCAAGCTCAGCGCCGGCCAATCTCCTAACCTGACATAAGGCGTCGCGCCGCGCAACGGCTGTAGCTCGCCGCGAACGACCTCGGCCTGAAATAAACTCCCTCGGATTACGATCCTGCCGCGCTCGTCGATGAGGGCTGAAATGCCGGTGTTGGTGGCGCGGGCCATGTAGCGGGCCGATTCCAGAGCGCGCATCCGGGCGATTTGCAGATGCTGGTGCGGGGCCAGGGAATCCTTGAACCAGGCATCGTTGCTGAGGTTGATCAACCAAGTGGCCTCGGGCAGCGCCAGCCGGATTTCGCTGCCGAATACCGCCTCGAAACAGATCGAAAGTCCGACCGGCTGGCCCCCGGCGCGCAGCAGCGGTTGATCGCGTTCGCCGGGGAGAAAATCGGCCATCGGAATCGCCACCCAATTGCGGAAAAACAGCAAAAGCCCTCGCAGCGGCAGGTATTCACCGAACGGCAACAGCCGGCGTTTGTGGTAGAAGCCTATCGCTTGGCCGATGCCCAGCACGCTGTTGTGAAAGATTTTGGTCTCCCACGAGCCGGTCGGAAGGCCGATGAGGTAGTCGACCCGATCTTGTCGGGCCTTTTCGCCCAGCACCTCCAAGAGCGGCGCGACCTCTTGATAAAAAGCGGGAATCGCTGTTTCCGGCCAAATGATCACCTCGCTGCGGCCGTGTTCCGGCAAACTGTGTTGAATGTAGTTTTCCAAGGTTTGGTCCAGGAACTCCGGTTGCCATTTCATGTCCTGCGCGATGTTGCCTTGAACCAGCGCGACGCGCAGCGGCGGGCCGGCCGGTTCGACCCAATGCATCGTTCCCAAACCCCAAGCGCCCAGCCACAACCCTCCCAGCAGCCCCAGCCACATCAGTCGTCGGCGTCCGTTAGGTGCGTGCAGGATAGCCAACAACAAACCGGCGCTGAACAGGACCGCCCAACCGATTCCGAACACGCCGAGGTAGGGTGCCAGTTGGCCGAGCGGCGTATCGATTTGGCTGTAACCCACGGCCAGCCAAGGGAAACCGGTCAGCAACCAACTTCTGATCCAATCCAGTAGAGCCCATAAGGCGGGAAAAACCAGCAACCAGCGTACCGGCCCCGGCGGCGCCCAACGGCCGAGCAGCCAACCGACCAGCGTGGGGTAAAGCGCCATCACGGCCACCATGAGGAAGGTGGCCAGCGCCGCGAACGGAGCCGGCGCCTTGCCGTAATCGTGCAGGCTGATGTAAACCCAATAGATACCGAACCCGAACATTCCCAGTCCGAACAGCCCGCCGCGCAGCGCGGCCCGGCGCGGAGTCGCCGCTTGCCAACTCCACAGCAAAACGGCGGGTAACAGGATCGCCAGCGGCCAGTGGCCGAACGGCGCGAACGCCAGCGGCATCAGCGCGCCCGCGATGAGCGCCAGCGCGTCCGCAATCAGGGGGTGAGGACGAGTGAGTGTCGGCATGGCAGGTGACGAGGGCTAGTTGATGGCTCTGCGGCTGACCCAAGGGCCAGCGAGCCTTCTCGCTCCTGGCGAGCGGACCGGAGACGAACAGCCACCCTTTTCAGTCAGGGGCGGACAGCGCCAAAAGGATCAGGCTTCCGATGGTTTGGCGGCGGGAAGAGAGTTTTCGTGGCTGTCAGCCCGCAACGTCAGTTCCAGCAAATGGATGCGCCGGTTGTCGGCGCGCAATACCTGGAAATGAAAGCGCTCCAGATCGACCGTTTCGCCGCTCTTGGGCAACCGGCCCAGTTCCATCATGACTAAGCCCCCGATGGTATCGGCCTTCTCATCGCTGAGCTCGGCTTGGAAATACTGATTGAAGTCTTCGACCGGGGTGAGGGCTTTGACGACGAACGCATCTCCCTGCCGGCGGATGAAGGCGTTTTCACCATCCGAGGTGTCGTGCTCGTCGTCGATCTCGCCGACGATTTCCTCCAGCACATCCTCGATGGTGATGAGTCCGGCCACCCCGCCGTATTCATCGACCACGATGGCCATGTGAAAGCGGTTGCTGCGAAACTCGTTGAGCAGGATGTTGAGGCGCTTGCTTTCGGGGATGAACTTGGCCGGCCGCAACAGGGCGCGCAAGTCGAAATCTTCACGGCGGTCGAAGGCATGGATCAGCAGATCCTTGACGATCAGAATGCCGACGACATTGTCCTTGTTTTCATCGATCACCGGAAACCGGGAGTGACCGGATTCAACGACTTCGGCGATGAGGCGTTCCAGGCTCCAGTCGTCTTCCAACACCACCATCTGAGCGCGGGGAATCATAACATCGCGCACCTGGGTTTCCGATACCCGCATGACGCCTTCCATCATTTTCAGCGCTTCGGGGTCCAGCAGTGCTCGCTGCTGGGCGTCGCGCAGTAATTCGAGCAGCGCCTCCCGGTCCTTGGGTTCGCCGGTCAGGGCGAGGCTCAAACGCTCCAGCCATGACGGTTTATGGCTCGCGTCGGATCGTTCTTCGCTCATGAGTCTTGCAGGTCTCCATAGGGATCGGGATAGCCGAGCCCCCTCAGAATATGAATTTCCAGGGATTCCATGGCATCGGCCTGTTCCTCATCATGATCATAGCCCAGCAGGTGTAAAACGCCATGCGCGACCAGATGCGCCCAGTGGGCCGCCAGAGTTTTGCCTTGGCTGACGGCCTCGCGCAGCACCACCGGCGCGCAGATCACGATATCGCCCAACAGAGAGCTTTCCACTTCGGGCGGGGATTCAAACGGAAAAGACAGCACGTTGGTCGGGCCCTGTTTGCGGCGGTAAGTTTCATTCAGAGCCGTGCTTTCAGCTTCGTTGACGATGCGGATGGTCAGTTCCGCGTCTTTTTGATAGTTCGCGCCGGCCAGCGCGGCTTCCGCCCAGCGGTGCAAGTCCGTTTCGGCCGGTAAGCCGGGCATATCCAGGGCGACCTGTAGATCCAGTTCCAAGCTCATGTGGGGTGGTCCTGTTCGTAACGGGCGTAGGCGCCGACGATGCGCTGCACCAGCGGATGCCGCACCACGTCGCGGGCGTTGAAGAGTGTCATGCTGATCCCTTCTACCTCCTTAAGCACTTGCAACACTTGGCGCAGGCCGGACTGGACGTTGCGCGGCAAGTCCACCTGGGTCACGTCGCCGGTGACCACCGCCGTCGAACCGAAACCGATCCGGGTGAGAAACATTTTCATCTGCTCCACCGTGGTGTTCTGAGCCTCGTCGAGGATGATGAAAGAATCGTTCAAGGTCCGGCCGCGCATGAAGGCCAGCGGCGCGACTTCGATGATGTTGCGCTCGATCAGTTTGGCGACCCGCTCGAAGCCCAGCATCTCATATAAAGCGTCGTAGAGCGGTCTCAGGTAGGGGTCGATCTTTTGAGTCATGTCGCCGGGCAGAAAGCCCAGTCGCTCGCCGGCTTCCACCGCCGGCCGCACCAGCACCAGCCGCCGGGTCGCGTTGCTTTCCAGCGCGTCCACCGCGCACGCCACAGCCAGATAGGTCTTGCCGGTGCCGGCGGGGCCGACGCCGAAGTTGAGGTCGTGATGCTGGATGTTCCACAGGTAACGCTGCTGGTTGGGGCCGCGCCCGCGAATCAGGCCGCGTCGGGTGCGGATGATGACCTCGTCCGTTTCCGCCGCATCCGCATTCTCGGCCAGGCCGTCGGCACCGGCTTCCTGTAGGAACAGGTGAACTTGCGCCGGCGTCAGCATTTCATCCTGCGTGGCGCGATACAAGGCTTCCAGCACCGCGATCGCGACCGCGACCGTCTGTGGTTCGCCGACCACCCGGAACTGATGGCCACGATTGTTGATTTCCACCCCCAAGCGGCGTTCGATCTGACGCAGATGTTCGTCCAATTGCCCGCACAGCCGGGCCAAGCGCTCGTTGTCGGCGGGTTCCAGCAGCAAGTCCTGGAATTTGGGTGAGACGTTCGGAGCGGTAACGGGGGCGGCGGACACGCTCATCAACTGGCTTGCTTCAGGGTGGCGGCGGCCATCAACTCCGGGCCGGCCAGCAGCCGGCCGCGCAGGGAGTTGGGCAGGGCTTCGGTGATGGCGACCTCAGCGAATTGGCCGATCAGGCTGGCGGGTCCGTCGAAGTTGACCACCCGGTTGTTTTCGGTGCGGCCGGATAGTTGGCGGCCGTCCTTGCGGGAAGGTTTGCCGACCAGCACCCGTTGCACGCCGCCGACCATCCGCCGGCTGATGGCTTGGCCGTTGGCGTCGATGCGCGCTTGCAGGCGAGCCAGCCGCTCTTTCTTGATCGTCAGCGGCGTGGGATCGGGCAGGTTGGCGGCAGGGGTGCCGGGCCGGGCGCTGTAGAGGAAACTGAAACTGTGATCGAAGCCGATTTCTTCGATCAACGCCAGCGTCGCTTCGAAATCCCGGTCGGTTTCGCCGGGAAAACCGACGATGAAATCCGAGGACAGGCTGAGACCGGGCCGAACCGCGCGTAATTTGCGGATCTTGGCTTTGTATTCGAGCGCGGTGTGGCCGCGCTTCATCAGCGCCAGAATGCGGTCGGAGCCGCTTTGCACCGGCAGATGCAGATAGCTGACCAGTTCCGGCACGCGGGCGTAGACTTCGATCAACCGGTCGGAGAATTCGATGGGATGCGAGGTGGTGTAGCGGATGCGCTCGATGCCGGGTACAGCGGCGACATGTTCGATCAGCAACGCCAGATCGGCGGTTTCACCGTCGCTGGTCGGCCCGTGATAGGCGTTGACGTTCTGGCCGAGCAGGTTGATTTCGCGCACGCCTTGGCGGGCCAGCGCGCCGGCTTCGGTCAGCACGTCCTCGAACGGGCGGCTGACTTCCTCGCCACGGGTGTAAGGCACCACGCAAAACGTGCAATACTTGCTGCACCCTTCCATGATCGAGACGAAGGCGGTCGGTCCTTCGGCGCGTGGCTCCGGCAGCCGGTCGAATTTTTCGATTTCCGGGAAGGAGACATCGACCACGGGCCGGCGCTCGGTCCAGACCGCCGCCAGCATTTCCGGCAAGCGGTGCAGGGTTTGCGGGCCGAACACCACATCGACGTAGGGCGCGCGCTCGCGCAGCAGCGCGCCTTCCTGACTGGCGACGCAGCCGCCGACGCCGATGACCAGCTCCGGCCGCTCGGCCTTCAAGCGTTTCCAGACGCCAAGCTGCGAAAATACCTTTTCCTGGGCTTTTTCCCGGATGGAACAGGTGTTCAGCAGCAACACGTCGGCTTGCGCGAGGTCTTCAGTGCGCTCCAGACCGTGGGCTTCGAGCAAGACATCCGCCATCTTGGCGGAGTCGTATTCGTTCATCTGGCAGCCGTGGGTCTTGATGTACAGTTTGCGGGCCATGAGTGATTATTGAACAATGACAGGGCGAAGACTATAGCATCGCCGGTGAGGAGCTGCCAGGCGGCGGGTTTCTCAACGGTGGCGACCGTGAAAACGTCAATCCGCGGGAATTGAAAACGAACGATGGAATTTCTCAGCGAGTACGGGATGTTTCTGGCCAAGGCTTTGACGTTGGCCGCGGCGGTACTGGTGGTGGTCGGGGGCATCGTGCTGCTGGCGCGGCACGGTGAAGGTCGCTCGGAAAGCCGGGGCCGGCTGGATGTCCGCCATCTTAACGACACCTACGACACTATGGCGCTCGCGCTCAGAACCGCGACGCTGCCGAAAAAAGCCCTCAAGCAGTACCGCAAAGAACAGAAGGCGCGCGAGAAACAGCACGGCAAGACCGAGCGCCGCCGGGTGTTCGTGTTGAATTTTCAGGGCGATCTCCGGGCGACGGCGGTGGCGTCGTTGCGCGAGGAAGTGACGGCGGTGCTGACCGTCGCCCGGTCGGACGATGAGGTGGTGCTGCGGCTGGAAAGCGCCGGCGGCCTGGTTCACGGCTACGGGCTGGCGGCGGCGCAACTGCTGCGGTTCCGCGACCGTCCGGTAAAGCTGACGGTGGCGGTGGACAAGGTGGCGGCCAGCGGCGGCTACATGATGGCTTGCGTGGCGGATCGCATCCTGGCCGCGCCCTTCGCCGTGGTCGGCTCGATCGGAGTGATCGCCCAATTGCCGAATTTCAATCGACTGCTCAAGAAAAACGATGTCGATTACGAGCAGTTCATGGCGGGCGAATTCAAGCGCACGGTCACGATCTTCGGCGAAAACACCGAGCAAGGCCGGCGCAAGTTTCAAGAGGAAATTGAGGACACGCACGAGCTATTCAAGGATTTTATTCGAAGCCATCGCCCGAGCGTGGATCTGGAACGGGTCGCGACCGGCGAGCATTGGTTCGGCGCTCGCGCCTTGGAAAGCCGGTTGGTGGACGAGCTGCGCACCAGCGACGATTATCTGTTGGCCGCCAGCAACGACGCGGAGTTGTACGAAGTCACCTATACTGGCAAGAAACCCTGGCTGGCGCGATTGCTGGCCCACACCAGCGAATCGCTGGGATGGTTTTGAGCGGCTTCAATGACATGACAAGGACCGAGCCGGGGGATATTTGCTCGAAAGTCCTAGTCTGAAATAAGGTTATTGCTTAGGTGGCGATGTAGCTTCAATATACTTTATTAGGCCTCTTTTTTAAAGTCGCAAGCAAGGCTCTTTTGATCGGGGTGGAAAATTTTTTCTCTATACCAACGTGTATTAAATAAGAGATTAAAAACATTAGGATGATAACGACAAAAATTACGATCCATTCAGGGGTAGTATTTTTAAAATCGTTGATTAGTGTTTTTCCGGCAACATTGTGTACCAAATACAAGGGGTAGGTTAGGCCACCAAGTATTAAATAAATATCTCTATAAGCAATTTTGATTTTTTCTGTTATGAGTAAGAAAAATAAAAAATAGAATGACCAAATAATGCTTGCCGCTATTATTTTATCTTTTAAATCAATGTTAATTATAAAATCGCTGGTTTGTTTAAAACCCTGAATACTTGATAAGGCTAATGAGGATATTAAGAAAAAAATATTAAACTTATTAAGACCTTCTTTTTGTATTAAATAAAATGTGACGCCGCCTATGAAAAAGCATGATTGATGAGGGTTGATGAAAACGCCCATAAAGAATGGCTGCCCTATTGCCAAGTATAGGGTTGTGAGAAATAGCCAAATGCTGAGCCACAAATTAAAATTGTAAAAGAGTCTTGTTAATAAAAGTATAAATACACATCCATAAAATTTCAACTCTACCTGTAGGGTCCAATAGACACCATCAACATTCTCGAATCCTAGGTAATCGTTTAGTAAGGTTAAGTTTGCTAATATTTGATTAATAGTATAATGCTTTGAACCAAATAAGCTTGAAATAGAACAAGTGACAAACAAGCCTGCCCAGAAAGCAGGATAAAGTCGAACGAATCTCGAGATTGCAAATTCCAATGCTGAGCGATCACTTGCTGATAGTGCAATCACATAGCCGCTAATAATGAAGAATAGCGATACCCCCAAGTACCCGAATTTTGTAATCTCAGACAGAATAGGGAATACAATCTCATTGGTTATGTAGTGATACATAATGACAGAGAATGCTGCGAATAGTCTAAGCAAGTCAAGGGCGATTAGTCTCAGGTTTAGCTCCTCGACTTAAACAAACATGATTCGCAGCTTATTGAGAATACATTTATAGGTAAGATTGCAAGAATCCAACACCAAACGTTTAGAAGGGAATGTCGTCGTCGAAACCGTCATCGGCCCTCGGCGCGGGCGGTGCTGGAGCGCGGGAGGAGGCCGCTGGAGTGCTTTGGCCCTGCGCGTGCGGCGCGGTCGTGGTGAAGTCCGGCTCTCCGCCTTCCGTTGCAAACGGTGCGCTGCCACCGGAATCACCGCGTCCGCCCAACATCCGCATCTCATTGGCGACGATTTCGGTACTGTAGCGATCCTGGCCGTCCTGACCCTGCCACTTGCGGGTTTGAATGCGGCCTTCGACGTACACCGAACGGCCTTTTTTCAGGTATTCGCCGGCAATTTTCGCCAGCGCTCCGAAGAAAACTACCCGATGCCATTCGGTGCGTTCCTGTTTTTCGCCGTTGCGGTCTTTGAAGGTGTCGGTAGTGGCGATGCTGACGTGCGTGATCGCATCGCCGCTGGGCATATAGCGCACTTCCGGGTCTTTGCCCAGATTGCCGATCAGGATGACTTTGTTGACGCTGGCCATAACACTGTGTTCCTCGCTGCGGGGTACGCTTGGTGGGGTAATCGATAGGGCATCATGCCATAGGTTGGAATGGATACGTAGGTTCGAAGTTCGCCGCTCAGCTTTCGGCGGCCGCTAATGCCTTGAGCGCCGGTTCATCCAGTGCCTGACGGTCCACCTTGAGATAAGCGACTCCTTCCGCCGCGACGACCACGGCTTCCGCCACCCCTGGAACCTCGCCCAGCCGCAGGGCCAGCCGCCGCGCTCGGACTTCGTCCAGAGCGCCGACATTAAGCAGATAGCTGCTGAGAGAGCGGGGGTTCGTCATGGTCCAGGCCACGAGCAGCCAAGCCAGCGCGCCGATGGTGGTAAAGGCGAACACCCCTTTCAAACCGAGCAGCCCACGCAGCCAGCCGCCGAGCGCGCCACCGGCGAACGCGCCCAAAAACTGGCTGCTGGAATAAACGCCCATCGCCGTACCCTTGGCATCGGGCGGGGCCATTTTGGCGATTAGAGACGGCAAGGTGGCTTCCAGTAAATTGAAAGCGGAGAAGAAAACCAGCAGCAACACCGCCATTTCCAGCACCGTATCGTGCAGGTTCAACAGGCCAAACTCGGCCAGGGCTAGGATCAGAACCGCGCCGATAAACACCGGTTTCAACCGGCGATACTTTTCCGCCACGATGATGAACGGCACCATGACCACCATGGAGAACAGCAACGCCGGCAAGTAAACCTCCCAGTGCCGGTCGCTGGCGAGCCCCGCGTCGCGCAAGGCCAGCGGCACCGCGACGAAGGTGGCGGTCAGCAGCATGTGCAAGGTAAAAATGCCGAAATTAAGTCGCAGCAACTGACCGTCGAACAGTACCCGACCGAACTGGGAAGCGACGGGTTCGGCGTCGCGGTGAATGCGGCTGGCCTGCGGATCGGGTACTCGAAACCGCACCACGGCGATGCTGAGCAGCGCCAGCAGCCCGGTCAGCCAGAAAATACCCGGTACGCCGACCCAGCCGTTCAACACCGGCCCCAGGATCATCGAGGCGGCAAACGAGATGCCGATGGTGACGCCGATGACCGCCATCACCTTGATTCGATGCTCCTCGCGGGTCAGATCGGCCGCCAGCGCCATCACCGCCGCCGATACCGCGCCGCCGCCTTGCAAGGCGCGGCCCAGAATCACGCCGTAAATCGAATCGGCCAGCGCCGCGACCACGCTGCCGGCGGCGAAGATCAGCAGGCCGAGATAGATCATCCGCTTGCGGCCGTAACGGTCGGACAGAAAGCCAAAAGGGATCTGAAACAGAGCCTGACTGAAGCCGTAGATGCCGATGGCGAGTCCCGCCAGCGCCGGAGTGTTGCCGCGCAGATGTTCGGCGTAGAGCGCGAATACCGGTAGGATCATGAATAGCCCCAACATCCGCAGCGAGAACACGCCGGCAAGCCAAAACGCCGCCCGGCGTTCGTCGGCGGTCATTCCCTCACCCATCAAATCGCCTGCTTTCATGCCGTCTGCTGTCCCCTTATCGCTTCATTTGCCCAAAGAAGACAATACTACTCTACCCAGGCGCACGGCGCGCGGGATTGGTCAAACCGGTTCGAGAAGCGGGAAGGTTTGAAGCAAAGCAACAAGTTGGGGCGAGTTTCAGCGAACCGAACGATAAATCGTCGACCGTTGGCGCTCGCTCGGCACCAGTTGCCAGAGTTGCCCTTGACGCGCGCGGGAAGAAGCCGGCGCAACTGAGCAGCTCGTATTGCCACACCCGGCGCGTACTGGCCTGAGGCACATGGTGCAAGAAAGCGATCTGGCGAGCCCCTTGATCGAATCCACCGAATCATGGGTAAATGTTGCATTCCGTTGGCAAGAAAGCTGCGCCAAAACCTTAGGGGATACGTTGTTCGTTAACAGCGGTTCTTTCCTATTATTTTCATTTTAAAAAGGTCGATTCATGCGCAAACTGATTAGCTCAGGTTCTCCATTTGAAGCACAAATTGGATTTTCGCGCGCTGTTCGCGTAGGTTCCCTAGTGGCCGTGGCGGGCACCGCGCCGATAGCGCCCGATGGTGGGGTTGCCGCGCCTGGTGATGTGTACGGCCAGACCAAGCGCTGTCTGGAGATCATTCAGCAAGCCGTTGCCGACGCCGGTTTGTCGTTGGCCAGCGTCCTGAGAACGCGGATTATGCTCACTGACATCTCTCGCTGGCATGAAGCCGCCCGCGCTCACGGTGAGGTGTTTTCTGACATACGGCCGGCCTGTACCTTTGTCGAAGTAAGCCGTTTTATCGACCCGGCTTGGTTGGTGGAGATCGAGACCGATTGTGTGGCCGAGGCGACGCCTAGCCCAACTGCAAGGGAGCGGATGGCGGTTCCCTGATGCCCGTTATGCCCTTAATCGGGACCCATGATGAAATTGGATCGGATAGCAAACGCTCGCAAGCGATGGGGCGTTATCATGGCGCCCTTCGCATCTGGTCAGCTCGGTTTTTCGCATGGACACCATCAAGATCCGTGGCGCTCGCACCCACAATCTCCAGAACATCGACCTCGATCTGCCACGCGACCGGTTGATCGTCATCACCGGCCTGTCCGGTTCCGGTAAATCCTCGCTGGCCTTCGATACCTTGTACGCCGAAGGCCAGCGCCGCTATGTTGAATCGCTGTCGGCTTACGCCCGGCAGTTTCTGTCGTTGATGGAAAAACCGGATGTGGATCACATCGAAGGCTTGTCGCCCGCCATCTCCATCGAGCAGAAATCGACCTCGCACAATCCCCGCTCCACGGTCGGCACCATCACCGAGATTTACGACTATCTACGCTTGCTGTACGCGCGGGCCGGGATTCCACGCTGTCCGGATCACGGCATCGACCTCGACGCGCAGACCGTCGGCCAGATGGTCGATCAGGTGTTGGCGCTGCCGGCGGAAAGCCGGTTGATGCTGCTCGCCCCGGTGGTGAAGGAACGTAAGGGCGAGCATGTGAAGCTGTTGCAGGAGTTGCAGGCACAGGGTTTCGTCCGCGCCCGCATCGACGGCGAGGTGGTGGAGTTGGACAGCCCGCCGCCGTTGGATTTGCGCCGCAAGCACACCATTGAAGTGGTAGTGGATCGCTTTAAGGTGCGCGATGATCTGGGATTGCGGCTGGCCGAATCCTTCGAGACCGCGTTGAGGCTGGCCGACGGCATTGCCCGCATCGCGTTTTTGGACGGGCCGGAACGGGACGAGCTGTTATTTTCCGCCGGTTTTTCCTGTCCGGTGTGCGGTTACAGCCTGAGCGAGCTGGAGCCGCGCCTGTTTTCCTTCAACAATCCGGTCGGGGCGTGCGGCGAGTGCGACGGGTTAGGGGTCAAGCAGTATTTCGATGCCGAGCGGGTAGTGGCGCACCCCCATCTCAGTCTGGCGCGGGGCGCAGTGCGCGGCTGGGATCGCGATAATTTCCATTATTTCCAGTTGATTAAAGCACTGGCCCGACATTTCCGTTTTGAGGTGGACACGCCGTTTCAGGAATTGCCGGAGCATGTTCGTAAACTCATCCTGCACGGCAGCGGCAGCGAGGCGCTCGATTTCGATTACCAGAATAGTAAGGGCGAAAGCTACCAGCGTCGCCATCCGTTCGAGGGTGTCATTCCCAACATGCAGCGCCGCTATCGGGAAACCGAGTCGAATCAGGTGCGCGACGAACTGGCGAAATATCTGAGTAGCCAACCGTGTCCGACCTGTCAGGGCGCGCGGTTGACCCGTTCCGCCCGCCATGTCTTTGTCGCCGGTCGCAGTGTACCGGAAGTCGTCGGCTTGCCCATTGGGACGGCTCGCGACTTTTTTGCGCAATTAGCCCTGCCGGGCCGACGCGGGGAAATCGCCGTTAAAATCGTCAAGGAAATCGGCGAGCGGCTGAATTTTCTGGTCAATGTCGGGCTGGATTACCTGACGCTGGAGCGCAGTGCCGACACCCTGTCCGGCGGCGAGGCCCAGCGCATCCGGCTGGCTTCGCAAATCGGGGCGGGGCTGGTGGGCGTGATGTACGTGTTGGATGAACCCTCCATCGGCCTGCACCAGCGCGACAATGCCCGACTGCTGGCCAGCCTGCTGCGGCTGCGCGATCTCGGCAATACCGTCATCGTGGTCGAACACGACGAGGATGCCATCCGCACCGCCGATCAGGTGGTGGACATGGGGCCGGGCGCGGGCGTCCACGGCGGGCGGGTGGTGGCTCAAGGCACCCCGGCCGAGATTGTCGCCCATCCTGAGTCACTGACCGGCGCGTATCTCGGCGGCCAGCGGCGGATTGCGCTGCCGGACAAGCGCACGCCCGTCAATCCCGGCAAGCAACTGCGGATTGTCGGGGCCGGCGGTAACAATCTGAAAAATCTGTCGGTGGAGATTCCGCTGGGACTGCTGACCTGCATTACCGGCGTCTCCGGTTCCGGCAAATCCACGCTGATCAATGACACGCTGTATCGCTACGCCGCCCGCGATTTGAACAACGCCAACGAATCGCCCGCGCCGTGCCGCGATCTGCTGGGGTTGGAGCAGTTGGATAAGGTGGTGAACATCGACCAAAGCCCCATCGGCCGCACCCCGCGCTCCAATCCGGCGACCTATACCGGATTGTTTACCCCAATTCGGGAATTGTTCGCCGGTGTACCGGAATCGCGCTCGCGCGGCTATCAGCCGGGCCGGTTCAGCTTCAACGTCAAGGGCGGGCGCTGCGAAGCCTGTCAGGGCGACGGCGTGATTCAGGTGGCGATGCACTTTCTGCCCGATATTTACGTGCCGTGCGACGTGTGCAAGGGCCAACGTTACAACCGAGAAACGCTGGATATCCGCTACAAGGGCCGCAATATCCACGACGTACTGGAGATGACCGTCGAGGACGCGCTGACGTTTTATCAGGCGGTGCCGGTGGTGGCGCGTAAATTACAAACGCTAGACGCCGTGGGTTTGAGCTACATCAAACTCGGCCAAAACGCCACTACGCTGTCCGGCGGCGAGGCGCAGCGGGTGAAGCTGGCGCGTGAATTATCCAAACGCGACACCGGCCAGACGCTTTATATTCTGGACGAACCGACCACGGGGCTGCATTTCCATGACATTGAGCAGTTATTGAAGGTGCTGCACGAATTGCGGGATCGCGGCAATACCATCGTCGTCATCGAGCACAATCTGGACGTGATCAAAACCGCCGACTGGATTATTGATTTAGGGCCTGAGGGCGGCGGTGGGGGCGGGGAGGTGGTCGCAGTGGGTACGCCCGAAGAGATCGCCCGTCATGCGGAAAGTCATACCGGACGATTTCTAGGGTCGGTGTTGGAGCGGTAGCCCAGACTCTTTTCAATGAAGCCTTGAAACAAACCATTCAGCCTAAGCGATTGAGGCTATCTTAAAACGGGTGATTCGTGAGGAGTTACGAGTTCGGATAACGCCTGACCTCTCTAAACCGCAAGCTGCGCGAGAAGGCTCTATCAAAATGAGTTTTGAAACAAGTAGCATGAGTGCTCTCCCCAAAAAATCCCTTGGCTTCTTTCCGACGCCGCTAGTCGAGCTATCTCGCCTCGGCAAGATTCTCGGCGGCCCAAAAATATTCATGAAACGCGATGACATGACGGGGCTTGCGCTGGGGGGCAATAAAACCAGAAAACTCGAATATCTGCTTGGGGATGCCTTGATCCAAGGGTGTGACGCCGTGATTACGGCGGGAGCATCGCAATCCAATCATTGTCGGCAGACGGCCGCCGCCGCCGCTTATTCAGGGATGGAATGCCATTTGGTTTTAGGCGGTGAAGAGCCTGATCGAACCCAAGGCAACCTGCTGTTGGATAAGCTTTTAGGTTGTCATGTTCATTGGGCCGGAAACAACCGTAAGGGTGAAGATATCCCGAAAATCGCCGACCAATTGAAAGTGTCGGGAAAGAAACCTTATATCGTGCCGTACGGAGGCTCTAACGAGCTGGGCGCTATCGCTTTTATCGCCGCTTTGGAAGAACTGGAGTCACAAGCCAAAAGTGAGCCATTTTCCCATATCGTGTTTGCATCGAGTTCTGGAGGAACCCAAGCGGGCCTCATGGTCGGGAAGAAATTACTGAATAAGAAGTTTCAGTTGATCGGTATTAATATCGACAAGGATGAAACAGATGGAATGCCATTCAGCCAGCATATCATCGCTCTTGCCAATCGTACTGCCGCTCAGGTTAGCGTAAGCAGCGATTTTACCGAACAAGAACTGATTCTGAATTCCAATTATGTCGGTGAAGGTTACGGCATCGTGGGCGACTTGGAAAACGAAGCGTTATCTTTAGTCGCGCAAGCAGAAGGCATCTTGTTGGACCCTGTTTACACCGGACGGGCTATGGGTGGTTTGATCGATTTGATACGGACTGGCGCGATCGATAAAAAAGCCAAGGTGCTGTTTTGGCATACGGGCGGCATTCCCGCCTTGTTCGCTTACGCCGAGAAAATAAACCTCAACAAACGCTGCTAGAACATTGCAGCGGATAAAGCTGATTGGCGCGAAACGGCCTCCGGTTTCACCCTTTCGGCTTATCCGCCGCTCTGTAGGCTTTGAAATTCAATCGCGACTGGCGATCTGCCGCAAGGCATCGTAACGGCGGCGCTGGGTTTGGCTGGCAAAGTGCATCGGCATGAGGCTCTCGACCGAGTGCGGCGTGATTCCCAGCTCTTCCAGACCGTTAGTAGTACAAACGCTATCCACCTGAAGGGAAAGATAGTTGTCGGTGGTGAAGACTTTCACCGGCAACAAACCAAAGAGCTTGGCTTGCAGGCGCGCCAGCGAATCCGGCAGGCCGAGCACCCGCCGTTTCAAACCGAGCATCCGGGCGGTATCCTCCACCACTTCCCTGAAGGTATAGACGCGCGGCCCGCACAATTCGTAACTCTTGCCGATGGTCGCGTCATTTTCCAACGCTACTTCGAAGGCGCGGGCCACATCACCCACGTAAACTGGCGCAAACTTGGCGTTCGGGCAGGCCAGCGGCAGCACGGGAAACAGCTTTAGCATGTCGCCGAACTGATTGTAGAAATGGTCGTCGGGCGCGAAGATGATCGACGGCTTGAAGCAGGTGGCGTTCAGCCCTTGGGCTTGCATGACCACCTGTTCGCCTTCGCCTTTCGTAAAGAGGTATTGGCTCGGGCCTTTGGCGGCATCGGCGCGCAAGGCGCTCATGTGCAGCAGGCGCTTGATGCCCGCCGTCTGGCAGACTTCCACGATTTTGCCGGGCAAGTCGACATGGACCGCCCGAAAGCTCTGGCGCGCGTGCTCGTGCAATGTCGCCACCAAGTTAATCACGGCGTCGCAGCCGGAGAAGTGTTCCAGAAGAACCGTGGAATCGTGAACGTCCGCTCCGACCACCTCAGCGCCCGGCAGCACCCCGATAGGCCGATGCCGCTGCGGGTGACGGGTCAGAACCTTGACTTGATATCCCTGGTTCGCCAGGCGCGCGACGAGGTGCCGGCCGACGAAACCCGTTCCACCCAACACACAGATCTTTTGAATTTTCATACCCTTGTCTGTTCCTCACTGTTCTTTTTTCGCCTGAAGCGGGGGAAATGACGAAATCGCGAATCAGGACGGAGGACATACCCGGTCGTCCGTCTTTACAATAACCGTTTCGCGCGACCGCGCACGGCGATTTTCGATGGTGGAATTTACCATATCCAAGCCGTGGATTTCTCTTTGAAACCGCTTACCAGATTTAGGATAGTCCGATCTTGGAACTCATTTTACCGACTCTGTTGTTCTATTTGCTGTTGGGGGCCTTTGCCGGCGTCATGGCCGGTCTGCTCGGCGTGGGTGGCGGACTGATCATCGTCCCGGCGTTGGCCTGGATTTTCCAGCATCAGCAAATCGCCGAAACCGCCCTCATGCATTTGGCTATCGGCACCTCGTTGGCCACCATCATCGTCACCTCCATCTCCTCGGTGCGCGCTCACCACCAGCGAGGCGCGGTGCTGTGGGCGACCGTTTGGCGGTTGACGCCCGGCATCATCATCGGGGCGTGGCTGGGCGCGGCGGTCGCCGATGCCTTGTCCAGCTTCGCCTTGCAGAAAGTGTTCGCCGTTTTCGTGTTGCTCATGTCCGTGCAAATGGCCTTTGGCGCCAAGCCGGCGCCGCATCGCGATCTGCCTGAAACAACTGGGATGCTGGCCGCTGGCGGGGTGATCGGCGTGGTCTCGGCCATCGTCGGCATCGGCGGGGGATCGCTGACCGTGCCGTTTCTGTCCTGGTGCAACGTACCGATCCGGCAGGCGGTGGCGACCTCGGCGGCGTGCGGCCTGCCCATCGCGCTGGCCGGAGCGCTCGGTTTCGTCGTCACCGGCCTGAACGCGCCTGACTTACCGGCGTGGAGCTTGGGTTATGTTTACGGCCCGGCCTTGCTCGGGGTCGCGGTGACCAGCATGTTGTTCGCGCCGCTGGGCGCAAAACTCGCCCATACCTTGCCCACCGAAATGTTGAAAAAGATCTTCGCTGTCTTCCTGGCGGTCGTTGGCGTCAAGATGCTGTTGGGATGAGTGAGATGACGGGAAACAAGCAACGCTTTCGCGGGAGGGAACAGTGATCGGTACGTTGGTCAACACGGGTGCGGTCGTGGTCGGTGGCGCGGTCGGCCTGACGGTCGGTCCCCGCCTGCCGGAAAGCATCAAAACCATCGTGATGCAAGCGCTGGGTCTGGCGGTGGTCGCCATCGGCCTGCGCATGGCATTGGATGCCCAACACACCTTGCTGGCCATCGGTTGTTTGCTGTTGGGCGGCATCACCGGCGAGCTGCTGCGGATCGAGCAGCGCCTGGAAGGGCTGGCCGAAGTCCTGCGTCGGAAGCTGCGTTCCACCTCGGGGCGCTTTGTCGAAGGCTTCGTAACCGCCACCTTACTGTATCTGACCGGCGCCATGACCATCGTCGGTTCGATTCGGGATGGCACGGTCGGCGATCCCAGCGTGCTGTTGCTGAAATCGCTGCTGGATGGGGTCGCTTCCATCGCCTTGGCGTCGTCGATGGGCGTTGGCGTGTTGTTCTCCGCCTTGCCGGTGCTGGTGGTGCAGGGCGGAATTACCCTGTTAGCGGGACAACTGGCGTTTCTGTCGCAGCCGGTAGTGCTGGATGCCATCAATGCCGCCGGCGGGCTGTTGATCTTGGGAATCGGCATCAATCTGCTGGAGATCGCTCGGATTCGGGTGGGCAATCTATTGCCGGCCTTGCTCTATGCTATCGGCGGCGCCTTGCTCTTTCCCAAAATAACAATGTGAATTTTTTCGCGCTATGCCATCGATTTCAGCGCTCGTGCTTCAGCTTGTGGCAATAGGACGCGGTTATCGAAGGGTCTTGAGCAATAACCTGGCATGGAAATGAACTTTGCCGGTAGCGGTGCGTACCAAGCTAGAGCCGCGACCGTCCACGCCAGCTTTATGTCGGGACGGCACGCGCTGGGGTTAAACCGCTCTGATGCGATTTCACAAGGCTAATCACTGGAAAAACCATGAGCACCCACGACTCGAAACCCATGAATGCCTCGAACGCTGCCAAGGCTGGTAATCCTGCGGACCAAGCCGGTCGAGGCGGCGAGCTCCACCAACGGGCCGGCGGTTCACATCCTGCGCTGACCACCAATCAAGGCATCCCGATCTCCGACAATCAGAATTCGTTGCGCGCGACCCCACGCGGGCCGACGCTGTTGGAGGATTTCATCCTCCGCGAGAAGATCACCCATTTCGACCACGAGCGGATTCCCGAACGCATCGTCCACGCGCGCGGTTCGGCCGCGCACGGCTTTTTCGAACTGACTGAATCGCTCTCGCAATACACCACCGCCAAAGTGCTGACCGAGGTCGGCAAGAAAACGCCGGTGTTTTGCCGCTTCTCCACGGTCGCCGGCGGGGCCGGTTCGGTCGACACCCCGCGCGACGTGCGCGGCTTCGCGGTGAAGTTCTACACGGTGGAAGGCAATTGGGATATCGTCGGCAACAATATCCCGGTGTTTTTCATTCAAGACGCGCTCAAATTTCCGGATTTGATCCATTCGGTCAAGATGGAGCCGGATCGCGGCTTTCCGCAAGCAGCCAGCGCCCACGACACCTTCTGGGATTTCATCTCGCTGATGCCGGAGTCGATGCACACGGTGATGTGGGCGATGAGCGACCGCACCATCCCGCGCTCGCTGCGGATGATCGAAGGCTTCGGCGTCAACACCTTCCGTCTGCTCGACGCCCAAGGCAAATCCACCTTCGTCAAATTCCACTGGCGACCGAAGCTGGGCCTGCAATCCACCGTGTGGGATGAGGCGGTCAAGCTGGCCGGAGCCGATCCCGATTTTCACCGCCGCGATCTCCATGAGGCCATCGACGCCGGCGACTACCCGGAATGGGAATTCGCGGTGCAGTTGTTCGGCGAGGAAGACGCCGCCAAACTGCCGTTTGACCATCTCGATCCCACCAAGCTGATCCCAGAAGAACTGATTCCGCTGAAGGTGATCGGGCGCATGGTGCTGGATCGCAATCCCGACAACTTCTTCGCCGAGACCGAACAGGTGGCCTTTTGTCCGGCCAACATCGTGCCCGGCATCGACTTCTCCAACGACCCGCTGCTGCAAGGCCGGTTGTTCTCCTATTTGGACACCCAGCTCTCGCGCCTCGGCTCGCCCAATTTCCATCAGATTCCGGTCAACGCGCCCAAGTGTCCGTTCCACAACCTCCAGCGCGACGGCCACATGCAGATGGGCGCGCCCAAGGGCCGGGTCAATTACGAGCCGAGTTCCCTGCAAGCCGATTCGCCGCGCGAAACACCGAACGGATTCAAGAGCTTCGCCCAGGCCGACGACGGCCAGAAAGGCCGGATTCGCGCCGAAAGCTTCGCCGATCATTACAGTCAGGCCCGGCTGTTTTATCGCAGCCAAACCGACATCGAGCAGGCGCACATGGCGGCGGCCCTAGTGTTCGAATTGTCCAAGGTGCAAACCGAAGCCGTGCGCGAGCGCGTGGTCGGCCATTTGGTCAATATCGACCCATCACTGGCCCAGCGCGTGGCCGACGGTCTGGGCCTATCGCCGCTGCCGCCCGCGCCCGCGCCCGCCGCGCCGGTGACCGACATGAAACCCTCGCCCGCGCTGCAAATCGTCGGCAAGATGAAAGCCATCCTCAACGGTCGGGCAGTCGGTATTTTGGTGGACGACGGTTCGGACGGCGCGGCGGTGGACGGCTTGCGCAAAGCCGTCGAGCAGGCCGGGGCGAAGGTCAAGATCGTCGCGCCCAAGGTCGGTGGAGCCAAATTGGCCGACGGCAAGACCCTCAAGGCCGACGGCCAACTGGCCGGCACGCCGTCTGTCGTGTTCGACGCCGTGGCGCTGGTGCTCGCAAACGACGCCGGCCAGCGTCTGGCCAAGGAAGCGGCCGCCGTGGACTGGGTGCGTGACGCCTTCGGCCATCTCAAGGCCATCGCCGCCGACGCCGGCGCGCAAGCGGTGTTGCAAGCCGCCGGGATTCAGGCCGATGCGGGGGTGGTCAAAGCCAGCGACGCCAAGGCGTTCGTGGACGCCGCCAAGACCCGGCAGTGGGCGCGCGAGCCGAAGCTGCGCACGTTGCCTTGATATGGACAGCGCTTGCAGTCCTTGCGTCCGTTTGTTCCCGTAAGCCTCTCAGGAGAGATAAACCATGCCCAAGCGCCGCGCCAGCCAAAGCCGCGCCGTCGCCCGTAAAACGACTGAACTGGCGCTGGCCGCGCCTCAGGTCATCGCACATCGCCTTACCCGGATGGCGCGGGCTGGCGTGACGCCCTCCGCGCGCGATCGCAAGGAGTTTCAGGTGATGGGCGCGGAAAAGGTGGCGGCGTTCGCTGAATCCTGGGGCGCCATGGCCGCACAAGCGTTTCAGGCCAACCAGAAAATCGGCCTTGCGCTGCTGTCGTCGTTGTGGTCGCCGGGCGCCACTAGCCAGAAAGCCGCCAAGTCTGTCGTCCGTCAGGCCAACCAAGCGGTTTTGGGCATCATCGAAAAGGGGATGACGCCGGTTCACAAGCGCGCGGTGGCGAACGCGAAGCGCCTGGGTCGCGCCAAGCTCAAGTAAGGGCTTAGGGCTACGTTGCCATTGCCCTTGCAGGCGCGGGGCTGCTCCGGTCGCCGCCAGGAATGAGCGGGACTGGGGCCGGCCCTTTCGGCCCGTCTAAAATTCTGCCGGCGCTTTAGCGGGGACAAAGTTGCCGTAACCAAACCGCTGCGCCAGAATGATCCCCTATACAGGAGGCAAGGATCATGCTGGCGAAACTCAAGAAATTTGCTCCGGTCATCAACCTCATTCCGAACACCGCCGTCCAATTGCTGGATTTCGGGTTCAATATCAACGACGCGCGGGTGTCGCGGGCGTTTCTGACCCAGACCGGCGCGGACGGCCGCGCGATTCTGACCTGCCTGTATGCCGACGACGCCAGCGGTCAGTTCGTGGCCCAGGACGGTCGGCCGATCAAGCCGGAACAGGTCTACTCGCTCAACGCGACCAAGGCCGCCACCATTTTCAACGAGGCTTGGCTGCCGCTGCCGTTTCCGCGCGTGCGGGAGCCGCGCCCGGACGGTCAGCATACCTTCGACAAAGGGCCGACCAACTGGGCGCGGGCGCGGCTGGTGGAATTGCCAGCGCCCGATGCCGAAGGCAACACGCACCGCGTCACCCTGGCGTTCGACACCCAACTGCTACCGACTCGCGAAGGCCGGCCCTATCTCGCGCCCAGCCCGCTGGACATGCAATCCGGTGAGGAATTCGCCCTGAGCGACGCCGAAGCGGATACCGGCTGGTTTCTGGAACAGGAATGGGTGCGAGAATGGCTGCACCAGCGTTTCCACGCCTACGAACTGCGTCGCCGCGCGCCGCGCCGGGTGGACGAGGCCGAACTGCGCGCCAACCCCGACGCTCAGGCCGCGTGGCTGACCGTGCTAACCTTGCTGCGCCGGGCAGTGCGGCCGCCGCGCCTGCGCTTCACCTTCGTCGACAGCGGACCGACCGCCCGGCTCAACCAGCCGGTCAATGTCGATCTGGTGCTGGATGTCGGCAACTCCCGCACCTGCGGCATTCTGATGGAAACCAGCGGCGACGATCCGGTGGATATGAACGACAGCTACCGGCTGGAACTGCGCGACCTGTCGCGGCCGGAGCGAGTTTATGACGAACCGTTTCCCAGTCGGGTCGAATTCGTGCGCGGCGGCTTCGGCGATGAAAAGCTCTCGCGGCGCAGCGGCCGGACCAGCGCCTTCTTGTGGCCGACCGTGACCCGCATCGGCTACGAAGCCCAGGCCCTGTCCTATTTCAGCCACGGCACCGAGGGCAGCACCGGCTTGTCCGGTCCCAAGCGCTATTTATGGGACACCGATCCCCGCCATCATCCCTGGCGCTTCAATCCGGGGCCTGACGGGTTCGGCGGCGACAGCGGTCCGGTCACCACCGGGCCGTTTATCGGCCATCTGCGCGAGGACGGCGAGGAACTGGCGCCGGGCGAACCGCCGGCGGTGACCGCGTTGTTCTCGCGCAGCGCCCTGATGAGCTTCTTCGTCGCCGAGGTCTTGCTGCAAGCCTTCGTCCAGGCCAATTCGCCCTCGCGCCGTTACGAGCGAGTGTTGTCCGAAGCGCCGCGCCGGCTGCGGCGGGTGATCATGACGTTGCCGACCGCCATGCCGCTGGCCGAGCGCAAGCTGTTCGCCCGCCGGGTCGGCACCGCGATCCGGCTGACTTGGCGGGCGTTGGGCTTGGACGAGGGCCAGGCCCCGGAGCCGTTTCTACAGTGGGACGAGGCGACCGGCACCCAGATCGTGTTTCTGTACAACGAGATCAAACACAATTTTCAGGGCGACGCCGCGCTGTTGTTCCGGGTCTTCGGGCGGGTGCGCGAGAATTACGGTGACTTGCCCTGTCTGCGGTTGGCCAGCATCGACATCGGCGGCGGCACCAGCGACCTGATCATCACCACCTATCAGCTGGAAGGCGGCACGGCGGTCAAGCCGATTCAGGAATTCCGCGAAGGCTTCAACATCGCCGGCGACGACGTGTTGGGCGGAATCATCGAGCGCAACGTGTTGCCGGCGCTGTTGGAGGCTATCCGCCAGTGCGGCGCGGCCAATGCGGACGAATTGCTGGCGCGGCTGCTAGGGGCGAATCGGGGCGATCAGGCCGAACGCGATCGCACCTTGCGCCGCCAGTTCGCCAATCAGGTGGCCTTGCCGCTGGCCTTGGAATTGCTGCACCGGTATGAGAATACCGATCTCAGCGCCGGCAACGAGGCGGTGACGCTGCGGTTGGCCGATGTCTACCCGGCCGGCGGCGGGCCGCACCAGCAGGTCGTGGCCTTTCTGGAAGAGGCGGTGCGGGCCGCCGGCGGGCAGAATTTCAAGCTGGCGGAAGTGCCGTTTTCCACCACCATGCTGGCGCTGGACACCACGGTGCGCCGCATTCTCGGTCAGGTGCTGAGCGATCTGTGCGAAGTGGTACACCTTTACGATTGCGACTATCTGCTGATTTCGGGGCGGCCCTGTCGCTTGCCGGCGGTGCGGGCGGCGATTCTGGCGAAACTGCCGGCCCCGCCGGATCGCATCGTCAGCCTGCACACTTATCGAGTGGGTGACTGGTATCCGTTCCGCTCGGTCAGCGGCCGGCTGACCGATCCCAAGACCACGGCGGCGGTCGGCGCGATGGTCTGCGCGCTGTCGGAAGGCCAGTTGTACAAATTCAACCTGCGCAGCCGCGAATTGGGCATGAAATCCACCGCCCGATTCGTCGGCGTGCTGGAACAGACCGGACGGCTGAAACAGGAAAATGTGCTGTTCGCCAATCTGGAATTGGAAGATCGCAAAACCCGGCTGCCGGAAGCGACCTTCGACTTCTACGCGCCGGTGTTTCTCGGGTTTCGGCAGTTGGGCGTGGAGCGCTGGCCGGCCACGCCGTTATATCGGGTCACGTTCGCCCATCCGCAAGATGCGCGCACCAAGGCGCTGCCGCTCAAAGTCACGCTGGAGCGTGCCACCGACGAAAACGTCGATCTGGATTTCAAGGTCATCACGGTGACGGATGCTGGCGGCAACCAGCAGCCGGGCGGGGTGGTGTTGCTGAAATTGCAGACCCTAAAGGATGAATATGGTTACTGGCTGGACACCGGCATTTTCTCGATTTCGGCGCGCTCCGGCGACGCGCCACGCCGTTGAGCGCCTGCGCTGTCATGGCTGAAGGCTCCACGCCGTTTTTGCATCCGAGCCTGCAAAAACGGGCGGTGGTTTACCGACGGCGCTTGCGCCTGCTGAGTCTGTGGCTCTTTCTGGGTATGGGGGGGCTGCTGCTGGTTGCCATGGTCTCCGCCCTGACCGGCCAGACGCTTGGCGATCTATTAACGCTGGGATTGATAGGTCTGCTATTGATACCGGCGGTCACCCTGGCCGGTGGGCTGATGTGGTACGTGGACCGCCGGTCGTCACGCAAGCTCGGCGTGGCAAATCAATTACTGTTGAACGGCCTGCCGCGGACGGTTCGGTTGATGCCCATGAAACCGGCTTGCACCGGCCGTTTGGTGGCGTTGCAGTCGCCGGTCGAAGGACCGATTCATGCGGTCTTCGAGCGGTTTGCTCGGCCGTTGTCGCCCCAAGGCATGGAGGTCCAGCTTTATAGCCATCACTTGACGCGCGGCAACGAACTGGTTGTGCTCGCGGCTGACGGCACCGTGCTGCTGGGTACCAGGGTGGATCGCAAGGCCTATGAGCGTCGGATGAAGCTGCTGGCGATCGTGTTGGTGATCGTCGCGGCATTGATGGTAATCGGCGTCTTTACTAGGTGAGTAGAGTTTCCTTAGCTATACTTAACGAACAATGTTCATACGACTTTTTTGACTAACCCGATATCCGATGGATTCGACTGCCACTACGTTTGACAGAGGAGACTGCTCAACGTGCCTCGTCGGGTTTTGCGTCTGACCGTAAAGTTTCCGTTTTTCGTGCTCGCCATGCTGCTCGCCGTCATTTGGGGGCTAGTCGGGTATTTCAACCTGAAAGTGCGGCAGGATTTAGAGCATCTGGTGTTCGCGCAACAGCGTTCGGCCGTTTCGGTGATCGCCGCCAGCATCGATCGGGAAACGCAGCTGCGCCTGCGGGCGCTCGGCGAGTTGGCGAAAAGTCTCAGCCAGCAACGCCTGATGGGCGAGCCCGCGCGGATCAATACATTTTTGCAGGACAATCTTGCGGTCGGCACCCTGTTCAACGGGGGCTTTTTCGTGCTGGACCACCAAGGGGTGTGTCTGGCCGACTGGCCGCACTTGTCGGGACGCATCGGTTTGAACGTCGCGCAATACGAGGATTTCCAGACCGTGCTGGAGCACCGACAGCCGGCCGTCAACAGGGCGCGGTCAGGTAGTCTGTCCGAACGACCCCTGATTTCCATGAGCGCGCCCATCGTGGATGACGCCCAGCAAGTGGTCGGCGTGCTGATCGGCCTCACCTACCTAGATAGCGACAATTATCTCGGCCAGACTATCGCGACGTATAAGGTCGAGTCGGGCGGCGTGCTGGTCATCGATCCCCGCGCCGGCCGTTTCCTCGCAGCCACCGATACCGGCCGTATTTTCCAGCCGATCCCAGCGGCTGGTGTCAACAAGATGCACGATCGCTACATGGCGGGCTACGAAGGTTCCGGGATCGCGACGAATTCTCGCAATATCGAGGAGTTGTCGTCGGGCCAGCGCATTTCGGCGACCGGCTGGTTTGCGGTCATCACCCTGCCGGTGGCGATTGCCTTCGCGCCGACAGCGGCGCTACAGAACGCAATCCTGATTGCGGCGCTGGTTTTGTCGCTGATCGTTCCCTGGCTGGCGGCGGTGGTGGTCGGTCGCTGGCTCCGACCGCTGCGGGAAACCACGGCGGCGCTGCGCGAAATGACCGCCGGACAACGGCCGCTGACGGCTTTGCCGGCGACCGGCGCTGATGAGGTCGGTCAGCTCGTCGAGAGTTTTAACGAACTGGTTCGCGACATCGACGATGCCAAGCGCGCCACCGCGGCGCTAAAGCAGAGCGAAGAACGCTATCGGGTGTTGTTGGACTCGTCGCCCGACGCGATTTTCGTGCATCGCGACGAAAGAATGACGATGGCTAACCGTTCGGCGCTGCGGCTGTTCGGCGCCGAGCGTGAAGAGCAACTGCTGGAACGGCCTTGGAAGGCGTTGGTGCATCCAGATTTTCACTCGATCGCCGCGGAGCGGTTGAAAAAGCTGGGAAGCGCTGATGGCTCGTTCGCATTGCCCGCCGTGGAGCAACGCTATGTGCGACTGGACGGCTCCGCCGTCGAGGTCGAGGTCACCACCCGCAGCATCACGCTCGCTGAAGGCCAAGCCGTGCTCTCGGTCGCTCGCGACATCACCCAGCGCAAGGCCGATGAGGCCCGGCTCAAAGCCTTGCTGGCGCAACGGGAGGCGCTGCTGGATAACGTCTCGGTCGGCATCGTCTTGATCAAGCAGCGGATCATCACCCGCTGCAACCGTCGTTTCGAGGAATTGTTCGGTTACGACGCGGAGGAAATGCTGGGCCAATCGACGAAAATCATGTATCCGACGGAGGAGTTTTATCAGGAAATCGGCCAGCGGGCGTATACCGCGCTGGCCCGGGGCGAGTCGTACCTCGAAGAAGGCTGGTTCAAGCGCAAGGACGGCAGCCGGTTCCGGGGTTCTTTAAACGGCAAGGCCGTTGAAGCGGGTAACCCGCACGAAGGGAGCGTGTGGATCTGCACCGATCTGACCGAGCAGCGGCGCGACCAGGAACGCGCGCAACTGGCCGCGAGCGTCTTTGAGAGCACGGTCGAGGGCATCATGATCACCAGCGCCGACCAGGCGATCCTGGCGATCAATCGCGCGTTTACCGAGATCACCGGCTACACCGAGCAAGAAGTGCTCGGAAAAAATCCCCGCTTGCTCAATTCCGGCCGGCAGACGTCCGAGTTTTACGACCAGATGTGGAAAGCCATCCAACAGAACGGCAAGTGGCGCGGCGAAATCTGGAACCGCCGCAAGAGCGGCGATGAGTTTCCAGAGCTGCTGTCGATCAACATGGTTCGGGATGCCGAAGGCCGTTTGACGCATTACGTGGGCGTATTTTCGGATATCTCGGTGCAAAAGGACGCCGAGCGACAACTGTCGTTTCTCGCCCATCACGATCCGTTGACCGGCTTGCCCAACCGCGTTTTATTCAACGATCGGCTGACGCACGCCATCGACCGCGCGGCGCGCGACGGCGGCCAACTGGCGGTCATGTTCATCGATCTGGATCGCTTCAAGGATGTCAACGACACCTTGGGCCACCAGATAGGCGATCAGTTGCTGCGCGGCACGGCCCGGAAATTTCGGAAAGCGATCCGCGCCAGCGACACCCTGGCCCGGTTGGGCGGGGATGAGTTCGCCTTGTTGGTGGAGGATGTTCACGAGGTGACGGACGCCGTCATGGTCGCGCAAAAATTGCTGGCGGTGTTCGCGCGCCCCTTCTCATTGGCCGAGCACGAAATTCATATTTCCGCCAGCATCGGAATCAGCTTTTATCCGGCCGACGGCGCGGAAGTCCGTGAATTGGTCAAGAATGCGGATGCGGCGATGTATCGCACCAAGGCCAAGGGGCGGAACAATTATGCGTGCTACGCGCCCGAAATGACCAAGTCCGGGGCCGAGCGCTTGCGGCTTGAAGCCACGCTGCGCCGTTCGATTCAAAACCGCGAACTCTTGGTCTATTTCCAACCGCAGGTGGATTTGGCCAGCGGGGCGTTGGTCGGCATGGAGGCGCTGGTGCGCTGGCGCCATCCCGAGCTGGGCTTGATCCCCCCCGTGAAGTTCATCCCGCTGGCTGAGGAAACCGGCTTCATCACCGCCTTGGGAGAATGGGTGCTGCGAGAAGCGTGCGCCAAGGTGAGCGCTTGGCGCGCGTTGGGCCATGTCGTTCCCAGGCTTTCGGTCAACCTGTCCATCAAGCAGATCGAACGGGGCGACATGATCGGCTTGATCGCCAGCGTGTTGGCCGAAACCGGGCTGCCGGCCGATTGCCTGGAAATGGAACTCACCGAATCGTTCATCGCCAAGGGCGAGGAGGTGATCCGCTTCGTCGAGGAACTGCGCGCGCTCGGAGTGCCGCTGTCGGTGGACGATTTTGGGACCGGTTATTCGTCCCTGGCCTACCTGAAGCGGTTGCCGCTCCACACGCTCAAAATCGACCGCTCCTTTGTCATGGACATCGGCTGCGACGCCAACAACGAAGCCATCGTGCGCACCATCATCGCCTTGGCGGGCAGCCTGGGGTTAAACGTGGTCGCCGAGGGCGTGGAATCGATCGAGCAAGTCAACTTTTTACTGCGGGAAGGCTGCCGGGTGGGCCAGGGCTATAACTTCAGCCCGCCGCTGCCGGAAGACGAATTTGTCGCGCGCTGGCTGAATCTTCCATCCGGACAGCCCGCCGTCGGCTGCGCTACAATCGACGCATGAAGCAAGCCACTGATGCGAACCCGCCATGACCGCCACCGATGCCCTCAGCGCGACCTGCCGCAATCTGGAGCAGGTCGGCTCCGACTTTCTGACTTGGTTGGAGGAGAACTCCGAGCGGGTCGCTCAAGAAAAAGCCGGACTGGTCAAGGAATTTCGCCGCTTCGCCGCGCAGAGCCGCCGCCTGGAGCAAGCGGGGCGCCGGCCGATGTGCGCCGGGGTGTTCGGCCCCAGCCAGTCCGGCAAGTCGTATCTGATTTCGGCGCTGGCCCGTAAGGGAACCGCGCCGCTGCTGGCCGAATTCGCCGGTCAGAACATCGATTTCATCCGCGACATCAACCCGGAAGGTGGCCGCGAGTCCACCGGGCTGGTGACCCGCTTTACCTTGCAACCGGACTCTGGAGCGCCGCCCGCCGCGCCGGTGCAAATGCGGCTGCTGACTCAAACCGATCTGGTCAAAATCCTCGGTAACACCTATTACGCCGACTGCGACCACAGCGAGGACGAACTGCTCACGCAGCTTCAGTTGGACGAATTCCTGAACAAACTGGCTCCGGCGGCGCAAGCCCGGCCGGTCGATCCGCTCACCGCCGACGATGTTTACGATTTGCAGGCGTATTTCGAGCGGTATTTCAAAGGGCAGGAGCGGGTGCGCCTGCTGCGCCACGGCTATTGGGAGCGAGCGGCGCAGCTGGCGCCCCGGTTGGCGATTCAGGAGCGCGCCACGCTGTTCGGCGTGATCTGGGGCGGGGTGGACGCCTTCAGCCAGCTTTACGCGCGCCTGTACGCGGGATTGCAAGGCTTGAATTTCGCCGGCGACGCCTGCGCCGGCCTGGAAGCGCTGCTGCCGCGCGAGCAGAGCATCATCGACGTGCAGACGCTGAAGGGCCTGGGAACCGGCGGCGGTCAGACCCTGACGCTGATCGGCGCGGACGGCGCGCGGGTGACCCTGCCGCGCAATGAAGTGACGGCGCTGATCGCCGAGCTGCGCATCGTCATCAGCGAGCAGCCTTGGGATTTCTTCCAGCACACCGACTTGCTGGATTTCCCCGGCGCGCGTTCCCGCGAGCAGATCAAGGAGCTGCCGGAGTTCCTGCAAGGTCCGGACGCCTTGCAAAGCCTGTTTCTGCGCGGCAAGGTGGCGTATCTGTTCGAGCGCTACTGCGCCGAACAGGAATTGACCAGCATGTTGCTGTGCATCGGCCCCAGCAATCAGGAAGTCAAAACCCTGCCGGAAATGGTCTACGACTGGATCGCCAGCACCCACGGCACCACCCCGGAGCAACGCTCGCAACAACCGACCGCGTTGTTCTTGGTACTGACCAAATTCGATATGGAATTCGAGGAGAAGGCCGGCGAGCGCTCGCCGGAAAGCCGCTGGATCACCCGCTTGGAAAGCTCCTTGCTCAACTTCTTCGGCAAACAGCACGAATGGCCGCGCCAGTGGGACCAGCAGGGGGTGTTTCGCAATACTTTCTGGCTGCGCAACCCCAATTTCAAGGCCAAGAACATCTTCGACTACGACGAGGAAGGCCGCGAGCTCGGCGTGCGGCCCGGCGAGCGCAAGCGGATCGCCGCCTTCAAGGACGCATTCCTGAAAGACGCCGCCGCCAGCGCCCATTTTCAAGATCCCGAACGGGCGTGGGAAGCCGGGTTTGCCTTGAATGACGGCGGCATCAGCTATCTGGCCGAACATCTGCGCCCGCTGTGCAATCCCGAACTCAAGCGCAACCAACTGGCGGGACAAGTGACGCGACTGCGCGAGCAAATGCTCGAACGGATGGGGCATTATTACGTCAGCGACAACCCGGAACAGGAGCTGGAGAAGCGGCGGACGGCGGCGCAGCAGGTGGCCGGCAAGCTGATCGACTGCGCCGGCGAACAGCGCTTCGGTGAATTGCTGCGGGCGCTGCAAGCCGACGGCGACGAGCTGGAAGGGATTTATTACCGGATCGAAACCCGGCTACCGGATGAAAAGCAGGCTATCGGCGCGCCGACCATCGGTACGGCGGTGGACACCGGCAAGATGAAGGCCGTGCTCGGTCTGAGCGCGCCCGCCGGCGGGCCGGCCGAGACGACCCGCAAGGACGATGCCAGTTTGTTCGCCCGCGAGGCGGTGGCGGAGTGGATGCGCGACTTGCAGGACTTGAGCGGGAACAAACCGCTGTGCGAATACTACCGGGTGCCGGAACCCAGCATGGCCGAATTCGTCAAGGAGCTGATCGACGGCGCGCAGCGCTTGAAGCTGGAGGAGCGGATCGAGCAACTGGTGCGGCAAGTGACCGGGTTTCGCATGAAGTTCGAACAGATCGTGGCGCTGCCGGCCCGACTGACCGCCAATCTGTTGAACGGTTACGTGGATTATTTGGGCTATGATGCGCTGGCGCTGGAGCAGCGACCGCAACTGGCCCTGGAAAGCGGCCCCCGGCCGGTATTCCCGCCGCGGCCGGTGCCACGCGGCGGCCCGCGGCTGAGCGAGCAACAGTCCACTTACGATCAAGATTACTATACCGATTGGATCAGGGCTTTTCTCGATCTGGTGGAGCGCAACGCCCGCAACCGCGACGGCCGGGACGTGGATCTCGCCGCCAACCGCCGCTTGGGCGACTTGCTGGCGCGCCTGCGGACGGCGGCTTGAAACGGATTTCGGCGGTTGGCCTCGCGCCTTGCCGATCGTGCGACGCACCTGTTTCAAGTGAAGCAGCGGGTATGGATTGACATGGATAAGATAGCTCGACCACTGATTTCTGGAGGCTGTTGATGGCTGCGCTTTCGGTTCGCGTATCGGAAGACCCCACCCGCCCCTTGGGACATGCCATCGTTACGCTCAATGGCTTGCCGCGTGGCCTGGAAACGTTTGAATTCGCCCTGAGCCGTCACGGTTACGGGACCAATCATCTCGGGTCAGAGGGTTGGCAGGGTGCGGAGTGTTGGCTGCAACCCGAGGAAGCGTGGTACAGCGGCGAGGCCCTGAAATTCGCCATCTCTCCCGATCTCGTCTTTCAACTGGAAAACATGCCCTACCAGTTGGCGGTGCGCGGGCAGGGCTTGGCCGAAACCGCCGCCGTGACGTTCGTCTGGCCGCTGCAATTAGAGCTTGAGGAAGACAGCGCCAGCGCCGAACGCAAGGTGGTCGGCGGCACGCGCGTCAATCCCGCCCCCGCGCCGCGCCCAATCCCCCCAGCGCCCCAGCCGCCACCCCTGCCGATGCCGGAGATAAAAAGCGCGGATTTGGCTCTTCCAGAGATGCCGATTCCCGAGCTTGGCGCGGGCTTGGAACCAGTGGACGATGACAGGACGCGACTGGCGTCTTCGCCGGTGCGAAGACCGAAAGCACCGGATTCCGCCAGCGGATTGGAGCGTTCCCAAACGACGTCTCCAGCATTGGAGGCTATCGACGGCGATGCCGAGGAACCGACCCGTAAGTCGCCGGGACGCTTCGTGCCACCGGCAACGGGGAACGGGATGTCTCGTCCGGCCGGCGAGCGCTCGCGGGCGGAGCCGGTGTCGCCGCCGGGTGATCCTGGAGCTCAGATTCAGGCCGAACGTCCGCGACTGGAATCCGAACCAGCGGTTTCAGAATCCGGGCGGCTCGAACCGCGCCGCCCGACCGCCCCTCCTCAGCGCGGTAGGTCCGGGGTGTTGGGCGCGGTGTGGGGATTTTTGGTGCTGGCGGCGTTAGCGGCGGCGGGTTGGTGGTGGTTCAGCCAGCAGGGGAATGGAAAAGCGCCGGAGGCCGCCGGCGTTTCGGGCCCAGCGGCCGCGCCAGCCGCGCCGGTCAACCCTCAAGCAAACTCGCGGTTCAAACCGGCGCCGGAACCCAAACCGGCGCCGGAGCCGATTCCCGCCCCCGAGCCCAGACCCGCCCCCGAGCCCAGACCCGCCCCGGAACCGGTGCCGACCGTGCGTCCGCCGCCTAACACCTCCGCCCCCTCAATACCGCCCGTCGCGCCGGTGCCGCCGTCGCCCGTACCGGTACCGACCACGCCACCGCCGGCCGCGCCGGTGTCGCGTCCGGTGATCCCGGTCGCTCCGGTGGAACGTCAGCAACCGGCAAAACCCGCGCCGGACTCTGCTTCCCGCTCCGGTTCTAGCCGCAGCCTGGAAGACGAACTGAAATCGCAATTCGATCCGACCCAGCAGGAGCTGGAACGACGGTTGCGCCCGCCCAAGTCGCCCTAGACGTGACAAACGCGGAATTTCGGCTTAAAAAACCGTAACGACCCTGTTAATTTTGTTTGGGAGCCTTTTATGAAGCGATCGCTGATCGTCGGCCTGTTAGCGCTGGCTAGCGGGTTCAACTTTTCGCCGGCCTTTGCCGAAGAGAGCGATGCCAAGCAGCTCGGCATGGTGACCGGCTCCAAGACCGGAACCTACATCCAGTTCGGTAACGATATCGCCGGGGTCGCCAAGTCCGCCGGGCTGGATATTCTGGTCAAGGATTCCCAAGGCTCGATCGATAATATCAAGCGCATCAACAGCAAGGAAAACGCCACGTTCGGCATCGTGCAATCCGATGTGCTGGGGTTCCTCAGCCGGTCCGAAAACCCAGAGTTGCGCCGGGTCGCCAGCCGCTTGCGGCTGATCTTCCCGTTTTACAACGAGGAGGTGCATCTGTTCGCCAACAAGTCGATTCAGTCGATCAACGATTTACAAGGAAAACGAGTGGTGGTGGGCGAGCCGGGCAGCGGAACCTGGTTGACGGCCACCAATCTATTGCAACTGACCGGCGCGAAGCCGGCCGAGCTTTTGAACCTGCCACCGCTGCAAGGGGTGACCGCCGTGCTCAAGAACGAGGCCGACGCCATGTTCTACGTGGCCGGCAAGCCGGTCAGTCTGTTCACCAAAGTCGGCAATTTGATCACCAAACCCGAATTCGCCGCGATGTTGTCCAACGTGCATTTCGTGCCGTTGGACGACTCGCGCCTGCTCAAGGAGTACCAGCCCGCCAAGATCGGTCAAGCCGATTACGAATGGTTGACCGGCGAGGTCGCGACCATCGCGGTCAAGGCGGTACTGATGAGCTTCGATTTTTCCGGCAACCAGAATCCGTATTTCGTTCGCCGTTGCCAACAGTTGGCGACGTTGGGCCAGGCCATCCGATCCAATATCGGCCAACTTCGACAGACCGGCCACCCCAAATGGAAAGAGGTCAATCTGGATGATAAAGTCGGGGTTTGGCAGGTGGACGGCTGTTCGCGCAGCGCTAAAGCCGGTGGGAAGGAGGTTGATCTCACCCGCCAGTTAGAGAAGATGCTGTTGAACTTTCACCGCTGGCCCCGGCCTGAGACCCCGGCTTTTGAGCTTATGACTGGAGTGAGCCGATGCGATTGGCACGGGTGATTTTGCTGGTCTGGTGTGCCGTCGGGACGAGTGTGGCCCAGGCGCAGGACGGCCGGCCGGATGCCCGGCTGGAATTTTCCAGCACCTCTTACGGTTTGTTGGTCGGGTTCAATAAAGGTCAGGGCAAGCTGATCTTTGGGGAGCGCCAGTATCGGTTCTCGGTGTCGGGGGTCAAAGTGGGAACCTTGGGCGTCGCGCGGGTGGATGCGGTCGGTCAGGTTTATCGCTTGCGCGAGCTGGCCGATTTCCCCGGCCGTTATTATGCGCTGGAAGGCGCGATTACCGTGGGTCAGGGCGGCGGCGGCACCGTTTTGCGCAACCAGAAGGGTGTGATGCTTTATTTGCAGAACGTGCAAAAGGGCGTCGAACTGACGCTGGGTGGCGGTGGGCTCGATATCGGGTTTACCGAATCGGCCGCCTCAGGTCCCACAGGCTCAACGGAGGCCGGCGCTCGGTAACAGCCGAGCGCCTTTCGGGACCCCCGCGCTAGTTGGAAAAATCTTGATGAATAGAAACTTACGCCTGAGCAGTGGAACCTTTGCGGGCTTGCGGGAAATTGGAGGATTCGGCCAACCCTTGCATGCGCTGTATCCGCAAATTCAGGCGGTGCTCGCCGCTGAACTGGGGCCGGACGCCGCTTGGTTGTTGGCCGAACCGGTGGTGGATCGCGGCAAGAACCGCATCGATTGGTACGCGGATACCGACCCCGACCAAACAGCCATCGCGTTGGCCGATCTTTCCGACGAGCAGCGTCAGGCGGTGCTCGCTCGCGTCGACGAACTGCTGCGCCAGGGTCGCGAGCTGGCGGATCGTTACGAGGCGTCCGACGATGCGCGGCGGGTCCATCTGGGTACTATTCTGAACGCCGTGCTCGACGCGCCGCCCTCGGCCGAGATCTTTCTGGTCGAGGATAAACCGGTGCTGACAGGCTGGGGTTTCATGGCCGACGGGCCCTGGGCCGCTCCCGATCTCGCTGGTTCTGAAGGGCCTGTCGGGGTTGCGCCGCTTGCAGACGACGTTGGCTTGGCGGGCGGAGCGCGGCGCGAGAGCGCCACCGAGGCCGGGTGGGCGGCTGCGTCGCTCGCCTCGCCAGCGATCCAGCGCGAACCGCCCGCTATCGTGTCCGGAGCGTCTTCAGCCTCAGGCTCTTCGTGGTCCGCGCTGTTGAATGATCGTTTCATGAGCTCCCGCACGGTCTGGCTCGTTTTGTTGGCGCTCTTGCTGCTGCTGTTGCTGGCGGCTTATTGGCTATGGAATAGAGCCTCTCCTACCCGCGACGGCGAACAGGTCGGTTCGTCTTCCGTTGCCACGCCTGTCGAGGCGGGCAGGGCGAACGGCCGTGATGTTGCGGGTCGCGATTTGACTGCGGCGGGTGCGGTTGCGCAAAATCAGAAGGGTGTGGAGTCTGTCGTTCCAGCGCCCGGCGAACGCGGGGAATCAGCTGCGACGACCTCTCTACCGCCGGCTCCAGAGACGGGCGGCCCTTCATTCTCCACGCCGCCGGGTCCGCCAGCGGTCGGCTCCTCGCCTTCCCTGGTGCCGGGTCCGCCGGCGAGCGAACCTTCATCCGCACTACCGCCAGTTCCGCCGGTGGTCGAAGTCGAGCCTCGGGCGGAGGACAGCGCGAAAACGGCCGCTGTCGCTCAGCCGCCGGCACTGGAGAGCGGTCGGTCGCCGGGCGCCGCGCCGCCCGCCGCCGCGCCCGGCCTTGCCTCGCCGAACCGGACGCCGGCGTCCGAGAAAAGCTTGGAACAGGTGCTGACCGAGCAACGCAATCCGGCGGTGGTGGAAACCTTGCAAAGAGAACTGGCGGCGCATCCTCCCGTCAAAATCGAACCGACCGCCGAGGAGCGCCGGGAATTCGCCAGCCGCATGTCCGAATCAGGGGCGGCCAGCGGCGAGATCACGGTGACGTTGCTGTGGAACAGCCGTGGCGACCTCGATTTGGTGGTGCGTTGCCCCTCGGGCCAGCAACTGGATTTTCGCGCGCCGACCGAGTGCGACGGCAAGCTCGATGTCGACGCCAACACCGCGCGCGACAAGCTGAGCGACCGGCCGATGGAAAATGCCTTCTGGTCCGCGGGCAAGGCCGGAGCGGGAACTTACCAGATCTTGGTGCGCTATATGCCACGTAAGGATGAAGAACAACTCCTGGAAACGCCGTTTCAGGTGCGGTTGAGCCGGGGCCGGCAAGAAGCGGTCTTCAAGGGCACCGTGCGGCCTAATTCATTGGTGCCGGTTACGACCTTCAACGTGGGGCGCTGAGGCTGCGGTTATCGTCTCAAGCGATTCACGATCTCTAGTGAAGGTAAAAGTCGATTTTGCGGGAGATTGTCGGATGTCAAATTTTTCCATTGGCCTGGCTTGGCGGCGCGCGACGCCGGATTTCGACCTTAAGACCTTCGATCGCGGCCATGTTTGGTCCCTTGGCGGCGGTCAGACGGTGCAAGGTTCGTCAGCGCCGGACTATTCTGGCGATCCCAACAAGAGCAATCCCGAGGAGGCGTTGCTCGCCGCCCTGTCGAGCTGTCATATGTTGACCTTTCTCACGGTCGCCGCGCTCAAGAAACTGGTGGTGGAAAGCTACGAGGACAATCCGGTGGCTGAACTGGGCAAGAACGACAAGGGGAAATTGATGGTGGTGCGCTTGACGCTCCGCCCCAAGGTCGTGTTTGGCGGTGAAACGATCCCCGACGACGAGGCCGTGTGGGCGCTGCACCGCAAAGCCGAGGAGAACTGCTTCATCGGCAATTCCTTGTTGAGTCGAGTGGTGTTGGAACCTCGGTTCTGAGGGTCGGCGCCGGCGCAAGCGGGTGAGAGGAGCGCTGGAAGTTTTACCGGAAACTGGAGCAAACGGTGAGGCCAAACAGGTGGCTCGCGCGGCTCTCGCAGGGCGGACCGCCTGATTCTTGCGCTGTTTTGCGGGCTGTTTTATAACGTTGCCGCTAAATAATATGGGTAAAGAGGGCTCATGACGGTATGTGGTATTCGAGTGTGAGGATGGGTTTGGTCGGTGTTTTACTCGGGTTGCTCAGCGCCTGTGCTTCCAACGATGTAGGACCCCCTGCGTCGCTGGAGGGGTTTGGCCCTGGCGCGGCGGAGTCCTGGTTGCTGGTGGATACCAAACGAGATACGTTGGCCATCATGCAGGGCAACAAGTCGCTAAAGACCTTTTCGCGGCTTGCCTTTGGCAGCAGCGGGGTCGGCGTGAAAGCCGGCCGCGGCGACAACAAAACGCCGCTCGGCGTGTTTCGCGTGGGTTGGATCAACGACCATAGCCGCTTCAAACGATTTATCGGTCTCGACTATCCCAATATCGACTACGCCAATCGCGCCTTACGGGAGCGCCGGATCGACGCCCTTACCTACGAACGGATTCGCGCCGCCTGGGTAAAAGGCTACACGCCACCCCAGGATACGCCGCTAGGCGGTCAGATCGGGATTCACGGCGTGGGAAGCGGCAATCCGGGCGTCCATCAAGCCGGCATCAATTGGACCAGCGGTTGCGTGGCCTTGGATAATTCGCAGATCGATTCGCTCAGGCCGTGGGTCAAGATCGGGATGCGAGTGGAAATTCGCTGAGGCTAGAGATTTAAATTGTTTTTGGGTTGAGTTTCCGTTGTATAATTGTTTTTGTTGTGTTGGAACAATATGGGTTGTGCCGTGACAACAATGGGTGTGTGTGGCACTTTAGACTTTGCGTAAATGATACTTAGGAGCTGAAAAATGTCCTTGAAGACTTTGACCAAGGTTTCCGCGTTGGCCCTGATTGCTGGTTTGACTGTTGGCTGCGCCAGCACCAGCGATGTCCAAAAAGCTCAGAGCGATGCCAGCGAGGCTAAGGCCATGGCGCGCAACGCCCTGGATACCGCCAACGAAGCCAAGTCCATCAGCATGGCGACTGAGGAAAAGATCAATCGCATGTTCAAAAAGTCGATGTATAAATAAATCGAATTTTTGCTGTCTAAAAAACCCCCGCACTCACGCGGGGGTTTTTTGTTGCCCTGTTGCAACTGATCGATAATCAATACGTCGGGTCAAGCAGGCAGAGTCCTCATTGAATTAGGGCTGTGTCGTTGGTGTTACAGGTCTAGGATAAGGCACCGGACTCCCCGAGGGTACGGAACGATAAGCCGATGGCGCGGCCGCGGAAGGCGCGGGCGCTGCGGTAGGCGGATAAGACACATAAGGCGGTTCCTGCGGATAATTCGCCGCGCCGGGGTTGCGGGTATAGCCGTCGTCGGGTGCGGCCGTCATGGATTCAGGACGATAGGCAGGCGTATCGACCGGCGCCATGGGAGTCGTCGGGGCCGTGGTCGGATGGCGGTAGGGCGGCGCTTGGTAGACGGTTGTAGCGCTGCTGTAAGGCATGGTGCGCGCGGGCGTGGCGGGAGCCGGACGATCGGATGGCGACACCGATGGAGTGGCGTAGGGCGGCACGGCATAGGGGTGCGGCGGCCGGTTGGCTGGTGGGTAGCTGGTGAGACCCACCGGCGGTGCCGGCGGTGTGTATTGGTCGGGCGTCGGATAAGGTGTCGGGCGCTGGGGGGAGGCTAGCGCCGGCCGATCCATGGGGGTCATGGGCGTCGTTGGCGCTGTCGTGGCCGGCGCTAGACGGGTCGGTTCCGCGCGAGTCGGTTCGCGGGCGGGCGGCGCGCTGGCCACCGCACTGGCTGGGGTCGGGCCTGGTTCGCCAGAAATGGAGACCGGCATCCCGCTGGCTTGCTCCACTGCGGCTTGCAGCGCGGTCGGGTTGACGCCGGGCATATCCGGCCCGATCTTAGCGCTGACCGCTTGTTGGGCTTGCTCCAGCGTGACCTTGATCGGCAGGTTGTCTTCTTCCAAGGGTTCGTGCGCTTCGACCAGTAATTCGTCGTCGAACCGGCCGACCTTCACCGGTTGGTCGATCAGCCGCACGGGTGTTCCTATCGGCACGATTCCAAACAGTTGCTCGATATCTTCAGGATACATCCGCACGCAGCCGTGCGTCACCCGCATCCCGATTCCAAACGGCTTGTTGGTGCCGTGAATCAGGTAGCCGGGAACGCCCAGCCGCATCGCGAAACGGCCCAGCGGATTGTCGGGTCCGCCCGGCACTACGTCCGGCAGGATATCGCCCTCTTTAGCATGTTCGGCCTTGATCGAAGCCGGCGGCCGCCAGGGTGGATCGATATCCTTGGCGACGACCTTGGTCAAACCCATCGGCGTTTTCCAATCCATCCGCCCGATGCTGACGGGAAAAGTATGGACCACTCGCTCGCCGCCGGCGCTGGCCGCCGGATAGTAATACACCCGCAGTTCGGCGATGTTGAGCACGATGCCCTCGCGCGGTGTATCAGGAAGAATGAAGCGACTTGGCAGCACGATGGGGGTTTTCTCGCCCGGAGCCCAGCGGTCGACGCCTGGATTGGCATGCACGATTTCGTCATAACCCAGACTGTGGGCGCGGGCGATATCGAGCAGCGTTTCTTCTTTCTTGGGGTAAACGACTTTAATCTCGCCGATGACATCCGTGCCGGCAGGGGGCAAGGGATAAACCACGGCGTGCGCGGCGCTGGCGATAATCCCCCCCAGCAACAGCCAGTGGAGGTGTTTGAAGAGGTGGCTCGGCATGAGAGGATTCAGTCTCCAGTTGTGAATCATGAAAATCGAAATTTTGCCCGTAATTCACAGGCAACACCAGAACTGAACCGGATCGGATCAGGGCCATCCTTCCCTGTTCCCTTGATGGAGCTTGGCACTGGGCCAAGTTCGATCCGATTTTGGGTTTGTTGGGGATGAGCGATGCGACAGTTGGTTGGTCGGACGCTTAGAAAAATCTCCCAGCAGCGTCAAACCGGTGATGGCCGACCGGCGGGCGATCATCACCGGAGCACCATTCGTTACCCCGCATTCAATCAGGAATGAACAAGGTGCTGTCTCGAAAGGAAATGCTGTTAGGAACTGAGGCCAGCTGATCGATCGGCGGCACGTTCGCGGCGGTAAGCGCTGGCGCGCTGCCTGGCACACCGCCGCGCGGTAGGGTGCGCACCACCTGTGACTCCGGCAACGGTTTGCCGGTGGTGAGGTGATCGTAAAGGTGGTCGAGGGCCTGGATTAGGTAAACGTGCAGCGGGACATAGCGAGTGTCATAGCCGGGAAGCGCTAGAAAAGCGTCAAAGTGTTGAGCGTTAGTGACTTCGATGTAGCGGGTATTGGATTTGCCATGCGTGGCAAGTTGGTTCGCCCCATAGTAAGCGCGAGAAGCATGATTCACGGGAATCAGTGTATCGGAACGGCCATGGACGATGATTGCGGGCTTGTTCTGAAGCCGGGCGCTCAGTTGTACCTCCTGGATACCCTGCCGAACTTGCATTGAAGCCGTGCGCAGCGGCTCGCTCAGCGGTCGGCCCGTCAAGATATCGCGCCCTTCGATGAGGTTGCGATGACAGATCGCGCCGTCAAGCGCGAAATCGGCCATGCCGGTGGAAGGTGATCGCGCCAGAAGGTCTAGCGCCGGCGCTTCCAGCGCGTTGTCATAGACGATATTGACGCCTGAAGTCGGCGGGACGCCGTTACCGATTCCGAAAATATTGTCCTCTAGCGCAGCGGCTTGCGCGATGACCGCGCCAGTGGTGGGGTCGGTGTTGGCAAAACTGAACCCACAGATCCGGTCGGTAACGCGGAAGCGGCCGTAGGCGTTGGCATAGGTCACCGCGATGGCGTTGGTGGCGAGCCGGTAGTGCGAGGCGTGAAGCAGGTCGCTGTCCGCCAGCCAGCCGTAGGTTCGCAGTTTGTCGAGCGCTTCCTCAGCCTGTCCGGCCAGGGTGTTCGCTTCGAGCAAGCCCTTGGCGTACAAGCCAGCGCAGCGGTTGGCCGCGCCCGCCGCGTTCGGAGCGGCAAGCAGGCTGGCGAGCGGCGAGCCGGCCGCGCGCGCGGACAACGCCGCGCACGGCTGGTACAGGTTGGCATGGGTGAAGTAGTCGAATAGCGGCCTACCGACCACAGGAAAAGAAGTCGCGCCTTGCTGGATGAGCAATCGGTGCGCGCCGGTGGTTTGCACGTTGGGTTCGGTGACCGCCACGCCGTCGATGAGGCCGTTTCGGTCTTGTTTGGCGGCGGCCAGGGCAGCGCCAGCGCCGTTGGAGATGCCCGAGGCGATGACCAGGGTATTGGCGCGGTCAAGCACCGTGCGGTTGCCGCCGCGCGGGTTGGGCGTGCCGTAACGCTCGTTTAGGACGTAGAACGCAAAGACGATGGCTTGCAGAGTATTGCGACCCCAGTCCTGCTCTGGGTTTTGTTGGGAGTGCGCGTGCTTGTAGGCTACCCGATCTGGATAGCGCGCATTAAAAGCGGTCCGCTCGGCGTCGCTTAGGTCGGCCGTAAAATGCGAGGCACCTCCGGCCGCGGCGGCATCAACGCGGGCGCCGTTGATCAAACCGACGCGATTGGTCGTGAGATCGTGCAATCCATTACCGGTGCCTTTGTCGGTATAAGCGACAGCGCAGCCGTGTTTGAGCCCCCATTCGCCCGATGCGCCGATAGCCCCGTAGATGCCCCGCGAGCCGGACGATGGGGCCGTGATGATGCAGGCGCGAGTCAGATCGAAAGTGCTGGGTACTTGAACCATCAGGGTGACGTTTTTTCGCCCGCTGCCGTCATCGGCGTAGGCGAGGTATTCGCTGCCCGCGATCTTGCCGGCTCCCGGCGTCGGGTCCACCGTGCCGTCCGGGGCCACGTTCGGGCCGTACAGCCGGCCGTAGCCGCCGGTCGTGGTGATGTCGAGCACCGCGCGATAGTTGGTGTGAATCGCCCGCTGGCGCAGTTCGGCCGCGCTGGGGTTGGCGGCGGGCGGCGTCGGATACGCCGCTTGCAAGCCATCCCAGCCCAAGCCGCCGGTCAGTAAATCGTCGCTGATCCCGTCATAGTCGTGCTGGCTGATCGCCCCGAGAAAAGCCGGTCTCAGGTTCGGCGCATTCCGCGCGCCGAGATTGATTTCCGGGTCGGCGGCGAATCCGGGGATTGTCGTTAACGATCCAACCACGGCGAGCACCGACCCCAGCCGCCATCTTCGCTGAGCCTGATTCATGGGCGTCTCCTTAATAATTCCAATAATTGTGATAATTTTAGAAACAATTTGGTTTTTCCAAGCGCCGCTGGTGGGGGCGTTCTCACGGCGAGAGAGCAATAAGATGAGCTTAGATGACACTGACTTTGTGCACCCCAACCATTTAAGAATTTTTATCGCGGCGGCCCAGGCGTTCGATTGCCATATCTTGGTGCGTCAGACGGGAAAAGCCTCCCTCGCATGGGTGGGAAAACGCGGTTATACCGGCAAGCGCGCCGATCTCAAGGCAAAAACCGCCAATCGCAATGTCGGTCGCCATCAGCTTGCGGGATTGGTCTGCTCACCCTTTTTGCTGCCCCAGGTCTTCACTGAAAGCCGCTTGGCTGACGCGCGCAGCAAATGGCTCGAAAGCAGTCACTTGATAACGCTACCCCGCACCGCCGCCGGGTTTGACGACGACGAGCAGCCGCGCGGTTGCCAGACGCCGTACTTGGTTCAAACAAATCCGCGGCACAGGCACTATGGTTGTATCGCCTTGGTGGAAATAGGTTTGTTGCGACCACGTTACGTGCATGGTGATTATGACCTTTACGCCATCATTCCGGCGGGACAGCGGTTTGATCCAAATACACTCGTTGTCCGCCGCTCGACATTAGGTTCCAAGATGGCCCCCGATAGTCTGAGCCAACAGCAGCTTTTACGCTTGGAGACGGCCAATCTGGAAGGGCCGCTGTCGTTTCGGGTAGCGACTTATATCAATACCTGCATCAGCAAGACCAGCCCTGACCTACTCGGCGCTTTGATGGTGAATCATGGCGAGCAGCTCAATATCGGAAAGGCGGGGCATACTTTCGAAGCTGTATTGGCGGTCATGCCAAAGCCGATCAACGGCCAATGGACACGCATTCTAACAACACGGGAAGACCACCAACAGTTTTACTTGGGGGCTTAGCGCGCGTTTGGGCGCTCAACGCCGAGGTTCTAAAGACCGGCCCGCCGGACGGTCCGAGCTATTGGCTGGAGCAACCGGACTATGTTCGGACCGCCGCGCGGGCCGTTCACTACTAACTTTTAACATCGACGGAGAGCTTGGGTGGTAACGAAAGAGCAGGTTATCAAATTCATGGCGGCGGAGTTTCCTCAAAGCAAGTGCCTGGTCGAAGCGGTCAGCGAGGGCTCTTCCATCATCCGCCACCGGGTCGGCATCGACGAGTTGCGTCCTGGAGGCACCGTGTCCGGTCCGGTGATGATGACTGTGGCCGATGTGGCGCTGTATGTCGCTATGTTTCAGCAGATTGGCATAACCCCTTTGGCAGTAACGGCGAGCCTCACTGTGAATTTCCTCCGCAAACCATCTTCAGATAAGGATATCTTGGGTATATGTCGGCTTATAAAAGTCGGAAAGTCGCTGGTTTATGGCGAGGTGACCCTGTATTCCGAAGGAAGCGATGATCCGGTCGCTCATGCGGTTGGCACTTACGCGATTCCCGGCGCGCGCGAAAGTAAGTCAGGGGGATCATCGCGGAACCTGGAGTGACTGAGGCTTTACGCCTGGCGTCGCTTGACGCTTTGAATAAGGAGCCATGCCCATGGAAAAATTGGCAGAACTTCTTACCGCCCGCGTGGCAACGCGCTATAGCCTTTTACCGCAAGTCGAAGCGGTTGCGCTGGCGGACTCGCAGACGAATGCGGTCTCAGATGCAAGCTCTGACATCGATCTCTACGTCTACTTGTCAGGGGAATTACCAATAAGCGAACGCAAGGCCGTGGCCTTAACATTTGCGTGCCAAGCTGAAATCGGTAATTGTTTCTGGGAACTCGGTGACAAGTGGCTCGACTTGCAGACCGGCATTATGGTTGATGTCATGTTTCGCTCGACCCATTGGATCGAGGGGCAATTAATTCGAGTTATCGACGAGCATGAGGCTTCCGTCGGCTACTCAACCTGTTTTTAGCACAATCTGCTGGCTTCCAAAGCGCTCTTTGACCGACGGGGCTGGTTTGCGGCCCTACAAACGAAAGCACAAGAGCCTTATCCCGAAGGATTGCGAAGGGCGGTCGTGGCCAAGAATTTTCCCATTCTGCGCAATACCTTCTCAGCGTACGCACACCAAATACAACGCGCCGTGGCGCGAGGCGACCGAGTCAGCATAAACCATCGCATAGCGGCGCTGTTGGCCATTTACTTTGATGTGCTTTTCGCGATCGATCGAATGCCGCATCCTGGCGACAAGCGCTTGGCGCGGATCGCGGAAGCACGCTGTGATCGCTTGCCCGCTGGAATGAAATACCAGGTCGATGCGCTGCTCGACGCCGCATCGACCCCAAGCATCGAAATTCTCGAATGCGCCGACCTGCTCATTGACGGTTTAGAGGCGCTGCTGCGTACAGAAGCATTGCTCTAATATCATTAATATAAGCATGGAATTTAGGTAATTTCTTGACGATTTAAGGATTTGGACTCCCTGTTGCCGTGTTCTAAAAAATTGCGATGATCGTGAAAAAAGATAGGTAAAATATCTCATTTGGTAGAAAAAATTATTATTTAAATTCAAATAGTTAATAAATTTATCAGCCGCCGCGACGAAATTGCTGACCATTTTATGATCGCCGTCTATCTGACATCTGCCATAATCGGATGGATTTGACGATACGCTCAAGACAGAAAATTCTATGATAAAACCTATAGTAGTCATGGTCGCTCGCCTGGTGCTTTCAATCTTTGGCATTTCCGATTGATTATTGACGGTGTTTATGACCATCTTAATTTAAAACTGGCGTCAATACTTAGGCCTGTATATGAACAACTATCAATTCTGTGCGCAGTGGGTTCTGGATCAAAAATATGGAAAAGATATTCGCATACTCGATTATGGTTGTGGTGCGGGGAGAATTTTGCATGAATTAAGAAACCAGGGTATTAATGCATTTGGGTGCGATATCTTCTATGAGGGAGGAGATTATTCAAAGTTTGTTGACCCCGCTCTTTTTTTAGATGGTACGATTAGAAAAATAACTAATAACACTATTCCTTTTGAAAGTGAGTTCTTCGATATTGTTATCAATAATCAGGTGATGGAGCATGTCGAGAACCTGAATACCGTACTTGCTGAAATTGAGCGAGTATTAAAACCTGGCGGCATAGTCTTGAATTTGTTTCCTGATAAGGGGGTTTGGCGAGAAGGTCACTGCGGAATTCCCTTTCTACACTGGTTTCCAAAGAATAGTTACTCGCGAATTTACTATGCGGCCAGTTGCAGGGCTCTTGGCCTCGGATACCAAAAGAACGGTAAAAATATAATGCGATGGAGTCAGGATTTTTGCGAATGGCTTGATAAATGGACTCATTACAGAACAAGGCGAGAAATTGATGCGACTTATGAAAAGTACTTTTATGATATCCAGCATATTGAAGATTACTGGCTTCGGCTAAGGCTCGGCAAACAAAAAATTATTGCTGGATGGTTGTCGGTATCAGCGCAAAAGCTTGCTGTAAGAAAACTTTGTGGATTGGTTTTTGTTGCCCGTAAACCAGTCTAAGGTTCGCTTCAATTCCCTCGCCTAATCCTCCTCCGCTTGCAATCTACTTTTTGCCAGATAGCCCACCGCTGGTGGTGGGCCATGCATTGAGTTTTGCTGATCGCTACGTTGGTGATGAATTCCGAGCGGCCAGAGTCGGACTTGCTCAGCATCGAAAAGCACCTTATAGTCCAACACTAAACTAGCGCTTTTTGCGCAAAATTGGAGTATAATTGATACACTGATCCGGCGGCCTTCTTGAACGAAACCCGCGCTCCGCGTCCCGCGCGGATCGGTGGAAACTAGGAGGGGTCCTCGATGGAAGCCAGCGTGCTGGTCCAGACAATCCGCGACATCGTGCAACGCCACCAGAAGTCGCCGACCCGGCTGTTGCAAATCCTGCGCGAAGTGCAAGACAGCCTGACGTGGCTGTCGGCGGACGCCATCAGCGCCGTCGCCGAAGCACTCGGCATCTCGCCGGACAAGGTGCGCGGCGTCGCCGAGTTTTACTCCTTCCTCTACACCGAGCCGCGCGGCTCCTACGACATCCTGATCAGCGACAACATCACCGACCGGATGCTCGGAAACCGCGAGCTGCTGCATTACCTCAGCGACCGGTTGGGCGTGGCGATCAACGGTACCCGCGCCGATGGTCGGGTCAGCGTCGGCACGACTTCCTGCACCGGCATGTGCGATCAGGGACCGGCGGCGCTGGTCAACGGCTACGCGCTGACCCGCCTCGACAAAGCTCGCTTGGATCGCATCGTCGAACTCGTCAACGCCAAAACCCCGCTGGAACAATGGCCGCGCGAGTTCTTCGAAGTGGTGAGCAACATCCGTCGGGCCGACCTTCTGCTAGGAAGGCATTTCGCCGACGGCGCGGCGCTGCGGGCGGTATTGAAGCGCGGCCCGGAGGCGATTCTGGAGGAAATGGTCAAATCCGGCCTGCGCGGGCAGGGCGGCGCGGGCTTCAAGTCCGCTGCGAAATGGCAGTCCTGCCGTAGTGCGCCCGGCGAGGTCAAATACGTGGTCTGCAACGCCGACGAGGGCGAACCTGGCACTTTCAAGGATCGGGTGCTGATGCAGGATTACGCCGATTTGGTGTTCGAGGGCATGACCGCCTGCGGCCGGGTGATCGGCGCGCGGCAGGGCTTCGTCTACCTGCGCGGCGAATATCGCTACATGGTGGACACACTCAAGGCCACCTTGCAGCGTCGCCGCGAGGCGGGTTTGCTGGGCGAGGCGATTCTGGGTGACGCTAGCTTCAGTTTCGATATCGACATTCACATGGGCGCGGGCGCTTACGTCTGCGGCGAGGAATCGGCGCTGATCGAATCGCTGGAGGGCAAGCACGGCGTGCCGCGCATCCGCCCGCCGTTCCCGACCACCCACGGCTATCTCAATAAACCAACGGTGGTCAACAACGTCGAAACCTTCGCTTCCGCCGCCAAAATCGCGGTGGAAGGCGGCAACTGGTTCGCCAGTCGCGGCACCGCCGAATCGAAAGGCACCAAGCTGCTCAGCCTCAGCGGCGACTGCGAGCGGCCCGGTATTTACGAATACCCGTTCGGCGTCACCGTCCGGCAAGTGCTAGAAGACTGTGGGGCGCGCGACGCCCAAGGCATTCAGATGGCGGGGCCGGCCGGCCACATGATTTCCGCCAAACTGTTCGACCGGCGCATCTGCTTCGAGGATCTGGCCACCGGCGGCTCGTTCATGGTGTTCGACCACGGCCGCGACATTCTCGACGGCATCCGCAACTTCGCCCATTTCTTCGTCCACGAAAGCTGCGGCTTTTGTACCCCCTGCCGGGTCGGCACCTCCTTGCTGCGCGATCTGATCGATAAGGTGCACACCGGCCACGGCACCCGCGCCGATCTGGAAGAAATGCGCAAGCTCGGCCAGATCATGCGGGTCGGTTCCCATTGCGGCCTGGGCCAGACCGCGCCCAATCCGGTGTTGGACAGTCTCGACCAGTTTCCCGAAGCCTACGAGCGGCGCTTGCGCTCGACCGCTTACGAACCGGCGTTCGATATGAACGCGGCGCTGGAGCAGGCGCGCTGGCTGACCGGCCGCACCGACCCCGACGCCTATTTGGATGAAGACGCTTTACTGGGGGCCATGCCATGAGCGAGGAACAAAGCTTCACGCTGGACGGGCGCAAGGTGCTGTTTCAGGACGGCCAGACCATCATGGCGGCGGCGCTGGCGGCGGGCGTCTATATCCCGCATCTGTGCTTTAACCCGGAATTTCCGCCGCACGGCAGTTGCCGGGTCTGTCTGGTCAAGGTCAACGGCCGGATGCTGGCCTCTTGCACCACCCCGGCGGCGGCGGGACTGAACGTGCAGAGCGAAATCGAGGAGGTGCGCGAAATCCGCCGCGGCATCCTGCAAATGTTGTTCGTGGAAGGCAATCACGTCTGCCCGGCCTGCGAGAAAAGCGGCGCGTGCCAGTTGCAAGCGGTGGCCTATTACGTCGGGATGCTGGCCCCGCACTACACCCATTTTTACCCGCGTCGGCCGGTGGATGCCTCGCACCCCGACGCCTTAATCGACTTCAACCGCTGCATCTTGTGCGAGCTGTGCGTGCGCGCCAGCCGCGACGTGGACGGCAAGAACGTGTTCGCGGTGCAGGGCCGCGGCATCAAGGCCCATCTGGTGGTCAACACCCCGTCCGGCAAGCTGGGCGCGACCGATTTCAGCATCGATGATAAAGCCGCTCAGGTCTGTCCGACCGGCACGATTTTGCGCAAGCACAGCGGTTATGAAATCCCCATCGGCCAGCGCCTGTACGACCGCAAGCCGATCAACGTGGTCGGCGACGTGGCCGCGCTGGCGGTCAGCAAGGGAGGCCGCCGTCATGATTGAATCCAAGGTCAGGGTCGCCACCTGTTCGCTGTGCGGCTGCTTCGGCTGCCACATGTCGCTGCTCGATCTCGACGAGCGGCTGTTCGATCTGGCCGAGAAAGTCGAGTTCGACCGCAGCCCGCTGACCGACATCAAGGAACTGGGCGAGTGCGACATCGGCATCGTCGAGGGCGGCATCGCCAACGTCGAAAACGTCCACACCCTGTTGGAATTTCGGGCGCGCTGCAAAATCCTGATCGCGATGGGCGCGTGCGCGATCAGCGGTGGCATTCCGGCGATGCGCAATCAGTACGAACTGAAGGATTGTCTGGAAGAATCCTATACCCGTGGCGTCGGGCTGGTGGATGCCCAGATTCCAAATGACCCCGAAATCCCGCTGCTGCTGAACCAGGTGCACCCGATCCACGAAGTGGTGAAGATCGACTACTTCCTGCCCGGCTGCCCGCCGTCGGCGGATGCGATCTGGACGTTCGTCAGCCAGTTATTGGCCGGGCAGCCCATCGCGCTGCCCTACACCCAAATTCATTACGACTGAACAGGGGCGCGTCATGAGCGAATTGGAAACGGCTGCCCAATCCGATTATTTGTGTCGGGTCGCCATCGACCCGTTAAGCCGGGTCGAAGGCCACGGCAAAGTCACCTTATTGGTGGATCGGGATCACCGCATCCGTCAAGCCCGCCTGCACATCGTCGAATTTCGCGGCTTTGAAAAATTCATTCAAGGCCGACCCTATTGGGAACTGCCGGTGGTGGTGCAGCGCTTGTGCGGCATCTGCCCGGTCAGCCACCATCTGGCGGCGGCCAAGGCGGTCGATCAACTGCTGGGAATCGAAGAAATCCCGCCGACCGCCGAGAAAATCCGCCGCCTGATGCACTACGGTCAGACCCTGCAATCGCACGCGGTGCATTTTTTCCATCTAGCGTCGCCCGATTTTCTGTTTGATTTCGACGATAAGGTGGCTCACCGCAACGTGGTGGGCGTGATGGCCGACCATCCCGACATCGCCCGCCAGGGCGTGAAGCTGCGCAAGTACGGCCAGGAAGTCATTCGTCTCACGGCGGGCAAGCGGGTGCACGGCACCGGCGCGATTCCGGGCGGAGTTAACAAAGCGCTGACCTTGCAGGAACGCAACTTCCTGCTGGCCGATGTCGATCTGATGGCGCAGTGGGGACGCAGCATCCTCAAGCTGATGAAAACGGCCTACGCCGCCAACCCCGGTTATTTCACTCACTTCGCCACCATCCGCACCAATTACCTCAGTTTGATTCGGGCCGATGGGGCGTTGGATCTTTATCACGGCGGCTTGCGGGCGAAGAACGAGCAGGGCGGGTCGATCTTCGATCATCTCGACTATCGGCGCTACGCTCAAGTGTTGCGCGAGCAGGTCAAACCGTGGAGCTACATGAAATTTCCGTTCATCAATTCGCTGGGGCCGGACAAAGGCTGGTATCGGGTTGGGCCGCTGGCGCGCATCGACAATTGCGATTTCATCGCCACGCCCTGGGCTGAGGAGGAGCGCAAGGAATTCATGGCGCTGGGCGAGGGCGAGCCGATTCATGTGACCTTGGCCTACCACTGGGCGCGGATGATCGAACTGCTGCATTCCATCGAGGCGATCAAGGAATTGCTGCTCGATCCCGATATTTTCGGCGACGAACTGACGGCGAAGGGCGAGGTGACCCCACGGGAAGGGATCGGGGTGATCGAAGCCCCGCGCGGCACGCTGTTCCATCATTATCGGATGAACGAGGATGGGCTGATCGAAAAGGCCAATCTGATCGTGTCCACCACCAACAACAATCAGGCGATGAACGAATCGATCCGCCAAGTGGCGGAGCGCTACTTGGACGGTAAGGAATTGACCGAGCCGCTGCTGAACCAGATCGAAGTGGCGGTACGCGCTTACGATCCCTGCCTGTCCTGCGCCACCCACGCCCTGGGTCAGATGCCGCTGCACGTCGAGCTGGTCGAGGAGGAGTCGGGCGCGTTAGTGGATTGTTTGGTGCGGGATGCGGATGGAACCGTTCGCCGGGAGGAACCCGCGTTAGTCGCTGAAAGTTAGGTGAAAACGCCGGGGCTGCTGATTCTGGCCGTCGGCAACCCCAGCCGGGGCGATGACGCGCTGGGGCCGCTGCTGCTGGAACGGCTGGCGGGGTTGCGGGAGCAGGGCGGCGGTTGGGACGACATTGAACTGCTCACCGATTTTCAGTTGCAGATCGAACACGCGGTGGATTTGGAGGGCAGGAAATTAGTGCTGTTCGTGGACGCCAGCGTCTCCTGTCCGCCGCCCTGCCAGTTCACCCGGTTGCAACCAGCGCGGGATAGCAGCTATACCAGTCACGCCCTGACGCCCGCCGCCGTGCTTCATGTTTATGAACAGATCAATTCGTCTCCGCCGCCTCCGGCCTTTTTATTGGCGATCCGAGGTGAATCTTTCGAGTTGGGCGAATCGTTGAGTCCGGCGGCAAAGGCGAACCTTATGGCAGCGCTGGAATTCGTTGGTCGATTGCTGGCGCATCAAGAGGTTGGGGAATGGGACGAATCATGGGCTGATAAACCCGTCTGGCATTAAGTCGCTGTTCATCGAACGAAGTGCGATAATGCACCGACTTACAACGGAAGCAACAGGAGGTATGACAGCATGTTGATCGAGCATCTCAAATCATCACGCAACGGGTTGTTGGTAGCCGCTCTGGTTATGTCGCTTGGAGGAGTTGGCGCGGCGCAATCGGCCGAAACAGGGGTCAGCCCGCCGCCCTTGAAAGCTCCTCCGGTATTACCGGGCGCCAAGCCGGCAGTCCCCATGACCTCTCCTGCGCTACCGGGCGCCAAGCCGGCAGTCCCCATGACCTCTCCTGCGCTGCCGGGCACCAAACCGGCAATGCCCATGACGGCCCCCGCGACGTCAAGCGCCAAGCCGGCTCCCGTGACTGCGGGAGCGGCGGGTGTCTCTGGCAATCCAGATGGTTCTTGCCCGGAATCGGCGCCAATCAAAGGCTCCAGATCCAAGATCTACCATGCGCCCGAAGGCAGGAACTACGCGAAAACCAAGGCTAAATTGTGCTTTGCGAGCGCGGAAGCCGCCGAGCAAGCCGGTTACCGCGCGCCGAAGAAATAATTCTTAGGTTGCCCTGATCGAACTCGCGCCCCTCTCGATGGCGCTCCCGAAATATTTTTTCGGGAGCGCCATCGAGAGGGGCGCAGTTGTTTGGTTTTTATTATATCTTTTTGTATTATAAGGAAAAAGACAGTAAGGCAGCATCCTTTTAGGATCGGAAATGTTATCAAACGCGCTCGGTTTGGCCGTCCCACTTCAATAACGCACCGTATGGCCGTGGTTCAAGGGGCCGCAGCCCTTGCCAAGATCAGGCGCGGTGCGGATCGCCTCTCGGACGTAAGCCAGCGCCCGTTCGACCGAACTGCTGAGCGTTAAGCCCTGCGCCAATCCGGTCGCGATCGCTGAAGCCAGCGTGCATCCGGTGCCGTGGGTATTACGGCCGGTCATGCGTGCGGTGGTGAACGCTTTGGAGCTGTTAGGCCAGACCAGCCAATCGGTGACAGTCGCGCCGGCTAGATGGCCACCCTTGACCAAGACCGCCGCCGGGCCGAGTTTCAAAAGCTGCCGGGCCGCCCTCGCCAAATCGTCGGGCTGGCGGATGGCCAGACCGCTCAGCGCTTCAGCCTCGCGGACATTGGGTGTCATGAGGGCCGCTTTCGGCAACAAGCGTCGGACCAGCGTTTCGCGCGCCGCCGGATCGAGCAGGCTGTCTCCGCCCTTGGCGTACATTACCGGGTCCACGACCACCGGAATGCCGGCCGCCGCGCGCTCCAACACCTCGGCTACGGTTTCGATGACGGCGGCGTTGTGCAACATGCCGGTCTTGATGCAATCCGCGCCGATGTCCTCCAGCACCAATTGCATCTGCTGGGCGATGAAAGCCGGATCGATACCGACGATCCCAAATACCCCTTGCGTATTCTGCGCGGTCAGGGCCGTGATCGCGGTTGCTGCGTAACCGCCGAGCGCCGTCACCGTCTTGACATCCGCCTGAATCCCCGCCCCGCCGCCGGAATCCGATCCGGCCACAATTAATATGCGTCCGCTCATTGACATGTTCGTTCCTATAGGTAAGGTTAGGTTCGGCGGCCAACACGTTTTAAAGACGTTGAGTGCCATTATCGAGGAGAACGGCTCCATGAGTCCCCTCAGCCGGTTGAGGGATGTGTCCGCCTTCCAATTCGAGGGTTGCCAACAAGAAAAATTATTCCAAGGCGTCTCGTGTAGTCATCATTGCGCAACGCGCCAAAAGCAGGTAGCGTACCGCGCCTTTCCCTCGGACAGCGATGAGTCACTGACTATTATGCGGGTTGAATCTCCTCTGTGCCTGTATACCGATGTCGTACCTTCTCAGTGGATTGATTACAACGGCCATATGAATGTGGCTTATTACGTGCTGGCGTTCGATCGCGCCACCGATGCCTTCATGGACTTCTTAGGGATGGGGCGAGATTATCGGGACAATGAAAAGTGCTCGGCTTTCGTGGTGGAGACCCATGTCAACTACCAACGGGAGCTGATGGCTGAAGATCCGATGCGCATCACCACGCAACTGTTGGGTTTCGATAGCAAGCGCATCCATTATTTCCACCGGCTGTATCACGCGCGAAGAGGCTTTTTATCGGCGACCAGCGAATTGATGGTCATCCATGTGGATCTGGCCGAGCGACACAGCGCGGTGATGCCCGTGGGGGTTTTGGATCGATTGGGCGCAGTGATGGCCGAGCACCTGCAACTGCCGCGACCGCCGCAGTCCGGGCGGGTGATCGGGGTGCGCTCCAAGCCGGCGCTTCAGACTCCCGCCATGGCCGTGGTGAAACCGCGAGCGCGAGCGCGGGGACATGCCTAGCCCGCAACCGCCAGACGCGCGGGAACTCGCTCGCTGGGGCCGGCAAAAAATCAACGCGGGACGCCGTGGTTTTTTGTTATGCTCCTCCCTCATCGAGCGGCCACTTCGAGTGTGAAAGTTGGCGAATTTTTTACAAAATGTCTTGCTGGCAGCGGAAAAGCGCATCGGACCGGCGCTGGCTCGATCCGATGCTTGGTTGCGACCGACCGTCGTTGTTGTCAACGCCCTGTTAGTAGTGGCGCTGGCTTACGCGCTGGCGGAATTGGCGGCGGCGATGCTGTGGAACCGCTTGCCGCTGCCGGCCAGCGCCGCGCCAGCGCCGGGATCGCCTTCCAGTGAGATGGCGATCACCCAGCAGCCGGCCGATTATGCCGCGGTCGGCGCTTGGCATCTGTTCGGGCAGATGGAAGCGCCCCGACTCGTTGAAGCTCCCCCGCCCCCAGCGTCGGTCACTCCGCTCAATCTGCGCTTGGTCGGCGTGTTTTTCATCGAGCGGGGCGGCAAGGCCTTGGCGCTCATCGCGGAAGGGAGCGGCCTGGAACGGAGTTATCGGAGCGGCGAGGAACTGCCTGGCGGAGCCCGGCTGGATCGAATCCAGCGCGATAGCGTCATCATCTCTCACGGCGGCCAGCAAGACACTCTGAATCTTCCCCGGTTGGACAGCGCCGACCGGTCGCCCGCCTCAGGGGACATGCCGCCGGTGTTGCCCGGCGACGCTCCTGCGCCCGCCGAAGCACCGGGCCAACTCCCCGAACAATCGATGAATGCGAACCCACAACCGATCAACGCGGCCATGATCGCCTCCCGACTGCACGGCGCGGCCGATCAATCCCAGGTCTTGCAAGATCTGGCGCTCGCTAGCCCGTCCGGGCAAAACGGCCGGTTTCTCGGATTCCGACTGCGGCCGGGGCGGGTCCGGCAGTTGATGAAACAATTGGGCCTCGACAGCGGCGATGTCATAACGGAAGTCAATGGCACCCGCTTTGACAACCCCCTGCAAGGCCTTTCCGTCTTACAGGGATTGAAGGATGCCGGACGGATCGATGTGCGGGTCCTACGACACGGCACTGAGATTCCCTTGGCGGTTTCCTTGGGCAAGCCCACCGTTCAATGAGCGACTAGCGAACGCTGGCGTGAATCCGGCGCGACGATTGGCGATGACGATGAATAACTGGTTGAGCAGACAGCTCTCTTCTTGCAGGCCCTTCACATCCGGCCGGGTTTTGGGCGCGCTGGTGTTGGTTTGGCTGTTGGTCCTTACGGCCCATGCCGCTCCGGTGACGCTCAATCTCAAGGACGCCGATATCAATGCCCTGGTGGAGAGCATGTCGGTTCTCACCGGCAAGAATTTCATCGTCGACCCGCGCGTCAAGGGCCGGGTGACCATCGTGTCCTCCAAACCGATGGATGAAAAAGAACTCTATGAGGTTTTCCTAGCCGTGCTGGGCGTGCATGGCTTCGCCGCCGTTCCCAGCGGCAACACGGTCAAGATCGTTCCGGCGGCCGGGGCCAAGCAAGAAAGCATCCCCACCATCGATGGGCGCAAGGTCATCGAGCCCGACCAGATCGTGACCCGGATCATTCAGGTTCAGAACGTCTCGGTCGCCCAGATCGTGCCGATCCTGCGCCCGTTGATACCCCCCCAAGGCCATTTGGCCGCCTATACGCCCACCAATGTCTTGATCGTTTCCGATACCGCCGCCAACGTCGAGCGGGTCGCCAGCATCATCGGCCGGATCGATTTGGCCAGCAACGAAGAAATCGAAATCGTCCCGTTGCGCCATGCTTCGGCCAATGAAATCGTGCGCGTGCTCTCCACCTTGGAGCAGAACCGGGGCAAGGGCGATCCGGCCGCCGCCGTCGGCACCCCACCGCGGCTGGTGGCGGACGAGCGCACCAACAGCATTCTGCTCAGCGGAGACAAGGTGTCGCGCCTGCGATTGCGGACCTTGATTTCCCATTTGGATACGCCGGTGGACAGCGGCGGTAACACCCAAGTCGTCTATTTACGGTACGCCAAGGCCAAGGATTTGGTGAACGTATTGCAGGGGGTCAGCAAAAATCTGAGCAATGATATCGTCCGCAATGCGCCGATGCCCGGACAAGGTCAGGCGCCACCGCCGGGTGGAAGCAGTAGCGGCGCCGCCAGTTTGATCGACATTCAGGCCGATGAGGCGACCAACTCGCTGGTGATCACCGCGCCGCCCGAACTGATCCAATCCATGCGTACAGTCATCGCCCAACTGGACGTGCGCCGCGCGCAAGTGTTGGTTGAAGCGGTCATCGCTGAGATTTCCGCCGAGAAGACCGCCGAATTGGGCGTGCAATGGGGCGTGGGGGGCAACCATGCCATCGGCTTCACCAATTTCGACGCCGGCGCCAGCAGCCTGGCCAACGTGCTCGGCGTGGGAAGAACGGTGGATTCGGCTTTAAGAAATAATGTGTCCGTACCCTCGGCGACGCTTGATGCTATTCCCAAAGGAATGCAGCTGGGCGTTGGCGGCAGCGACTTCGGAATTTTGCTCGGCGCCTTGGCCAAGGACGCCGATACCAACGTGCTGTCCACGCCGACCGTGGTGACGCTGGACAATGAGGAGGCGGAAATCGTGGTCGGCCAAAACGTGCCGTTCGTGACCGGCACCTATACCACCTCGACGACCAGTTCGGCGACCAGTACGAGCAATAACAATACCCTGCAATCGGGCGGGCCGTTTCAAACCATCCAGCGGCAGGATGTCGGTATCACGTTAAAGGTCAAGCCGCAGATCAACGAGGGCAACGCCGTCAAACTGGAAATCGCCCAGGAAGTCTCCAACGTAGTGCCGTCCGCCAACGCCGCGACCCAAGGGCCCACCACCAACAAGCGCTCGATCAAAACCAAGGTGCTGGTGGAGAACGGGCAGATTTTGGTCTTGGGCGGACTGATCGACGAAAACCTCAGCGAAAGCGCGCAAAAAGTGCCGGTTTTGGGTGATGTTCCGATGGTCGGCAACCTGTTTCGCTACCGCAATACCAACCGACTCAAGCGCAACCTGATGGTGTTCCTGCATCCGGTGATCTTGCGCGATCCGGTGCAAAGCACCTTGTATTCCAGCGATAAATACAGCTATATCCGCGACCAGCAGCTCGCCGCCCGCGAGAAAGGCGTCGATTATCTCTTACCCGGCGAACAACCCCCGCTGCTCAAGCCGGAACATGACGTGAAGCGGCAAGGTACGGTGCTCGCGATTCCACCCCTGGATAAGCCGCCACCGCCACCGCCGGCGGCGCGCGAAGAGTCCGCTGCTCCCGTGCCAGCGCCGCCAGTCCCCAAGCGTCAGTCGGAGGCCGAGCCCGCGGATTTCGGTTTCGGCAACAAATGAGTGCTGAGCCCCCGCCTCCCGCTCTGAAGGAGAGCGAATCAAACGCGACCCGGCAATTGCCCTACGCTTTTGCCAAACGCCACGGCGTGCTGGTAGTGGACGAAGAAGACGGTAAGGTCACCGTCGCTTATCGACCCGGCATCAACCCGCACAGCCTGACTGAATTGCGGCGCTTTCTGAATATCCCGCTGCGGCCGGTGATGGTGGCGGCGGATCATTTCGAACGGATGTTGCAAGACAGCTACGAAGGCGACAGCGACGGTGCGGCCCGGATGATGGAGGACTTGGGCGAGGAAATCGATCTCGACCAAGTGTCGCTCAGCCTGCCCGAACCGGAAGATTTGCTAGAAAGCGCCGATGATGCCCCGATCATCCGCTTGATCAATGCGTTGCTGACCGGCGCGATCAAGGAGAACGCCTCCGATATTCACATCGAATCCTTTGAAAATCGCCTAATGATCCGGTTTCGGGTCGATGGCGTGCTGCGCGAAGCGCTCCAACCGCCGCGCGCGCTGGGACCGCTGTTGGTGTCTCGGGTGAAGGTCATGGCCCATCTCGACATCGCCGAAAAGCGGCTGCCGCAGGATGGCCGAATTTCGTTGCGGGTAGCCGGCCGGCCAGTGGATGTGCGGGTTTCGACCTTGCCGACCGGCCACGGCGAACGGGTGGTGATGCGTCTGTTGGACAAGCGCGAAGGCCGGCTTGATTTGCGCCATTTGGGTATGGAGCCGGGCAGCGAGTCACGCTTGATCCGCCTGATCCAGCGTCCGCACGGCATCCTCCTGGTGACCGGCCCCACCGGTTCCGGCAAGACCACCACCTTGTATGCGGGACTGACCCGGCTCAACGACCGCAAGCGCAACATCATGACCGTGGAAGATCCGATCGAGTATTACCTCGATGGGATCAGCCAGACTCAGGTCAACACCAAAGTCGAGATGACCTTCGCCCGCGGCCTGCGCGCCATTTTGCGCCAGGATCCCGACGTGGTGATGGTCGGTGAAGTCCGCGATCTGGAAACCGCCGAAATCGCCGTGCAAGCCTCGCTCACCGGCCATCTGGTGCTCTCGACCCTGCACACCAACAGCGCGGTCGGCGCCATCGCCCGCTTGCGCGACATGGGGGTGGAGCCGTTCCTGCTGTCGTCTTCGCTGGTCGGCGTGTTGGCGCAACGGCTGGTGCGCCGGCTTTGTCCCAGCTGCAAGCGCCCGCATCACGCCACTCCGAGCGACTGTGAGGTGCTGGGGGTCAATCCGACCGTCCCACCGACCATTTACACGCCCGCCGGTTGCGATCAATGCAACCAATCGGGCTATCGCGGGCGCTCCGGGATTTTTGAGTTGGTGGTGGTGGATGAGGCCATGCAAACCATGATTCACGAAGGCCGGGGCGAACTGGACCTCGAACGCTACGCCCGCCAGCTCAGTCCGAGCATCCGTGACGACGGCCGCCGCCGGGTGCTGGCCGGTGACACCTCGCTGGCGGAATTGGTGCGGGTGACGCAGGAGGATTAGTGCCCGCCTTTCAATATCTCGCACTCGATGCAAAGGGCCACCAAGCCAAAGGGTTGATCGAGGCTGACACGCCACGTTTGGCCCGTCAGGTGCTTCGGGAACGCGGCTTGAACCCGCTGGGGATCGAGGAAGTCGCCAGCCGGGAACGGCGGCGCAGCCGGCAGGTTTGGGGCCTGCGGATCAGCGCGACCGATCTGGCGCTGATCACCCGACAGATGGCCACGCTGGTGGGATCGGGTTTGCCGGTGGAAGAAGCGCTGGGCGCGGTGGCGCGCCAAGCCGACCGGGCGCGGTTAGGCGGTTTGATGCTGGCGGTGCGCACGCGCGTGTTGGAAGGGCATACGCTAGCGAACGCATTGGCCGATTTCCCGCAAGTCTTTCCGGAACTCTATCGGGCGACGGTGGCGGCCGGCGAGCAGTCGGGCCATCTGGAAGTGGTGTTCGAGCGACTGGCCGATTACACCGAAGCCCGCCAGCAGATGCGCCAGAAAGTCGGATTGGCGCTGTTTTATCCGCTGCTGTTGACCGGCGTTGCGGTCTTGGTGGTGGCTGGCCTGCTGACTTATGTGGTGCCGCAGGTGGTGCAGGTGTTCAGCAGCCTCAACCAGCAGTTGCCGGCGCTGACCCGTGGCTTGATCGCACTGAGCGAGTTTCTGCGGCAGAACGGCTGGCTGTTGTTGTTGGTCCTGGGTACGGGCGCGGGCGCGTGGGTATTGGCGCTGCGGCGGTCCGGCTTTCGGCGACGAGTCCATCGGGCGCTGTTGCGGCTGCCGTTGGTGGCGCGGCTGGTGCGCGGCACCAACACCGCGCGTTTCGCCCGGACTTTCAGCATTTTGATGGCGAGCGGCGTGCCGGTGCTGGAGGCGTTGCGGATCTCGACGCAGGTCGTCAGCAACCTGCCGATGCGGGAGGCGGTGGAGCAGGCTGCGGCGCGGGTCAAGGAAGGGGCCAGCCTGCACAAGGCCATCAGCGCCAGCGGCTACTTTCCGCCGATGACGGTGCAGTTGATCGCCAGCGGAGAAGCCAGCGGCCGGCTGGAAAACATGCTGGAGCGAGCGGCGATCCAACAGGAGCGCGAAACGGAGACCTTGATCGCCGCGCTGCTGGGGATTTTCGAGCCCGTGCTGATTCTGGTGATGGGCGGGGTGGTGCTGATCATCGTCCTGGCCATCCTGCTGCCGATCTTCGATCTCAATCAACTGGTGCGTTGAAGGGCCGCCTGCAAATCCGGCCCATCCAGCGTGTAAGCACGGGCGAAGCCGCCGACGAAACGAACCCGCAACGGACTCAAGCGCAACAATAAAAAATCGTCAAAATCAAAGCGCGGTAGCGATGCCGGCAGCCCCTCCTGGTAACGCGCCGCGGATTGTCGATAATCCTCACTGGTCCGGGGAATCGTGGCCAGGTCGCCCTGGATCATCACCCGCGCCAACGTCTGCGGGTCCTCCTCAGCTCCTTCCGGAGCGCTGATCGCCAGGCCGACGCGCGGGTGGGCCAGCAGGTTGCGGGTATGGGCCGCCAGCGTGCTGAGGTGCAGCAGGAAGCCGCTGAAGTCGGCTTCCGGGACATAAGCGACCCACGAGGCCTCGGGACCGTCCACACCCTGGGTTGCCAGCGCGGCCCAGCGTCGGGTGCGGATCAGTTCGACCATCAGGCGTTGCTCGTTAAGAGTCATTGGCGCTGACCTCAAAAGGGCGCGGTAACCGGCGCATCGAACAAGCCATGATACGGCCTTCAGGCCGGTGGCGCCCAAGCTATCGGGTCTACTGTCGTAGCCTTGCCCGCCATCCAGAAGGGTGACAAGGCTCGCAGTCGCTCGACCGCTGGGGTGATGGCTTGAAGGGTGTAATCGATCTCCGCAGCCGTCGTGAAACGGCCCAAACTGAAACGGATCGCCCCGCGCGCCCGAAGCGCGTCACAACCCATGGCTCGCAACACGTGCGACGGTTCGGTGTTGGCGGAGGTGCAGGCGGAACCGGTGGAAAGGGCGATGTCGGGAACGGCCGCCAGTAGCGCTTCGGCGGCGATGCCGGTAAAGCTGAGGTTGAGGATGCCGGGCCAATGACGTTCGGGATGCCCGTTCAGCGTGACGGCGCCCAAACCCGCCAGCGCCTGCCACAGCTGATCGCGCAGTTGCTGGAGGCGCGCGCGCTCTTCTCCCATTTCCATACCGGCAATCCGACAGGCTTCACCCATGGCGACGATTTGGTGGACCGGCAGGGTGCCAGCCCGCAAACCGCGTTCTTGACCGCCGCCGAACAACAGCGGCTCCAGCCGCACTCGATTCGGGCGCTGCCGCACGAACAAGGCGCCGATGCCCTTGGGGCCATACAGTTTATGAGCGCTGAGGCTGAGCAGGTCGATGTGTGAGCGACTGAGTTCGAGCGGGAGCTTGCCGGCGCTTTGCGCCGCATCGACATGTAGCAAAATCCCGCGCGCGCGCGTCAAGGCACCGATGGCGGCTAGGTCCTGGGCCGTTCCGGTTTCGTTGTTGACGTGCATCAGCGACACCAAAACGGTGTCAGGGCGAAAGGCGGCAGCGACCTGTTCGCAAGTGATCGAGCCGTTGGGGTCAGGGTCCAGGTAGGTGACGGAGCAACCGTCTGCTTCCAGGTGCCGGCACACATCGAGAACCGCTTTGTGTTCGGCTTTACTAGTGATGAGGTGGCGGCCGCGTCGCACGTATGCGCGCATGGCGCCGCGCAGAGCCAAATTGTTGGCTTCGGTCGCGCCCGAGGTCCAGATGATTTCGCGGGGCTCGACCTGAAGTAGCGCAGCGACATGTGCTCGCGCCGTCTCAACCGCTCGCGCGGCCGTTCGGCCGAAAGCGTGGGTGCTGGATGAAGGATTGCCGAAAACGCCGTCCTGAGTCAGATGCTGGCCCAGCAATGCCGCTACCCGTGGGTCGACCGGCGTGGTCGCGGCATAATCAAGGTAGATCGGCAACCGCATCATGCCATGGTGAGATCGCTCATACGACGGCGACAGCTATCGGTATCGGCTCGTGGGAATGGCGCTCGCGCCGCCGCGTGCTATTTTGCCGGCGCACCACTTCGCAGACGGCCGGCCGCTCCACGAACTGCGCCAACGTAATCCCTTCCAAGAAGGTGAAAATCTGCCGGCTCAGATCGGTCCACAGCTCATGCGTCAAGCACCGCCGGCCTTCCTGGCAATTCTCGTGGCCGAAACAACGGGTGGCGTCCAGCCGTTCGTCGACGGCGCTGATGATATCGGCAACCGTGATCTGATCGGGGAACCGCGCCAGCCGATAGCCGCCGCCCGGACCGCGCACGCCTTCAACCAGGCTACGCTTGCGCAGTTTGGCGAACAATTGCTCCAGATAGGAGAGGGAGATGCCCTGACATTGGGAAATTTCGGCAAGCGTGACAGGACCGTAGCGGTCATGAATCGCCAAATGCATCATTGCAGTAACAGCATACCGACCTTTCGTTGAAAGTCTCATAAGTATGACCCTGCTGGTGACCTGATGAAAATAACAAGCACTAATTCCTGACTATTGAGTATGGAAAATATAGTAGCCGACAATATTAGTCAACTATTCAAGAAAAAATAGCCTTAAATTTTAAGAGTGGATGGCGAACCGACAAGTGAGGGGGAGGGGATTTCGCTGAAGCGGTGGCCTTGGCGCAGGCAGTAATTCAGCCATTTGAACAGGAACCGGTTGATCTGCCAACGCCGATGGAGGAGCGTGCCATCAGCGTGCTGAAAACTGAATAGCTCCGAATCGAATGCGGGAAAGCGGCGGAGTTGGGCATTCAACACTTCGGCCAGCCGCGCATCGTGATAGATGCGAATGCGCAGATCGGGTTCTGGGAAAAGGCCATCACGCTCGCTAAAATAGTAGGTCAGGCTCAGCTCGCTGGTATAGCGAAAACGTTCGATCAGCCGCAGGTGCAGGTCCAAACCGTCCGGTATGTGGGACACCAAGGCGACAGGCTGTTTCGGAAGCGTCGGAATCAGCCGGCGCATGTTGATGTAATTGCACTCGTATAAATCCATCAATGCCGGGAAGGTGCCCGGCTCATTGCGCGCCAGCGAACGGACGTGAGGTGGAGAGAGCAAGATCATCGCTTTTGAGTATCGGCTTGAAGCAAGGTTTCCAAACGCCAGCCGTCCGCCTCGCAACGTAACACCAGGCTTTCGTGCCCGTGCCAATCACCCAGCACCACCCGTCGCGCCGGCAGACCGTCGAACGTCCAGTCGTGAACGGCGGGTCGGTGGGTGTGGCCGTGGATCATCCGCCGGACGGCGTGCTCGCGCAGCGCCTGCTCCACGGCGGCGGGGTTGACGTCGGTGATATCGGCGGCCTTCTGTTGGGTGGCCTGCCGACTGGTTTCTCGGAGCTGGCCGGCCAGCGCCCGCCGCTGCGTCAAGGGTAGCGCCAGCAGTTGCGCCTGCCAGGCCGGATCGCGCACCTTGGCGCGGAAGGCTTGGTAGTCCAGGTCGTCGGTGCAGAGGGTATCGCCGTGCAAGACCAGCACGGTTTCACCATATAAATCAATAACCTGATGTTCAGGGAGCAGCCGAACGCCGCTGGCGGCGGCAAAGCGCTCGCCGATCAGAAAATCGCGGTTGCCATGCAGAAAATACACCGGAACGCCGGAACCGGTCAGGCGGTACAGGGCCGCGGTGACATGGTTGGCCAGTTCGGCGTCGTCGTCATCCCCGATCCACGCCTCGAATAAATCGCCCAAGATATAACAAGCGTCGGCTTGGCTGGCCTGTTGTTCCAGAAAAGCCAACAAGAGCGCCGTCGTCGCCGGTCGGGTCGGATCGAGGTGCAGATCGGAGATGAACCACGTGGCCATGATCGTTTATTCGCCGCTGATTTCCACCTGGGTGATCGCCACGTCGTCGACGGGCACATCCTGGTGGCCGCGCCGGCTGGTGGTCGGTACCTTGGCGATGGCGTTGACCACCTCCATGCCTTCGACCACGCGTCCGAACACGCAATAACCCCAGCCTTGATTGGTCGGGCTGCGGTGGTCGAGGAAATCGTTGTTTTTGACGTTGATGAAAAATTGCGCGGTGGCGGAATGCGGGTCGGACGTGCGCGCCATGGCGATGGTGCCGGTCTGATTTTTCAGGCCGTTGTCCGCTTCGTTGCGGATGGGCGCGCGGGTCGATTTTTGAGTCATGCCCGGTTCGAGGCCGCCGCCTTGAATCATGAAGTTGGGGATCACCCGGTGAAAGAGGGTGCCTTCATAAAAACCGTCTCGCGCGTATTGTAAGAAGTTGGCGGAGGTGGCGGGCGCGTTGGCGGTGTCGAGTTCGAGGCCGATGACTCCAAGGGTCGTATGAAGCTTGATCATGCGTTTAACTCACTATTTTAACGGGTTATTTTAAGGTTTTTTGGCGGTGTCGGCCGCTGGCGTGGCCGGTCGGTCGATCAGTTCGACCGTGTTGATGAGGACCGGCGTGGCCGGTACATCGGAGAACCCGCCGCCGGGGCCGCCGGCGCCGGTGGCGACCTTGCGGATTTTATCCACCGTTTCCATACCGTCGACGACTTTGCCAAATACAGCATAACCCCAACCTTGCGGTGTCGCTGATCGGTAATCCAGAGCCGGATTATCTTTGACGTTGATGAAGAATTGGGCAGTGGCCGATTGGGGGTCGGACGTGCGGGCCATGGCGATGCTGCCCCGTACATTCGTGAGGCCGTTATCGGCTTCGTTGGCGACCGGCGCGCGGGTGGGTTTCTGTTTGAAGTCGGCGCTGAAACCGCCGCCCTGAATCATGAAGCCGTCGATGACGCGGTGAAAAATAGTGCCGTTGTAAAAGCCATCGCGCGCATAGGCGAGAAAGTTCTCGACCGTCTTGGGGGCCTTGTCGTCGGCCAGCTCCACGGTGATGGCGCCGAGGCTGGTATTCAGTCGGACCTGGGGGCCGGCCTGAGCGACCGCGCCGAGCAAACCGAGAACAGTCACAGCCAGTAACGGGGATCGAATTCGCATTGGTAGAAGGTCCTGGTTATAAAGATCAGAGCAGGATGATAGTCAGAGATGACGCCGACCGCCAGATTTGGTGACGGTGGGCGCTTTCCGTTACCATGATTTCACTATGACCATCACCCACGTCAAAACGCGGTTCGCGCCCAGCCCGACGGGTTTTCTACATCTTGGCAACGTGCGCACCGCCTTGTTCAATGCGTTGTTGGCCCGGCGCGATGGCGGGCAGTTTTTGCTGCGCATCGAAGACACCGACCGGGAGCGCAGCCGCGCGGAGTTTGTCGACGCCTTGCTGGAGGATTTGCGCTGGCTGGGACTGGACTGGCGGGAGGGACCGGAGGTCGGTGGCCCGCAAGCGCCCTACGCGCAGTCGGAGCGGACGGCGATCTATGCGCGGTATTACCGACGGCTGGAGGGTTCGGAGCAAAGCTATCCGTGTTTTTGCACGCCGGCCGAATTGGCCTTGAGCCGCAAAGCGCAGTTGGCGGCCGGCCGACCACCGCGCTATACCGGTACGTGCGCGCGCTTGGGCGCGGACGAACGCCAGGCGCGGCTCGAACGCGGCTTGCAGCCGACGCTGCGGTTTCGGGTGCCGGCGGGTCGGGCGGTCGAATTCACCGATCTGGTGCGCGGCCCGCAGCGTTTCGCCAGCGACGACATCGGCGATTTCGTGATTCGCCGGGCCGATGGCACGCCGCAGTTCTTTTTCGCTAACGCGGTGGACGATGCCCTGATGGGAATTACGCAGGTGCTGCGCGGCGAGGATCATCTGGCCAATACGCCCCGTCAGTTGCTGCTGTTGGAGGCGCTGGCATTGTCCGCGCCCCGCTACGGTCATCTGGCGCTGATCGTCGGGGCCGACGGCGGGCCTTTGTCCAAGCGCGCCGGCGATCTCAGCATTCGCGAATTGCGCGCCAGCGGTTATCTGCCGGAAGCCGTGTTGAACTATCTGGCGCGGCTCGGTCACGCCTACGCGCGGGATGTCTGGATGGCGCCGGAGGTCTTGGCGGCGGAGTTTTCGACCGCGCATCTAGGCCGCGCCCCGGCCCGTTACGATGAAGCACAATTGCTGCACTGGCAAAGCGAGGCGGTCCAGCACGCGGCGTCGGCGCGGCTGTGGGAGTGGGCGGGCGCGGCCGTGCGGGCGCGAGTGCCGGCCGCGCTGAGCGCGGAGTTCATCGAGACGGTCCGGCCCAACAGCCGCTTCCCAAACGATGCGCTGTTTTGGGCGGAGCGCTTGTTCGGTGCGGACTTGACGCCCGGCGCCGAAAGCGCGGCGGTCACCGGCGCCGCGGGCGCCGAGTTCTTCGCGCACGCGCTCGCCGCCTACGCCCAGCACGGCGCCGACTATCCGACGCTGGTTGCCGGTCTGCGCCAGCGAACCGGCCTCAAGGGCAAAGCGCTGTTCATGCCGTTGCGGGCGGCGCTGACCGGAGAAACCCACGGCCCCGAACTGGCCCGCATTCTGGCGTTGCTGCCCCCGGACACGGTCCGGCGTCGCCTGCGAGCGTGTTGCTGAGCTCGACCGGTTGCGGACGCCTGTTCATTCCATCATCCCGATCGCCCCAGCCTTTTTCGAGAGAGTCGTCCATGTTGCAGATTTTCAATAGCCTAAGCCGCCAAAAGGAGCTGTTTCAACCCATCGAGCCGGGCAAAGTGCGGATGTATGTGTGCGGCATGACGGTTTACGACTACTGCCATGTGGGGCACGCCCGCGCGATGGTGGTGTTCGACGTGGTGGTGCGCTGGCTGCGCGCCAGGGGTTTCGAGGTGACCTACGTTCGCAACATCACCGACATCGACGACAAGATCATCCAGCGCGCTCGCGAGAACGGTGAAGATTTCAAGGTGTTGACCGCGCGGTTCATTCAAGCCATGCACGAGGATCTGGCCGCGCTCGGCATTCTGCCGCCGAGCCACGAGCCCCGCGCCACCGAGGCGATGGCTGACATGATCGCCATGATTCAAACCTTGATCGCCAAGGGTTTTGCCTATGTCGGCGCACGCGGCGATGTCTATTACACGGTCGGCCGGTTCGAGCGTTACGGGCAACTGGCCAACAAGAAACTGGAGGATTTGCGGGCCGGCGCCAGAATCGAAATCGAGGAGGCCAAGCGCGATCCGCTCGATTTCGTGTTGTGGAAAGCCGCCAAGCCCGACGAGCCCGGCTGGGATTCACCGTGGGGAAATGGCCGGCCCGGCTGGCATATCGAGTGCTCGGCGATGTCCACGCATTGCCTGGGCCAGCATTTCGACATTCACGGCGGCGGCATGGATCTGAAATTTCCCCATCACGAAAACGAGATCGCCCAGTCGGAAGCGGCCAGCGGCCAGCGCTACGTGAACGTGTGGATGCATAACGGCTTCGTGCAGATCAACGAAGAAAAGATGTCCAAATCGCTGGGTAACTTCTTCACGGTGCGCGAGGTGTTGCAACGCTATCAGCCGGAGGTGGTGCGGCTGTTCATCCTGTCCAGCCACTATCGCGGGCCGCTGAATTACGCCGACGACAACCTGGAACAAGCCAAGGCTTCATTGGCTCGATTGTACACGGCGCTGCGCGGCTTGCCGGTGGTGGAGGCCCCCGCTGAGGCAGCGTGGCGCGCCCGCTTCGAACAGGCCATGGACGATGATTTCAATACCCCTGAAGCGCTGGCGGTGTTATTCGACTTGGCGCGCGAAACCAACCGGTTGCGGCCCGAAGATCCGACGGAGGCGGCGCGGTCAGGTGCCAGTTTGCGCTATCTGGGTGGGCTGCTTGGCTTATTGCAGTCGGATGCGGAACTTTACTTACAAGCCGGGAGTGGCGAAGTCATGACCGCCGAACTAACGACATCCCCATACGGCCCGGAGCGGATCGACGCCTTGATCGCCGAGCGTACCGCCGCCCGCCAGGCCAAGCGCTGGGCGGAGGCCGACCGAATTCGCGGCCTGTTGCAGGGGGCTGGGGTCGTGCTTGAAGACACCTCGAACGGCACGGTTTGGCGGCGGGAATAAAAACGATCTTGACGCTGGTGGAGATCAAAAATAAAATCCCCAATCCTGCATGGAATGCGGCTGCCGGTTTTGATTGATAACGGGGTATAGCGCAGCCTGGTAGCGCACCTGCTTTGGGAGCAGGGTGTCGGGGGTTCAAATCCCTCTACCCCGACCATCGCCGGAATCGGCGGCTTGGCAGGTGGCGATTCGCGACACCGCGCCCGTAGCTCATGCGGATAGAGCATCAGCCTTCTAAGCTGAGGGTAGCAGGTTCGAGTCCTGCCGGGCGCGCTAGACCCCGGCCGACCGTGGTTTCGATGGTGGACGTAGCTCAGTTGGTAGAGCCCCGGATTGTGGATCCGGTCGTCGTGGGTTCGAGTCCCATCGTCCACCCCAAATACGCTGGCTTTTCGAGCAGTCGTTTTAAGGTTTCAGACTTTTTTGGGCCGTTAGCTCAATTGGTAGAGCAGTTGACTCTTAATCAATTGGTTGTAGGTTCGAGTCCTACACGGCCCACCATCTCCAATATTCGAAGCTCTAGCCTCTTCCATTTCCTTTTGCTTCAGCCGTTAAGGGTCTTATTGTCGCCCGGTTTCTATTTCGAGGGGGAGGGTTGTCCTGTATACTCGTCACGAGTAGCGGTGCCGCCGCGTCGGGTTTTTTTAGGTTTTTTTCTGGTAAATCGCGTCTGATTGCGAGAGTGGCGGAACTGGTAGACGCGCTGGATTTAGGTTCCAGTGGGGTAACCCGTGAGAGTTCGAGTCTCTCCTTTCGCACCATCCACGCCGCGCATTCGGGGATGCTATCGCCCGATCCGCGCTCCCGGTGGGAGCGTACCGCCACGACTGGTTTGCCGATCAACAACGATCAACAGGTTTGAGGTGTATCGATGCAGGTTTCAGTTGAAACGCTGAGCGAGCTGGAGCGCCGGGTGACCGTGCAGGTTCCGGCGGAAAGGCTCGTCAAGGAAATTCAGGATCGGCTCCAGTCCCTGTCCCGGCGGGTCAAGGTGGACGGTTTTCGTCCGGGCAAGGCCCCGCTCAAGCTGGTCAACCGGCTCTACGGTGACCAAGTGCGCTACGAAGCGGTCGGCGAACTGATGGAAAATAGCTTGCGCGAAGCCTTGACCGCGAAAAAACTCAATCCGCTGGGCGGTCCGAAAATCGAGCCGAAGGCGTTGGAAGACGGGCAAGATCTGGAGTACTCCGCCACCTTTGAGGTGCTGCCCGAATTCGATCCAACCGGTTTTGAAAGCATCCGCGTCGAACGGCCGAGCGCGGAAGTCGCCGAGCAGGACGTGGACACCATGCTCGAAACCTTGCGCCAGCAGCGGGCGGTCTGGAATGCGGTGGAGCGCCCGGCCGCCGAAGGCGATCGGGTCCGCATCGACTTCGAAGGCACCATCGACGGCCAGAACTTCGCGGGTGGCAAGGGCGATAACGTCGACGTGGTATTGGGCAAGGGCGCGATGCTCAAGGAGTTCGAGGATCGGCTGGTCGGGTTGAGCGCAAACGCCCGGACCGAGTTCGATCTCACCTTTCCCGAAGCCTACCAAGCCAAGGAAATTGCGGGAAAAACCGCCCATTTCCAAATCGAGGTCCGGGCGGTCGAAGAAGCGTGCCTGCCCGAGGTGGACGAGGCTTTCGCGGAAAGCTTCGATGTCAAGGAAAACGGCCTGACCGGCCTGAGGCAGTCGCTGCGTGAAAACATGGAACGCGAATTGCGCGAAGGCATCAAAGCGGCGATCAAGCGTCAAGTCTTGCAAGGGTTGTTGGACGCCAACCCCATTCCGGTGCCTAAAGTGCTGCTCGAAAATGAAATCGAGCAGTTGGCCCGACAATTGTATTTCCCCGCTGACCGCAAGGACGAGAAAACCCAACAGCTCAAGGCGCAGTTGTTCGAGCCGGAAGCTCGCCGGCGGGTCGCGTTGGGCTTGTTGATCGCTCGCTTGGCGGAAACCCAGGAAATCAAGGTCGACAGCCAGCGCGTGCGGAATTATCTGGAGAATATGGCGTCCACTTATCAGGACCCGGCCGAGGTGCTGCGCTGGTACGAGCAAACGCCGCGCGCGCTCGACAACGTGCGGGCGTTGGTGCTGGAAGATCAGATCGTGGATTGGTTGTTGGAGCGGGCCCAGGTCGCCGAGAAGGCCAGCACCTTCGCCGAGATCATGAAGCCCGAACCAAAACCGTCGGTGGAATCTTTGCCCCAGGAGTTATCCGAATGAGCGAGCACGGCTCTTCCAGCACCATCCGCGCCCTCAATCTCGTGCCGATGGTGATCGAGCAAACCGCGCGGGGCGAGCGGGCCTACGATATTTATTCGCGCCTGCTCAAGGAACGGGTGGTATTTCTGGTGGGCCCGGTCGAGGATTACGTGGCGAATCTGGTGGTGGCGCAACTGTTGTTTTTGGAAGCGGAGAATCCGGATAAGGACATTCACTTTTACATCAATTCGCCCGGCGGCGCGGTCACCGCGGGCTTGGCCATCTACGACACCATGCAGTTCATCAAGCCCAACGTCAGCACCATGTGCGTGGGCCAGGCGGCCAGCATGGGCGCGCTGCTGTTGGCGGGCGGCGCCGCCGGCAAGCGCTTTTGTCTGCCGCATTCCCGCATCATGATCCACCAGCCCTTGGGCGGATTTCAGGGGCAAGCTAGCGATATCGATATCCACGCCCGCGAAATCTTGCTGGTGCGGGATCGCTTGAACCGTATTCTGGCCCGGCATACCGCTCAGCCAGTCGAAAAGATCGCGGTCGATACCGACCGTGACAATTTCATGGGCGGAGCCGAAGCGGTTGAGTACGGCCTGATCGACGCCGTGTTGAACCAGCGTATTCCGACGACTTGAGCGACGGGTCGAGAATCCCGTCGGTTTCGCGGTGTCGGAGCAGGGGTGCGAGGGCTCGGCTCAGGAGCGGCCGGGTCGGGTGAGATCGAGTCCATTGACCCCGTGCTTGCTGCGTATGGCGCTCCGGTCGTGCTGGCCGGACGCTGTCGGTAGGGTGGCCCGCGGGGAAACGCCGTCCCGGTTGTTTCGAATGTCCGCGCGATGATGAGGAAGAAAGGTATATGAGCAGAGATCGAGGTGACCGGAGCGACGACGACAAGCTGTTGTATTGCTCCTTTTGCGGTAAGAGCCAGCACGAGGTCCGCAAGCTGATCGCTGGCCCCAACGTGTTTATCTGCGATGAATGCGTCGAGTTGTGCAACGACATCATCCGCGAGGAGATGGAAGAGGCCGCGCCCGCCACCACCAATAAGTTGCCCAAGCCGCAAGACATCAACCGAACCCTCAACGAATACGTCATCGGCCAGGAGCGGGCTAAGAAAGTTCTGTCCGTGGCGGTCTACAATCATTTCAAACGCTTGGAATTGCAGCGCGGCAGCCGCGCCAAGAATCTCGAAGTCGAGGTTGCCAAGAGCAATATCCTGCTGATCGGTCCCACCGGTTCGGGCAAGACGCTGCTGGCGGAAACGCTGGCCCGCCTGCTGAACGTGCCGTTCACCATCGCCGACGCCACCACCTTGACCGAAGCGGGTTACGTCGGTGAGGATGTGGAAAACATCATTCAGAAATTGCTGCAAAAGTGCGATTACGATGTCGAAAAGGCGCAAACCGGCATCGTCTACATCGACGAGATCGACAAGATTTCGCGCAAGTCCGACAACCCCTCGATCACCCGCGACGTGTCGGGCGAGGGCGTGCAGCAGGCCTTGCTGAAGCTCATCGAAGGCACCGTCGCGTCGGTGCCGCCCCAAGGCGGGCGCAAGCATCCCCAGCAGGAATTCCTGCAGGTGGATACCACCAACATTTTGTTCATCTGCGGCGGCGCCTTCGCCGGCCTGGATAAAGTCATCCGCAGCCGTTCCGACAAGGGCGGCATCGGCTTTTCGGCGGATGTCAAAAGCAAGGACGGCGGCAAGTCGGTCGGTGAAGTGTTGATGGAAGTCGAGCCTGAAGACCTGATCAAGTACGGGCTGATTCCGGAGTTCGTCGGCCGCTTGCCGGTGGTCGCGACCCTGACCGAGCTCGATGAAAATGCGTTGGTCCGCATCCTGACCGAGCCCAAGAATGCCATTGCCAAACAATTCAACAAATTGTTTGAAATGGAAGGCAGCGAACTCGAACTGCGGGAAGATGCGCTGCGGGCGATCGCGCGGCGGGCCATGGATCGCAAGACCGGCGCGCGCGGCTTGCGGACCATCCTGGAGCACATCCTGCTCGATACGATGTACGACCTGCCGGGCATGCAGAATATCAGCAAGGTAGTGGTCGACGATTCAGTGGTCGAAGGTCGCGCCAAACCGTATTTCATCTACGAAAAGACCGAGCGGCGCGCCGCATCCCATGACTGACGCTGGCTCGGACCGGTTGAATGCCAGACCGGGTCCGACCAGCTACTACCCCCGAGCGTTATCTGGCCAGCTAGAGCGCCAGCACGCCGGCGCTCCACCGGGCCGGCGCCGAGCCGGCGCCCGGTTTAATGTGGAGGACCCACCCCCATGAAGCAGCACGAAGCCAAGCCCGACAGTTTGCCCGATCATGCGCGGATGCCAGTTTTACCGCTCCGCGACGTGGTGGTTTATCCACACATGGTGATTCCGCTGTTCGTCGGTCGAGAAAAATCCATCCACGCGCTCGATCTGGCGATGCAGAGCAACAAGCGCATCGTGCTGATCGCCCAGAGAAGCGCCGAAATGGACGAGCCCGGCAGCGGTGACCTGTACGCGGTCGGCACGCTGTCGAGCGTTTTGCAATTGCTCCGCTTGCCCGATGGCACGGTCAAGGTGCTGGTGGAGGGCAGCCAGCGGGTCAGCATTCACCATTTCACCGAAACGCAGTCCTGTTTCATCGCCGAAGTGTCGTTGCTGGAATCCCTGGTGGAGGACGATGCCTCGCAGGAAATCCAGGCGCTGATGCGCTCGCTGCTGACCACCTTCGATCAATTCGTCAAGCTCAACAAGAAAATTCCCGGTGAGGTGCTGTCCTCGGTTTCCAGCATCGAAGATCCTAGCCGGTTGGCCGACACCATTGCGGCTCACATGACCCTCAAGCTCGACGACAAGCAGAAAATACTGGAAATCCAGAGCTTGCGTTTGCGTCTTGAGCAATTGCTGGCCTTGGTGGAGGGCGAGATCGACATTCTCCAAGTTGAGAAGCGCATTCGCGGCCGGGTCAAGCAGCAGATGGAGAAGAGCCAACGGGAGTATTACCTGAACGAGCAGATGAAGGCGATCCAGAAGGAGCTGGGCGATCTGGAAGACGCTCCCAACGAAATCGAGGATTTGAGCCAGCGCATCGAAAAGGCCGGGATGCCGAAGGTGGCCAAGACCAAGGCTCAATCCGAATTGAACAAGCTGAAAATGATGTCGCCCATGTCGGCCGAGGCCACCGTGGTGCGCAATTACATCGATTGGTTGGTCAACGTGCCTTGGAAAAAACGCACCAAGATCCATCAAGACTTGGCGACGGCCGAGAAGGTGTTGGAAGCCGATCATTACGGTCTGGAAAAGGTCAAGGAACGCATTCTCGAATATCTGGCCGTCCAGCAGCGGGCGCGCAAGCTCAAGGGACCGATTTTGTGCCTGGTCGGGCCGCCGGGCGTGGGTAAAACCTCGCTGGGGCGGTCCATCGCTCGCGCCACCAACCGCAAATTCGTGCGGATGTCCTTGGGCGGGGTGCGCGACGAGGCGGAAATTCGCGGCCATCGTCGGACTTATATCGGCTCGCTGCCCGGCAAGGTCATTCAGAATCTGGCCAAGGCCGGGGTGCGCAACCCACTGTTTCTGTTCGACGAAATTGACAAGATGTCGATGGATTTTCGCGGCGATCCTTCCTCGGCGCTCTTGGAGGTGCTGGACCCCGAACAGAACAATACCTTCAACGATCACTACCTGGAGGTGGATTTCGACTTGTCGGATATCATGTTCGTGGCGACCGCCAACTCGCTCAACATTCCGCCGCCCTTGCTGGATCGGATGGAAGTGATTCGGATTCCAGGCTATACCGAGGATGAGAAACTCAATATCGCGCTCCGTTATCTAACCCCCAAGCAGATTGCCAACAACGGCTTGAAGAAGGGCGAATTGGAGATCGGTGAGGACGCTATCCGCGACATCATCCGCTTTTACACGCGCGAATCCGGAGTGCGCAACCTGGAACGGGAGATCGCCAAGATTTGCCGCAAGGTGGTCAAGGAAGTGACCTTACAGCCGGTCGAAGGAACCACAATCGTTGTGCCCGATATGTTGCACAAGTATCTGGGCGTGCGTCGCTTCCGCTACGGTTTGGCCGAGGAACAGGATCAAGTCGGTCAGGTCAACGGCCTGGCCTGGACCGAGATCGGGGGCGAGCTGCTGCGCATCGAGGCGGCGCTGGTGCCGGGTAAAGGGAAATTGATCCACACCGGTCATTTGGGCGAAGTCATGCGCGAATCCATTCAGGCGGCGCTGACCGTGGTGCGCAGCCGCGCCGAGCGGCTCGGCATCGATCCGGACTTTCATCAAAAAGCCGATATCCACATTCACGTTCCCGAGGGAGCCACTCCCAAGGACGGTCCCAGCGCCGGAGTTGGCATGTGCACCGCGCTGGTATCGACGTTGACGCGCATTCCGGTGCGAGCTGGGGTGGCGATGACCGGCGAAATCACCTTGCGCGGGGAAGTCTTGCCGATTGGCGGGCTCAAGGAAAAGCTGTTGGCGGCCCATCGAAGCAGCATTGCCACCGTGGTGATTCCCGAGGAAAACCGCAAGGATCTCATGGAGATCCCAGATAATATTCTGTCCAAGCTCGACGTGCGGCCCGTGCGTTGGATCGATCAGGTTTTGGAGGTGGCCTTGCAGGTGGTGCCCGCACCCAAATCGCCCGATCCCGCGCCAGCCGAGGCGGCGGTGGCCGTCGCCGAGACGACCGGCAAGGGCGGCGGCGGCCTGGAAGGGGTTCGCGCGCACTGACCGCGATGAGCGCGGCCGATTGACACTACTTTCAGGGCCCTGCTATAAGGACACGGCTTTTTGTTCCCTGATAGAGCAGTAGCAGTGCGGCTCGACCCGTCTCCGTCGGGTAGGCCGCGAGTAGGCCAGTGGTCTTTCGGCAGGTCTGTGGTATTTGAGCAGGAGTTATTTGGGAAAATTAACACCTAACTCCAGGGCGGGATCGGCGCGCGCCATGCTCGGCAGCGTCCAAGCCTAACAATGCACAACACTTTTTATAGGAAGGGGCTCATGAACAAGACTGAACTGATCGATGCTGTCGCTCAGGCGACCGATCTATCCAAAGTCTCGGCGGGCAAGGCCGTGGACGCCGTGCTCGCCGCTATTGGCAAGTCGCTCCAAGGTGGCGGCTCCGTGGTTCTGACCGGATTCGGCACTTTTTCAGTCAGGGAGCGGCCGGCTCGGACGGGACACAACCCCAAAACCGGCGAGCCGATGAACATTAAGGCCAGTAAGGCCCCCGTCTTCAAAGCTGGAAAAACGCTTCGTGATGGAATAAAATAATCAATTCTTTCGAGGGTGCTTAGCTCAGTTGGGAGAGCATCGCCCTTACAAGGCGAGGGTCGGGGGTTCAAGCCCCTCAGCACCCACCAGGACTGGTTCATCCGGAGCGGTAGTTCAGTTGGTTAGAATACCGGCCTGTCACGCCGGGGGTCGCGGGTTCGAGCCCCGTCCGCTCCGCCACGATTTTTCGTTCCTTCGTTTGTTCATCAATCGGTATCTTCCGGTTCGTTTACCCGGAGCGGTAGTTCAGTTGGTTAGAATACCGGCCTGTCACGCCGGGGGTCGCGGGTTCGAGCCCCGTCCGCTCCGCCAGCATTCAGGGGTGTCGTCCAGACACCCTTTTTTTGTCCGGGCGCCTTTGGGAAAGTTGGCGCCAAACTCAGTAGTTCAGCTGTTTTCGTGATCCGATCCAAAACCGGGTAATGGCCATGTTGTTACAAAAAATTCGTGATCGCGCCCAAGGCTGGTTCGCTTATACCATCATCGGGCTGTTGATCGTTCCCTTTGCGGTGTGGGGCATCAATTATTATTTTGAGGGTGGCGGTCCGACCGATGCCGCCATGGTCGGTGACAGCAAGATCACTTTGCAGGAGTTCCAACGCGCTTATCAGCAACAGCGCCAGCGGATGCAAGCGATGCTGGGCGGCAACCTAGACCCCGCTTTGTTGGAAGGACCGCGCTTGAAACAAGACGTGCTGCGGCAATTGGTCGATGAGCGCGTGTTGAATCAAGTCGTCCACGAGCAAGGTTTTCGCATCAGCGACCCGCAACTGCACGCCGCCGTGATGGCGCTGCCGGTTTTCCAGCAAGGCGGCGGATTCAATCAGGAATTGTACGAGCGCTTGTTACGCAACCAGGGGTTCACCGCCTTGGGGTTCGAGGAGGGGCTGCGGCAATCCTTGGCGACCCAACAACTGCGCGATGGCATCGTGGAATCGACGGCGGTGACGCCGGCGGAACTTGACCGATTGGTCGCGCTGCTCAAGCAACAACGGGACTTGCAGTACGTGGTGCTGCCGCTGGCAAAATATGTCGCTCGGGCCAGCGTGGATGAAGAGGCCATCAAGGCGTATTTCGCCAAGAACCAGGATCGGTTCGTCAATCCCGAGCAGGTGCAGGTGCAGTTTGTCGAGTTCAAGCTGGCGCAAGTCGCCGAAGGGATCGCGGTCAACGAAAACGACTTGAAAGCCAGTTATGAGGAGCAGCTTGCCAAATACGGGCGGCCAGAGGAGCGTCAGGCTTCGCATATCCTGGTTAAGGTAGCGCCCAACGCCAGCGACGCGGAGGTCGAGGCAGCGCGCCTCAAGGCGCAGCAGATCGCCGCTAGCATCCGCTCGGGCGCCAAGAGTTTCGAGCAGGCGTCGCAGGAGGCCAAGACGGATGCATCGGGTCAACTGGAAAGCGGTGACTTGGGTACGATCAGTAAAGGCCTGTTTGAAGATGCGGCGCTGGAGAATGCCTTATTCGCGCTCAAGCAGCCGGGTGAGGTCAGCGAGGTGGTGCGGATGCCGATGGGATTTCATCTGGTGCGGCTGGACGGCATTACCCCCGCTCAAGTGAAACCTTTTGAGGAGGTGCGTGAAACCGTGGCAATGGAGTTGCGCCAGCAGCAGGCGGAAAATCGGTTTTATGAGATCACCCAGAATCTCGCCAGCCTCGCTTACGAGCATCCCGACAGCCTGGACATGGTGGCTAAGAGTTTGGACAGGCCGATCCAGGAAGGCAGTTGGTTCAGTCAGAAAGGCGGGGAAGGGATCACCGCGAATCCCAAGGTCGTCGCGAGTGCGTTTGGCGAAGATGTGCTCAAGCGTGGCCTGAACAGCGAGCCCATCGAGTTGGAACACGGCCATGTGGTAGTGCTTCGGGTGAAGAACCACCAGAACGCCACGCCCCGCACCCTGGAGGAAGCACGCGAGGAAATCGTCAAACTTTTGCGCGAGACTCAGGGACGCGAAGCCTTGGCCAAGGACGTGGAAGCCGTTAAGGGGCGCGCCGCTCAAGGCGCTCATTTACAGGCGCTGGCTGACGAATACGGCGGAACTTTCAGCCATCCGGGGTTGGTGGATCGCGATGCACAAACGGTGGATCGGGCGATTTTGACGGTCGCTTTCCGGCTGCCACAACCGGAGTCCAGCAAGGTTGCTCTGGGTTCCACAGCGCTGGCGAACGGCGATCAGGCGGTGTTGGAAGTCGCGCGAGTCGTACCCGGCCAGAAGCAGGCTCTGGCCGAAGATGAGCGCAAAACCTTGTCCCAGCAGCTAGCGCGGCAGACGGGTAGCGGGCAGTTTGCCGGGCTGCTCGACAGCGCGCGGACCAAGACCAAGGTCGTAACCCATCTCGACCGACTCTAAGCGCTGGACTCCCTCTTTGCTTGGGAGAAGGCGAGGCTGGCTGGTTTATTCCATGGCGCCCAGCGCGACCGTGTTGAAACCGCCATCCACGTAGACGATTTCGCCGGTGATGCCGGAGGCGAGATCGGAGCAGAGAAACGCGGCGGTGTTGCCCACCTCCTCGATGGTCACGCACTTGCGCAGCGGGGCGGTGTGCTCGAAGGCGTCCAGCATCTTGCGGAAATTCTTGATGCCGGAGGCCGCCAAGGTGCGGATCGGGCCGGCGGAAATGGCGTTGACCCTGATGCCTTCTGGACCCAAGGTTTGGGCCAGATAGCGGACGTTGGCGTCCAGGCTGGCCTTGGCCAGCCCCATGACGTTGTAATTGGGCACCGCTCGCGTGCCGCCGAGATAGGTCATGGTGATCAAGGAGGCGTGCCGTCCTTGCAGCATGGGCCGCGCCGCCTTGGCCAGCGCCGCGAAGCTGTAGGAGCTGATGTCGTGGGCGATGCGGAAATTTTCGCGGCTGATGCCTTCCAGATAGTCACCTTCCAGGGCCTCGCGCGGCGCGTAGGCGATGGAGTGAACCAGGATGTCCAATCCGTCCCAATGCTGCTTCAGGGCCTCAAACAACGCCTCGATGTCGGCGTCGTTTTCCACCTCGCACGGTAACGCAATCGAGCTATCGAGTTCGGCGGCCATTTTTTCGACGCGAGGTTTCAGCTTGTCATTTTGATAGGTCAAAGCCAGGGCCGCGCCTTCCCGGCGCATGGCTTGGGCGATTCCCCAGGCGATGGAACGGTTGCTGGCGACTCCCAGGATCAGGGCGCGTTTGCCGGCGAGAAAGCCCATAATGAACTCCTTAGTGTTTTAGCTATCGTTTGAACGAGTCTCTGAATCTGCAAACTGTAAAGGAAAGTGCATGACGCGCGCAAAATACCGTTTCCGTCGCGGGCTGCTGCTGGCTTTGATCGGCTCGTTCTGCGCCTTGTTCGCAAGCCTCACCCTCGGCGCGCCCGCCCACGGCATCGCCTTGCACGGCCAACCGAAGTACGGGCCGGACTTCAAACAGTTCGACTATGTTAATCCCGATGCGCCCAAGGGCGGCGAGGCGCGGTTTGCCGCCCTCGGCAGCTTCGATACTTTCAATCCCTTCAATATCAAGGGCCAGGCCGCCGCCGGGATCGGCCAGTTGTTCGAGGCCTTGATGGTCGGCAGCGCCGATGAGCCCTTCAGCGAATACGGCCTGATCGCCGAGAGCGTGGAGGTGGCGGAAGATCGCGGTTCGGTCACCTTCAAGCTGCGACCCCAAGCTAAATTTCACGACGGCTCGGCAATCACCGCCGATGATGTGCTGTTTTCCTTTGAGACCCTCAAAGCCAAAGGGAGTCCGGCTTATCGGCTTTATTACGCCAGCGTCGCTAAAGTCGAGAAGCTGGATGAGCGGCGGGTGAAATTCAGCTTCGCTCCGGGCGAGAACCGAGAACTGCCGCTGATCGTCGGTCAAATGCCGGTTTTATCGAAAAAATATTGGCAAAATCGCGATTTTTCCGCCACCACATTGGAGGTGCCGGTCGGCAGTGGTCCGTATCGGGTCGAGCGTTTCGAATCAGGCCGCTTCATCGCGTTCAAACGGGATGAGAATTACTGGGGTAAGGATTTGCCGGTGCAGCGTGGTTTGAACAATATCGACCGGTTGCGTTATGACTATTATCGGGATGTCACGGTGGCTTTGGAAGCGTTCAAGGCCGGCTCCTATGATCTGCGGGTGGAAAACGTCGCCAAACAATGGGCGACCGGTTACGACTTTCCGGCCCTGACCAAGGGTTTGGTGAAGAAGGAAATTTTCAAGCACCAGCGACCGTCTGGGATGCAGGGCTTCGCATACAACCTGCGGCGGCCGTTGTTCCAAGACCCGAAAGTCCGCCAGGCGCTGGCCTACGCCTTCGATTTCGAGTGGAGCAACCGCAATCTATTCCACAGCCAATACACCCGCACCCGCAGTTTTTTCGACAATTCCGAACTGGCGGCGCGCGGGTTGCCATCACCGGAGGAATTGGCGGTGTTGGAACCGTTGCGCAAGGAATTGCCGCCTGAAGTTTTCACGACCGCTTATGAGCCGCCGACCGCTAACGATGACGGCCAACTGCGGACCAACTTTCAAAAAGCCTTGCAACTGCTTCAGGAGGCCGGCTGGGTGTTTCGGGACCGCAAGTTGGTCAACGCCAAGACCGGCGAACCGTTCCGCTTTGAGCTACTAATCAACGAACCCACTTGGGAGCGGATCGGCCTGACCTTCGCGCGCAATCTGGAACGTTTGGGCATTGAGATGGCGGTGCGGTCAGTCGATTCGGCGCAATACGAAAACCGGGAGCGCAGCTTCGATTTCGACATGATCGTGAATGTGTGGGGTCAGTCGCTGTCGCCCGGCAACGAGCAGCGCGAGTTTTGGAGCAGCGCTAGCACCGATCAGCCCGGCAGCCGCAACCTGGCGGGCTTGAAAAACCCGGCGGTGGATCGACTGGTGGATTCGCTGATCGCCGCACCGGATCGCGCGAGTCTAGTGACTCGGGTAAGAGCGCTGGATCGCGCGTTGCAGTGGACTTATCTGGTGATTCCACACTGGCATCTCCCTTATGACCGCATCGCGTTCTGGGACAAATTCGGCTATCCGGCGGTGACGCCGATGCAAGGGGTACAATTGGATGCGTGGTGGATCGATCCGGCCAAGGAGAAGGCACTGAGCCAGCGCGGCGCGGAGGCGAGCAAGACAAACTGAATAGGCTCTCGGTTCCATCTTCCAACGGCTGCCGATTCCTAATCCGCTCGAAGGTCTTTGGCGTAGGCCATGTGGGTATTTTGATTGATGTAGGTATTCAGCCCCTTACCGAGTTGAGCCAATCGGTGCATTTCGCTGATATGAGCCGCGCTGGCGCTTTCGTTAGTGTACAAATAAGATCCGCCAGTCTTAAAGGCCACGATGATCGAGCCTTGGTTGAATTCGTAAGCCTGGATGCCTGAATTGCCGTTGAGGTTTTTGTAAATTTGCATGTGATGGTTGCCGCGCTGATTGAAGAATGTGTAATTAGACAGCGTGAGAGGGTCTGAATACTCATCGGTGAAGTTCAAACACGACGTCCACATTGGCGCGGATGGCGATGGTGCCGGGAGCGATGGTTTCGCTCGCTTCCCCCGCGCCGCCCGGCGCGTTCTGAGCGACATTTTGACTCATGGCTTGACCTCGCCCGTATCCCCATCCGCCCCAACTCGATCCGTACCAGCCGTATGATCCGGCGTGATTTTCATTGATTCGAAGCGGCGGGCCGATGGACTGGCCGAGGGCCGCCGCCATTTTTTCCGCCTTTTCCGCCGCCGCCTTGAGGGCCAATTCTCGCGCTTGCTCGCGGTATTTCTTCAACTCGGTGGTTTCATAATCCACGCCGTGGATGTAATTGACGCCGGCTTGTAAAGCTTTGGTCACTAGGTCTTCGACTTTCGCGATGTCGCTCACCGTCACGACGATAGAGTTTCTGACAAAGAAACCGATGAATCCTTCGTTGGTATATTGATCTTTCCAACGCGGTTCGATGGATAGATGATCGGTTTGCACGTCTTTATCCAAGATGCCCAATTCCTTGGTCATTCCAATGGTCTTTTTCAATATTTCATTATTCTTTTCCTTGGCGTTGGTGATATTGGCATCCCAGGTTTCGATGCCGAGACGGATCACGATCTTGTCCGGTTTGACATTGACGACGGCTTCGCCGCTGACCGTGATGGTGGGTTGAAGGTCTTGAATGTTGAGTGGCTGACTTGAAGCGCTATGACACAGCAAGACCATCGCTCCAGCCATTGAGGTAGACCATCTTTTCATCATGTCGGATCTCGCGTTCGAATGGTTCGTTTCGTGCATTTATAGCAGTCCCTTCAGGCGGAGCAAACCAAAGCTGGCCGCCGTGACCGCATCCGTAATTCGTCCGTCGCAGAGCATAGTCGCCACTGTTTGAATCGGAAAAGGTCTCGTAATCAAACCTTGTTCCTCCGGTTCCAACCGCGCTTCGCCTTGTGTGAGTTGCGTCGCGAAGAACAGATCGAAGGCTTGCGTGGAGTAGCCATAGGCTTCATGTAGCTTGGCGACGTGCTCGATGCGGCCCGCCGTGAGGCCGGTTTCCTCGCGCAGTTCGGTTTTCGCCAGCTCGACTGGATCGCTGACCGCCTTGTCCCAAGTGCCTTGCGGGAGCTCCCAGCAGCGAGCGCCGACAGGGTAACGGTATTGTTCGACCAGATGGATCAAGCCGTCCTGAACGGCGGCGATCACGGCGAAGTCGGATTTTTCAACGACGCCGTAGATTCCCAGGCCGCCATCTTGGCGGCGAATTTGATCTTCGCGAACGGTCATCCAACGGTTTTGGTAGACCACTTTCGAGCAAATGGTTTCGATCTCAAGTTTGGACATGTTATGGATTTTGAATGGTTAGCTCTCGGTGTTGGTTGTTCAGAGGTTGAATTGGGCGATAGCAGGGAGGAAGAAACCTTTTTCATGGGGTTTGAGGCCGCCCCACTGGATCAGCAGCTTAAAGGCGGCGCCAGTGAAAGCGAGACCTCTGTCGAAAAATCGACCGCAAGTTTCCGATGGTCTAAAAAAGTATGGATTAGCTTTTTAGAGCTTTCTGATACATTTCGGTCAATTTTGCGATAACAACCCGCGAAGCGGCGCTAAATTCACCCTGAATACTTCGTTGCGCCTGATCTTTATCGCCAGTCTGGGCTAGGGCTAATACATGACCGGCGCACTGATGAAAGTGAGTATGGGTTTCACGCAACCCCTGAAACAATGTGTCGTCACCATAATGTTGATATCCAGAACCGTAAATCCATTTTCCTAAAATGCACTGGTTGTCTTTTGAGACGACTTCAACGGAAAGTATCTCGGAAGAACTGCCTTCGATGACGGCCTGAATCCGAGATTTCCAAGCAAAATGGGCCTCGATGACAGAGCCAATCTCGCGAGCGGATTGGATGTTAAGACCTGTGACGTGCTTCACAGTCTCTTCTATTATAGACGCAGGTGAATTTTGAGCCCTACCCAACAACCGTATAAGCCACTTCATCGTGTTACTCCCCCTCAAGAAGTCTGCACTATTAATTTTTATGGTTATTTTAGCTCACTGGCGCATAGGCCGATAAAGCTATAAACCATATTATAAATATTATTATCTCTCTGAAATTCACGTTGAGCCATACTTTTTAGCATCGATAAAAGCTCGGAAGCGTGTTGTCCGCGGACTGTAGGTCGGCTCCATAAGCTCCACGCATAGTCTTATCGTGCTTGTCTTATCAATTTGTTATGAGCATTGCTCGCAGCGTTGATAGCGTAAGGACTCAGATTTGCCATTCCTTCGGATGTGGCTCTTCGTGATAACCTTGCGCGTTCGTCGCAGCCCGAGTTCCTTAACGCCATGTTTTCGTTATGTACGCCTATATTCTCCGTCGTCTGGCGCTGATCCCGCTGACGTTGTTCGGCATTATCGCCATCAACTTTGCCATCGTGCAGGTCGCGCCCGGCGGACCGGTGGAGCAACTGCTGGCCCAACTCAAGGACACGGCTGTATCCGCTACATCGCGCGTCGGCGGTGGAGAGGGCGCGGAAGCCGGGCGAGGCAGCACTGGCCGGCAAGGCGCGGGTAGCAACGGGGCGTATCGCGGCGCGCAGGGTCTCGATCCCGCCTTCGTCGCCGAGCTCAACCGTCAGTTCGGTTTCGACCAACCCGCCTACGTGCGGTTCGGGCGGATGGTCCTAGATTATTTGAGCTTCGATCTCGGTCGCAGCTATTTTCGGGACCGCGAGGTAGCGGATCTGGTGCTGGATAAACTGCCGGTCTCAATCTCGCTCGGCGTTTGGAGCACTTTGCTGATTTATCTGATTTCCATTCCATTGGGGATCGTCAAGGCGGTGCGCGACGGCTCGCGCTTCGATGTGCTGAGCAGCGCGGCGGTCATCATCGGCTATGCGATCCCGGCCTTTCTGTTCGCCATCCTGCTGGTGATCGTGTTCGCCGGCGGACGCTATCTGGACTGGTTTCCGCTGCGCGGGCTCGTGTCGGACAACTGGGCGGATTTGAGCTGGCCGGCGCGGATCGTGGATTATTTCTGGCATCTGACCTTGCCGGTGACGGCGATGGTGATCGGCGGCTTCGCCTCGCTGACCATGCTCACCAAAAACTCCTTTTTGGATGAGATCAACAAGCAATACGTGATGACCGCCCGCGCCAAGGGCTTGAACGAGCGGCAGGTGCTGTACGGCCACGTGTTCCGCAACGCCATGTTGCTGGTGATCGCCGGCTTTCCGGCCACGCTGGTCGGGATGCTGTTCACCGGCTCGCTGCTGATCGAAGTCATTTTCTCGCTGGACGGCCTCGGCTTGTTGGGCTTCGAGGCGGTGATCAAGCGCGACTACCCGGTGATGTTCGGCACGCTGTACGTGTTCAGCCTGATCGGCTTGCTGCTCAATCTGATCAGCGATCTCACCTATCACTGGGTCGATCCGCGCATCGACTTCGCCACGCGGGAGGGTTGAGCGATGCTGGAACGCTTGGGCGTCCATATCACTCCGCTGACCCGCCGCCGCTTCGCCCAGTTTCGCGCCAACCGGCGCGGCTGGTGGTCGCTGTGGCTGTTTTTGCTGCTGTTCGGGCTGAGCTTGGGGGCGGAGTTGATCGCCAACGACCGCCCCTTGTTGGTGAAGTATCAAGGATCGCTTTATTTTCCGGTGTTGAAAGAGTACGCCGAAACCGATTTCGGCGGCATTTTCCCCAGCGCCGCCAATTATCGCGATCCGTTTCTGGCCGATTTGATCGAGAAAAACGGCTGGATGCTGTGGCCGCCGGCGCGCTTTAGCCATAACACGGTCAATTACAATCTGCCGGTTCCCGCGCCCGCGCCGCCGTCCGCCGAAAACTGGCTCGGCACCGACGACCAGGGCCGCGACGTGCTGGCGCGCTTGATCTACGGCCTGCGCATTTCGGTGTTGTTCGGGTTGCTGCTGACCCTGACCTCCTCGGTGATCGGGGTGGCGGCGGGCGCGGTGCAGGGCTATTTCGGCGGGCGGGTCGATCTGCTGTTTCAACGCTTTCTGGAAATTTGGGGTGGATTGCCGCAACTGTTCATTTTGATCATCGTCTCCAGCGTGGTCACGCCGGGCTTCTGGACCCTGCTGTTGGTGCTGATGCTGTTTAGTTGGACCTCGTTGGTGGGCGTGGTGCGGGCTGAATTCCTGCGCGCCCGCAATTTCGATTACGTCCGCGCCGCCCGCGCCTTGGGCATGACCGACGGCCGGATCATGTTCAAGCACGTATTGCCTAACGCGATGGTGGCGACCTTGACCTTCATGCCGTTCATCCTATCCGGCTCCATCGTCGCCTTGACCGCGCTCGACTTTCTGGGTTTGGGCCTGCCGCCGGGCTCGGCCTCATTGGGCGATCTGCTGCGCCAGGGCAAGGACAACCTGCAAGCGCCGTGGCTGGGGATCGCCGGTTTTGTGGTGGTGGCGCTGATGTTGAGCTTGCTGGTGTTCGTCGGCGAGGCGGTGCGAGACGCCTTTGATCCCCGCAAAAATTTGCTATGAATGACGCGTTCAGATCGTGACTCCCAACGCTGTCAGGCCGTTCGCTCAAGTTTATTAATCGCCGAATTTTATCAATTAATATTCAGTTAAAACGCCGCTTTACAATTTAAATGAGAATTAATATCATTTGAGTTAAACCCCAAGACCCTGGAGTATTCAATGCCTGTCGCATTCAAGCGTTTCGGTTTCTTAGCGCTGCTCGGCCTACTCTCTAGTTTGCTTGCGGTTCCCGCGCAGGCGGCCGAGGAAGTTAATATCTACTCAGCTCGCAAGGAAGACTTGATCAAGCCGTTGCTGGACGACTTCAGCAAGCAGGCCGGCATCGCCGTCAACCTGGTGACGGACAAGGAAGAAACCCTACTGCAACGGCTGCAAAGCGAAGGCGCCAACACGCCCGCCGACTTAATGCTGACCACCGACGCGGGCCGTCTGGCCGCCGCGAAGAAGGCCGGTGTGTTGCAAGCGGTCAAATCCGAAACGCTGGCCGCGCGCATCCCCGCCGCCTACCGCGATCCCGACGGGTACTGGTACGGGCTGTCGGTGCGCGCCCGGCCGATCATCTACGCCAAGGATCGCGTCAAGCCCGCCGATCTTTCCACCTACGAAGGCTTGGCCGATCCGAAGTGGAAAGGCAAGGTGTGCGTGCGCTCTTCCGACAGCATCTACAATCAATCGCTGGTCGCCGGGATGATCAGCCATCACGGCGAAGCCAAGACCGAGGCGTGGGCCAAGGGTTTGGTCGCCAACTTCGCCCGTCCGCCCAAGGGCGGCGACCGCGATCAAATCAAGGCGGTCGCGGCCGGCGAGTGCGACGTGACGTTGGCCAATACCTATTATCTGGGCGGCATGGTCAACTCCAGCGACGAGTCCGAAAAACAAGCCGCCGCCAAGGTTGCGGTGTTCTGGCCCGACGCCAAGACCACCGGCGTCCACGTCAACGTCAGCGGAGCGGGCGTCACCGCCCACGCCCGCAACCGCGCCAACGCCATCCAATTGCTGGAATTCATGGCCGCTGAGGCCGCGCAGCGTTGGTACGCCGAAACCAACAACGAATACCCCGTCAACCCGGCCATCGCGCCCAGCGCCACGCTCCAGTCGTGGGGCGAGTTCAAGGCCGACACCCTCAACGTCGCCAAGCTGGGCGAACTGAATCCCACCGCCGTGCGCTTGATGGATCGGGCAGGGTGGAAATGAGCCGACACCCCTGCCCACGTGACCGACTCCCTCGGCCGGGAGGTGCTTGTTTCTAATCTCTCGGTGACTATGCCTCCCGCCGCGCCGCGCCGGCTGCGGTGGTTGCGAGCGCAGTGGCTTGGCCTCGACCGCTGGTCTGTGTTGGTGGTCGGGGCCGCTTTTTGGTTGGCGTTGCCGGTGCTGACCGTATTGTTGACCGCGCTGCGGCCGGCCGGTCCGGTCTGGGAGCATTTGACCGAGACCGTGCTGGCGGATTACGTGCAAAATTCCGTGTTGCTGATGCTCGGGGTCGGCGTGGGAACCTTGTTGATCGGCGTGCCCACCGCGTGGTTGGCCAGCCTGCACGAATTTCCTGGCCGGCGCTGGTTCGAGTGGCTGCTGTTGCTGCCGATGGCGATTCCCGCCTACATCATCGCCTATTCCTACACCGATCTGTTGGATTACGCCGGTCCGCTGCAAACCGTCTTGCGCGACCGCTTCCACTGGAACCATCATGATTACTGGTTCCCCGAAATTCGTTCCTTGTCCGGCGCGGTCGTCATGCTGGCGTTGGTGCTGTACCCCTACGTTTATCTGCTGGCGCGGGCGGCTTTTCTCGATCAATCGGTTGCCGTTATGGAAGTCAGCCGCACGCTCGGCGCGGGACCGTGGCGGCGTTTTGTGGTCGTTTCGCTGCCGATGGCCCGGCCGGCGCTGATCGCCGGGGTGTCGCTGGTGCAGATGGAGGCTTTGGCCGATTACGGTACAGTGCAATATTTCGGGGTCAGCACCTTCACCACGGGTATTTTCCGGGTCTGGTACGGAATGAGCGATGCGGTGGCCGCCGCGCAACTGGCAGGTTTGTTGTTGCTGTTCGTGGTTGCCTTGCTGGCGTTCGAGCGGTTATCGCGGCGGCAAGCGCGTTTTCATCACGCGAGCAACCGACAGTCTCGACCGCGCCGCCAGGTGCTAGCGGGTCAGGCGCGTTGGCTGGCGACCGCAGCTTGCGGGCTTCCCTTGCTGTTCGGCTTCCTGATTCCGGCGGGACATTTGACGCTGTCGGCCCTGCGGACCGCGCCGCGCGTGATGGATGCCCGATTCATGCAATTGTTGGCGAACAGCTTGTTGCTGGCGTCGGGCGCGGCTGTGCTGATCTTGCTGCTGGCGCTGCTGCTGGCTTACGGCCAGCGGCTGCGGCCGCGTCCGCTGGTGCGCGCGGCGGTGCGCGGGGCCGGCTTGGGCTATGCGGTGCCGGGTACGGTGATCGCCATCGGGGTGCTGTTACCGCTGGCGGCGATTGATCGCGGCGTGGACGCCTGGGCGCGGCAATGGCTGGGGATTTCGACCGGCTTGCTGCTGAGCGGAACGCTGGCGGCGCTGCTGTTCGCCTACTGCAGCCGGTTCTTGCCGGTGGCGCTTCATAGCGTCGAGAGCGGTTTGAGCCGGATTCGGCCCAGCATGGACGCTGCCGCCCGCTCGCTGGGCACCTCACCGTTGGGCGTATTGGGCCAGATTCATTTGCCGATGTTGCGCGGCAGTCTGCTGGCCGCGCTGTTACTGGTGTTCGTGGACGTGCTCAAGGAGTTGCCGGCGACCTTGATCCTGCGACCTTTCAATTTCAACACATTGGCGGTGCGAACCTACGAGCTGGCCTCGGACGAACGGCTGGCGGATTCGGCCGGTTTCGCGCTGGCCATCGTGCTGGCCGGCATCGGACCGGTCATCCTGCTCAGCCGCGCCATCGGCCAGTCGAGACCCGGCTATGACGCCGTTCCTTGAATTGAACCAGATCGACATCGCTTATCCGCCCCTCCAGGTGATTCAAAAAGTGTCGCTGCGGATGGAGGAGACCGGCATCGGCTGTCTGCTCGGCCCGAGCGGCTGCGGCAAGACCACTCTGCTGCGCGCCATCGCCGGTTTCGAGCCGCTCCAGCGGGGTGCGATTCATTTGGAAGGGCGCGAATTGAGCCGGACCGGCTGGACCTTGCCGCCGGAACAGCGGCGGATCGGCATGATGTTTCAGGATTTGGCGCTGTTCCCGCATTTGACGCTCGCCGACAATATCGGCTTCGGCTTGCGCGATTGGCAAGCGCGAGAACGGCAGGGGCGAGTGCGTGATCTGTTGCGGCTGGTCGGTTTGGAAGACTGCGCCAAACGCTATCCGCATCAGATTTCGGGCGGCCAGCAGCAGCGGGTGGCGCTGGCCCGCGCGCTGGCTCCACGCCCGCGTTTGTTATTGTTGGACGAGCCGTTTTCCAGTCTGGATGTTGCGCTGCGCGAAGGCTTGGCCCGTGAGATTCGCGCCATTCTGTTGCGCGAGGGCATCGGTGGCCTGCTGGTCAGCCACGATCAGTTCGAAGCCTTCGCCTTCGCCGATGAGATCGGCGTGTTGCACCAAGGCCGGCTGTTACAGTGGGACAGCGCCTACAACCTGTACCATCGGCCCGCCGACCGCTTCGTCGCCGGCTTCATCGGCCAGGGCGTTTTGCTGGCCGGCCGGATGGGGGAGGGCAGCCGGGTCTGCACCGAACTGGGCGATATCGATGGCGTGCCGCTGATCGATTGCGCGCCGGGCGATCCGGTGGACGTGTTGGTGCGACCGGACGACGTGACCCACGATGACGCCAGCCCGCTGACAGCGGAGGTAGTGGATCGGGCGTTCCGGGGCGCGGATTTTCTGTACGGCCTCAAACTGGACAGCGGCGCTCGCTTGCTGTGTCTGGCGCCCAGCCATCACGATCATGCGCCGGGACAGCGGATCGGCATCCGCCTGGACATCGATCATCTGGTGATGTTTCGGAGCGGTTGACGCCCCACATTCACGCCGGGTTCGGCCGACACCTGACCGGCTTGTCGAAGTCGCCGCCTGGCGCAACAATTGCTATAAACCTTTCTCTCTGAAAAGGTCGATGAGCATGATTCAGGCAAGCGCCTGAACATCCGACAATCGGTTGAGCAAACCTAATAATATCGAACGTTCTCTCGATTGGAGCTTTCTCGTGGAAAAGGTGTGGCTGAACAGTTATCCGCCCAAGGTGCCGGCGGACATTAATCCCGATCAATATCGTTCGCTGGTCGAAGTGTTCGAGCGCAGTTGCTGTCAGTTCGGTCGCCGCCATGCCTTCGCCAGCATGGGCTACAGCATGAGCTACAACGAGCTGGAGCAAAAAAGCCGGGCGCTAGCGGTCTATCTGCAACAGGAGCTGGGCTTGGAGAAAGGCGAGCGCGTGGCGATCATGCTGCCGAACCTGCTGCAATACCCGGTGGCGCTGTTTGGCGTGCTGCGCGCCGGTTTGGTGGTGGTCAACATCGATCCGCTCAGCGCGCCGCGCGAATTGGAACATCAATTGAAAGATTCCGGCGCCAAGGCCATCGTGATTCTTGCCAATTTGGCGCAGAGCTTGGCCGACCTAATCGCCCACACTCAAATTGGGGCGACTCTTGTGACCGAAATTGGCGATCTTTTGCCGTATTGGAAAGCGAAGGTTGTCAATCTATTCATCGAGCGCATCAAGAATAGAGCGCCGGTGGCTGCGTTGTCGAACGCCATCGCGTTCAAAGAAGCGCTCGCTGTAGGCAACGGTCGCTCGCTGAACGCCGGCAAACCAAGCGGTGAGGATTTGGCCTTTCTGCAATATACCAGCGGTACCACCGGCCTGCCCAAGGGGGCGATGCTGACCCATCGCAACATGGTGGCCAACATGGAACAGTGCGTCGCCTTCGTCGGCCCGCTGCTGCGCGAGGGCGAAGAAATCATCATCACCGTCCACCCGCTGCACCGTATCTTTTACCTCACGTTAAATTGCCTGTGCTTCGTCCGCCACGGCGGCCTGAACGTGCTGCTGAGCAATCCGCGCGATGGGGCGCTGTGCGCGGCTGAAATGCGGCGCTGGAAGTTCACTGTCATCACCGGCGATGATGAATTATTCAAATCACTGATGCAAAATGAAAAATTCAGGAATTTGGATTTCAGGTCGCTCAAGCTGGCCATCGGTGGAGGTGCGGCGGTCCAGCAGGCGGTGGCGGAGCGCTGGCGGGCTTTGACTGGAATCCCGCTGCTGGAAAGCTATGAATTGACTGAAGCCTCGCCGCTGGTTTGTATCAACCCTGTCGATCTTGGCGAATTCAATGGCAGCGTCGGGTTGCCGCTACCCTCCACCGATATTCAACTGCGCGATCCCGGCAGCGGCGAAGTCGCCGCGGGCGAACGGGGCGAATTGTGCGTGCGCGGACCCCAAGTGATGCTCGGTTACTGGGAGCAGCCCGGCGCAACCGATCAAATCCTGCGCGATGGTTGGTTGTTGACCGGCGATATCGCCACGATGGACGAGCGAGGTTTCGTCCGCATCGTGGATCGCAAAAAAGATATGATTACGGTGTCCGGTTTCAACGTCTATCCCAACGAAATCGAGGACGTGGTGAGCGGTTGCGAGGGCGTTCTAGAGGTGGCTTGCGTCGGGATACCGGATGAAAAAACCGGTGAGGCAGTCAAAATCTGCGTGGTGCGCAAGCCGGATGGCGCGTTGTCGGCGGATACTATTCTGGCGCGTTGCCGCCAGCAACTGGCTCCCTACAAGATACCCCGGCATATCGAGTTTCGCGACGATCTGCCGAAATCGAGCACGGGAAAGGTACTACGCCACGAATTGCGTTAAGCCGACAGCGCGGTTGTCGGCGGTTTTGTGGGGTTCGTTCTGTCAGTTGCGGTTGATTCGAGCAGCGACTTCGGCTGGCATCGGCCATTGAAGCACTTCCACGAGGTTGGGATAATCGCCGGCGATTCTGGCTAGAATCGCCAGAAGCTCTGGAATGCTTTGGTAAAAAAACCCCGATCCCTTATAAGGGCGCTTTGACAGGGTTGGCGGAAATACCATATTTTTTCATAAGCTTAGTGACGATTTTATCGGCCGACTGCAAGTCGCCCATACGGGCTAGTGTTTGGGCCAGATATAACAGAATGTCATCCTGAGTATCAGACTGATTCAGCGTTTCGGCCGAGCCAAGCGTCGCTGTCAATTGGGTTCGAGCGGTTAGGGGATCGCCGGTGCGGGCGAAGTTGCGAGCGATCGCGCCTTGCGTTTGCAGCCGATGCTGGATGACAGCCAGCGGCGGTGCGGCAATCTTTGCGCTATCGATTTCTTGCAACAGGGTATTGGCGACAGCGGTGTCGCCGGCTTCGGCAAAGTGTTGGGCGACTACGCTGAGGGCGACCAGCCGGGTAGGGGTATTCGGTAAGCCGACGACGGTCGTTTTAGCCTGGGCAAAGAGTTCGCGGGACTGCTCCGAATGATCGGTGGCGGCCAGATCGCGCGCCAAGGCGCTCAAGGTGGTCGCGCGAAGGGTAGGGTCGTTGATAATGCGCGCGTTTTCCTCGGCGCGTTTGAAATAGCTGCCTGCGGCGATGGGGTTACTGTCATGCAGCGAGCGAGCTAAGCTGGCGAATGCTAGAGCGCGCTCGCTCGGAGCTTTGAGGGTATTGGTCAAGTTGATTGCTTGCAACCATAGTTCCTGAGCCGTGGCAAACAGCTGTTGTTTGTACTGCTGGCTGGCCAGCACGGCTATGGTTTCGACGCGGTTGCTGTTAAAGGTATCTAGTTGGGTAGCGGATAGGCTGCTGGCGTGGCTATTAGACCACTCGTCAATCTGTTTAAGAGTCTGCTGAGCGCTGGTGAGCTGACCCGCTTCAGCTTGGTAGCGAGCCAGGATGGTAAGCAGGTGGGGGTTGCTGGCGCCGGCCGGAATCGGGATGTCAGCGGGGGGTGTTGCCGTACTGGAGCTTTCAGGCGCCAGCGTGTTCATCTTTTCGAGCGGGTTCGGGTTGGCGGTAATGCTGCTGGGAGTAATGATATCGCGACCCTCCGTGGGAAGCTTGGGGCTAGTAGCGGCTGTTGTAGGCGTGGTCGTCGATTTGGAAGCAGCCGGCTGGCTGGCGGTGCTGTTGGGATATGGAGCCACTGGATCGTTGGTGGGAAGCCTGTCAGCACTTTCGGAATGGAAGGTGGATGGCCCAGTTGGGACGATGGGCTTTGAATTAGAGGCAACAACCGCTGGTGCGCTAGTAATAATATTGCTCGGTGTCGGTGTCGGTGTCGGTGTCGGTGTCGGTGTCGGTGTCGGTGTCGGTGTCGGTGTCGGTGTCGGTGTCGGTGTCGGTGTCGGTGTCGGTGTCGGTGTCGGTGTCGGTGTCGGTGTCGGTGTCGGTGTCGGTGTCGGTGCTAGTGTTGGATTTACAGGCACTTGAGCCATTTTTTGGGCGGCGCGTTCTACCTTGAGCGCGGCGTTAGTGGAAAGAGCGGTGTCGGGTTGATCGCTGGGCTGGGTATGTGTTTTAGAAGGTGTCTGTTCTGTTTCCAGACGCCAGAGTGCTAAACCGATGATGATGCCGATGCCGGTGGCAATGGCGATGTTTCTGAAGACCGATGGTAGATATCCCGGTTTCTTGCGATGAATCGGCCGCGATTGGAGATACTGGCGCTCCAGTTGGCTGGCTTCTTTAAGCTCGCGGTAACCCTTGTAATTACGGTTCGCCACCCCACAGCGTTCGCAGATGCCAAGGTCGTCGGCGGGTTGTTGGTAGCCACAGGCCGGGCATCGGTAAATTACAATTTCATCTTCGATAGGGGCCAAAGAAAGTTGCATCGGTTCCATGCGACACTTCAAACCCATATCGGTGAGTATCCGCAGAAGGTTTTCGGCGTTGTCCTGAGGCAGGTTTTTGGCGAGTTCCACCTGTTGTTGTAAGAAAATTCGATTGATGAGCGTGTCGATTCCCGTGGGATCACCTACGAAGAGTTTCGGGAGCTGATTTCGTAGGACTCGCGAATCGCGCTGAGGTTGAATCCCGAAAGCGATGACCCTGAATGTGAGTTTCATGCTGTTGCTGTCTGTTAAATCTCTGGATGAGCCAGGTCGGAACTTCCGCTTTGAAATTGGGTATGCGCTTCTGATTTCATTAGGGATCTGGCCACTCGGTCGGTTGCGCCACCAATAACTTCAGCGCAACGGAGCCATCCCTGCAGCTCGGTTATCTATTTTGCAAAGCAACACCAACCGGATGGGGCCTGTTAGCTCGATGCGGGCGGAGCGTAAAACGCGTGCTCCAATTGACGATGGATTTCCTGCTCCAGCAGGGATTTCATCGGCGCCAGTAGAAATCCCAGCCGGGCGTTGATCCGAATCGAACCTGGCTCCAAGTCGATTTGTCCGCTGATACCGGCCCGCTCGAAATGTAGCGAATCGCCCTGCCAGTGATAATCGATCTCGTAACGCTCGGACAGCTGTGCGATAAGTGTTTCCGCCGCTTCACGCGCTTGTTCGGGAGTAAGTTCATGAAGGCGATGAATGTCGATATGAGACATAGCTGTTGGGTGGGGTGAAGTTGGGTCGAGACAAAAATGACGCGCGGTTTTGGCTGATTGTGATTAAACATGAAGCCACTGTGTGAAGTCCAGAATCGGATGCGTGATGGATTGAGTGCTGGATGCGCCAGCGTTTCCTTACAAGGTTTGATGGATTTCGAGCCCCGCGCCTTGAGCCTGCAAGCCTGTTAAGTGGCGGGCGAGATACGGCAGGTCATGATAGCGTGGACCTACTGAAACAGCAGCCCGCTCCCGATGTGCCTACCTGTCTTTTTTTGAAAGTAGTAGTACGATGATCGCTTCATGTGACTGAAGGGAACCGAGAAATGCGCTTACTAATCGCCGCCGTGGTCGCCGGCTTGACACCTTTAGCCGGCTTGTTGGTCGCTGTCGTGATCGTTGGCTGGATGCTGCTTGAAAGTGTGGCTCTGGCAGGCGAATCGTCGTTCCCAGAGCAGCCGTCTCAGCCAAACTCAGCCGTTCTCCAGCGTCCGGTGGCACCCCAGCGCTATCAACCCCAGGTCGAGCCATCGCGGATCGTTGAAGAAATCCCCAATACCCTGTTTCAGACTCAAGCCGCTCGGGCGGGAGAAGCGACTCTTTCGATCCTCCGTCTCGATTTGCCACCGCCTGCATCGGTAACAGTCGAGCAGATGGCGTCGAAAAAATCAGACGGAGGTCCTTCCAAGATCGGCTTTAACCGCCGTATCGCGGATTTTCTGGAACGGTCGCTGGCGGTTTCCCAATCTTGGCGGTGGCAGGCTCAGGCGGGCGGCGAGCAGATCGCGCGCCTTCAAGTCACTTCGCCCGGCGCGGCGGCTCTGCGCGTGGGCCTGCGGGTGCGCGGATTGCCGGCAACTGGAGAATTGCGCTTCTATTCGGGTCGGGTCGGCCAAGGGCGTGCCTACCGAATAAGCGCCAAGCATATAGTACAACTCGTCAGCACCAATCAAAGCGCTGGAGTCAATGCGGGTGAAAACCCAGAGGTTTATTGGTCGCCGACGTTGGAGGGAGATCGGGCGGTCGTGGAGGTTCGCGTACGGTCGCGAGCTGATTTGAATGAGGTTGACTTGGAAATTGATGCCGTATCGCATTTAACCGTCGACCCCAGACAATCAAGCAGCTTTCTGCCTGCCGCCGCCGCGCGCTGCAATTTGGATGTCAATTGCTACAGCACCCTCAGCCAAAATGGCGACGACATTTCCAATGCGGTCGCCAAGATGGTTTTCACGTCAGGGACGTATACGGGGCTTTGCAGCGGGACTTTGTTGGCGGATCGAGCCAATTCCAAGATCCCTTTTTTTTTGACCGCCCGCCACTGTGTGTCAACCGCGGCCGAAGCATCGTCCCTGGAAACGGTTTGGTTTTATGAATCAGCTTCTTGCAACAGCTCTTCGCAGTCCGCCAACACACAGTTTCGTTCTGGCGGCGCGAGCGTGCTGGAAACCTATGCCAATAACGATATGACATTGCTACGCCTTAACGAACAACCGCCCGCCGGTGCTGTTTATGCGGGCTGGAATTGGGATGCGGAAGGGGACCGCTATACCGCCATCCATCATCCCGAAGGCGATTGGAAGAAAATCAGCTTCGGCGCCTCGCAAAGCCGTTATCAATGCCTTAAAACCACGGGCGATCAAGTCGTTTGCAATCCTAGCTCGGACGGAACCTATTTCAGGATGTTCATCGATAAAGGGTTTACCGAACAGGGCAGCAGCGGTTCGGGCGTCTTCAAGGACAACGCTTATTTAGTGGGTACGCTGACGGCCGGCAGCGGCACCTGCAATGATGCCTATGCGGTTTATGGCCGTTTGCAAACCGGTTATGATAACGGCCTTGGTAAATGGCTTGAAAATAAGAAAATAGGTTTTCTGGACAACCCCCAACCGGGTTCGTATCAAAGCGGCATTACCGTAGTCTCTGGGTGGGCCTGCGTTCCAGGCGCGGCCCAAGACGCGCCCGAAATCGGGCAGGTCACTATCGAGATCGATGGAAGCACCGTGCTGCGAGCCAGCTATGGCACTCCGCGCACGGATACGCAAAGCGTTTGTGGCGATACGAATAACGGTTTTGGCTTGTTGGTCAATACCAATCGTTTGGGTACTGGTAGCCATTCGCTGCGGGCGCTGGCCGACGGGTACGAGATCGGTCGCGCCAGCTTCACGGTCACCACGCTCGGGACCGAATTCCTGCGCGGCGCCAGCGCCACTTATCAGCTTCCCGATTTTCCCAAGAGCGGTCAAAACGTCGTGATCCGCTGGCAGGAGAGCTTACAGAATTTCGTCATCAGCGCTCGTAACGTGCCCGCCAGCGCCCGCCAGAATCAGCATGCGCCCGCGGCCGCCGAGCAAAGGGCCGTTCCAGAATTGCAACCGTTGCCGAGCGCCGTCGGTGCGGTTTCCGCGGCGCCGGCGGCGGTGGGCCGACTGGGCTATCTGGAAAATCCCCAACCGGATTCGTATCAAAGCGGTATTACTATTTTTTCGGGATGGACCTGTCAGCCCGGCGTGGCTATCAAGCGGGTGGATGTCGAAATCGATGGCTCGCCGTGGCAAGCCGGCTACGGGACGGAGCGCCTGGATACCAGCGGAACGTGCGGCGATGCCGATAACGGTTGGGGGTTGCTGTTCAACACCAACGTCTTGGGGGACGGTCAGCATACGGCGCGGGCGTTGGCCGATGGCCTCGAACTGGGTCGGGCTACTTTCACGGTCGTGACCCTGGGGGGGGATTTTATACGGGGGCTGAGCGGGAGCTATCAGCTAAAGGACTTTCCTAAAAATGGCGACAGCGTCGGCGTTATCTGGCAAGAAAGCTTGCAGAACTTCACAATCAAGAGCGCCAGCGTGCGCTGACCCGGCGGGAGCCGGCGCCGTTCGATAGCATCAAAAGCCGGCAAACCTCAGGCGCCGCCAGCGCGCGGGGAGTGGAGGGATTGACTGGCATTAAAGTTGCTAAATAAATTTAGGGCTGCTTTAGAGAGTGGTTCCTTGAGGCGCTGTGTCAGGGCGTGTAAAGCAACGGCAACCGGTCGGTTTTAGTGTTCTCAATTCCTGCGCCTGCGGTGACTTTGCGCGTCACCCCTGAAGCGTGGTCTGGCTCTGCTGGCTTTTGAGAGCTGGGGCGGATCTCGCTAGGGAGTTACGGGGCAACGGCGTCGGGCAGGCCGGATAAGGTATGGAAAACAAAGGGAGGCCGCTGGCTGTGGTGTTGGAGAAATCTGGATTCGAACTCGGCATGGCCAACCATGTCGGGGCATTACTGGAAGTTTCTCGGAGGTGTTTGATCGTGCGATGGCCTTCGGGACGAGGAGAGGGGCATGTATACCGCCTACTTCGGTTTTAATAGCAAACCCTTCAAGCCGAAGGATTCGAAAGACTATTACCGAAATGCTAATTTCGATGGGGCTTGCGCCGACATTCTAGATGGTATCCGAGAACGCCGCGGCTTTATCCTGTTGACCGGCGAGGCCGGGGTCGGTAAGACCCTGGTATTACGACGCTGCATGCAGGAAGCGGACGATGTCCGGTTCGTTCTGCTGGGCAACGCCAATCTCGATTTTCCCGACATTCTCAATTACTTATCCGCCAGCCTCGAACTGCCGACCGACGGTTTGGACCCCGATCAACGACCGCGGTTGCTGCTGGATGCGCTGGCTGCCCAGGCGCGCCGGAACCGCGCCATCGCCTTGTTGCTCGACGATGCCCAGCATTTGCCCGATGAAGTGTTGCTCCGCCTGCGGGACTTCGTGGAAACGCCAACCATCCCCAACCAGCGCCTTCAGGTCGTACTGGTGGGTTTGCCGGAAATGGACGGCCGCTTGGACCGGGTGGAATTGCGGCCGCTGCGCGATAGCATTCGGGTTCGGTGCCGGCTCGAACGGTTGAGCGATCTGGAGACGGAGCTGTTTATCGCCCATCAATTTGAGGTCGCCGGCCATGCGGGCAGCACCTTGCTATCTCCCGCCGCCGTCGAGCAGATCCGGTTTTATTGCAAAGGTATACCCCGCGCCATCGCGGTCTTGTGCGATACGGTCCTGCTGCTGGCCAGCTTGCAATCGGAGCGGGAAATCACGCCGGAATTGGTGGATGAAGCCGCTCAGAGTTGCTTTTTGGGAGAGCAGTCCAAGGTGACGGGTGCTGCTCCGGGCGGCCGAGATAGCGAGGCTATACTCGGACTGCCATCGGCCAGCTCGAACGCCGTCGATTTCGACCTGGATTTATCGGAATTCGATTTTTCGTTCGATTACGACGAAAAAGCGATGCAGGCTAAAACCCCGGCGGGCGTAGCGGAGCCCGTCGAAGCAACGGCGCTCGACTCGACCGTCCTTCGTCCGCTGGGGCCGTCGGCCGATCCGGTCACCTTCCTGGCAAGCAATGAGACTCGGGCGGCGACCCTCCTTGCCGAGGCGATCCGGGCGGCCGATATGGACGGTACAGTGGCCTTGCCTGGGCCAGAGCAGCCGACTGCATTGGCCGCTTCGCCCGCGCCGGCTCCGCTGGATGAATTCGTGCGCTTGTTGGACGAACTCTCTGGTAAGTTAGAGGGTAAAGATTTACGGGATCAAGAGGCGCTGCGTTATTTTCGAAACCGCTATCTTCGGCTGGCGCAGGGTGGAGAACCCGCTCGATTGCCCGAATTCGGACAACGGATCGCGCGGCTGGGGGAAACCCAGCAACCTATCTCCGTGGGGCTGGCGACCGCCGTCAATGCGTTGCCGGGACAAGACGGCGTGCTGTGCGTGCTGCTGCTCAATCCCACCTGGTGGTTGTATCGGGAGATTCGCTTGCGTTTGCGCAGTACCGATCTGGTGTTCGCCAACGACGGGAAGCTCCCGACGCTGCGGTTGCTGGACGGGCGAGATGCCCAGCTCGTTTATCTGAACTATCGTTATCCCCTCAGCGATTCGGCGCAAACCACGCTCTGGCTGGAACTTGATCTGTGCGACCATCGAGGTAAATGGACGGCTTACGACAGTCGGTCCCAGGTGCGGCTCGACTTTCCGGGCCGGACGCGCCCTGACAAGCGCGCGGACAGCCCTTCTGAAAAGAACGAGCGTTTTTGGCCGGAACCCCTGACGGCCGGGCCGTCATCCGGCGCTTGGTTGTGGGCCGACTCCCCGTCCAGCGAGGGCGCCGCCGGTCGCGCCAAGGACGATGGCGACAATCTGGTCTGTACCTACCCGCTCGAATTACGCGCCGACAAGGCGCGCACCGACAGCCTGCGTACCGCGACCGATCATGCGCTCAGTCGCGGTACGCCGCTGACGCGCGCGCTACTGTTGGCCGCCGATCCGTCGCAAGCGCCGGGGCGCATCGAATTGGTATCCCGGCCCTTCATGGTCTTCGGCCGCCACAGTTCGACCGCCGGTACCGGGTTTGGGGATTTCACCCTGGGGTTTGTTCCGAAATACACTCGGATTTCCCGGCTGCATTGCGTGATTTGCGCGCTCGGCGATCAGTTGGCGGTCATGCCGGCCAGCGATGTGGGACACACTTATACCGGCCGCAACGGCCAGCGCTTGCCGCGCGGGTGTTGGGAGTTCCTGGAATCGGACGATACCGTGGATATTTGCGATCTGTACCGGTTGAAACTGGTGTTGGCCTGGGACCGGAAATGGGAGCGCACCCCGACCCACTGGGACCCCCGGCAACCGCGCGAGAAGTTCGGTCGCTATTTGCTTGATCTAGTCGAGGTACTGCGTCAGCGAGACCGGCAAGCCGGCGCTGATGACTTGCGCAAATCCTTGCGCGAGCGCTATCTGAACTTGCTGCGCGTTCAGGATCGAGTGGCCCAGCTCAACGGAGTCGGCAATCCCGGCTCCTTGCTGTATGCCCGCTTCGAGCGCGAGGATGCCGCGCGCCGGCAGGTGGTGCATTTTTACCTGCCGAAATGGGTATCGTTGGGCAACTCCCCGCAAGCGGGCCTGCGCATTGAGGCCGGAGACGTGAAGCCCCATCATGCCGAACTGCTATTCCGGGAGGGCATGTACTGGATTCAGAATCTGGCCGAACCGGGCGCGGTGCGGGTTGGCCATCACGGGTTGGCGACCAACGAGGTGTTGGCGCTGGAAACCGGCGATGTCCTGATGATCGGATCGGCGCAATTCACTTTTGAAGCGTATTGAAGCTCAAGATTCTTTTTAACAAATTCTCGGCAACTGCTCGCCGCTCAACCAATCGACCAAACGCCGGCCGCCGAAGCTGGTTTCCAATTCCACGAAGGCGTGATCGTCGGCCACCACCTCGCCGATGATCGCGGCCTCCCGTCCCAGCGGGTGAGCGCGCATCGCCGCGAACAGCGTTTCCGCTGATTCCATCGGACAGATCGCCACCAGTTTGCCTTCGTTGGCGACGTAAAGCGGGTCCAATCCCAGCAGCTCGCACAAGGCGCGCACCGGCTCGCGCACGGGGATGGCCGCCTCGCGCAAGCGCATTCCGACTTCGGCCTGTTGGGCGATTTCGTTCAAGGCGCTGCCCAAACCGCCACGGGTGGGGTCACGCAAACAGTGCAGGTCGGGTACCGCCGCCACCATCGCCGCCACCAGTTCGTGCAAGGCCGCCGTGTCGGATTGAATCGGGGCGTCGAAACTTAAATTTTCCCGCTTCGCCAGGACCGCCATGCCGTGATCGCCCACCGAGCCGCTGAGCAGGATGGCATCGCCGGGCCGCGCCCGTTTTGCGGAAATCGTCACGCCGTCTGGGACCACGCCGACGCCGGTGGTGGTGATGAACACGCCGTCGCCCTTGCCGCGTTCGACCACCTTGGTATCACCGGTGACGACAGGCACGCCGGCCCGGCGGGTGGCTTCGGCCATCGATTCGACGATGCGCTTGAGGTCGGCCAGCGGCAAGCCTTCTTCCAGGATGAAGCTGGCGGCGAGATACAACGGCCGCGCCCCGGCCATCGCCACGTCGTTGATCGTGCCGTGAACCGACAGACAGCCGATGTCGCCGCCGGGAAAGAACAGCGGCGAAACGACGTGGCTGTCGGTGGCCATCACCACGCGGCCGGGAGGCACGGCGAATTGAGCGCAGTCGTCTTGGGCGCGCAGCCAGTCGTTGTCGAAGGCGGCGAGAAACAGTTCCTCGATCAATTGCGCCATCGCCCGCCCGCCGCCGCCGTGGCTGATCTCGACGCGGCCGTGCGTCAGATCGAGCCGGCGGGGGAAGCGCTCGCGGCGGTTCATGACGCCGCCTGTCGGAACCGGCCGTAGTGATAGTGGGCCGCGCACGCGCCTTCGGCGGAGACCATGCAGGAACCAAGCGGATGATCGGGCGTGCAAGCGGTGCCGAAGACGGTGCAGTCTTGCGGCTGCTTGACGCCGCGCAGCACCTCCCCGCAGGCGCAGGCTTTGTGATCGGTGGCTTGAATCGGGGGGATATCAAAACGCTGTTCGGCGTCCCAGGCGGCGAAGTCGGGTCGGATTTGCAGGGCGCTATCCGGCAGCCAGCCAAGCCCCCGCCATTCAAAGCTCGGCCGTAGCATGAACGCTTCATCCATCAAAAGCTGGGCTTTTTGATTGCCCCGCGCGCTGACGGCGCGGGTGTATTCGTTTTCCACGTCCGCCTTGCCCGCGTTGATCTGACGGATCAACATCGAAATCGCTTGCAGCACGTCCAGCGGTTCGAAGCCGGCGATCACCAGCGGCCGGCGGTGCTCGGTCGCGACGAAGTGATACGGCTGACTGCCGATGATGGTGCTGACGTGGGCGGGACCGATGCAGCCGTCCAGTTGGATCGGGTCCGGGGTCGTCAGGATCGCCCGCAGCGCGGGCGGGGTGAGGACGTGGTTGCAGTAGACGCTGAAGTTGACGAGTTGTTCTTGGCGGGCTTGACGGAGGGCGACGGCGGTCGGTGGGGTGGTGGTTTCGAAGCCGATGGCGAAGAATACAACGTGTCGCTCGGGTTGGGCGCGGGCGATGTCGAGCGCGTCGCTGACCGAATACACCATGCGGATGTCCGCGCCGCGCGCCTTGGCCTTGAGCAGCGTGTCGCCGCGCGCTCCCGGCACCCGCAGTAGATCGCCGTAGCTGCATAGGGTGACGTGTTCCCGTTCCACCAGTTCGATGGCGGCTTGCAAGCGACCGCTCGGCAGCACGCACACCGGACAGCCGGGGCCGTGGATCAAGCGGACGTTGGCCGGCAGCAGGTCTTCGATGCCGTAGCGGCAGATGGCGTGGGTATGGCCGCCGCAGAATTCCATCAGGGCGTAATGGCGCTCCGGCTCGACTTCCTGACGGATGCGGGCGGCGAGGCGGCGGGCGAGGTCGCCGTCGCGGAATTCATCCAGGTATTTCATCGCGGATGACCTCGGCGATCTCGGCGAACAGCCGCAGGGTTTCGGCCGCTTCGTCCGGGTCGAGCCGGTTGAGGGCGTAACCGACGTGCACGATCACGTAGTCGCCGACCGCTACCTCGTCCAATAAGGCCGTGGAAATGGATTTTCGAACGCCGCCCATATCGGCGATGGCTTGGTCGTGGTCGAGGATTTCGACGATCTGGACGGGAACGGCGAGGCACATGGGCAGAATCCTCTGAAAAGCGATCATGGCTGAAAAGGCTTCAAGAGTTGCGCTCCGTGCGTGCTCCATGCAGGGTGGCGCACAAGATAAAGACTAGACTGCTTGGAGTCCGTGTACCACGCCGGTATTTACGGAAGCTCATCTGATTTTGAGTTGTGAATGACTGCCAAGTTGGCTTGCGCTATCTGTCACAAGTGACCCTAAATGATCTTCAAACCAAAAATGATAGATTGATGGTGCAAGAATCCCGTTTACTTTTCTACATATTTTGATGATGAAGACTTACTTTGCTACTTATATTTTATAAAAAGTAATTTTTATGATACAAAAAAGCGTTATTTTCAATTTATTTTTTCTCCAATTTTTTGTATTTTTAGCAGTGCATTATAGGGAGATCACTCTGGTACACGCCAAGCTTTTATAGAGCTTATTAGGATTCGAAGGGTTCGCACTATTGTAATGTCAGAACGGGAATTGCATATCGTTACGCAGGTATCGTGGGTTTGCCCGAGCGATCATCCTTTAGAGGGATCGAAGGATTTCAAGAAGATCACATGATTGAGGCTGTTGATGAAAAAAATTAATCTTATAGTGGCTACGGCTCTGGCGGTGAACGTATTCGCCACGAGCATTATCTACGCTCAGAGCGTCAGGGATTACCCCACCATTGCGGCCGGCTATGCCCCTTACCCGATGGCGGTTGCCGTCAGCGAACAACTTACCCAAAGCGGCAAGCTTAAAAAAGCCCCCAATATTCAGTCGACCAGCCCAGAATTGGCTTACAAGCAATTTTGCGCTAGTGACGGTATCGAGTCGCTGGATGCTGCGGTCGTTTTGCGCCCCATGACGGCTGACGAGCAAGAACTGTGCGCAAATAATGATGTTAAAGACATCTTAAAGTTCAAAACAGGCGTTACTGCGGTCGTCATCGCTTTTACTGGAAATATCAAAGACTTTGAACTATTGTCCCGTAAGGATCTATTTTTGGCTATGGCTAAAGATATTCCTGATCCACAAGGCGGCGGTAAATTAATTCCCAATTCCTATAAAACCTGGAAAGAAATTAACCCCGCTTTTCCCGATATTAAAATTCAGATATGGAATTCTAGTCCGGTCTTTGCTTATTACCAAGTAGTTCTCAATCAAATCATGCTAGCGGGTTGCAAGCAGTTTGCTGCTTTAAAAAATCTGGAAGTCACTGATCCTAAAAATTTTGAGGCTATTTGTACTACCTTTCGTAAAGACGGCGCCTATTCTGAATACGATAATTTGGATACCGTGGTACAAAAACTCAATAATGGAATGGGCATTTTTACAGAGGCTTTTGCCAACAAGTTTAATTTAAATAAATTACCGATTGATGGGGTTGAGCCGTTGCAAGCGAGTATCGCCCGTAATTTATATCCCGTGGTAAGCCCTTTGATGCTTTATGTAAAGAGGAATCACCTTTCTCTAGTAGCTGGCTTGAAAGAATATCTAGTGGAAGCGACTTCTGAAAGCGCTATTGCAACCAGCGGTTATTTATTGCAGCAAGGGCTAATTCCGCTGCCCCTATTGGAGCGTAGGCAAATACAAACTGAGGTTCAAAGTGTGATCAAGTAAAGGCCTGCCTGTTGTGAGGCGCTTGCTGTCTGGAATGGGACGGCGTCAAGTCAGGCCTTTGTAAGGATGCTTCTGAAGAAACGAACTGCATCACCACCCAAGCCTGACCCAAGCTGATCCCTCCATCATTCGGTGGCGCTTGACGGGCGGTTAAGACCTGCCAGCCGGATTGTTCCAAACGCGCTCGAAGTTGAGTCGCCAGCAACCGGTTGAGAAAACAGCCGCCGCTTAACGCCACTTTCCGAATGCCTGATGTTCTGCCGGCCCCATTCAGCCATTCGCTTAAAGCCAAGGCGAGCGTGGCATGAAAGCAAGCCGCTCCTAATTCGGTTACAACGCCATTCGCCAGCCAAGCGAGCAGGGGAAAAAGGTCCAAGACGCCGGAGTCATGAACAACGAATCCTTCAGCCAGCGGATTCGCCGGACCGTGCCGGTGCGCCAGAGCTTCCAACTCCATCGCCGCCTGTCCCTCGTAATCGCTGACTTCTCGCACGCCTAGTAAAGCGGCGGCGGCGTCGAACAGACGACCGGCGCTACTGGTGAAAGGCGTGTTGATGCGCTGGTCCAACATTTGCCGGATGAGACCCGCCTTCGCGCCGAAACGACGGCTGATTTCGTCAGATCCGCCGAGTTCGTGCAGCGCCGCCGCCGCCGATCGCCACGGCTCGCGCGCGGCCCGGTCGCCGCCCGGCAACGGCAGCGGCCGCAAATGCCCGAGACGCTCGAAGCGCGCGCCATCGACTTCGAGCAGTTCGCCCCCCCAAATGCCGCCGTCCGCCCCTAACCCAACGCCGTCCAACGCCAAGCCCAAAATCGGCTCGCATAAACCGTGTTCGGCCGCGACCGCCGCGATGTGGGCGTGATGGTGCTGCACGGCGATGCAAGGCAAATCCCGCTCGGCGGCGTAACGCGCCGCCAGCCGGCTGCTGGGAAAATCGGGATGCAAGTCGCAAGCGATCCGTTCCGGCGCGATCCGCAAAATGTCTTGCAGGTGTTCGACCGCTTCTTCCAACGCGCGACAGGTTTCAGCGTTGTCGAGGCTGCCGATGTGCGGAGAAAGATAGGCGCGATCATCCCGCGTCAGGCAAACGGTATTTTTGAGGAAACCACCCAGCGCCAACACCGAAGGCCCCGCGTGTGGCAGGCGGATGGCTTGCGGGGTGTAACCACGAGCGCGCCGAACAAACGCGCCTTCCATCAGCACGCTATCGTCGCAACGCGCCAGAATCGCCCGGTCGTGGCTGACGAAACCATCCGCGATTCCGGCCAAGCGGCGCGCGGCTTCGCCATCGTCGATCACCAGCGGCTCACCGCCGGGGTTGGCGCTGGTCATCACTAGCAATAAAGGCTGGGGCTGGTCCAGCCATGCCACGCCCGCCGGTCGGCCCGCCGCTTCATGGAACAGTAGATAATGCAGCGGCGTGTACGGCAGCATCACGCCCAGATGCGCCAAGCCGGGCGCGATGCCGGGCAAGCGCCGCTCGGTTTCCGGATGTTGGCGCAGCAGGACGATGGGCCGCTGCGGCGATTCCAGCAAGCGCCGTTCGGCGTCGCTGATTTCAACCCAAACGCTCAGTGACGCCGCATTGGCGGCCATGACCGCGAACGGTTTGGCGTCGCGCTGCTTGCGCTGGCGCAAGCGGGCGACGGCGGCGGAATTTTGCGCGTCGCAGACCAAATGAAAGCCGCCTAAACCTTTGATCGCTAAAATCTCTCCAGCGAGCAGTCGCTTTAACGCGGTTTCGATCACATCGATAGTCGCCATCGGTTGATGCGAGGCGTCGCGCACGTTGAGATGAGGCCCGCAGACCGGACAGGCGTTCGGCTGGGCGTGAAAGCGGCGGTCGCCGGGATCACGGTATTCCCGCGCGCACGTTGGACAGAGCGTGAAGCCGGCCATGCTGGTGTTGGGCCGGTCGTAGGGCAGCGCGGCGGTAATCGTGTAGCGCGGGCCGCAGTCGGTGCAGTTGATGAAAGGGTAACGGTAGCGGCGGTCGCTTGGGTCGAACAGTTCGGCCAGACAAGCCGGGCAGATCGCCGAATCCGGCGCGATCTCCGCCGTCGTCGCGCCGCCGCCGCTGGCGACGATGGCGAACGGGGCGTCGAAATTTTGTTCGGGCGGCAGATCGCTGACGGCTAAGGCGTCGATGCGGGCCAGCGCCGGCGGTTGGCGCAAGGCGTCCAGAAAATCGTCCAAAACGGCCGGCAAGCCCTGCACCTCGATGGCCACGCCCGCGCCGTCGTTGCGGACAAAACCGCTCAGACCGCGTTGGGTGGCCAGCCGGTAAACGAACGGGCGAAAACCGACCCCTTGCACTTGGCCGCGAATCCGGATCGCCCGGCGTTGTAGCGCGGCCATGCCGTCAGGTGCGGTCGCTAAATAATGGTCCGGCGGATTTCGCCGCCGCCGTGAATCAAGCGCGCCCGCGCCGCCGCCAGATCGGATTCCAGACGGTTGATATGTTGCGTCAATTCGTTGCGTTGGCCGGCGCGCACCCAATCCAGCCACGCCGCCATGCCCTCGCCGGTGCGGGCGGACAAGCGCAGGATTTGCAAGTCGGGATTCACCCGCCGCGCGTAGTCCATGCAGCGCTCCACATCGAAATCCACATGCGGCAACAAGTCGATCTTATTGAGCAGCATCAGGCGCGAGGCGGCGAACATGTTGGGATATTTCAGCGGCTTGTCCTCGCCTTCGGTCACCGACAGGATGACCACCTTAGCCGCTTCGCCGAGGTCGAAATCGGCCGGACAAACCAAATTGCCGACGTTTTCGACGAACAAGACGCCGCCTTCCGCTAGAGGCAATTGGTCCAGCGCGTGGCCGACGCCGTGGGCGTCGAGATGGCAACCTTTGCCGGTGTTGATCTGCACCGCCGGCGCGCCGGCGGCGCGGATGCGCTCGGCGTCGCGGGCGGTTTGCTGGTCCCCGCCGATCACCGTGACGGGAAAGGCGTCGCCCAACGAGCGAACCGTTTGCGTCAACAGCGTGGTCTTGCCGGAGCCGGGGCTGGAGACCAGATTCAGCACGAACATGCCGCGATCCGCGAACAGTCGTCGGTTGCCGGCGGCGAATTCGGCGTTTTTCGCCAGAATGTCCTGTTCCAAACTGATCCGGCGCGGATGTTCGTGGGCGTGGTCGTGAACCAAGCCGCCCGCGTGCTCGTGGGTGGAATCGTGAGCCTGGGAATGGGAATGGGCGACCGGCTCGCTTTCGCCGCAACCGCAAGTAGCACACATTTATTCGACCTCCAACTCCTTGATTCGCATTTCGTTACCGCCGGTCAGCCGCCATTGATAACCGCCGCAGAGCGGGCATGGATCGTACAGTTCGTCGACCGCTATCGTTCGCATGCAATTCAGACACCACGCGCGGCCCGGCAGGGTGATGATGTCCAATTCCGCCGCCGCCGCGACCGTGTTAGCGCGCACGACTTCAAAGGCAAAGCGCAAGGCATCCAGTTCGACATTCGCCAGCGCGCCGATTTCCAGCCACACCCGCCGCACCCGGCTGAAGCCTTGTTGCCGGGTTTGGGTGGTGATGGCTTCGATGATGCCTTCGCACAGCGAAAATTCGTGCATGAAATCGGGACTTAATCCCTCTCCACGCCGGCGGGAGCCGATGAAATAAGTCGCAATCACCCGACCAGCAACAGTGCGCCGCCGGCCGCGATGGCCGCGCCGCTGAGGCGCAACCACCGCGCCGCCGCACCGCGCCAGGCCAGCAGGCCGAGGCCGACGCCCGCGCCGTGCAACAGCGCGGTCGCCAACAAGAAGCCCAGGCTGTACCACAGCGCGCTCGATTCAACCGCCATTTCCGCCCCGTGCGCGTAGCCGTGGAAAACGGCGAACACCCCGGCCAGCGTCATGCTGGCCATCAGCGGCAAGCGCGAAGCCAGCGCGACTAAAACGCCTAGCACCAGCACCGAACCGGCGATGCCGGTTTCCACCAACGGCAACCGAACGCCGAGAAAGCCGAATGCGCCGCCGATAGCCATCGTCAGCACGAAGGTCAGAGGCACCGACCAGAGCGCCCGCCCGCTCAGTTGCGTGGCCCACAAACCGACCGCAACCATCGCTAAAACGTGATCCAGGCCACCGATGGGATGGATGAATCCCGTCGCGAAATCCATGTGAGGCAGTCCGAAAGTGTGAGCCTGAGCGACGCCGCTGGCGACCAGCAGCGCTAGAGCGAACGAGCCGCGATAGCCGAAAGAAAGTGGCTGCATGAATGCATCTCCTAACGAAGGTGACGATGAGGCGAGTGTAGGGTTATGAGCGGACTCAAGATATTTTATATTTTGTATCGCGCGCCAGCGTTGAGGCGTTAAAAGCGACGCTCGAACCCGCGTCAATCCTTGAGGGTGGCGAGAAACGAAATCAGTTCGGCCCGTTCCTTCTCGTCCGGCAAACCCAACAGCGTTTTCTTGGTGCCGGGCAGGAATTTATCGGGCGCGGTCAAATACTCGTGCAATTCCCGTTCGGTCCAGACGCCGCCGGCTTCCAGCAAGGCGCGGGAATAGCCGTAACCCTTTACCCTGCCTTTCGGAGCGCCGACGATGCCCCAAAGATTAGGTGCGGAGCGCATCGGACCATTTTTTTCGATGCTGTGACAGACCACGCACTGGCCGGCGGGGGTATCCAAGCCAGCGGGCTTAGCCGCGTAGCGATAAGTTTGATCGGTGGAAGCGGGACCGACCAACGTGAAAAAGCCGCCGACGGGATCGATGACCCACAAAACGCCCACGAAAATCAAAAAGGAAACCGCGATCGCCAGAATCGGTCGCAACAGCGCCTGCGGCATGGGTCGTCCTCCTTCAGCAATTACTGAACTATAGTTGTCTCTATCACTATAACTATAGTCCTAAAATTCACAGCCATTTTGTAAGCCCAATCGGATGGAGCGACGAGCGAACACATCAATTCGATAACGTGAAAGCGAGCAGGAGGGCGTTGACGGTGGAGCGACGCAGATCGATACCCGGCGCCAGTTGTTTTGAATGCGAATGGCGCGAGCAGACTGAATGGCGCGTGCTGGCCGATGACGAGATCAGGTTGCTCACCCAGGCCAAGAAATGTCGGCTGTATCAGACCGGCGAACCAATTTTTTCAGCGGGCGAACCGAGTCACGGAATTTATTGCATCGTCTCGGGTACGGTCGCGATCCGCAAGGTCGATGACGGCGGCAACGCCGTGCTGGTCCAGCTCGGCTATCCGGGCGACACCTTGGGTTATCGGGGTTTGTTGCTGGGCGAGAATCGCCGGCATAACGCCGAAGCGCTGGGGCCTGGCAAGGTGTGTTTCATCGACAAGCACGTCGTGAGGACGCTGCTCGATAAAAATCCCGCCTTGGGTTTGGAGTTCGTGCGGCGGGTCGCCGCCGATCTCGACGACGCGCACGCCAAACTGGTCCAAAACGCCACGTTTTCCAACCGGACTAAGTTCGTGCATCTGCTGTCGGTGTTGATGGATCGCCACGGCCGCGCTGGAGCTGACGGCAGCCGGGTGATGCAGTTGCCGCTGTCGCGCCGCGATCTGGCCTCGATGATCGGCGCGCGTCACGAAACCCTGTCGCGGATCATCAGCCGGCTTGAGGAAGACGGCATCGCCCGGTTCTCCGGTCGGACCGTCCATGTCGCGCAGCCCGATTCCCTGCTCGACGAAATCAGGCCGTCGCTGTTGGGTTGAGTGCGTCGGTTGTCGCGTCCTGTTGGGCCGGCGGCGCGGCAAAGATCGTCAGCTTCAGTTCCATGTCGCTTAAGTTTTGGTAAACCGGACGTTTGCCGGAAAGCGCCTCGCTGCGCTTCAAGATCAGCCGGACGCCCGCGCCCCGCTTGTCCATCAGTTGGTTTTTGCCGAACAGCGGGTCTTCGACCGGATAGTACTGGGCGAAATTCGATTGTAAGAAAAATTCCAGAGGAAAATTGACGATCATCAAAGTGCCCCCGCAACGCCCGGCTAACTTTTGAATGTTAGCTTCGGTAGCGGGGGGCGCGCGTTCATGCATGATGTCAACGATCTCGATCTCGATGCTTACGAGATCACCAATCCCGATGGTTACGAGGGGGCGCTGGGCGGGCTGACCCGCCGCCAGTTCCTGAAATACTGCACCGGCGTCGCGGCGACCTTGGGCCTGTCGGCGCTGATGGGCATCCGCATCGCGGAGGCGGCCACCGCCAAGGCGAGGCCGCCGGTGATCTGGCTGTCGGCCCAGGAATGCACCGGCTGCACCGAATCGCTGCTGCGCGCGTATCACCCCAGCCTCGAAGCGCTGATCCTCGACATGATCTCCCTCGATTATCACGAGGCCCTGTGCGCGGGAGCCGGCCATCAGGCCGAGGCGTACAAAGCCAAGTCGATCAAGGAGAACTGGGGCAAGTTCGTGTTGGTGGTGGACGGTTCGATTCCTACCAGGGACGGTGGGATTTACTGCATGGTCGCCGGCAAGCCGATTTTGGAGGCGGTCAAGGAAGCGGCGGAAGGCGCGGCGGCGATCATCGGCATCGGCTCGTGCGCCTCGTGGGGTGGGATTCCGTCGAGCGATCCCAACCCCACCCACGCCAAGCCGGTGCATGAGGTCTTGCCGGGCAAGACCGTCATCAACATCCCCGGTTGTCCGCCCAACCCCTACAACTTCCTCTCGACCGTGCTTTATTTATTAACCTTCGGCAAGCCGCCGGCGCTGGACACCAAGAACCGGCCCAAATTCGCCTACGGTCGACTGATCCACGAAAACTGCGAACGGCGACCACACTTCGACGCCGGGCGCTTTGCCCTGGAGTTCGGCGACTACGGCCATCGCCAGGGTTTTTGTCTTTACAAGCTCGGCTGCAAAGGGCCGGAGACCTACGCCAATTGCCCGTCCATCGGCTTCGGCGATGTCGGCGAGGGCAACTGGCCGGTGGGTACGGGTCATCCCTGCTTCGGCTGCACCGAGCAAGGCATCGGTTTCACCAAGCCGATCCACGCGCTGGCCACCGTGCATACCTACGCGCCGCCGACCGCGTTCCCGGCGGTGGATTCGCTGAAAGGCGAGGGGATCAGCGCCGGGGCCGCCGCCGTGATCGGCGGGGTCGCCGGTTTGGCGGTCGGCGCGGGCGCGATGGCCTTGCGCGGCATGGACGGCAAGTCGAAAACCGACGCCGATTCGGGCGAGCAATCCTGAGAGGTGCGCCATGAGCCTGAGCCGCCGACAATTTTTGCAAGGCGCGGCCGGGGCGGTCGCCACCGCCGCCGCGTCGGTCGCGGACGCCGCCGCGCCGTTCGCGCCGCGCGAAAACAAACCGTTGCCGCCCAAAGCCATCGGAATGCTGTATGACTCGACCCAGTGCATCGGTTGTAAAGCCTGCGTCAGCGCCTGCAAGGACGCCAACGGGATGCCGGTCGAGCAGCCGCAAGCCCTGGCCGGTTGGAACGAAGGCACCTGGGATACCGCCGAGGATCTGTCCGGTAAGACCTTGAACGTGATCCGCGTCTATCAAAACGGCACGATGGCGCAAAAAGACCGCGAAGTGAACGGCTACGCCTTCGTCAAACGGCATTGCCTGCATTGTCTCGACCCGTCCTGCGTGTCGGTGTGTCCGGTCAGCGCGATGCAAAAAAATCCGATTACCGGCATCGTCACTCACGATCCCGACGCCTGTATCGGCTGTCGCTATTGCGTGCTGGGCTGTCCGTTTAACGTTCCGCACTACCAGTTCGACGATGCCTTGGGTCAAATTTCTAAATGCCAGTTTTGCCATCATCTGTTGAAGGATAACCCCCTGTTTTCCGAGGCGATGGCGGGAACGGCGCACGCCGGCAGCGCCTCAGCCACCGAACTGTGGAAAAACAGTCGAATTCCGGCCTGTTGCGATGTGTGTCCGACCGGCGCGTCGCTGTTCGGTTGGGTTGAGGATTTGCAAAAGGAAGCCGAACAGCGTCTGGCGCTCAAGCCGGGCGAGGTATACGACTTTCCGCGTGGCTTGTTGGGCGGCGACCGCGCCCCCAACGCCGCGCCGGTTGGTGCATACAAACCGCACATCTACGGCGAAAAGGAATCTGGCGGGACGCAAGTGCGCTATTTGACTGGCGTGCCGCACGAAAATCTGGGCTTGCCGATATTGCCCGATCATTCCTCGGCCGCCGTGACGGAAGGCGTCCAGCATACGATTTATAAAGGCATGATCGCACCGCTGGCTCTATTCGGCGGCTTGGTGATGCTGGCCCGCCGCAGCGTCAAGAAAGACGACGAAGGTAAAAACGAGGAGGATCGGCCGACATGAGCGCCGTCGTTCACCGGCCGCTCGGCGGCAAAGTGGTCACCAAGCCTTTTCTGATTCTCGGCCTGTTCGTGTTGATTTCGGCCTATTTCATCGCCCGGCGCTTTCTGTTCGGGATGGGCGACGTGTCTAACATGAACAACGGTTTTCCCATCGGCACCTGGGTGGTGTTGGATGTGGTGATCGGTACCGCCTTCGGCTGCGGCGGCTTCGCCATGGCCTTGCTGATCTACATTTTCAACCGCAACGCCTATCACCCGCTGATGCGTCCGGCCCTGCTCGGCGGAGTGTTCGGCTACACCCTGGGCGGTCTGGCGGTGATGATCGATTTAGGTCGCTACTGGCACGCCTTCCACCTGCTGATGCCTTGGTACGCCCAGCCCAACTCGGTGATTCTGGAGGTGGGCTTGTGCGTTATGGCCTACGTCACCGTGTTGTGGCTGGAATTTTGGCCCGCTTTTCTGGAGCGGATGCCGCTCGGTTTCAAACAGCGCTACGGCCTGGATAAATTGCAGGCGTTTTTGAAGCGCTACATGTACGTGCTGGTGGCGCTTGGCGTATTGCTGCCGACCATGCATCAATCCTCGCTCGGCACGGTGCTGCTGATTCTCGGCTACAAGCTGCCGCCGTTGTGGAACACGCCGTGGCTGCCCTTGCTGTTTTTGAGTTCGGCGCTGGCGATGGGCTACGGGGTGGTGATGCTGGAGGCGACGCTGGTCCATCGCGCTTTTAATACGCCGTCGGAAGTGAGGCTGTTCGCTCGGCTCTCGCGCGTCGCCGCCGGATTGTTAATCGGCTTTTCGGTGTTGCGCTGGACCGATCTGATGTATCGCGGCCAGCTCGGCGCGGCCGTCGCCGGCGATTTGAACGGCAATCTGTTTTTGATCGAGAGCGCGCTGTTCCTCGCGCCGGTGTTCGTGCTGCTGTCGGAGCGCCGTTGGAGCCAGCGCTGGCAGTTTATTGGGGCGGTGTGCATTTTGGCCGCCGGTTCGCTGTATCGTATTGATTCCTATTTGATTACTCTGCAACCCGGCAACGGTTGGACGTATTTCCCGTCCGCGCCGGAACTGCTGATCACCATCGGCATCGTCTGTCTGGAAATCATGCTCTATCTGCTGTTCATCAAGACCCTGCCGGTGCTGCATGGCGGTGCCGTTGAAGCTTATGGGAGGCCGTCATGACCCGAATCACCATCGATCCCATCACCCGCATCGAAGGCCACTTGCGCATCGACTGCGAGGTGGACAACGGCAAGGTTACCAATGCGTGGTCGTCGGGGCAGATGTGGCGCGGCATCGAGATCATCCTCAAGGACCGCGACCCGCGCGACGCCTGGATTTTCGCCCAGCGCATCTGCGGGGTATGCACCACCGTGCACGCCATTGTATCGGTGCGGGCGATTGAAAACGCCTTGGCTTTAGAGGTGCCGCTCAACGCCCAATACATCCGCAACATGATCGTCGCGGCGCACGGCATCCACGATCACATCGTCCATTTTTACCAACTGGCGGCGCTCGATTGGGTCGATATCGTATCCGCCTTGTCCGGCAGCCCCGAAGGCGCGGCCAAGCTCGGCGCGAGCTTGGCCGACTACCGGCGCAACGGCGTCCAGGAAATCCGCCAGATTCAAGAGAAGTTGAAAGCCTTCGTCGGCACCGGCCAGTTGGGGGTGTTCGCCAGCGGCTACTGGGGCCATCCGGCGATGAAATTGCCGCCCGATGTGAATCTGCTGGCCGCGACCCATTATTTGCAGGCGCTCGAATACCAGCGGATCGCCAATCGGATCGTCGCCATTCTCGGCTCGAAAACGCCGCACATTCAAAATCTTGCGGTCGGTGGAGTCGCCAATCCGATCAATCCCGACAGTCAATCCACGCTGACCTTGGAGCGGTTGTTCGCCATCAAGGCCGAGATCGACAAGCTGGGCGAGTTCATCAATCAAGCGATGATCCCCGATGTGGCCGCCGTCGGCGCGCTGTACGCCGATTGGACCCAGTACGGCGCGGGCGTCACCGATTATCTGTCGGTGCCCGATCTGCCGCTGGACACCAAGGGCACTCGCTTTGAACTGCCCGGCGGCTTCATCGCCAAGGGCGATCTGGCAAGCTTCAAGCCGATCACCAGCTATCAAGACGCTTTTTTCCGCGACGGGGTCAAGGAAAGCGTCAAACATGCCTGGTACCAATACAAGGGCGGCGATGGCGCGCGCCACCCCTACGACGGCCAGACCCATCCCCATCACACCGATTTTCAGGACAACGGCAAATATTCCTGGGTCAAGGCCCCGACCTTTTACGAAAAACGGGTGCAAGTTGGGCCGTTGGCCAACGTGCTGGGCATGGTCGCCGCCGGCCACGAACCGACCAAGCGCCACCTCAACCGGGTGCTCGACATCGCCAGCACGGTGGCCGGCAGCAAGATTCCGGTCGAGGCGCTGCATTCGACCATCGGCCGGATCGCCGCGCGGGCGGTGCGCTGCGCGGTGCTGCTCGAATCGCTGCAAAATCAATGGCAATTGTTGGTCGATAATATCGCCAAGGGCGATTTCGATACCTTTAACCGGCCGGTGTTTCCCAAGGGCGAGATTCGCGGTTTCGGCTATCACGAAGCGCCGCGCGGGGTGCTGTCGCATTGGGCGGTGATCGAAAACGGCAAGATCAAGAACTATCAAGCGGTGGTGCCGAGCACTTGGAACGCCGGCCCGCGCGACGACAACGACGCGCCGGGTCCGTATGAGGCGTCGTTGTTCGACAATCCGGTCGCCAACGCGGAATTGCCGTTGGAGGTGCTGCGCACGGTGCATTCCTTCGATCCGTGCTTGGCCTGCGCGATTCATTTGGCCGATTCCAAGCGACGGCCCATCGTGCAGGTCAAGGCGATCTGAATGCGGGTGGTGGTGCTGGGCCTCGGTAATATCCTGCTGCGCGATGAAGGGGTCGGGGTAAGGGTCATCGAGGCTTTGGCCGAGCGTTATGTCTTGCCGCCGGAGGTCGAGGTGGTCGATGGCGGCACCGCCGGCATGGAGTTGTTGAACGTCATCGCCGGTTGCGACCATTTGGTGATTTGCGATGCGGTGAAGGACGATGCGCCGCCAGGGACGGTGATCAAACTTACTAACGCCGAAGTTCCCGCCCTGTTTCAAACCCGCTTTTCTCCCCATCAACTCGGTTTGGCCGATGTGCTGGCGACGTTGACGCTGAGCGATGAAGCGCCGCGCGCCGTCACGCTAATCGGCGTCGTGCCATTGGATCTGGAGTTGGGGATTGAGTTGTCGCCCGAAGTCAGGGCAGCGGTCGGAAAGGCCGTTGAAAAAGTGGCAGGGGAGTTGCGGGGGCTGGGTTTTTGCTTGTGTTGAGAGACTTGGCGGGGATTGTTGCGCTGATTGAGGTGTGGAGTAGAATTTAGATGCTGCTTTTCGAAGTGGGGAGCGGTTTGCGATTGAGGATCTGCGGCCCATAAAATTTATTGGAATGAGCTGCTTATCCTTGGTGCGGCAAGAAATTTCGTGGATAGGCGGAAACTATATAATCACTTGTTGTCGCGGACGCTTCGCGCCCGCGACAACGGGGCGGCGGATAAGCATCCGCGGCTTGCGCGGCGCGAAGCGCCGCACAACCACGCGGATCAAGCCGACTTCAGGCGAAAAAGCCTGCAGCTTTCTCGCCCTCGCGGCTTATCCGCCGCCCCATTAGGCGTCTTAAAGCCGAAGCCAAAACTACGAGTTATATTTACGGAGAGAACCGCGTGAATCATCGGACTGAGGACGTCTTCGGCGTCAAGAGTACGTTAGTTAAGTCATACATTGAGCGCGACGTCGTGGATGCTAGATTTAAGGCAGCGCTAGACAGTAACAACGAAGTAGTAGTTTATGGATCATCTAAGCAAGGAAAGACTTCGCTGATTCTTAAGCACCTTTCAGAAGAAGATTATGTGAAGGTCGAATGCTCTCCACAAACACAGCCAGTCGATATATACAAATCAATCCTTCGCCAGTTAAACATCCGTTATATTGAGTCTGAAACCTTTGAAGAAGGTAGTGAGCACGGCGGAAAGATCAGTGCGGGATTTAAAGTAAAAATCCCCTTTCTGGGCGGGACCGACGTAAGCGCTGAATTGAACGATAAGGGCTCAAAATCGACCGAAAGAGTTGAACAATACGTCGAATATAATCTTTCCCTTGCCCAGGATCTTTCGGAACTACTCAAAACTAACAGTTGTGACAAATTCATTATTCTAGAGAACTTTCATTACCTTTCGATCGAGGTGCAAGAGTCCCTCGCTTACGATCTCAGAATATTCCAAGATCACCATATCGTTTTCATAGTTCTAGGCATCTGGCGTGAAGCTAATAGACTTGCACAATTTAACGGAGATCTCCTCGACAGAATTACCGAGGTGCCTGTCGAGCCATGGGAAGAGAACGACTTCCGACGACTAATAAATGTAGGCGAAAAATTGTTAAATGTTTCTTTTTCTGCCATTCGAGACAAACTTATCGAGGATTCATTCGACAGCGTCGGGGTAGTCCAAGAAATATGTAAACTATGCTGCCTAAATGCTGGTGTAGTGGAAACCGCTAATAGCTGCGTTGAAATCACAGAACAACATTTGAAGGATGCACTAGCGCAAAAGGCCAAGGAGTATGGCGCACGACATATCAGAAACTTTGAGTCATTTGTGGACATTCGAGTCCGGACGAGTACTCAAAGCGGGAAGCCTTCCCTCGCCTACCCTTATTATTTTATTAGACTGCTACTAACCCATGCGTTTGATGACATCCAAAAAGGACTATCACGAGCCGTGCTGCTAGAAGAAATTCGGAACATCCACCACCGACCGGACGACGTGAGATCAAGCGATCTAGGGGCATTCCTCCACAATATCACCCAGCACCAAATCAGCAAAAAGATACAACCGCCATTCGTGGACTACGATCGTGGAGGTAAGGTAATGAAGATTATCGATTCGTCCCTGTATTTCTTTCTTAAAAATTGCGACAGAGAAGAAATTCTGGAGGATATTCCAAACCCAGTTAATGATCTGGAAGACCCGCTTGAGTAATATGCCCAAATTCAACTTTGATGTGCTACAACCATGGTTACTTTCTGCTCCGTGATCCGCACAGGATGGCATTGCTCAGCACTCCGTAGTATGCTGGGATTAACGGGTTGTCGAAAGGTGGGCAAACATAGCATGTCTTATTTTTCCTTTCCCGTCAGCTTGTGTGGATTCAATCTACAAGTGCAACAAAATACAAAATTCCTATTCTAATTCCAGTCGCCTAACAGTTAGTTGCAGCGGACGCCCAAAAGCTTCGCTTTTGGGTTCCCTCGCTGCGCTCGGCGCCGCTGAACTAAGACGTTATGCCACAATCTGACGACCCTCACTCACTATACGTTCCGCTCTTTGAGTCGCTGGATGCCGTCGGCTTTGGCGAACACGAGAACCCTCATCACTTCAACACAGGAACACTGTTCTGGTCTCTTACACGGTTGTTTGGCTGCTACGAGCGAATCATGTCGGTCATCGACCTTAAACGAGAGGAACGTCCATTCTTGGATGCTGACGTTGAAAGCTTCATCATTCGGTTTCGTATCGTGCTGAATGATATTGCCTACGTCATTTGGCAGCTTCTGCCCAAAAACACGAGAGGGCTAAAAGGCCCACGTGGCGGCACGCATCCACGGAACCGCGAAATGTCAGTTTTCTTGCTGACTGAGTATTTGACGGCTAATGCATCAACCTATTCCGAATTGACGACTGCGTTCTCCGATGCCACGCCTTGGATCACTCGCCTAAGAAATGACCGAGACAACGTTATTCACTACAAATCAAAGGTAGTTATTTTCGAGGGTGAATATTCCAAATTTATTGAGAAAACACATATTATCTGCATTGCCTATTGATGCCAAGTCAGTAAAAAATTGATGGTTTTTGACAGGAAAAATAAGAGGAGCGAGCTTGTAATGGTTGGGTGAGTCAGGTTGCTATTTTTTTAGCCGCGTAGCGCATAGGTTGAATTGCCATCGTTTTGGCAACCCAACATTTAAAATCGGTTTAGCAGTCGTTGGGTAGTTATGAGCTTTCTGTGGGATACGAAAAAGGCTGCGGCAAACCACCGCAAGCACGGTGTCAGCTTTGAAGAAGCATCTAGCGCATTGCGCGATACTTTTTCTGCTACTGCGCACGATCCTGATCATTCGGAAGATGAAGACCGTTTTGTGACATTTGGCGTTTCCTCGCGGGGCCGTTTGCTTGCTGTATCTCATACGGAGCACGGAAATTCGATTCGAATCATATCCGCACGATTAGCAACAAATGCTGAGAGGCAAATTTATGAAGAAGGTTAAGTCAGAAATGGCGGACGAGCTTCGCCCTGAATATAAAAGGTCTGATTTTGGGGAAATTGTGCGTGGCAAATACGCGAATCGCATCAAAGAAGAAAGCAATGTTGTCCTCCTTGAACCAGATATTGCGCAAGCTTTCCCAAACGACGAAGCTGTCAACAAAGCACTTCGGTATCTACTAGAGATAGCCGAAGCTTCAAACCGCCTAACAAGGCACTCCAGCCGACCGGCTGACGCCGGCGGCTGAGCTTGGTCGTCAGGGTTTTTGAACAGCGCGTTTCGAAAGATCTTTTGATTTCTTAATGAACTCGCCGTCAAACGTTTTGAGTGTGGGGATACTTTGGCTTAGAGCCAGATGAAATGCATCTGTAAAATCTAATCCTTGTTCATGCCAGTTTATGGCTTGAGCGATGATGTAATTATTAGATAGTTTTACGTTGGGTAGGCCAAATAACTTTCGAAAAGCACTACCGACTTCAATAGGCTCAAACTCATATGCAAAACGCAGGACCCATTCTGTTTCCAGAATGACGGTATCGGATATATAAATTTCCTCGGCTTCAAACAGCTTGCGGCAGATGTGGTATTGCTTCGTATCGTCCTTGGTTAAAAGGCGGACGATGATGTTGGTGTCAATCGCTATCACGCCAAACTTTCCTTACCGCTTGCTTTATTGCGTCCTGAATGTTTTCGTCCATTTTTTAGGGCCGCTATAGAGTGCAGGCATCCAGCGACGTCATCAATGGTGGTTTGCTCGAAAGCGGCTTTAGGTTTCAGTAATATATCGCCATCAAATTCAATTACTTGCAGTTCGAGGCCAGTATCCCAGCGATGAGATTCTCTAATATGTTTCGGTATGATCACTTGGCCTTTACTGGACAGTTTAGTCGTTTCTACTGGTGCCACCTCCGCCGGTAAGATCAAAGTAAGATTATGGGGCTGCACTCGATCCGTCAATATCAGGCTGGCCTAATAAATGCATTTCCTCAAAGGCAAGAAAGCTGGTTGATAGGGGTAGCAGAGAAGAGGGGTCTACAGTCGAAATATCCGAGGAAAGACTCGTACTCGCTAATCGAACTCGATTTCAAGCTTGACATCTTCAAAGCTTGCTGATCCAGAATCGCAAAAAATATTGCAACGCAGCATCTTTTATGGTAAGCTATATCCCAATCCAGTGGCACTATTGGGGTTTGAGCGCAAGTTTTTGTTTTCGAGTTTGGCAATCAGCCCTCTAGTGCAAAGCTAAATTGCTCTATTCATGAGCATTCGGGCGTGGTCCTCACGCTGGGAGGCGGCGCTTGCAAGGCGACAGTCTCATGGGTGATCCCCGGAGCCGTCCAAAAAAGAGCTTTTAACACTTAAAGAAAAGAGGGCGTGCGTGGTCTGCGTTCCGAGCGACGGGGTTTCCACGACGTAGCGATCATGAAAGACCTAGTTAAACTCGTAGCATTCGCCGTTCTGGTTATCGCGCTGGCCCCGTTCGCGGGTTTTTGGATCGTCGCCCTGGTCGGCGCGGGGTTGTTGGCGCTGCCGCTCGCGGCGGTGATCTCCAAGTTCTGCCCGAATATATGGCGGCATCTGGAAGACGTGTTGGCTAGTAAAACGCATTTTGTGACCCTGCGCTGACGGCCAGCACAGCCTAAAAAAGCCCGGCCGGAAACGGTTCAAAAAGGGCTAAGGTCGAGCCTGCCGAACTTCAGGGACGCGAGAGCTTGTCAGGACGATGGTTCAAGGCGCTCGCGTGGAAGCGCGCCGCCCACGCTTGATCGAGGGCGGATTAAAAACGGGGGATGTCCTGACAACATTCCCCGTTTTTTGCTGTAACAACGATCACTTTTCTATTTTTGTTTCCAACCACCGCCATCCTGAACGAAGACAAGCCGATCAGGAACGGCGTTTATCGCGGCTTTGAAAACGTCTTTGCCGCTGATGGTGACCGTCACCTGAGATTCGTCGGTCAGGAAAAGCACGGTGCCCACGGGGCTGGAAACGAGTTCCATACAGCCGCTGGCTTTGACCGGTACGCCGCTCACACCCTTTCCGTCAGCGCCGAGCAATTCGACGACGAATTTTTTGTAGCCATAAAGTAAGCTCCTCAATTTTAAAGCGTTAGAAAAGTCGTTTCCTGTGGAAGCCTGCTAAAAACGCCGTGCGATTCTGGTTGATCCATCGGGTTGCCGGGCAGTCAGAAGATCCGATTCCGCGGTCCTTAACGCCCGTTCCTTCCAAAAGGTTTGATTCAAGCGTGGTTCTTGCACTGGCTCAAACCGATCACGCTGGATGTGCTGATTCGTTACCGTTCGCGCTCCCCGCATCCCACGCCAACCCCCTAACAATGAACAATCTCAAACCGAACAAACTGGTTTTTGCGATGCAATATTTATAATGCAGTGCTATAGCTCAGATCAGATGCACTATCAGGATCTGAGTATAAGTTAGCGGTTTCCACTAATAAATAGTTTAATCCTTTAAGGTAAGCGATATGCCCTAATTAATTGACGTTCAAGATTTGATGGAGCGTTGCAAAGGTGGCGGTATCGTGCGGAATGCAGCGGCCGATGATGCTGGGTTCCTGACCGGTTGCGATAGGGGATGGATCACAATTCCGGTTTGTTCGGATTTTTGCTTGAAGCGAGAAGGGTAAATTGCGGCGGCGATGCTGGCCGGCGCGGCTGCCGGTCGGCGGGCATCATGGACAAATAGCGTAATTTCCCTACTATTGACTGGTGTTAGCAGGAAAGAGCGGACTGGCTCCACCGGTCCATCTGATAATGAGGCGGCGCGCACGGCATGTCCCACGCATCCCATCACGAAAGCCGGGTAGTGGCGGTTTCCCCCGAACGCATGTTCGACCTCGTCACCGACGTCGAGCGCTATCCCGAATTCGTGCCGCTGATCCGCAGCGCCAAAATTATCAACTGTCAGGCCAGCTATTACGAAACCGAACAAGTGATGGCGTTGGGGCTGTTGCGGCACCGGTTTCGAACCCGCACCGAACTCGAACGGCCCAAGACGATCACGGTCACCTCGACGGACCCCAGCTTCCGCCGCTTCGAGATTCGCTGGTCGTTCGAGCCGACGCCGGAAGGGTTTTGCCACACCGAATTCAGCCTCAATTGCGAGGTGCGCTCGCTGCTGCTCAAACCGCTGGGAGAGGCGCTGATGACTCAAATGGCGGCGACGATGGTCAACGCCTTCGCCGCGCGGGCGCGCAAGCTGGATGCCGCCGGCCGCTGACCGTTCGCCTTCGGGCCGCTACGACCGGCGCCGCGGCCGGCGGACTCAGACCGTAATCACCACTTTCTGATAAAGCCCGCCGAAATAGGTTTGTTTGTCAATCTTCGCGCCGCGATGGCGTTCGGGCAGCCAGTGGCTGATTTCCCGCCGCCACAAATCCATGGCGAAAGGCTCCAGCGTGGTCAGGATGGCGGTCATCACGTAACGGAACGGGTTGAAGGCGCTCGGACGATGGTAATCGACAAAAACGACCTTACCGCCGGGTTTAACCACCCGCAGCGCTTGCGCGATGGTTTGAGCGCGCACCTCTTCCGGTTGTTCGTGCAACAGAAAAAACACCACCACGGAATCGTAGCTGGCGTCGGCGAAGCGCAGATGGGTCGAATCCTGATGGTGCAGCGTAACGCGCGAGGGATCGGGCAACTTGTTTTTCAAGTTCTCCAATTGCACCTGCGCCACGTCCACCACCGCCAAGCGGGCGGTCGGGTCGAGCCGCTTGATCAGATATTCGGTGAAATTGCCGTACACGCAGGCGACTTGCAGGATGTCGCCCCGAATGGAGTGACCCAATTCGTCCAAGGCGAGATCGCGCAGCCGCGTGAAATTGCCCCACAAAATCAGATTGACCAACCATTGCCGCTCGAAAAAACGCACCGCCGCCGGATGGATGTACGCCCACCAATAGGTTTCTTGCAGATAAGGTGGCACCTGCACCGGAGGATGGTCAAACTCCCGGCCGGGATCGTCGAGCGCGACTTCATGATCCGCGTTCGCGTTCGCGTTCTCGATTTCGGAATCCGCGGCGTTTTTCAACGAAAGCGACTGGTCCAGGGTGGCCGCGCCTTGAACAGGTTGGGAACTCATTCTGATTTACCTAATCACCGTGTATGCGAAGCTTTTCGCCAGCTTCCAACCGCCGGCGCGAATAAAGGCGCTTGAGGCCTCGAAACGGCGTGTCGGGCCTCCATTGAGAACGGCTGGGTGATGCAGTGATCGTCCTTAATAAGATCGGCGGCGGATGAGGCGACCGCGCGCCCCGCGACAGCGCGCGGGACGCGGTGATCGCAACGGCGCGAGAGGATAACGCGAAAGCGCGATCCCGTCGCCCGCTTTAGATGGACAACAACGAAAAAATTGTCGAAACCGTGCCGATGGCCGCGATCATGTACAGGATCGTGGCCACCACCAGATCGGCGCGGACGCCGAAATCGAATGCCGTAATGCGGAAGCGGTGCGCGGCATGCCACAACGATAGCGTGATGACGCCGAAAATGATCAGCTTGCCCAACCAGTGAGCGGCAAAAGCGTGGATGTGCTCGTAGGTGAACAGGCTCGGAGAGAAGCGCATCGCCGCGAACAAGGCCAGCAGCGCCAGGATCGGGGTAATGAACGCCGTGACCGTTCCTCCGGCGGCGAACAATCCCCACACGATCGGTTTGTTGGATTTGGCCATGTTCAGATCCCCATAAACAGTACGATCAGCGAAACCACCGCCCAGACTGCGTAATGCGCGCCGACGATCATCTTGCCCGGCACGAATTCCTCACCCCGTTGGATCGGCATGGCTTGCGGCGTCACGTTGAACCACGAGGTGCTGTGGTACACCGCCGCCACCAGCGTCGCCAGACAAAACAGGACGCCCCACGGGCTGTGCAGCGCGTCCAAAAATCCCTGAAACGCTTCCGGCCCCTGTGACAGCCGTTTGAGCGCCACCACCAGCAAGATGCTGAACGCGCCGATGAAGAACGAGGTCACTTCCCGCGCCATGTAGCGCATGTAGCGCGGTTGGCGGAAAAACCAGCTCGTCTTGGGAATTTCGCGAATATAGGGTTTGCGGCTCATTTTTTCCCCCACGGCATCAAGTGTTCTTTGTACCAGTCGATGGTGCTCGCCACTTTGACTTGCTGGAGCGCACCGGCGGGATCGACGTGTTTGGGGCACACTTCCGAACAGGCGCCGACGAAGGAGCATTCCCAAACGCCTTCATGGGAGGCGATGACTTCCTGACGCTGGTCCCGGCCGCCGTCGCGGGAGTCCTGGTTGTAGCGGTGCGCCATCGAGATGGCCGCCGGGCCGAGGAATTCCGGGACCAGACCGTACTGCGGGCAGGCCGCATAACACAACATGCAATTGATGCACAGAGTGTATTGCTTGAACTTCATCAGTTCGGCCGGCGATTGCTTGAATTCCCCGGCGCTGACCGGTTTGTCTTCCTTGGGGATCAGGTACGGCTTGACGCTGGCGAACTTGGTGATGAAATCCTCGGCCACCGTGACTAGATCGCGCTCGATGGGAAAATGCATCAGCGGCTCGACCCGAATCTTGTCGGGGTATTCGTGGATGAACGCCTTGCAAGCCAGCTTGGGCTCGCCGTTGATCATCATGCCGCAACTGCCGCAGACCGCCATGTGGCATGACCACCGGTAGCTTACCGTGGTATCGAGGTTGTCCTTGACGTAGTTCAAGGCGTCGAGCACCACCCACTCGTTCAGACAGGGTACGCTGTAGGTCTGAAACCGGGGCTCGCTATCGGTCTCCGGGTTGTAGCGGAGCACTTCCAGTTGAATCTGGCGTTCGCTCATTTGTGGGCTCCTGAGTAATCGCGCACACCGGGCTTGGACTTGGTGATCACCACGTCGAGGTATTCAAGGCGCGGTGGCTCTTTGGGGTGATAGTAAGTCAAGCTGTGTTTGAGGAAATTGGCATCGTCCCGCGCGGTGAAGTCGAGGCGCTGGTGCGCGCCGCGCGATTCCTTACGGTCGCGCCCGCCCACGGCGACCGCTTCGGCGCAGTCGAGCATCGAGCCCAACTCCAGCGCTTGCAGCAGGTCGGTGTTGTAGACGTTGCTCTTGTCGTGCAATTCGATGTTGGCGTAGCGCTGGCGCAGTTCGGAGAGTTTGTCGCAGGTCGCGGCCAGGCGCTCCCCGGTGCGGTAGATTCCCGCGCCTTCCTCAAGAGTGTGCATCATTTCCTTGCGCAGGCCCGAGATGGATTCCTTGCCGCCGCTCTTGTCGAACAGCGCCCGGATCCGCGCTTCCGACTCTTGGGCCTTGGCGTTCAGCGCGCCGGCGCTGTTAGTGCCCGGCGCGGACTGGAGATGGGCGATGGCGCTCATCGCCGCCTTGCGGCCGAACACCAGCAGTTCGGTCAGCGAGTTGGAGCCGAGCCGGTTGGCGCCGTTGATGCTGACGCAGGCGCATTCGCCCGCCGCGAACAGGCCGGCCAACGGGGTGGCGGCGTTGATGTCAGTGTGGATGCCGCCCATGCAGTAATGGACCACCGGGCGAATCGGGATCGGTTCCTTGACCGGGTCCATGCCGAGGTAGCTGATCGAGAGATCGCGCACGAACGGCAGCCGCTCGTTGATCTTCTTCTCGCCCAGGTGGCGCATGTCCAGCAGCACGCAGTCGCCCCACTTGGTGGAAACGGTATTGCCTTTCTGCTGTTCGTGCCAGAAGGCTTGACTCAAGCGGTCGCGCGGGCCGAGTTCCATGGTTTTCAGCACCGGCTGACCGACCGGGGTTTCCGGTCCCATGCCGTAGTCTTGCAGGTAGCGGCGGCCGTCCTTGTTGACCAGAATGCCGCCTTCGCCGCGACAGCCCTCGGTCAGCAGAATGCCGGTGTTCGGCAAGCCGGTGGGATGGTATTGCACGAATTCCATGTCCTTGAGCGGCGCGCCGGCGCGATAGGCCAGGGCCATGCCGTCGCCGGTCTTGATCGCGCCGTTGGTGGTGAACGGGAACATCCGGCCCGCGCCGCCGGCGGCGATGATCACCGCGCCCGCTTCGAAGTGCCGGATCTGGCCGCTGCGCATTTCCAGGGCGGTCAGCCCGTAACAGCGGCCGTCGTCGGCCATCAGGTCGAGCGCGTAGTATTCGTCGAACCGCTGGATCGACGGAAACCGGAGCGAGGTCTGGAACAAGGTGTGCAGGATGTGAAAGCCAGATTTGTCGGCGGCGAACCAAGTGCGCTTGATCTTCATGCCGCCGAACGGCCGCACCGCCACCGAGCCGTCCGGCTCGCGGCTCCACGGACAGCCCCAGTGTTCGAGCTGGATCAGTTCCTTGGGGGCTTCGTTGATGAAGTATTCGACCGCGTCCTGATCGCACAACCAGTCGCCGCCGCCCACGGTGTCGTTGAAATGCAGATCGAGGCTGTCATCGGATTTGATGACGCCGGCCGCGCCCCCTTCCGCCGCGCAAGTGTGACTGCGCATCGGGTAGACTTTTGAAATCAGGGCGATCCGCAGCTTGGGATCAGCCTCCGCGAGCGCGATGGCGGCGCGTAGCCCCGCTCCTCCCGCGCCGACGATTGCAACATCTGTTTGGATGATCTCCATTAACTCTGCTCCTCGGCGTTACGTTTGTTAAAGTTTTCCGGATTTTTTGGATGAGGTTTCAGACGCCAGCGTACCATTCCGTGGAACGCTTGGCAGCCTCGAACGAGCGTGTCACCAGCGCTTGATCGTTCCCAGACCAAGCGAGTTTAGGGAGAAAGTATAGCCTTGGATTCAACGGAAGGCTTTTTAAAAGGTGTTTCTGCTGGATTCTGGCAGTTTGATGCCGTCATCTGTCGCAGGGCGAGAAAATAGTCCGCGTTTCCCGTGCAATGGGGCCGCCTTGCAGCAACGGGTCGGCGGTCGCGCATTGTACGATGAAGTCCAGCACCGCGCGAACGCGCGATCTGCCGCAAATTCGGAGGGCGGAGCAGCCAACTGTCGGTATCGAACAGCGGCTCCGGCTCGGTCAGGCGGACGAGTCCGGGTTCGCGCTCGGCCAGGAAACAGAACAAGTGCGCGAGGCCGTAACCGGCTTTGACCGCTTCGATCTTGTGTGGCAAGCTGTTGATTCACAAGGCGATTCGTTCGGTGGGAAGCTTTCGTCCAGCCAGCCCATGCTCGCGCGACAAGAGCGACCCAACGTGGGTTCGGCTTGACTCAAGGTGTTACCATAAACGCTTCACGCCCGCGCTAACGGGACGGCGGATGGCGTGGGCTATGGTTTGGCGTTTCGCGGCTAAGGTTTGGATGTCAGCGTAGGCGATTGAAAAATGATATGAATGATGGCGGCTCGTTTCTGCTGATCAATGTCGGCGCTCCATTTCTGATGGGAATGGCGGTCGGTTATTTCACGAAAAAAACACTAAAAATCGGCTTATTTCTGTTGGGGCTGTCCATCGTTGCCCTATTCGTTGCCGGATATTATGGTTTGATAACGATCAGCGGTTCGGACTTGACTCACGCGGTCGAGAAAGGCAGCAGCGCCGCCAATCGATTTGGCGCGTTTCTATTGGCAAACTTGTCAGGGCTTGGCGGGGCGGGGCTGGGGGGTTGCGCCGGGTTTTTTATCGGCTTGAAAATGGGCTGATAGCGGGGGCGAGCTTAGCTTATTAACAGCAATCGCCCCGCCGTCAGCACCACCACGATGAGAAATACCGGCCGGATGAACGGCGCGCCGTAGCGGATGGCGCTGTGAGCGCCGATGAACGAACCGACCATCAGCGTCAAACCCATGGTCAGGCCGATGCGGTAATCGATGTTGCCGAAAATCATGAAGGTCAGCAGCGCGGTGAGGTTGCTGATGAAGTTCATGAAGCGCGCCACGCCCGCCGCCGCCACCAGATCCAGCCGAAACAGCTTCACGGCCGCCGCCATCCAAAACGCGCCGGTGCCGGGGCCGATGAAGCCATCGTAAAAACCGATCAAGCTTCCGGTCAGCAGTTTGATCCCACGCTGGCCGGCTGGCGCGTGCTCGGCCGGTTCCGCGCCAGCGTGCGCTGATGAAGTCCGATGCGGCCAAATCAAATAAGCCGCCGCCAGTAAGATCGCCAGCGGCAGCAGCTTTTTCAACACGCCGGCGCTCAGCAAATAGATCAGCACCGCGCCGAGCAGCGCGCCGACAAAGGTGCCAAAGCTCATCGCCCACCATAGCGCCGGTTGGAACAGGCCCTTGCGGATGAAAGTCAAAGAGGCGCTGAAGGTGCCGAAAGTACCAATGAGCTTGTTAGTGCCGATTGCTAGATGTGGCAACATCCCGGTGCTGAGCAAAGCCGGCATGACCAGCATTCCGCCGCCCCCAGCCACGGCATCCACGAAACCCGCCAGTAGAGCCACGCCGCCCAGCACCAGAATGACGGCGGGTTCCAGGGCGGCTTCCATGAAGGTACGTCGAGCTAAGGGTTAGGAGAGTCCGATCGGCCCCGGCTCGGCGCGGAACCCTAGCGGTCGGGCAACTGATCGAGCGCGGCGATATCTTCAGCGCTCAACGCCAAATTTGCCGCTTGCAAGCTGTCGCGGATGCTGGCGGGTTTGCTCGCGCCGGGTATCGGTAAGATATGTTGGCCCTTGTGCAACAGCCAGGCTAAAGCGATGCGGTGTGGGGTGGCTTCATATTTGGCGGCCAGTTGCAGCAACAACGGTTCCCGCAGCAGTCGGGTATGGCCGTTATGGCCGCCGACCGGACTGTAAGGAATATAGGTGATTTGCCGGGCTTGGCAAAAATCGATCAGACCGTTGTGAAAATCGCGCTTGTCAAACAAGTTGCAACGGTTTTGCACCGAGGCGATCAAGGTCAGACTCAAGGTGCTTTCCAATTGCTCCGCGCTGACGTTGGAAAGCCCGATGTGGCGGATTTTGCCGTCCTCCTGCAATTTGATCAGCGCTTCCAGCGAGCGGCGGAAATCGACCTTGGGATCGACGGCGTGCAGTTGGTAGAGGCCGATGCAGTCGGTTCGCAGCGCGTGCAGGCTGCGCTCGCAAGACCGCCGCAGCCAGTCGGGATCGCCGTCGGTGACCCACGCTCCGCCAGGCCGGCGCAAGCCGCCCTTGGTGGCGACCATGACCTGATGGCCGACGCCGATCTGGCCGAGCGCCTGATGGATTAGCCGCTCGTTGTGGCCGATGTCGCTATCATCCAGGCAATAGACGTTGGCGGTATCGATGAAATCACCGCCGCCGTCGATGAAGGCTTGGATGACTTCGAACGCCTGTTTTTCATCCGGCCGACCGCTGATGGACAGCGGCATGGCGCCGAGGCCGATCGCCTTGAAATGCAATCCCGTGCTGTCGAGTTCGCGTTGTTGCATCGCTTCATCCTCCCGTGGCTGCGGTATGCTGAGGCCGGATGATGGATCGCGCCTGTTTGAGCCGTGACTCGCGATGCAAGCATCCGTTTGTGGATAAGAACCCAGTTTGCTATCAGGCCGCCGCTCCAGCAAGGAGTTCAACCCAGCAAGCGGCTCAAGATGCCCTCATAAATCCGGCTGAGCCGGTCGAGATCGCTGACCAGAACGCACTCGTCGATTTTGTGAATGGTGGCGTTGAGCGGGCCGAACTCGATCACTTGCGCGCCGGTCGGGGCGATGAAGCGACCGTCGGAAGTGCCGCCGCTGGTGGATAGTTCCGACTCCAGGCCGGTTTCGGCGCGGATGGCGGCGCGGGCGGCGGCCACCAAATCACCCGGTGGAGTAAAGAACGGGGGGCCGGATAGGGTCCAATCCAAATCGTACTGAAACACCTGGCCGGTCTTGATTTCCTCGTTCAGCAAGCGGGTTTCGACGATCAGTCGGATGCGTTCTTGCAGTTGTTCGACCGTCACCGTCGGCGAAAAGCGAAAGTTGAACAGCAGCTCCAGCTCGCCGGGGATGACGTTGACCGCACCGGTGCCGGCACGGAGGTTGGAGATCTGAAACGAGGTCGGCGGGAAAAAGGCATGGCCTTCATCCCATACCTCGTCAACGAACGCGGCCAGCAGCGGCCCAACCCCGTGAATGGGGTTTTGAGCCAGATGCGGGTAGGCGACATGGCCCTGCACGCCGCGCAAGAGCAGCCGGCCGTTCAGCGAGCCGCGCCGGCCGTTCTTGATGGTATCGCCCAATTGTTTGGCGCAGGACGGTTCGCCCACCAGACACCAGCGCATCTTCTCGCCGCGCGCTTCCAGGCGTTCCACCACCTTAACGGTGCCCTCGACCGCCGCGCCTTCCTCGTCGCTGGTGATGAGAAAGGCGATGGAGCCGCGCGGTTGCGGACACGCCGCAAGGAAGCGTTCGCAGGCGGTGACCATCGCCGCCAGACTGCCTTTCATATCGGCCGCGCCGCGTCCGTACAAAACGCCATCGCGCACGGTCGGTGCAAAGGGTGGTGATCGCCAGCGCTCCAGCGGGCCGGGCGGCACCACATCGCTATGACCGGCAAACGCGAACAGCGGGTCGGAATCGCCAAAGCGCGCCCAAAAATTCTCCACATCGCCGAACCGCAGCCGTTCCACCCGGAAGCCCAGCGCTTCCAGACGAGCGATCAGCACCGTCTGACAACCGGCATCTTCGGGGGTGACCGAAGGTCGGCCGATCAGATCAAGGGCGAGCTCCAAAGTTGCCAGCATGAGTAAAGCGCTCGTATCGCCTCAGCAGGATGTTCGGCGTTCGGTGTGATGGGTAGCCGCGAAAACCCCGCCAGCGAGGCGGCGGACAACACCCGTTCTTCCCGCGGCAGGCGCGTTTCGGGCGTTGCCGCTGACGATGCTGGAGCCGTTGACAGGGCTCGCCGTTGCACCGGCTTTAAGTCCGTCGTCTGAAACGGCTTCCGTCATCAATCGCGCAACAATTCGTTGAGGCTGACCCGGCCGCGAGTTTTTTCGTCCACTTGCTTGATGATGATGGCGCAGTACAAGCTGTGGCTGCCGTCGGCGGCGGGCAGAGCGCCCGGCACCACCACCGAGCCGGCCGGCACCCGACCGTAGCTCACCTCGCCGGTCATCCGGTTGTAAAGCTTGGTGCTTTGGCCGATGTAAACCCCCATCGACACCACCGAACCGCGCTCGACGATCACGCCTTCCACCACTTCGGAGCGGGCGCCGATGAAACAGTCGTCTTCGATGATGGTGGGGCTGGCCTGCAACGGTTCCAGCACGCCGCCGATCCCGACCCCACCCGACAAATGGACGTTCTTGCCGATCTGAGCGCACGAGCCAACAGTGGCCCAGGTGTCGACCATGGTCCCGGAATCGACGTAGGCGCCGATATTGACGAAGGAAGGCATCAGCACCACCCCGGAAGCGATGTGGGAACCGCGCCGGGCAGCGGCGGGCGGCACGATGCGAACTCCGGCGGCCAGGAAATCGTTCTCGCCGTAGGCGGCGTACTTGGGCGGCACCTTATCGAAATAATTGGTGTAGCCATCGCGGATGATCGCGCTTTCGTTCAGCCGAAAGCTCAAGAGGACGGCCTTCTTCAACCAAGTATTGACCGTCCAGGTCTCGCCGCGCTTCTCGGCGACTCGCACCTTGCCCAGTTCCAGCAGGCCCAGCGTTTCCTCGACCGCCTCGCGCAGCTCGGCCGGGGCGTTGGTGGGGCTGATCTCACCACGACGCTCGAAGGCGTTTTCAATGACATCTTGCAGGCTCATTTTGGATATTCACTCCGTGACAGCAATGGACGTTCTGATCTGACGGGTTTTTCGGCGAGGGGATTCCATCTCGGATTTAAGGTTTAGGCACCGCCCTAAAAAACCGTCATAATAAGCAGGATAAATAGAAGCTGATCGCCGTTTACCAGCGCATGGAACGCTAACTTTAGCACCTCAGACCGCGAACCACAGCCGGCTGCTTGTCCGGATCGCGGCGGCGAGCGGCGTCATAACGAGAACCAAGCCAGCAAGAACGAGGATAACCGGTATGATCAAAAAGCCTGTGACGGACGAAAAAGCCCTAACTCCCACCGAACCCGCGCCGGTCTCCGCGATCTCTCCAACGGGGGCCGCCGCGCCAACAGAGACCGTCGCTCCGGTAAAGACCGTTATTCCGGCGCAGAGCGCCGCTCCGGCAGGGACCGTGACGGAGGCGCCGGTCGAACCCGTCTCGGCTGCTGGAGCGGACACCGCTGCAACCCTGGAGCCGATCTCGGACGCGGCGGACGGCCGGAAACGCATCGTCATCGAAGGCGTCAGCCCGGAAATCGATGGCGGGCGTTTCCCGATCAAGCGGACGGTGGGTGATGTGGTGATGGTGGAAGCGGATATCTTCACCGACGGCCACGATGCCTTATCGTGCGTCCTGCAATACCGCCGGACGGGCGATGCCCCCTGGCGCGAAAGCGCGATGCGCGCCTTGGTCAACGACCGCTGGCAGGGTGAATTCCAAGTCCTGGAGCTCGGTTCTTACGAGTATTGCGTTACGGCCTGGGTCGATCCCTTCAAATCCTGGCGGCATGATTTAAGCCGCTGGATTCTACCCGAGGATATCGCGCTGGCCTTGCGCATCGGCGAGCAGTTGGTCAAAAGAGCCAGCCAGCGCGCCGCCGGGGAAGACGCCAAATGGTTGGCCCGGCGCGCCGAGGCGTTGGTCAGCGAGCAAGCCCTCGATTATCGCCGCCAGTTGGGTCTGGACGATGAGCTGGCCCGGCTGATGGACCGTTACGCCGACCGCCGGCTGGCGCTGAATTACAGCAAGCTGTTGCAAGTGAGCGTCGACGACGAGCGCGCCCGTTTCAGCACTTGGTACGAAATGTTTCCCCGTTCGTGCAGCGCCGCTCCGGGCAAGCACGGGACCTTCAAGGATTGCGAGGCGTGGTTGCCGCGCCTGGCCGCGCTGGGCTTCGACGTACTGTATTTTCCACCCATTCACCCCATCGGCCGCGTCAACCGCAAGGGCAAGAACAACACCCTCACGCCTGGTCCCGACGATGTCGGCAGCCCCTGGGCCATCGGCGCCTCGGAAGGCGGCCACAAGGACATTCTGCCCGCCTTGGGCACCCTGCGGGATTTCCGCCAATTGGTGCAAAAGGCCAAGGAACACGGCATCGAAATCGCTTTGGACATCGCCTTGCAGTGCGCGCCCGATCATCCCTACGTCAAGCAGCATCCCGACTGGTTCCGCTGGCGGCCGGACGGCACGGTGCAATACGCCGAGAACCCGCCCAAGAAATACCAAGACATCTATCCCTTCAATTTCGAAACCGGCGACTGGCAAGCGCTGTGGGACGAGATCAAGAGCATTTTCGAGTTTTGGATCGAGCAGGGGGTGCGGATCTTTCGGGTCGACAACCCGCACACCAAGCCGTTCGCGATGTGGGAGTGGCTGATCGCCGACATCAAGAAAACCACCCCGAACGCGATCTTTCTGGCGGAGGCGTTCACCCGACCCAAGGTCATGCACCGGCTGGCCAAGCTGGGCTACACCCAGTCTTATACCTATTACGCTTGGCGCAATACCAAATGGGAGCTTACCGAGTATCTAAACGAACTGACGCAAGGGCCGGGCCGTGAGTACTTCCGGCCCAATTTTTGGCCGAACACCCCAGACATTCTGACCGACTATCTCCAATTCGGCGGCCGGCCGGCTTTCATGTCCCGGCTGGTGCTGGCGGCGACCATGACCGCCAACTACGGCATCTACGGGCCCGCTTACGAAATGATGGAGCACATCGCGATCAAGCACGGCAGCGAAGAGTATCTCGATTCCGAGAAGTATCAGTTGCGCTATCGGGCGTTCAAGGAGCTGGACGGTCCCAACAGCTTGCGTGATTTCATCGCGCTGCTCAATCGCATCCGCAAGCGCAATCCGGCGCTACAGGCGGACCGCGGCTTGCGGTTCCATGAAATCGGCAACGACCAACTGATTTGTTATAGCAAAGCGACCGACAATCTCACCAACGTTATCCTGGTGGTGGTGAATCTGGACCCCAACTATACCCAGTCGGGTTGGACCAACCTGAATCTGGACGCTCTGGGCATCGACCCGCAACAGCCCTACCAGGTAAGCGATCTGTTGACGGGCGCGAATTACGTCTGGAACGGCGCGCACAATTATGTGGAGCTCAACCCGCATCGAATGCCGGCTCATGTGTTGCGTCTCCAGCGCCACCCGCACACCGAGCGCGATTTCGATACTTTTTGAAAAGCCATCAGAGCGTCATTAAGCCGCGCGACGCGCTCCGGCAGGCTGCCGGCGGCGGTCTTGGCCGCTGAAGGCCGCAGCCGCTGGCGCCGCGCGAGTTGGATAACCGCCCCGATCGGGTTATCGCAGCCCGCTCGGGGGTTTGTGTGAAGTCCTATCACTAAAAAGAAGGATGTGCCGCAATGAAAAGTCCGAAGATCCTTGCATTCGTAATGGCCGGCGGAGAGGGGTCGCGCCTGAGTCCTCTGACATCCCAAAATTCCAAACCCTCCTTACCCTTCGGCAGTCGCTACCGCATCGTGGACTTTGTCCTGAGCAATTTGCTCAACTCCGGGATTCAGTCGATTTATCTGTTGGTGCAATACAAGTCCCAGTCGCTGATCGAACACGTCCGCAAAGCCTGGGTGGTGTCGCCGATGCGCAGCGAGGAATTCGTGACCGTGGTGCCGCCGCAGATGATGCGCGGCGGCGATTGGTTCATGGGCACTTCCGACGCCGTTTATCAAAACCTCAACCTGATTCAGCTGCACAACCCCGATCTGGTGCTGGTGTTCGGCGCCGATCACGTTTATCGGATGGATCTGCAACAGATGGTGGACTTCCACCACGAGCGGGAAGCTGATGTGACGGTGGCGGCTCTGCCGGTACCCTTGGCCGATGCCCGCGGTTTCGGGGTCATCGTCGCCGATCATGCCGGCCGGGTCAGCGAATTTCAGGAAAAGCCCGCCAATCCGACCTCGATGCCCTCCGACCCCACGCGCGCCTATGCGTCGATGGGCAATTATCTGTTCAACGCCAAAGTGTTGGTGGAAGCGCTCAAGGCGGCGAACGATCGCGACGAGCACGATTTCGGCCAGCATGTGTTGCCGAATTTGATGGAAACCCACCGGCTGTTCGCCTACGATTTCGCCACCAACAAGGTCCCCGGCGTCAAGCCCACCGAGGAGCAGGCCTACTGGCGCGATGTCGGCACCTTGGACGCCTATTTCAGCGCCCATCAGGACATGTTGGCTTGGCCGCCGCTTTTCAATGTGTTCAACCCGCAGTGGCGGATCTTTTCCAGTAACTATCAGGGTCCGGTCGCGCGCATTTTGGAGGCGAACGTCAAAAACAGCGTCATCGCCGCCGGCTCGCTGGTCCAACAAGCCTCGATTACCAACAGCATCGTCCGCCGCGAAGTCTTCATCGAGGATGATGTGGTGATCGAGGATTGCGTCATTCAAGACTACGTTCGCATCAAGCGCGGCGCCCGGCTGCGGCGGGCCATCATCGGCGGCTATAACACCATCGAGGCGGGGGCGCGCATCGGCCACGATCCCGAACTCGACCGCCAGCGTTATACCGTAACCGAAGGCGGCATCACCGTCGTCGGGCCGGGTGAGGTCACCACGGCCCTGCGAGCCTTCAGCGAATAAAGACCGAGGGTTGCCTCCCTGTGGAACGCGGGGAGGCCGGAGGATACCGTGACTAGTTACCGATGAATAAACCAACAACCTCGGTCCTGATGGGTTGGCCGTATCCGTTGGGAGCGACTTGGGATGGCGAAGGCGTCAACTTCGCGCTGTTTTCCGAAAACGCCGAGCAAGTGGTGCTGTGTCTGTTCGACGCCAAGGGCAAGCATGAGATCGAACAGATTCCGCTGCGCGAGCAGACCTGCGGGGTCTGGCACGGCTATTTGCCCGAAGTTCGTCCCGGCTTGTTGTACGGCTATCGGGTGCACGGTCCCTACAAGCCCGAACAGGGCCATCGTTTCAACCCCCACAAGTTATTGCTCGATCCTTGCGCCAAGCGAATCGTCGGCCAGCTGCACTGGAGCGAAACCCAGTTCGGCTACCGAGTCGGCAACCGACACGAGGACTTGAGTTTCAGCAATCGCAACAGCGCGCCGGGAATGCCTAAATGTCAGGTGGTGGACACGGCTTTTTTGTGGGGCGACGATCGGTCCCCGCATATCCCCTGGCACGATACCGTGATCTATGAATTGCACGTGCGCGGGTTCACCATGCGCCATCCCGAAATCCCGCCGCATTTGCGGGGGACGTACGCCGGCTTGGCCTGCGAGCCGGTGATCCATTACTTGAAATCCTTGGGCGTCACGGCGGTGGAACTGTTGCCGGTCCACTATTTCGTGGACGAGCGCCATCTGCTCGACAAGGGGTTACGCAATTACTGGGGCTACAGTCCCATCGGCTATTTCGCGCCCGACTCGCGCTACGCCGCCACCCCCAATCCGGTGAGCGAATTCAAGAGCATGGTCAAGAGCCTGCATTCGGCCGGCATCGAAGTGCTGCTCGATGTGGTTTACAACCACACCGCCGAAGGCAACCATCTCGGGCCGACGCTGTGTTTTCGCGGCATCGACAACGCGGTCTATTACCGGCTGTCGCCCGAACACCCCCGTTACACCATGGATTACACCGGCTGCGGCAACACCCTGAACACGGCCCATCCTCGGGTGTTGCAGATGGTCATGGACAGCCTGCGCTATTGGGTGCAGGAGATGCACGTCGATGGGTTCCGCTTCGATCTGGCCGCTTCGCTGGCGCGAGGTATCCACGGCGATATCGGCCAGATGAGTTCGTTCATGGATGTGATGCAACAAGACCCGGTGCTGGCGCGGGTCAAATTGATCGCCGAGCCTTGGGATACCGGCCACGGCGGCTATCAGGTCGGCCAGTTTCCGATAACCGTGAACGAGTGGAACGGTAAATACCGTGACGTGGTGCGCGACTACTGGCGCGGGGAGGGGGGTCTGATCGGCGAGCTGGCGTCCCGGCTGACCGGTTCCGCCGATCTGTACCAGCACAATGGCCGTCGCCCGCAGGCCAGCATCAACTTCGTCACCGCCCATGACGGCTTCACGTTGTGCGATCTGGTGAGCTACAACGAGCGGCACAACCACGCCAATCGGGAAGACAATCAGGATGGCGACCCGCATAACCGCAGTTGGAACTGCGGGGTCGAAGGCCCGACTCAAGACTCGGAAATCCTGGCGCTGCGGCTGCGCCAGCGCCGTAATTTTCTGGCGACGCTGCTGCTGTCGCAAGGCGTGCCGATGCTGTTGGCCGGTGACGAAGCCGGCCGCAGCCAGCGCGGCAACAACAACGCCTACTGCCAGGACAATGAATTAAGCTGGTTTGATTGGGAGCTCATCTGGCGCGACGACAACCGCGAGTTGTTCGCGTTCGTGCAGCGCTTGGTTCGAATGCGCCAACAGCATCCGGCCTTCCGCCGCCGCCATTTTTTTCGCGGCATCCACCCCAGTGGTTTGCGGGATATTCTCTGGTTCAATCCTGATGGACGAGAAATCGACTACGACGAATGGACGCACGAACACGCCCGCTGCCTGGGAATGTATCTTCCAGGCGATGGCCTGGATGACTGGGACAAACGGGGCCATGCCCTGGAAGACGATGATTTCCTGTTATTGTTCAACGCTTATCACGAGGAGATTTCGTTCGTGTTGCCCATCGTGCGCGGCAAGGACTTTTTTGAGGTGATGGTGGATACCGCGCTGCCGCACGGCCAGCCGACCGAGGGCAACCGTCATCCCGCCGAAAAGTCGTACCCGGTCCAGGGCCGTTCGCTGGTGTTGCTAAGGCATCAACGTCCGCTCGATCCGTTCGTGGAAAACGCCCCCGATGGCGACAGCAGTGTGTTGGAAACTTTTTCTTGAGAGTCGTGCCGGGGCTTCAGGCGCGGTTGCCATAAACGCGCGCCACCGCTAGCGTGGCGTCGCTATTTTTCTGTTTGGTAATGATGAGTTCCGCCGGAAAGCGCCGCTCGATCAGCCGTTCGGCATGGGCGAGCGCGGCGGCTTCGGCCACGCCGTGACAGCCGGTCTCCCGGAAGACGATCGCGGATTTCTGGCTGAGCCGATCCCCGTATGCGCTCAGCGCGCTGGCCGGGTAGAAATGAATCGGCAGCGCCAGCGTTGCGGCCAGTTGGTGCAGGCCGGGTTCGTCTTGTTTGAGTTCGATGCTGGCCAGGGCGCTCAAGTCTTCTCGCCGCAAGCCGTGCCCGCGCAACGTCTGGTCCAGTAAAGCCAGCAACCGGTCCACCGGGCAGCCGCGATTGCAGCCCAGGCCGGCGACCAGCAGCGGTTGAGTATAGCGTTGCGCGCCGGTAATGACGCACCGCGCGCCGAGATAGTGGCCGATTTGCCGGGCCCATTCGTTGGCCCCGCCTTCGTGGCCGGACAGGATCGGCACCACGAAGCGGCCGTGTTCGTCCAGGACCACGACTGCGGGATCGTGATACTTGTCTCGCAATGCCGGCGCCAGGGTTCGCACGGCGATGCCGATCGCGCACAGCAGGATCAGCCGATGCCCGTTGGCAAACCGCGCTCGAACCACCTCTTGAAACGGTTGTGGCCGGTATAAGTGTTCGGCGTCCGGCGAAAATCCCAACAAGCGTTCGGCCAGGACCCGACCGGGCTCGGTCAGGCTGACGATGGTAACGGCGTGAGGCGTTGGAACGGAGACGGGAGGCATGACTGAAGAAAGGACTCTAAGGTAAGCTCGAAGCGTGCCTGAACGATGGCTTAGTGTAGGCGAGCTGTTACGACCGACGCCAGAACCGCTTCGAACGGTGCTGGCTGGGCGGGAGATCGGCTGAAGCTAAGAGCGGATTTTTCAATCGTTTTTTCAGGTCGGATCGCCTGCCCCGCCCGATAGGCCCGGACGGTCGAATTTGCCCGGCGTTGCAAACGAAGTTAGATTGAGGGATCGTTGATCGGAACCGGCTAGGAAATGTCCAAAATTACCAAGAGCATTTACCGCATTCTATTTGTCAATCAAGGCAAGCTGTACGAGCTGTATGCGCGCAGTATTTATCAGGGTGAGTTGTATGGTTTTATCGAGGTTGAAGAACTCCTGTTCGGCGAGCGTTCGAGCGTGCTGGTCAATCCGGCCGAGGAGCGGCTGCAAAGCGAATTCGCCGGCGTGCGACGGACTTTCATCCCCCTGCATTACATCCTGCGGATCGATGAAGTGGAGCGGGAGGGCATCAGCAAGATCCGGCCGGTGGAGGGCGGCGACAACGTGATGCCGTTCCCGCAGCCGCTGGTGCCGCCCGGCGGCGGGCGCGACAAGGATTGACCGCGCTGCTTCAGTCTATCGCTAACGGAGGTCATCATGGAGCCTGCAACGTGGTGGGAAATTCTGTTGGGCGGATTGGCGGCCCTGCTGGTGGTGTTGTGGTTCCGGCCGGGGATTAAGGCGGCGCTGGAACGCAGTCGCACCGCGAAAAAAGATTGGCCAGCGGCCCTGATTCCGCTGGCGCTGGTGGTAGTGTTCGTGCTGTTGTTGATCCAACTGGTTCGAAATTGACGATCCGGTTTGAGGGGCGCGTCCCGTCGCGCCTTATTGCAATCAATACAGAATCTGGGCCTCGATGATGTCTTTATTACGCAAGGACAGCGTGGCGCTGCCGGTCGGCTTGAAAATGGTGATGGTCACGTTGTCTTCGGAGATCGTGTTCAGTTTTCCCGTGTAGCGTGCGTTATTGGCGGTGGTGAGTTTGGCCATCTTGCCGACATGCTGGTTCAGTTCGGCGGTCGCCACCGAGCGAAAGGTTCTTTTCTGTATCGCCACGGGCGCCGCCGCGGTTGGGGGTGCCGGCCTGATCTCGGCTCGGTCGGGTTCCGGGACGATTTCAGGTTTCGCCTTCAGCGCCCGCGCGATCTTGGTGCTGTCCCAATTCACGGAAAGATCGGAAACCGGCTGGTCGTTCACGGCGAGGGTCAGGCCCGCGAGCTTGATGGCGTCGCCGGGTTTGTAAAACTGAAGTTCCGTCGGCTCGATGGGCGCGGCGGGCGATGCGGTGAGCGTCAGGCGTCCGCCATCGGCCAAATAGAGCCGATAGGCTTCGAGTAGCCCTTGACCTGGATACACATCGTTGGCGCGCAGGCGATCTTCCAGCAGTCGGATATGCTCGGTGATATAGGCGTCGACGGTTTTACCCGCCTTGGCGGCGCAATAATTGTTGCGGCGCTGGTTGAAACCTTGATCCCGAATCACGACACTCAGTTTGCTCAGCTTGGGAGCGGGCGAGGCGGCTAGGGCCATCAGCGACGAAACCGGTCCGGAGGTGGCCAAACCGACATCCACGTTCACCATCGCCCAAGTTGGGTTCTGACTGTCAAACTGAAGCTCCAGCAGCTTGCGCGCGCTGTCCAGCCGGTAACCGACCGTCAGATCGCCGCTTAATTTGCCATACCCCAGCTCCTGCCATTCCGCGGCGCCAAACGAGAGCACCGGCCCGCAGCCCAGCGCCTCCAGATCGTCGAAAGGCGAGCGCTGCGCGAGCGTTTCCTGGTTGGCCCCCAGCAAGCTACCGTCGAGCGGAATTTCAAACTGTTGCAAGGACAGCGCCAGCGCTTGGGGCAACTCGCCCTTGCTCAGCTGCCATTGGGTTTTGAGCAGTTCCAAAAGATTGGGTGTGCTGAGCCGAAGGGAACCGATGGTGAGGTAGTCATCCAGAGCGGGGAGGATGATCCGGAGTCGGTTTACGGCGATCGACCCGGTTGGCGATATGGTGATACCGCCGTAGCTGATGTCGGCGAAAGGCTTCGCCAGGGCGGCGATTTGCTCGATCTGTTGCTTGGTGCTGTACCATAAATATCCCCAGATGCCACCGGCGATCAGCACCAGGGCGACGAGGAGGACAATGCCGAGGGTCTTGAGCTTGTGCATCAACGGATTCCTTGAAGGTTGGGAAACGGTGTCGTAAGCATCGTTCGTTCCTGGGTCAAATTTTTTACTCGTAATAATATATATGGGGATATCGGCTGCTGGGAACGTTGCTAGAGCGCGTGTCGCTCATTTGTTAAGCTGGGGCGATTTCCGCAACCCCGCCGCCCGCTGACGAGCGCGGGCCGTGTCGCCAACCCAAGAGTGACCGTCGATGAATTTTGCACAGATCGGCTTGCAAATCCCCACGATCCTGCTGCCTCGAACCGGCACGGATTTGACCCAGTGGGCGGTGGTCGCCTGCGATCAGTACACCTCGCAGCCGGATTACTGGCGACAAGTGGAAAATCTGGTGGGCGAAGCGCCGTCCACGCTGCGGTTGATGTTGCCGGAAGTGTATTTGGATGCGAGCGACGAGGCGCAACGGATCGCCGCCATTCAAGAGGCCATGCGTAGCTATTTGGCCCGCGACATCCTGGCGCCGCAGCCGCTGGGGTTCATTTTGGTCGAACGGGAAACGAGGCGGGGCCGTTCGCGCAAGGGCTTGGTCGCGGCCCTGGACCTTGAGCACTACGATTATCATGCGGGCGCCAAGACCTTGATCCGGCCGACTGAGGGCACCATTTTGGAGCGGTTGCCGCCCCGGATGCGGGTGCGCGAGAACGCGCTTTTGGAATTGCCACACGTGATGGTGCTGATCGATGATCCCGACCGCACGGTCATCGAGCCGCTGTTTGCCGAACCGCAAGAGCGTCTGTATGACTTTCCGCTGATGCTGGACAGCGGTCGGGTGCGCGGCTGGCGAGTGTCTCATCCGCTGTTGATTCAATGGGCGGTGGAGCATTTGACGCGCTTGGCCGATCCGGCGGTTTTCGCCGCCCGTTACGGTGTGACGGATGAGCCGGTATTGCTTTACGCCATGGGGGATGGCAACCATTCCTTCGCGACCGCCAAGACTATTTGGGAGAATCTCAAGCGCACCGCGCCCGATCCGGTTGCGATCATGAACCACCCAGCCCGCCACGCACTGGTCGAATTAGTCAACCTGCACGATCCGGGGCTGGAATTTGAAGCGATCCACCGGGTCGCGTTCGAGGTGCGGGCCGAGCACTTGCTGGCGGCGTTCGGCGCTTTTCTTACGGCCCGAGGCTCCGCGCTGACCGTGCTGGACGCAGCCTCGTGGGACGCGGCGCGGCGGACTCGGTTGGAAATACAGCGCCCCGACCGTCACGCGATTTGCTTTCTGAGCCAAGACCGTTGCGGGGTGCTGGTTATCGAGCGACCGCGCCTGACGCTGCCGGTTGCCACGCTACAGGCTTTTCTGGATCAGTATCTGAAGGACCGGCCCGGCACGCGGCTCGATTATATCCACGGTGAGGATGTGCTGGAACAGCTCGGCCGGCAACCGGCTAATGTCGGATTCTCTCTGCCGGCCCTGGCCAAGGGCGATTTTTTCCGCACCGTTATCCGCGACGGCGCCTTGCCGCGCAAGACCTTCTCGATGGGCGAGGCCGACGAGAAGCGGTTTTATCTGGAATGCCGGCGGATCGTGTCCTGAACCCGCTCGCCTCCTCCAGGCCGATCGATTGAATCAAGTGAGAATTTTGCATGACCAAGGCCCCGGACCTCGCGCGGGTGCGCAACATCGGCGTCGCCGCTCATGTGGACGCCGGCAAGACCACGCTGACCGAGCGGATGCTGTACTACGCCGGCGCTTCCCACAAGATCGGCGAAGTCCACGAGGGCGCGGCCCACATGGATTACATGGTCGAGGAACAGGAGCACGGAATCACCATCACCGCCGCCGTCACCCAGTTGCCGTGGCGCGAGCATCTCGTTCAATTGATCGATACCCCCGGCCACGTCGATTTCACCATCGAAGTCGAACGGTCGATGCGGGTGCTGGACGGTTGTGTGATCGTGTTGGACGGGGTGCGGGGCGTGGAGCCGCAGACGGAAACCGTGTGGCGTCAGCGCACCCGATTCCGCTTGCCGACGCTGTTTTTCGTCAACAAGTTGGATCGGCCCGGCGCCGATTTCGCGCGGGCGCTGGCGACGGTGCGCGAGCGGCTTGCCGTCGAACCGGTGGCGGTGACGGTGCCGCTCGCGGATTATGACGGCACCGTCGTTCAGTTGATCGATAAAACCCGCTTGCGCTTCGGCGGTGAGCGGGGCGAACAGCTCGAAATCACGCCTTGCGATGAGGCGACCTGGGAACAATTGCGACCCTGGCGGGAAAGTCTGTTGCTGGCGGCGGCCGAAATGGACGACGCGCTGGCCGAGCAGGTATTGACCGATGCGGAACCTGAACCGGCGGCGGTGTGGGCGGCGCTGCGTCAGGCCGCGCTGGCGGGTAAGTCCTGTCCTTGTTTCGCCGGCAGCGCGCTGCGCAACCAGGGTGTACAGCCGTTATTGGATGGCATCGTCCGGCTGTTGCCGGCTCCGACCGAGCGTCCGCCCAGCTTGGCGCACCGGCCCGACGGCGCTGAGGAGCGGGTGGTGCTGGCGGCGAGCGGTCCGCTGGCGGCGCTGGCGTTCAAGGTGCAGATGTGGGAGGGCCGCCGCCATGTGTTCGCCCGGTTGTATCGGGGTACGCTGAAACCCGGTGATGAGGTGGTGATCCCCGGTCCCAACGGTAGCCTGCGCCAAGAGCGGGTGGCGCGCTTGTTCGACGTGGACGCCAACCACAAGATGCGGCTGGATCAAGCGACCGCCGGTCAGATCGTGTTGCTGGCGGGTCTGCGCTGGGCGACTACCGGCGATACGCTGTGCGCGCCGTCGCATCCGCTGTGGCTGGAGCGGATCGAGACGCGCGAGCCCGTGCTGGGGCTGGCGATCGAACCGCAATCTGGCGCCGACGAGGAAAAACTGTTGGAGGCGCTCGACAAATTGCAGCAGGAAGACCCGACACTGCGGGTCGAGGAGGATGTGGAAACCGGCCAACGGATCCTGCGCGGGATGGGGGAATTGCACTTGCAAATCGCCGAGGAGCGATTGCGGCGGGAGTTCAACGTCAACATTCGAGTCGGTGCTCCCGCTGTGGTGTGGCGTGAAACTATCGCCCAGCCCACCGAGGCCGAAAGTTTGTTCCACCGCCAGATCGAACAGCCGGACGGCAAGAAGCTGGAGATGAAAGCCTGGGCGCGGGTGGCGGTGCAACCCCTGGCCCGAGGGGGCGGTAAGTTGGTAACTTCGGAACCGTTGCTCAGGCCCGAAGGCGCCGGGTTGAATCCGGCGCAACGGGATGCGGTGGCGGGTGGCGCTGACGATGCGCTGGCCAGCGGCCCGGCGACCGGCGCGCCGTTGCAGGATTTGGCGGTTCGGGTGCTGGAGGTGGAATTATTTGGGGCGTTATCCAGCCCGCAGGCGCTGCGGGTGGCGGTGGCGGAGGCGGCGCGCAAGGCGATCTCGCAAGCCGGCGGGCTGGCGCTGCGGCCGATCATGACGACCGAAGTGGTGGTGCCGGAAAGCGAGGTCGGCGCGGTCATGGGCGATTTGCAGGCGCGGCGGGCCGTGATTCGGGATACCACCACCTTGGGGGAGATGACCATCATCCACTGCGACTGCGCGCTGGATCGCTTGCTGGGCTACATCACCGACCTGCGCGGCATGACGCGCGGGCGCGGCCAGTTCACCATGCATTTCGATCGGTTTGATGTGGGATAAAATTTAGCTGCACTGCACAAAAACCTTACAGCGAAGGCTGTATTTGCGAGGCTTTTAATTTAGAATGAAGCGGCGATTTTCCTGACGCGGAGTCGCCGCCAGCGTTTTAGATCCAGGATGATGTGGGCTGATGGCGTGTGGGGCGATCTGACGGGTTGCCATAAAAATCATAAATTTTGGAGCGTGTTCTCATGAATCGAAACAGGTCGGAATTCTTCGATCCCACTCAGCTGTTCGGGGATTTTATCAACGTGACCAGTCAAGTCCATTCGGCTGGTGTTGATGCACTGATGAACAATTGGGAGGGCGGGCTGGATTTTTTCGCCAATCTGCTCAAGCAGGCCGAAGAGGTCACCGCTCGCGGTAATGCCCTATTTGCCAATAGGAGCCAATAAAATCGTTGTGCCTAGAAGCCGGATGGCGGCAGCATTTTTGGAAATAAAATATTCAAGCCGCCGGCTGCTAGGCAGCCCTGCCTCCATGCTCTGGAGCGGTGAGGAGCATCCTCTAGCTTGGCTTGAACAGCCGTGCCGTTGCCGCCGGATTGCTAGCAAAGTACAGATGCAAATAAGAGGCGGTCAACCGGTCCAGCCGATAGACGGCTTCACCGGGTTTGCCATCGCGCTGGCGGCGGCCGTGCGCCAGCGGTTGCAACGGCGTTTCCAGCTTGGAGTGGTGAAAAGTATGCCCGCGCAATTCGCCTTCCGGCAGTTCCACCGCCTGCATTCCGAGACTGACCAGTTTCGACTGTAACACCGCATGACCTGGCAGCAGGCCCAGCATCGGCGCGCGGTGGCCCGCGTTGTCCGCCAGAGACTCCAAGGTATATAGCAGGCCGCCGCATTCGGCATAAAGCGGTTTGCCGGCTTGATGGTGCCCCCGCAAGGCTTGGCGCAGCGAGCCGTTGGCCGCCAGGGTGTCAAGATGCAATTCCGGATAGCCGCCGGGAAGGTACACGGCGTCTATCGCTGGTAGTTCGGTATCGACCAGCGGCGAGAAGAACACCAGTTCCGCGCCCAATGCCCGCAGCGTATCCAGATTGGCCGGATACAGAAAGGCAAAGGCGGTATCACGGGCGACGCCGATCCGTACCCCTTCAAGCAGGGGCGGCGGCGGTTCGAGGGCCGCGGCTGGAAAAGTCACTGGTGGCGGCAATTTCGCCAGCGCGGTCTGGGCGATCCGCGCGGCGGCGTTTTCCAACCGGTTTTCCAAATCGGCGATTTCAGCCGCCTGCACCAAGCCGAGATGGCGGTCGGGCAGGGCGATTTCGCCATCGCGTGGCAGCCAGCCGTAATCATGCAAATGGGGTGGCAGACTCTCGGCCAGCAACTCGGCATGACCCGGCCCCGCGACCCGGTTGGCCAGCACGCCGGCGAACGGTAGGCAGGGCCGATAATGCGCCAAGCCGTGCGCCACCGCGCCGAAGGTTTGCGCCATGGCATTGGCGTTGATCAAGGCCAGTACCGGAACGCCGAACAAGCCGGCGAGATCGGCGCTGGACGGTGTGCCATCGAACAACCCCATCACGCCTTCGATCAAGATTAAATCGGCGTGCTGGGCGGCTTGATAGAGCAGGGCCTTGCAGTGGCTTTCACCGGCCATCCATAAATCGAGTTGATAGACCGGCTGGCCGGAGGCCCGCTCCAGGATCATGGGATCGAGAAAATCGGGCCCGGTCTTGAAGGCCCGCACCGTGCGGCCCTGATTGCGATGATGGCGGGCGAGGCCGGCGGTGACGGTGGTTTTACCCTGGCCGGAGGCCGGGGCGCTGATCAGCAGAGCAGGACAGGTGGCGGACATCAGGTTTTGAAGAATCAACAGGTAGGACGGCGAGAATCAAACGTTTTCCTCGGCGGTCTTCCACGCTCGCATCAAGACCCAGACCATGAGGGATATAGCGCCGGTCCGCACCAGAAACGCCAACGCGGTGTCCTGGTTCAACATGCCCCAGCGGCTTAGAATTTCAGTCCAATCGTGGAAGTCGGCCGGGTCCAGCCCACCGACCAGCGGCAGTTCATGGGCGCGGGCATCGGCCATGTAGCGAGCGATGTTCAACAGATTTTCCCCGACCCACACCAAGCAGGTATAAAAGCCGTAACGCTGTTCGCGGCGATAGCATTCCCAGGCGCAGGCGGCCGGCATCAGCAGTTGCATGAGCGTGCCGCCATACACGGCCAAACGGCTGGAAAGCAAGCCAAAAACGGGATGGCCCGCCTCATGGAATGCCAGATTGGCGCTATCGAGAACCGGCACCCATCCCCACAAGACGTGACAGACAACAAGGAGCGCGGCAGCGACGGTGAGCAGGATTGCTGGAAGTTTGTCGGACATGGTCAAGTGAATGGGGGACGATGAAAGTCGCGCTGTGCGGTCACCGCACCTTCAGCCGGCAGTTCAGCATTGAATCACTGGTAGGGTTGATGGCTAGCCGTGATGCTATCAGAAAACAGAGGGGACTCAAGCGGGTTGGTTCACGTCACCAACGCACGTTCGGGCGCGCTCCAAAAGCAGCTTTCGCTGGCGTTCGTTGCGCGCGAGCGCTGCGGCGCGTTCGAATTCCGCGCGGGCTTCGGCGGCGCGACCGAGTTTGGCGAGCAGGTCGCCACGCACGCTCGGCAGGAGCTGATAGTTTTTGAGAGTGGGTCCCGCAATCAGCCTATCGACAATTTCCAGGCCCGCTGCCGGGCCGGAACGGGCAGCACGTTTTCTGGTATCGAAGTTGCGTCTGCGTAAGATTCGCGGAGACGCTGTGCCGGCGGGTCGGAGGAACTCGCGGCTAAACAGAAGGAACGCCCATCCGCTGGGTCGCGGAGCGTCGAAGCAGGACTTTGAAGCCTGACTGCCCTTCTCAAATCAGCGTTCGAGAGAGGGCGGTCAGAACGAAAGATCAGGTAATGACGGTCGGGGCTTCGCGGCCGGTGCGTTCGCGGATGCCGGCCAGTTTGTTGGCGATGCCGATCAGCTCGGCCAGCGCTTTTTGGGTGTCGAGATCGTGCTTGGCGGGATCGGGTTCGTAGGCTTCGATATAAACCCGCAGCGTCGCGCCTTCGGTGCCGGTGCCGGACAGCCGGTAGACGATGCGCGAGCCGTCCTTGAAGCCGATACGGATTCCCTGCTTGTCACTCACGCTGTCGTCGATGGGATCGACATAGCGGAAGTCGTCGGCGTAGTCGACCGTATACGATCCCAATTTTTGTCCCGGCAGGGAGGCGGATTGAGCGCGCAGCGCGTTGACCAGACCATCGGCGGCCTTGCTGTCGACCGCTTCGTAGTCGTGGCGGGTGTAGTAGTTGCGCCCGTAGCCGCGCCAGTGCTCGCGCACGATGTCCGCCACCGATTGCTGGCGCGCGGCCAGAATGTTCAGCCAGAACAATACCGCCCACAATCCGTCCTTCTCGCGCACGTGATCCGAACCGGTGCCGAAGCTTTCCTCGCCGCACAGGGTGATCCGACCGACATCCAGCAGATTGCCGAAGAATTTCCAGCCGGTCGGCGTTTCGTAGCAGTTCAGCCCCAGCTTGGCGGCGACTCGATCCGCCGCTTGGCTGGTCGGCATCGAGCGGGCGACGCCGGTCACCCGACTGCGATAGCCCGGCACCAGTTTGGCGTTGGCCAAAATCACTGCCAGGCTGTCGCTGGGGGTCACGAAGAAATGCCGGCCCAGCACCATGTTGCGGTCGCCGTCGCCGTCCGAGGCCGCGCCGAAATCCGGGGCGTCGGGACCGAACAGATGGTCGGCCAATTCCTTGGCGTAAACCAAGTTAGGGTCGGGATGGCCATGGCCGAAATCTTCCAGCGGCACGCCGTTGATGACCGTTCCCGCCGCCGCGCCTAACCGGTTTTCCAGGATTTCGCGCGCGTAGGGACCGGTCACCGCGTGCATGGCGTCGAAGCGCATCCGAAAGCCCGATTTGAACAGGGCGCGAATCTTGTCGAAATCGAACAAATGCTCCATCAGGTCGGCGTAATCGCTGACGGAATCGACGATATCCACCCGCATGTCGCCGATCACGGTGGACCCTATTTTGTCCAGGTCGATATCGGGGGTGTTCAGCCGGTGATAGCGGGTGATGTGCTGGGTGGCGGAGAAGATGGTCTCGGTGACTTTTTCCGGGGCCGGTCCGCCGTTGGGAGTGTTGAATTTGATGCCGAAATCCTCGTCGGGACCGCCGGGATTGTGGCTGGCCGACAGGATGATGCCGCCTCGGGCGTTGTGTTTGCGGATCATGTGGGAGACGGCGGGCGTCGAGAAGATGCCGCCCTGACCCAGCAGGACCTGGGTGCAACCGTTGGCGGCGGCGATGCGCAGAATGATCTGAATCGCTTGCCGGTTGTAATAGCGGCCGTCGCCGCCGACCACCAGCGGAGAATCTTCACCTTCGCGCTGGGTATCGAAGATGGCTTGCACGAAATTTTCCAGATAATTCGGCCGTTGGAATACCTTGACCTTTTTACGAAGCCCCGATGTGCCGGGCTTCTGATCCTGAAATGGCTGGGTGGAGATGGTTTCGACAGTCATCGTGGGGTACTCCTTTCGGCATTTTATTTGGTGTTTCATTGAAGATTATGCGCTTGTTGGCGGCGGGATAGAACAGCTTGGCCGCGTCGGAAGGGAGATCGCTATTCCCAAATCAGGTAATGAAAGGCGGCGGAGATCAAGGCCATTGCGAGCCAGAACGCCAGCCAGCGGAGCGCCGGGCCGCTGAAGTTCAGGCGGCGGCGCGGGCGACGGCCCAGATTTCGAGGTCCGTCACGCCCCCGGCGCGCAACGTCCTGGCGCATTCCGCCACGGTGCTGGCGGTCGTGATCACGTCATCCACTAGAACGACTCGTTTTCCTTGCAACGGGCGCGACAGCATAAAAGCCCCCAGCAGATTGGTCTGGCGCTGGCGGGCATCCAAACCGGTCTGCGGCGTGGTATGCCGGATGCGCCGCAAACCGTCCGGCACTAAGGGAACCTGAAAGCGTCGGGCGGCGGCGCGGGCCAGTTCGAGCGCCTGATTGAAGCCGCGTTCCCGCAGCCGCAGCGGATGCAGAGGCACGGGCACGATGCAATCCGGCAAGCCCGCGGCGCGGGCGGCCAGCGCGTCGGCCAGCAGCTCGCCCAACAGTCGCGCGTGACTCAGCCGGTTGTTGAATTTCAAGCCCAGAATCAAATAATCGACCGGCGGTCTATATCTATACAGGAAGGGTGCGAAAACCCGGTCAAAATCCGGCGGGTGCCGCAGACAAAGCCCGCAAGGCCCTTTCGATTCCGCCGCCAGCGGCAGGGCGCAGCACGGACAGGCCGGCGCATTGAGGGGCAGCTCGCCGGCGCAACCGGCGCACAGGTCGCGCCCGCTTGCGCCGGCCGCCCCGCACAGCAGGCAAAGCGGCGGCAACAGCGCGTCTTGAAGCCGGTTCAACCAGCCGGTAAGCCACGGCAACCGCGCCCGGTTGACAAGGTGTTGGGCGTTAGAGAACATGCCATTACAATCACATCTTTTTCATAATGCTTTTTGATAACGAGAATAAAGTCATGTCAAGTACAGGTTTCGTCATGCATCTCATAGAGTCGAGCGAAGACACCGTCATCGGGAAGATCGCGCGCGGCTCCTCCGCCAAACGCGCCGCCACCCTGATGAATTATGGCAATATCATCGCGATCCTGCTGCCGTTTCCCCTGCTGATTTTCTGGTTCGGCGCGTCGATGTTGGTCTACGCCATGAACCGCCATCACCCCAATCCCAAGGTCGGTCACTACACGCAGCAGGCCGCCACCCGATTTTATGCCGTCACCGGCTTTTTCATCGTGATCGGCACCTTCTTTCCGGGCAACAACTGGACGTGGCATCTGATCTTCTGGATCGTGGCGATGTTGATTCTGATCCCTTGGTCGATCATGGACTTGCGGCGCATCCAACGGGATCGATGGATCGATATTCCACTGGATGAAGAAGGCCATCCCTCGCCCGGCGCGGCGCTGGCGTAAACGGTCGCTGGCCGTCAGCCAGACCCGCCGCGCGCCGCCATGTCGCCAGTTCCCAAAAGCGCCAAACCCGGCTGGCCTGACGCGCGTCCGGGCGCTGGGCCAGCCCTCTACACCCACACGCTGGGAACCGGCTCGGACGTGGTGCTGGTGCACGGCTGGGGGATGCACTCCGGGGTGTGGGAGGATGTCGCCGAGGCGCTGTTCGACCACCATCGGGTGACCGTGGTCGATTTGCCGGGCTACGGGTTCAGCCGGACGCTGGACATCCCCTACGATCTCGACACGCTATGCCAGACGGTCGCGGCGGCGGTGCCGGCGCCAGCGGCCTGGGTCGGGTGGTCGCTGGGCGGGCTGGTCGCGCAGCGACTGGCGATCGCCGCGCCGGAGCGGGTCAGCCGGCTGATTCTGACCAACAGCTCGCCCTGTTTCGTGCGCCGGCCCGATTGGCCGCACGGCATCGCTCTGTCGGTCTTGCACCAGTTCGCCCAGCAACTGCGCCAGGACCATCGCGCCGTGCTCAAGCGGTTTATCGCCCTGGAAGTTTACGGCAGCGAACAGGCCGCCGAGCAATTGCGCCGGCTCAAGGCCATGCTGTTCCAGCACGGCGAACCGGCCCTGTCCGCGCTGGAAGGCGGCTTGGCGCTCTTGGAAAACACCGATTTGCGCGCCGGATGGCCTCGCATGGCCTGTCCGATTTTGATGATGCTGAGCCAGCGCGATCAGTTGGTGCCCGCCAGCGCCGGTGCGGCGCTGGTGGAGCGGTTGCCGAAGATCCGGCTCAAGCTATTCGACCGCGCCGGCCATGCGCCGTTTTTCTCTCATTTGGATGAATTTGTCGCCGAACTGCGAGCCTTTCTCGATGCGGGACCGTGAAAGCTCGCCGTTCGAACTGGATCGCCGGGCGCTGCGCCGGGCGTTCGCGCGAGCCGCCGCCGGTTATGAGCGAGCGGCGGTGGTGCAGCGCGAGATCGGCGGTCGCTTGCTGGAACGGTTGGATCTGATCAAGCTCGACCCGGCGGTGATTTTGGATGTCGGCTGCGCCACCGGTGAAATAACGGCGCTGCTGTTCAAGAAATATCGCCGGGCGCGGATTATCGGTCTGGAGCGGGCGCCGGCGATGGTGAAAGCGGCTTGCAAGCGGGCGCCCTGGCTGCGGACCCTGTACGGCGCGGTCGGCGAGCCGGAAGCATTGCCGTTGGCCGGCGCCAGTTGCGACCTGATTTTTTCCAATCTGGCCCTGCAATGGTGCGGCCAGTTGGATCGCGCCTTCGCGGAATTCCGGCGCGTGCTCAAGCCGGGCGGGGCGCTGCTGTTCAGCACCCTCGGCCCCGATACCCTGATCGAATTGCGGCGCGCGTGGCGGGCCGCCGACCCTCATCCCCACGTTCACGCTTTTCTGGATCTGCACGACATCGGCGATGCCTTGCTGCGGGCGCGCTTGGCCGAACCGGTCATGGATGCCGAACGACTGACCCTGACTTACCCGGACCTGACCGGGTTGATGGCGGATTTAAAATCCCTGGGGGCTAGCAACGTGACGTCTGGCCGCGCCCGTGGCCTGACCGGCAAGGACCGACTGCGAGCGATGCGGGAGGCTTACGAGCAAGTCCGCGGCGCCGATGGGTTGTTGCCTGCGACGTGCGAGGTGGTGTACGGTCATGCTTGGGGGCCGGTTGCGGATCGCTCCCGGCACCGCGAGGATGGGACGGCGGTGTTCCCCTTGGCGGGCTTGCAGCGGCGGCGCGACGGCGGCTGAAGCGCCGGTCCGGGCAAAACTCTCTATTTCCCAATCGCCTTTTGCCGGTTTGAGCGGTTGTTTCAGACCAAGGCTGCGATGTGGTCGCCAGGAAGCGGCGCGGGAGCTTTGCTATTATGATCGTGGCCACACCATTGAAAATTACCCAGGGCCTTGGCGGGAAGCCGGCTCGGTCGAACGATCGAGTCCTGATTCACCCTCATGCGCCTCGATCCACCATCACGCGGGTTACCGCGTGCCAGCGGGATACGTTTCGCACGCATGTTGCTGCCATTGCTGTTAGGGCTGCCGCTAGTGCTGCTCGCTTGCGGCGTTTATGCGGTTGTCGCGGCGCACCGCTCGGAGAGCAGCCGCCGGATATATGGGGCCGCGCTGGCGGTTTGCCTGTTGTTGCTGGCGCTGGCGCTAGGCTATTTGCTGGCCAGAGACCCGCCGCTTGAACTCGCGTTGCCGCTGGGCCTGCCGTGGCTGGGGATGCATTTCCGGCTGGACGCCCTGTCGGCTTTCTTCTTGATCGTGGTCGATCTGGGCGGCGCGATCACCAGCCTGTTCGCCTTGGGCTACGGCCAGCACGAACGTGCGCCGGAACGGGTGTTGCCCTTCTTTCCGACCTTTTTGGCGGGCATGAATTGGGTGGTGCTGGCCGATGACGCCTTCTCCTTCCTGTTCGCCTGGGAGTTCATGTCGCTCGGTTCGTGGGCGCTGGTCATGGCCCACCATCAGGAATCCGCCAACGCCCGCGCCGGCTATCTTTATCTGGTCATGGCCTTTTTCGGTACCTTGGCGTTGCTGCTGGCGTTCGGTCTGCTGGCGGGCCCGGACGGTGGCTATGATTTCGCGGCGATGCGGGCCGGTCAGACCACGCCGGGGCAGTCGGCCTTGGTGTTGGTGCTGGCGTTGCTGGGCGCGGGCTCCAAGGCCGGACTGGTTCCATTGCATGTCTGGTTGCCGCTGGCTCATCCCGCCGCGCCCAGCCACGTATCGGCGCTGATGAGCGGGGTGATGACCAAGGTGGCGGTCTACGGCTTCATCCGCATCGTGTTCGATCTGCTGGGCGAGCCGGTGTTGTGGTGGTGGGGCGGAGTGGTGCTGGCCGTGGGCGGCATCACCGCCGTGCTGGGCGTGCTGTACGCACTGATGCAACACGATCTGAAACGGCTGCTGGCCTATCACACCGTGGAGAACATCGGCATCATCTTCATCGGCTTGGGGCTGGCCCTGGCGTTTCAAGCCAATTTGTTGTACTTCAACGCCGCGCTGGCGCTGAGCGCCGCGCTGTTTCACGTCCTCAATCATTCGCTGTTCAAGAGTCTGTTGTTCCTGGGTTCGGGCGCGGTGCTGACCGCCACCGGCGAGCGCGACATGGAGCGGCTGGGCGGTTTGATCCACCGGATGCCGCAGACCGCGCTGGCGTTTCTGGTCGGCTCGGCGGCGATTTCGGCGTTGCCGCCCCTGAACGGCTTCGTGTCGGAATGGATGACCTTTCAAGCGATTCTGAACAGCCCCGAACTGCCGCAGTGGCTGCTCAAATTCCTAGTGCCGGCGGTCGGTGCGCTGTTGGCCCTGTCCGCCGCGCTAGCCGCGACCTGCTTCGTCAAGGCGTTCGGCATCACTTTTCTGGGACGGCCGCGCTCGCCCGCCGCCGCGCAGGCGCGGGAAACCGACCGTTATTCGCTGGTCGCGATGTTCGTGCTGGCGGGGTTGTGCCTTCTGGCGGGGATTTTGCCGGGCTTGGTGGTGGACGGGTTGGCGCCGGTGGTGGCATTGCTCAACGGCGGCGCTCGTCTGGGGGATCAATACCATCAGCCCTGGTTGACCTTGGTGCCGGTGGGCGCGTTGAAGAGTTCTTATAACGGCCTGCTGGTGATGTTTTTCATGATGCTGGCGGCGTTCGCCGCCGCTTTGCTGATCCACCGCTTCGCGTCCGCCGTCGTCCGGCGCGGTCCCGCTTGGGATTGCGGCTTTCCCGACGCCAGTCCCGCGACGCAGTACACCGCCGGCAGCTTCGCCCAGCCGATCCGCCGGGTGTTCGGCACCCTGGTCTTTCAGGCCCGCGAGCGGGTGACGATGCCGCCGCCCGGCGACCAGCGAGCGGCGCGGCTGGATGTCGAGTTGCATGATCCGGTGTGGGAACGCGCTTACGCTCCCATCGCCGCTGCGGTGATCGCGCTCTCGACCCGCTTCAATTACCTGCAATATCTCACCATCCGCCATTATCTGAGTCTGGTGTTCGGCGCGCTGGTCGTGTTGCTGCTAGGGATGGTGCTATGGCGCTGATCGATTATTTCGTCCAGGGCTGCCACATGGTGCTGGTGCTGGCGCTGGCGCCGCTGTTGACCGGTTGGGTGCGCTGGATCAAGGCGCGGTTGCTGCGCCGGCGCGGGCCAGCGCCGCTGCAACCTTACCGCGATCTGATCAAGCTGTTGCGCAAGGACGTGGTGTTGGCTGACTCCGCATCCTGGCTGTTTCGGGTCGCGCCTTATCTGATCTTCGCCGCGCTGTGGGTGGCGGCGGCGCTGGTACCGAGCTTCGCCGGCGGCTTGCCCTTCATGTGGGCGGCGGACTTGATCGCCATCGTCGCCTTGCTGGGAACGGCTCGCTTTTTTCTGGCGCTGGCGGGACTGGATATCGGCACCAGCTTCGGGGGCATCGGCTCCAGCCGCGAGATGATGATTGCCTCCTTGGCCGAACCGGCCATGCTGATGATGGTGTTTACGCTGTCCCTGCTGGCGGGCACCACCGAACTGTCGTCGGTCGCGCGCTTCATGCTGACCGCCGATGTAGGGTTGCGGGTATCCCTGGCGCTGGCGCTGCTGGCCTTGACCATCGTGGCCATCGCCGAAAACGCCAGGATTCCGGTCGACAATCCAGCCACCCATCTCGAATTGACCATGGTCCATGAGGCGATGGTGTTGGAGTATTCCGGCCGCCATCTGGCGCTGATCGAATTGGGTTCCTCGCTCAAGCTGCTGCTGTATCTGTCGCTGATCGCCTGCATCTTCGCGCCGTGGGGCATGGCGAGCGCCGGCGCGGGTTTGAATGCCTATCTGTTCGGGGTGGTGGTTTATGCGGCCAAGCTGGCGTTCGGTGGGCTGTTGCTGGCGTTGTTCGAGACCAGCATCGCCAAGATGCGGGTGTTCCGGGTCGATCAGTTCTTGGGCGCGGCGCTGATGTTGGGTTTGCTGGGCGCGCTGTTGCTGTTCGTGTCGCGGAGCCTGTGATGCACGGTCTGGAATTCGATATCGCGCATTTTCTGGCCGGCGGCATGGTGGTGGTGAGCTTCCTGCTGTTGTATCAGGATCGGGTCTATGCGCTGCTCAACACCTTCGCCCTGCATTCCCTGGTGCTGGCGCTGGCGGTCGGCTGGCAAGCCTACATCCAGGAAGCCCATCACCTGTACGTGACCGCCGGCATCGCCCTGCTGTTCAAGGCCATCGTGATTCCGATGGCGCTGCGCCGCATCGTCCGGCAACTGGGCATCCACCGCACCCTGGAGGTGGTGGGAGGCGTGGGTCGCGACATGCTGGCCGGCACGGCCTTGGTGGCGCTGGCGATCATGGTCATGCTGCCGGTGACGGCGGGCGCGGACGCGCTGGCGCGCGAAGATCTGGCGTTCGCGTTGGCGGTCGTGCTGTTGGGTTTGTTGCTGATGGTGAACCGCCACAACGCCATCAGCCTGGTGATCGGGTTCATGTCCTTGGAAAACGGCCTGGTGCTGGCCGCCGCCGGGGCGCGCGGGATGCCGCTGGCGGTGGAGATCAGCGTGGCCTTCTCGGTGCTGATCGCGCTCATCGTGATCGGCGTCTTTCTGTTCCGCATCCGGGAGCGTTTCGATAGCGTGGACATGCAGGCCATGGACACCTTCCGGGAGGGCCGGCGGAAATGAACGGCTTGGGCGTTTTGGCGATGGCCGTGCTGCTGGTCGTTCCGGCCGGCGCCGGGCTGGCGCTGGTGTTGTTGTCCGGCTACCGACGCGGCGCGCGGCTCAACGTCGGCGCGGCGCTGGCGAGCCTGGTGGCCAGCCTCACGCTGATTTGGGCGCGGCCGGACGCCAACCTCTATTTGCGGGTCGATGATTTCAACATCTACCTGATCGTGTTGAACAATCTGGTCAGCTTCAGCACCAGCCTGTTCAGCGCCAGCTACATCGCGCACGAACTGGAAACCGGCAAGCTGACGCCGGCCTATCTGCGGTTTTATCACGCTACCTACCAAGCCCTGATCTTCGCCATGAATCTGGCGCTGCTCGCCAACAACATCGGCCTGCTGTGGGTGGCGATCGAACTGGCGACGCTGATTACCGTGCTGATGGTCGGCCTCTACCGGACGCCGGCGGCGCTGGAAGCGGCCTGGAAGTATTTCATTCTCGGCAGCCTCGGCATCGCCCTGGCCCTGTTCGGCACCATCCTGATCTACTTGGCGGCGCAGCCGGTGATGGGGCAGGGCTTGCCGGCCATGGCTTGGGACCGGCTGCTGGCGCACGCCGGCCAGTTCGATCCGGCGCTGCTCAATCTGGCGTTCGTGTTCCTGCTGCTGGGCTACGGCACCAAGGCTGGACTGGTGCCGCTGCACGCGTGGTTGCCCGATGCCCACGCCGAAGGCCCGACCCCGATTTCGGCGGTGCTGTCCGGCTTGCTGCTGAACGTGGCGCTGTATGCGGTGCTGCGCTTCAAGATGCTGATGAGCGCCAATCCGGCGGCGCTGGCGCCGGGACCGCTGATGGTGATTCTGGGGTTGCTATCGTTGCTGTTCTCCGGCCTGATGTTTTATCGGCGGGGCGATGTCAAGCGCCTGTTCGCTTATTCCTCCATCGAGCACATGGGCGTGATCACTTTCGCCTTCGGCATGGGGGGGCCGCTGGCTAATTTTGCGGGCCTTTTGCACATGACCATGCACAGCCTGACTAAATCGGCGATTTTCTTCGCGGTCGGCCATATTTCCCAGGTCAAGGGCACCCAGCGGATTTCCACCATTCGCGGCTTGACCGTCACCCATCCGCTGCTGGGCTGGGGCTTGGTGGCGGGGGTGATCGCCATTGCCGGGATGCCGCCGTTTGGAGTGTTCATGAGCGAGTTTTTGGTGGTCAGTTCCACCTTCGCCCGTCAACCGCTGCTGGCTTTGGTAGTGGTGGTCGGCTTGTTGCTGGCGTTCGGCACGTTATTGTGGCGGCTGCACGGACTGGCCTTCGGCGTGCCGGACAATGCGCCGGTCGTTTCGATCAAAGCCAGCACCTTCCCGATGTTGTTGCATTTGACGTTGGTGTTTCTGGCCGGAATTTGGCTGCCGGGGCCGCTGGTCGCTTGGTTCAATCACGTCGCGGTTTTGCTGGGCTGAGGAGCTGGAGTGGGATTTTTAAAGGCGCCCGCTTTGCGACGATCCTCCTTGGCTTATTGTCTATTGGCGCTCATCCCAATTCTAAGTTATGTCGCCTTGGTTTTTCATTTTAGGGTCAATATACCGCTATTGGTGGTGATGAGAGCGAATGGAAGATGATGACTGCTAAAATCGAACCTGCCGGCAAAACTTCCGCATTGTGGGATGTTTTGAAGACTGGGCGGACCATCGTCCAGCATCATCCCTGGCCGCGCGCGGTCGTGAACCCGGAAGCTTGGTATGACCTGATTCAAGCCCTGGCGGGTGGATCGTTGACCCTGCTGGGTTTGTGGGGCGAAGCGGATACGGTGCATCTGGCGCTGTACGAGGAAGCGAGCAGCGCGCTGGGAGTGGCGAGCTTATCGTGTTTGGACGGTCGGTTTCCGTCGGTGGCCCGCCGCCATGCGCCCGCGCAGCGTTTGGAGCGAACCCTTGTCGATCTGGTCGGCCTGCAAGCGACGGACCCGCCCGATCTGCGGCCGTGGCTGGATCACGGCCGGTGGCCGGTGGCTCATCCGCTCGGTTCGACTCGCCAGCCGCCCCGCACCCTGCCGCCCTATGCGTTTCTGCCGGCGGAAGGCGAAAGCCTGCATCAGATTCCAGTGGGGCCGGTTCACGCCGGCATCATCGAGCCCGGCCATTTCCGCTTTACCGCCAACGGTGAGGCGGTGGTGCGGTTGGAAGAACGGTTGGGCTATGTCCACAAAGGCGTCGAAGCGCTGCTGGCGGGCGCGCCACTGGAGCGGGCGGCGCGGTTGGTGGGGCGGGTGTCGGGTGACAGCACCGTGGCTTATGGGCTGGCCTTCGCCCGCGCCGTCGAAGCGGCGACCGCAACGGCCATCCCCGAACGCGCGCAGTGGTTGCGGGCGCTGATGGCCGAGTTGGAGCGGCTGGCCAACCATTGCGGCGACATCGGCGCGATCTGCAACGACGCGGCTTTTGCGCTGATGTTGGCGCATTGCGGCGTGTTGCGTGAACAGGTATTGCGAGCCAGCGCGGCCTGTTTCGGCCATCGGTTGATGATGGATGGCATCGTGCCCGGCGGAGTGGCCGCCGATCTGGCGGCGGAGGGCGAGAAGCCGTTGCGCGAGCTGGTCGCCGAGTTTCGCCGCCAGTTTCCGCCGCTGGTCGAATTGTACGACAACACCGCCTCACTCCAAGATCGGACCGTCAAAACCGGTTTTGTCCGACCGGCTTTGATCAAGCAATTCGGCTGCGGCGGCGTGATCGGTCGCGCCGGGGGCCGTCCCTTCGACGCCCGCCGCCAGCCCGGTTATCCACCCTACGATCAGTTGGAGTTTGAGGTGCCGGTATTGACCGACAGCGATGTCAACGCCCGCGTGTGGTTGCGCGTTCGCGAGGTGGAGCAGAGCTTGGCGCTGATCGAGCAAATCTTGAATCGCTTGCCGGCGGGTCCGGTGCGGGCCAAACTCAATCGCCCCGAACCAGCCGGTGAAGGCATGGCGTTGGTCGAAGGATTTCGCGGCGACGTGCTGGTGTGGCTGCGGTTGAACGCCGACGGCACGATCGCCCGCTGCCATCCGCGCGATCCGTCGTGGTTTCAGTGGCCGCTCTTGGAAGCGGCCATCGAAAACAACATCGTGGCGGATTTTCCGCTTTGTAACAAATCTTTTAACTGCTCGTATTCGGGCCACGATCTTTAGAGGCGGTCGCCATGCGCAAGCTTTTGTTGCAAAGCCTGGTGCGATTGCCGCTGACGGTACCCGCCCCGCCACCGTCCGAGCAGGCGCTAGCCGAGCTGGCGGCCCAGGTCGATCGGGCCGCCCGGCGGCGCCTCGGTCGCAGTCTCTCGATCCGCCAAGTAGACGCCGGTTCTTGCAACGGTTGCGAGTTGGAAATTCATGCGCTCAACAATGCCTTCTACGATCTGGAGCGCTTTGGGTTCCATTTCGTCGCCTCGCCGCGTCATGCCGATGTGCTGCTGGTGACCGGACCGGTCACCGTCAATATGAAAGAAGGCTTGGAGCGAACTTATCACGCCACACCCGATCCCAAATGGGTAGTGGCGGTCGGCGATTGCGGGCGCGACGGCGGAGTGTTCGCCGGCGGCTATGCGTGCGTCGGCGGCGTTTCCGCCGTGATTCCAGTGGATCTTCATATCGCCGGCTGCCCGCCGGACCCCCTGCAACTCCTGGCGGGATTGTTGGCGTTGTTACAGGTCGCTTGATATTGTGTTGACCTTACCGGATGATTTTCAGCCGGGCTTGTTGCCGGCGGACGCCAGTGATACTCCGATCCAGTGGTTCGTGTTCGCCGGTGGCAACCTGTTGGTGCGTCCCGTGGCCGATCGGTTTGAATTACCCGCCGCCTCGGTCTGGCCTTTTGCCAAGCTCGCGACGACGCGCCGGCTGTATTTGGGGTCGCTGCGCGGCCAGCCTTGCCATGCCGCCGAGGTGGAAACCCACATCGCCCCGCCGGGCATGGCATTCGAAAGCTTGCGCGCCTTGTGGACGCGGCTCGACGAAGGCGTGCTCGGCGTGGCCAGCCACGCGGCGCAACTGATCGAATGGGATCGCAGCCATCAGTTTTGCGGCGGCTGCGGCGCGCCGACCCAGCGGCGGGCCGATGAGCGTGCCCGCCATTGCGCGGCCTGTGGCTCGATAGCCTATCCGCGCTTGTCGCCGGTGGTCATGGTGCGGGTGGTGCGGGACGGCCAAATTCTGTTGGCCCGCGCGCCCCGGTTCGCGCCGGGCGTCTATAGCGTGCTGGCCGGTTTTGTGGAAGCGGGCGAAACGCTGGAACAAGCCATCCATCGGGAAGTCGCCGAGGAAGTCAACATCCGGGTGGGCAACCTGCGCTATTTTGCCAGCCAGTCCTGGCCGTTTCCCCATTCGCTGATGATCGCGTTCACCGCCGAGTATGCGGAGGGGGAGTTGCGGGCGGACGGCCGGGAAATCGTCGATGCCGGTTGGTTCGCGCCCGATGCGTTGCCGGGCTTGCCCAGCCCGATGAGCATGGCGTGGCGGCTGATTCAAGATTTCGCGGCGCGAGCGACCCGGTGAGCGTTCTGCCGCAAGCCCCGGTCGCCGCCAGCGATCCGCTGTGGCGGGAAGCGCGCTTCGTGGCGTTGTGGAACCGCGCCGCCGGCGGCGCTGCAACGGCGGCGAGCGCGATTTACCAGCGGTTGGCGCGGCTTTATGGCGAATCCCATCGCCACTATCATACTTTCGAGCATATCCGCCGCTGCCTGGAGGAGTTCGATGCAGTCGTGGCGTTGACGGATGATCCCGACCACATCGAAATGGCCTTGTGGTTCCACGATGCGATTTATGCGCCGGGAGCGCCGGATAATGAGCAGCGCAGCGCTGACCTGTTCCAACGCTGTGCGGAGGGCGGTATGGATGAACGCTTTCGGCAGTCGGTGCGGGAGCTGATCATGGCGACCGCTCACCGCCGGGCGCCGGTCCGGCGGAATGACTGTTTTGTCGTGGATATCGACCTTTGCAGCTTCGGATCGCCTTGGGAAACGTTCGAACGGGACGGCCGGCGGATTCGTGCTGAGTTTGCCGGAGTGCCCGATGACCGGTACTATCCCAATCTCCTGCGGTTTTTACGCGCCTTACAGAGTCGGCCGACGTTTTTCTTCACCGATTACTTTCAACGATGCTACGAAGCCATCGCTCATGCGAACACGCAACGGCTAGTCGAGGAGTTGCGCGCTCGCGGTTATAGTCTCGTCTGACGATCCGATCTTGGGGGCTCAGAACATGATTCAAAAACTGAGCGGCCTGACCACGCCGGGAGACCGGCCGACATCGGGCGAACAGGTATCGGCCACTGTGCTGTTCGCCGATATTTGCGGGAGTACCCGGTTGTTCGAGCAGTACGGCGATCGGCAGGCGCGGCAAATCGAAAGCCGGGTCTTGGAATTGCTTTCGGCCAGAACGGCCGAGTTCGATGGGAAGGTCGTCAAAACCATCGGCGATGAAATCATGAGCCGGTTTCCGAACCCGGAAGGGGGCGTGAGCGCCGCCTGCGACATGCACGCCACGCTAAAGGCTGATCCCGTGTTGCGGGACTTGAATATCGCGGTCAAGATCGGTTTGCATGACGGACCCGTCTTGATCGAACAGGGGGATTTGTTCGGTGACGCGGTGAATATCGCCGCCCGGATGGTGTCGCAGGCCAAGGCCGATCAGATCATCACCACGCGCAAGACGGCGGGGCTGTTGTCGGACGACTGGACGCAAATGATCCGCAGCCTCGGTTGCGTAAGGGTTCGGGGCAAACAGGATGAAATGGAAATCTGCGAGATTCTCTGGCAAGAGGAAAGCGCCAGCCTGACTCAGCTTTTCAACGTCGACCGCCAGGAAGAACTACGTAACTTGCTGTTGCGGCGTTTGATCCTGGACTATCGGGGTCGCAGGATCGAAGTGGTGCCGAGTTCCCAGCTTTTCCGCATGGGGCGCGGCGGCATGAACGAATTGGTGGTGGATCGAGAGCTGGTTTCGCGCAGTCATGCCGATATCGAGTTCCGGCAAGGCAAGTTTATCCTGATCGATCACAGCACCAACGGCACGTATCTAACGCTGGAAAACGGCGGCCGTTTCTTCGTGCGCCGCGAAGAATTCACGCTTCAGGATCGCGGTATCATTTGCCTGGGGCAGGCGATTTCCGAGCAGAATCCAGACATCATCCACTATTCCTACAGCTATAGCTGAAGCTCCGGCGCCGCGGAAACCCGCGCAAAATCACAAAACCTGTTTCAAAAAGACTCGTGCTCGGGCTTCCTTGGGGGCGGTAAAAAACTCGGCCGGCGGCGCATCTTCCAAAATTTTGCCGGCATCCATGAACATGACCCGGTGCGCCACTTCGCGGGCGAAGCCCATCTCGTGAGTCACCACCGCCATGGTCATGCCTTCGCGAGCGAGTTGTTGCATGACATCCAGCACCTCGCCGACCATTTCCGGGTCGAGCGCGCTGGTCGGTTCGTCGAACAGCATCACCTTGGGGTCCATCGCCAGGGCGCGAGCGATGGCGACCCGCTGTTGTTGGCCGCCCGACAAGCGGGAGGGGTACTCATGCGCCTTCTCGGCGATACCGACCTTGGTCAACAGCGCCATCGCTTTATCCTCGGCTTCGGCGGTTTTTCGTTTGCGGACCACGCGCTGGGCCAAGGTCACATTGTCCAGCACGGTCTTGTGTGGGAACAGGTTGAAATGCTGGAACACCATCCCGACTTCGCGGCGAACCGTATTGATGTTGGTTTTGCTGTCGCCCAAATCCACCCCGTCGATGATCACTTGACCGTCGTCAAAGGCTTCCAGGCCGTTGAGGCAACGCAGAAAGGTGGATTTGCCGGAGCCGGAGGGACCGATGACGACCACCACTTCGCCCTTGCTGATCCGGGTAGAAACATGATCCACCGCGCGCACTGGTGTGCCGCGACCCTCGAACACCTTGACTAGATTGTGGACTTCAATCACTGCGGGCGAACCTCCGTTCCAACCAGAACAGCAACTGCGACAGCAGCGAGGTGACCACCAGATATAGCAGAGCGACCGTAAACCAGATTTCGAAGGTGGCGAAACTGGAAGTGATGATCTCGCGGCCGCTCTTGGTCAGATCGGTGATGGCGATGACCGAGACCAGGGATGAGTCCTTGATCAGGCTGATGAATTGTCCGGCCAGCGGCGGCAGCACCCGCTTGAGGGCTTGCGGTAGCACGATGTGGGTCATGGTTTGCGTGGCGGTCATGCCCAGCGACCGGGCCGCCTCGGTTTGGCCCCTGGCGATGGATTGAATGCCGGCACGGATGATCTCGGCGGTATACGCGCCGACGAACAGCGCCAAGGCGCCCACGCCGGCGACGATCCGATCCAGATTCAACACCGTGCCGATGAAGAAATAGAAGATGAAAATCTGCACCAAGAGCGGAGTGCCACGGATCAGCTCGATGTAAAACACCGCCAGACCGCGCAAGGTCGGGTTCGGCGACAGCCGGCACAAGCCGGTGATCAAGCCGACGATCAGGCCGATGAAGCCGGAGATGAAGGAAATCCAGATCGTGACCCATAAGCCTTGGGTCAGCGGGCCGATTTTCCAATGTCGCTGCGCGCCGACATCATCACCCTCGGCGAGGGAATCGCCGGTTTTAACCTTTAAGGTAGCGGTTTCGACCAACAGCGAGACGGGTTGACCGCCATCGGCCGGTGCGATTTCCACTCGGCTGTCGGTGCCAGCGGGGCTGATTTTGCGGACTTGACCGGCGACCGGCGCGGATTGCGCGTCCTCGCCCTGATAGAAAAAATACTGCGGCACCCGCTCCCAGCGCCATTCGTAATTGACTCGTTTGGTCGCCACCCACAGCCCGGCGGCCAAGACCAGCAGGATCAGCGCCAGCAGCCCGTGCCAAGGCCACTGGACGGAAGGTCGTTTCAGGGGCACGGCTACTGCACGTCTTTCAGCCAGTCGGTATTTTTAAACCACTTCTGATGCAGTTTTTCGTGGGCGCCTTCTTTTTTGATCTTGGCGAGGAAACCGTTGATCGCTTCCAGGAATTCTGGATCGCCTTTGGCGATGGCCCAACCGATCGGCTCGTCCGTGAAGGGTTTATCGAGAAAGACCAATTTCCCTTCGCCGCGCTGGGCGTTGGCGACCAGATTGTAGGGAGCATCGTAAATGAAGGCGTCAACCTTGCCGTTGACCGTTTCCATCACCGCTTCCGCTTCGGTTTCGTAGGAGAAATATTTGGCCTTGGGGATATATTTCTTGGCGGCGATCTCCCCGGTGGTGCCGAGTTTGGAGGCGATCTTATAGTCCGGCTTGTTGAGATCCCGATAGGACTTGACCTTTTCAGCCAGGTCCTTGCGCACTAAAACGGTCTGGCCGATCAGCATGTAGGGATCGGCGAAGCTGATCTTTTCCTTGCGTTCGTCGGTGATGGTCATGCCGCTCATGATGATGTCGCACTTGTTGGTGATCAGCGCCGGGATGATGCCGTCCCAGGCGGTGCTGATCAAATCCAGCTTCGCCGCGCCCAGTTCCTTGGCCATCAGGGCGGCTAAATCGGGGTCGAAGCCAATGATTTGGCCGCGCTTGTCGGTCATTTCGAACGGCATGTACGCTGGTTCCGTGCAGACCCGCAGACCATCTTTCTTGATTTGTTCCAGTTTGCCAGCCCAGGCAGGTGACCCAGATAGATTGAACAGGGCGAGCGCGGCGAGCGCGACCAGGCGCTTTTTCATGCGGGAGTGCTCCTTTACGGTGAGTGAAATCCAAAGGCCGTGAGGCGAAGCTCCGGTGAGGTCAATCGGTGCCGTCTAAATAATAGTATTACAAATTATTTTTTTGCATGAATTCAGTCGTGACTTGTTGTTTGAACGACGGATATCAAGACGGTTGTCGCTCGCCCAACATCCTTGCCAGTCGCCTACCAGCGCCCGAAATGACGGGCCGCTGGCAGTCAGCTTCTTAGCCCCGTCTTTCCGCACTCGGCCGATCATCTCGGAGCACCGGCCGAAATACTATTCTGATGATCCGGTTACGGCAGGTCTTTCAGCCAGCTCGTGGATTTGAACCACTTTCGGTAGATGGCATGTTTAGTCCCGTCTTTATCAATTTTTTTGATGAAGGCATTAAGCCAGCTCAGAAATTCCGGGTCGCCCTTGCGTATCGCCCAGCCGATAGGCTCGAAAGTGAACGGCGAATCCAAGAGGACCAGTTTCCCTTCCCCGCGTTGCCCGACGGCCACCGCGTTGGAGGGCGAATCGTAGATAAAAGCATCGACTTTGCTATCGAGGACTTGTGTTACACCCTCCTGTTCGGTTTTGACCGGGAGGTATTGGGCTTTTGGTATATGGGTCTTGACTGCGGTTTCGCCGGTGGTGCCTTGTTTCGAAGCGACTTTAAATTTTGGATCATTCAAATCACTGTAAGATTTTATTCGGTCTTCTAGGTCCTTACGAAGCAGCACCGTCTGACCGATCACGATATAAGCGTTACTGAAGTCGATTTTTTGGCGGCGCTCCTCGGTGATGCTCATGCCGCTCATGATGATGTCGCACTTGTCAGCGATCAGCGTCGGGATAATGTCATTCCAAGGCGTATTGATCATTTCTAATTTGGGGGCGCCCAGCTCCTTGGCGGTGAGTTCGGCCAAGTCGGGATCAAAGCCGATGATTTTTCCTTGCTTGTCGAGCATGATGAACGGCATATAACCGGGTTCCAGGCAGACGCGCAGGCCGTCCTTCTTGATTTGTTCCAGTTTGCCGGCCCAGGAGGAGGACGACCAGGGCAAGCTGAGCAAGGCCAGCGCGGCAAGCGCCATCAGTCGATTTTTCATGCGGTTAATTCCCTATGCTATAAAGTTTGGAATAATTTATTAAGTGACGTTCCGGCGGATCAGCCAACCGAAACGTCTTTGTGACATGCAAATGTAGGTCCAGCACGTAAAGCGTGGGTCGCGACTCAAGTCGATTTGCCTTCGTCCAGCAACTCGCGAATGACCATGCGAGCGCCGCACTTGGGGCAATTCGGCATCTCTTCAATAGGGATGTAGATGATCGAGGTGTAGCGGCACCTCGGACATTGGATTTGTACCGGTTCCGCTTTATCGCGCATGGGCTAGCTCCTCTCCCGCCTGGGCGGTTTCAGTCAAAAGCCCGTCGATGGCTCGCTCGAAGCGGCGCAAGCCTTCCTCGATCAGCTCGTCAGGGATGATCAGGGACGGGGCCAACCGGATCACATCCGGTCCCGCCACCAAGACCAGCAAGCCTTGCTCCAGCGCGGCTTTGATGAAATCGCGGCTGCGGCCATGCCAGGGTTCAGTCAGCTCGCAGCCGAGCAACAAGCCTTTGCCGCGCAATTCCCGAAACACGCCACAACGTTGGTTGATGCGCTGCAATCCGGCCATGAGCAGTTCGTGCTTGCGACGCACGCCGGCCAACAATTCGGGATCGCTGAGCAGTTCCAGGGCCGCTCCCGCGACCGCGCAGGCCAGCGGGTTGCCGCCGTAAGTGGTGCCGTGACTACCGGCGGTCAGGCTGGCGGCGATGGTCGATGTGGTCAGCATGGCGCTGATCGGGAAACCGCCGCCCAGCCCTTTGGCCGTGGTCAAGATATCGGGCGTGACGCTGTAGCCCATATAGGCGTAGAGATGGCCGGTACGGCCGTTGCCGGTTTGTACTTCGTCGAAAATCAGCAAGGCTCGGTGCCGATCGCACAGTTCGCGGATTCCTTCCAAGAATTCCAGAGTGGCGCTGATGACGCCGCTTTCACCCAGTACCGGCTCCACGATCACCGCGCAGGTGCGGTCGGAGATGGCGGCGGCGAAAGCGGGCAGATCGTTGAAGGGAACGTGAGTGATGCCCGGCGGCAAGGGTTCAAAGCCTTCGGTGTATTTGGCTTGCCCGCCGACCGTCACGGTAAACAGCGTGCGACCGTGAAACGAGGGGGTGAAGGCGATGATCTCGCGCTTGTCCGGCCCGCCGTGGTCGGCGGCGTATTTCCGGGCCAGTTTGAGTGCGGCCTCGTTAGCCTCGGCCCCGGAATTGGCAAAAAATACCCGTTCGGCGAAGGTCAACTCGCACAGCCGACGAGCCAGCTTGAGTGCGGGTTCGTTAGCCAGCACGTTGCTGACGTGCCAGAGCTTTTGCGCCTGTTCGGCCAGCGCCGCGACCAACTTGGGATGGGCGTGGCCCAGCACGGTGACGGCGATGCCGCCGGCAAAGTCGATGTAATCACGGCCTTCCTGGTCCCACAGGCGCGAACCTTCGCCACGCACCGGGATGATCGCCGCTGGGGCGTAGTTGGGTACCATGACTTCATCGAATAATGCGCGGGTAACGGAAGGACGACTCATTGAAGGTGATCCTGAGCGATGTCTGAAGCTAGAAATCATAGCATTACTGCCCATGAGGGCAATTGAAATCTGTAGCGGGTGCGGCCGAATTTCGAAAGAGTCAACTTCTGCTGGATCAGCGAGAGTTAGCCGTGGGCTTTGCTAACGGTAGGAGAACTCGTTCAAGCCATTTTTTTGTAATTTTTTGCACAACGCAATCTCGCTGCTGGTCAATTCTTGTTGCCAGGCAACATTGCTATTTTTTTTAAAGGACCAATCAAAGCCCAAGCGCATCTTATTACCTAAGATATGATGATCGTACTGTTGTCTTTTGAACATATTTTCATCAAATTCGACCGCTAGAAAATCACAAATTCTGTTTAGTTCCAACACCGGATTTTCGCATAAATCTTCATAACGAACAGTTAAGAGCAGAATGCCGGGATTGGCTGATTGAAGGCGTGCGATTTCATTGAGATACTTTTGCCATTTACGCGCAATAAATTCGCGGCTTTCCGGCGTGGTGGGGTTGGCTTTTCGATACGAGTGAAAATAGGCCCTGCCATCGCGAATTAAGTGAATGATCTTGATCTTAGGATCGATGATACTCAGAAACAATTCGCAACGCTGAATCGATTTTGTGTTATCGATATAGGTACTTACATCATAGTATTGGCAAGCTTTTTCGATAAATTCCACATGTAGCTTTAGAAATAAATCTCGTTGTGCTTTTAAGGAAGGAATTGTCTCCACAAGGGCTTTTCGTAAGGAGTAAGGCACAGTTAAGGTCGATACAAGTTTATTGAGAAATTTATTGGTGGAGTAAGTTGGAAAAATCGAAAAATTTTTGTATTCGTTGCTCAAGTTATCATCTAAGAAAAACTGCTCCGCGCAGTGTCTGTAAAAGTTGCATTTCTTGATGTTTTGGCCACACGAACAAGTATAGGAATCGCTTTCGCTGTATATGAAAGGAAAAGTCTCGCCATTACAGACTAAACTCTTATGATTATTAAGAAAAAATGCTAGTAGAGTTGCGCCAGAATAATAGTTTGCCAGAAAAAACACGATTTCGTTTTTTTGAAGATCGGGTGTTTTTTGCATCATGGACGCCTTGCTTGAGGGTTCCAAGAAAAACCGGTTTTTTTAGCTTAGAGCGCTGTTTCGAATGACCAAAAATAGCGCAAAGTATGGCCCCGGTGTGGCGGGAATATCCTCGAAGCGGTCGATGACGCGCTCCGCCGGTCGGCTGGCCTGTTCGATATAAAACGTATCCCCGGCTCGGCCGGTTTCCCGCAACAGTTCCAGCAAGCGCGGCCGATGTCGCCCTGGCTTGAGAATGGCCACGCTGTCGCTGTTGAGCAAAGTCTGCCTTAACACCTCGTCGCCGGCGGTGGCGGGAACCACGGTCAGCCGCCGTTCGCCGGTGATCAGCGGCGTCGCGGTGGCGGCGCCGGCGGCGCTGACCGAGTTGATGCCGGGAATCACCACGCAGGGAAAACGCTCGCCCAAGCGTTGCAATAAATAACTGAAACTGCCGTAAAACAGCGGATCGCCTTCGCACAAGATCGCCACGTCCTGGCCCGCGGTCAGTTCTTCCGCGATGACTGCGGCGGCTTCGTCGTAACCTTCGTTCACGGGGCCGCGATCCAGCATACAGGGCATGGTAATCGGGATTTCCCGCTTGCCGGCCAACCATTGAGCCGCGATGTCGCGGGCCTGGGCGCTACCTTGCGGGGTGGCGGGATAGGCGACCACCGGGACATTTTGCAAAATCCGCACGGCTTTGAGCGTCAGCAATTCCGGGTCGCCGGGGCCGACGCCGACGCCGTAGAGCGTGCCTGTCGTCATCGTGGCTTCTCCAACTTCAGTAGTAGCACCGGCAAATAGGGGCGCATGATCCGTTGTCCGGCCAATTTTTCCGCGCGAGCGACGCTCAATTCTGTCCACTCGGCCGCGCGGTCGCCGACAAAGGCGTGCAAATCGACCCGGCTATCCTCAGTGACGGCGCTGGCCACCAAGCGGCCGCCCGGCCGCAACCGCGCCCAGACCGCTTCCAGCATTTCGCCCAGGCCGCCGCTGCTGCCGCCGATAAATACGGCGTGTGGGTCGGGCAAGTCGGTAAATGCGTCCGGCGCGCGACCGGCGATGACGTGCAAGTTGCTGATGACGCCAAAACGCTCGCGGTTGATTCCCAAATGTTCCAGCCGTTCGGCGTGAACCTCAATGGCGTACACCTCGCCTTGGGAGTTCCAGCGCGCCCATTCCACCGAGACGCCGCCGCAGCCCGCGCCGATATCCCAGCCGATTTCCCCGGCGCGCGGAGCCAACAGCGAGAGGATGGTCAACCGCACCTCGCGCTTGCTCAACAAACCCTTGCCGGGTTCCGCGCCGGTGCTGAACCGCTCGTCGGGGATGCCGGGAAATTCCGGCAACAGCCCGCCCGGCCCGCGCGTTTCCAGCAAAACGACATTCAGCGGCGAGAACGCCAAGGTCGCATCAGCCAGTTCGGTGACTTGAAAGGCGCGAAATTGCTCTTGATCACTGCCTAAATCCTCCGCCACCCAAACGCTGGATTCACCAAAGCCGGTTTCGACCAGAATCCGGGCGATGGCGGCAGGCGCGCTGTCGCGGTCGGTGAGCAGGGCATACAACCGATGGCCTTGCAAGGCGGCGCGCAAGCTGGCGAGCGGCCGGCCGTGCAGGCTGACCCACTGCGCCTGTTGCCACGGTCGTCCCAGCCGGGCGAAGGCGGCTTGAATGCTGGAGACGTTCGGATGAAACACCAACTGTTCGGCTGAAAATTGGCGGAGCAGGGTGCTGCCGATGCCGAAAAACAGCGGATCACCGGAAGCGAGCATCGCGATCCGTCGCCCGGCGTTGGCGCGCAGCAGGTCTGGCAAGCCACTCATCGGGCTGGGATAGGGGCGTTTTTCGGCGCTCAAATTTTCTGGCGTTGCGGCCAGATGGGCGGTCGAGCCGATAATCAGTTCCGCCTGTTCCAACGCCGTCCGCGCGGCTTGGCCCAGCGCGCCAGCCTCCATGCCCATGCCGATAACCTGAATCGGCGGGCCACGCCAGTCAAATTCGGCCGCCATCAAAACCGGATTCCGTGGGTTATCCGCGCCAAGGCATTGACGGTGGCGGCGGCCAAGGCGCTGCCGCCGCGCCGGCCCAACAAGACGATGCACGGAATTTGAAATTCGCTCGGCCCGGTCTCCCACAACGCCTGTTTCGACTCGGCGGCGTTGATGAAGCCGACCGGCATCCCGACGATCAACGCCGGACGAGGCGCGCCGGCATCCAGCAAATCCAGCAGCCGAAACAGGGCGGTCGGGGCGTTGCCGATAGCGACGATGGAACCGGCCAACCGCGTCGGCCATTCCGCCATCGCCGCCATCGAGCGCGTTTCGCCGGTTTGGCGGGCGCGTTCGGCGACTTCCGGCGCGTTCAGAAAGCAATGCACCTGACCGGTTAAGTAACGCTTGCTGATGCCGCGACCGACCATTTCAATGTCGCACAGCACATCCGCGCCTTGGGTCAACGCGGTGAGGCCGGCGGACACCGCGTCGGGGCTGAACTGCAAATCTTGCAAGATATCGGGATCACCGGAGGTATGCACCAAGCGCATCGCCACCTGCTGTTGGTCGGGATCAAAGCGCGACAGATCCGTCAACTGACGGATTTGGACAAACGACTGGCGTTCGATTTCATCGGGGTCGCTCAAGTAATCGAATCGGGGCATGACGGCTCCGGCGCGCGGCGGTCAGCCGTGCGGGGTGGAATGATGGGGATGATGGTGCGGATGGGGGCAGTGATGGGCGCAGTCGGGATCGCGATCGTGACCGACTTCGTGAAGGTGGCCCGTTTGCGGCGCGCCTTGCCAGCTTTCCCGCCCGACGATGGGGGTGCGATACGGGCAAAACTGACAATTCATGCGCGCCTCGCCCGCCTCAGCCTCGGTCAACCGCTCCAAGAAGGTTTTGACCAGCAACGGATGGGTGTTCAGATATGGCGCGACCGCCGCTTCAACATCGGGATGCGCGGCTTGATGGGCGGCCACGGCCGCGCGCACCTGATCCACCAACCGGCCGGTGAACAGCAGATAGGGAAACACCACCACGCGCTGGAAGCCGAGGCGATGGGTCCGCTCCAGCGCGTCCGCCATCAGCGGCGCGGCCACGGCGGTATAGGCGGTTTCCGCCCAGCCAAAGCCCATGCCCTCCCACAGCATCCGGGTGATCTTGCTGATGTTGGAATTGGCGTCGGGGTCGGAACTGCCGCGTCCGATCACCACCAGCAAGGTATCCCGCCGTTGGTAATCCGGGCCAAACCCGGCCTCGGCGCTTTCGATGCGTTCGCGCGCGATTTGTAACAGGTTGGGATGAATCCCCAAATCCGCGCCGAAGGTGATGGCGATTTCCGAATGCTCGCTCTGAAAGTCGTTGAGCAAGGCGGGAATGTCGTTCTTGACGTGGCCGGCGGCCATCAGCAACGCCGGCAAGGCGATGATTCGCCGATGACCTTGCCGGCGCAAGCTTTCCAGCGCTTCGGTTAAGTCCGGCGCGACCAGTTCCAGAAAACCGGCCAGACAAACGCGGTCGGGCAACGCCTGTTGCAATTGATCAGCCAGCGTCCGGAATTCGGCGACGCCGGCGGCGATGCGGGTGCCGTGGCCGATCAACAGCACGGCGGGAGGCGGAGAAAGCGGCTGAGAAATCATGTGAATCAGTGAAAGCGCGGGCGGTGGGTTAAGATGATTGTACAGAGCGCGGTGGCGGTTGTTGAGTCTTTCTCACGGTACAGGTTGGGTTGCAAGATCCGTCGCGATGCGCGTTGCTTGTGGTTTGGCTTGATTAGAAGAATTTTTAAATCATGAATTTAAATCAAAGACAACAGGAAATCTTGCAGCGGGCGCGACAAGCCGGTTCGGTGGCCATCGAACCGCTGGCGGCTCATTTCAGCGTCACGCCGCAAACCATCCGCCGCGATATCAACCTTCTGTGCGAATCCGGTTTGTTGCGCCGCTTCCACGGTGGGGCCGGTCTGCCCTCCAGCGTGGAGAATATCGCGTATCCGACCCGGCAGGTATTACATCACGACGAAAAGCGCCGGATCGGTCGGTTGGTGGCCCAGCATATTCCCGATCAATCCTCCTTGCTCATCAACATCGGCACCACCACCGAGGAAGTCGCCAAGGCGTTGGTGGATCATGCCGACATGAGGGTGATCACCAATAACCTCAATGTGGCGATGCTGCTGTCAGACAACCCCAGCTTCGAGGTGATCGTCGCGGGCGGGGTGGTGCGCCGCCGGGATCGAGGAGTGATCGGCGAAGCGACCATCGACTTCATCAAGCAGTTCAAGGTCGATTTCGGGATCATCGGCATTTCCGGGATCGACCTGGACGGCACGCTGCTGGATTTCGACTACCGCGAGGTGCGGGTGTCCCAGGCGATCATCGCCAATTCTCGCCAGGTGTTGCTGGTCACCGATCACAGCAAATTCGGCCGCAACGCCATGGTCCGGCTCGGCTCCATCGCCGAGATGGATATGCTGTTCACCGATCAGCCACCGCCGGAGGCCATGATGGAGCTGCTGGCGCAGGCCGAGGTGCAGGTGTTCGTCGCCTGAAGCTCCAATTTTCGTTTTTGTTCGAATCTAAAAAATTTTTTCATTATTTTCGTTTTTAATAGGTTTTTTGTCATTATAATCCATAATGGGTTTCTTTTGAAAATCATCCTCAACAGATCGCGGTAGAGGCGAACTCATGAGCGCGGGATACGTGCTGGCTATCGACCAGGGCACCACCGGTTCCACCGTGCTAATTTTCGATCATGACGGCCAGATCAAGGGCCGGGCTTACTCCGAATTCACCCAGCACTATCCCAAGCCCGGCTGGGTGGAACACGACGCCGAGGAAATCTGGCGGGTGACGGTTAACGTGATTGCTGAGGCGTTGCGATCCGCTGAGATTCAGGCCAGCGAATTACGCGCTATTGGCATCACCAACCAGCGGGAAACGGTGGTGCTGTGGGATCGCCACACCAGTAAGCCGGTCGCTAACGCCATCGTTTGGCAAGACCGGCGCACCGCGCGGTTTTGCGACGAACTCAAGGCGGAAGGGCTGGAAGAAACCGTGCGCCGCAAGACCGGCTTGGTGATCGACCCGTACTTTTCCGGCACCAAGGTCAAGTGGCTGCTGGACAACGTGGCCGGTTTGCGCGCCCGCGCCGGGCGCGGCGAAATCGCCTTCGGCACCATCGATTCTTGGTTAGTGTGGCGGTTGACCGGCGGCAAGGCGCACGTCACCGATTATTCCAACGCCTCCCGCACCTTGCTCTACAACATTCAAGACTTACGGTGGGATGAGGAGATGCTAGAGCGGCTCGACATCCCCAAATCCATCTTGCCGGAGGTCCGGCCATCGGCGCAGGTGTACGGTGAAACCGACCCGGAGATGTTCTTCGGCGCGCGGCCGATTCCGGTGGCGGGCATCGCCGGCGACCAGCAAGCCGCCTTGTTCGGCCAAGCCTGCCACAGTCCAGGTCTGGCCAAGAACACCTACGGCACCGGTTCCTTCGTGCTGATGAACACCGGTCAAAAAATGGTGCTGAGTGAGGAAAAGTTGCTGACCACCATCGCCTGGGGCATCGGCGACGAGCCGGTCGAATACGCGCTGGAAGGGGCGATCTTCATCACCGGCGCGGCGGTGCAGTGGCTGCGCGACGGCCTGAAGATGATCCAATCGGCGGCGGGCATCGAGGCATTGGCCCGTTCCGTCCCCCACAACGAAGGCGTCTATTTCGTGCCCGCGCTAGTGGGGTTGGGCGCGCCGCACTGGGATCCCTACGCGCGCGGCCTGCTGATCGGCCTCACCCGTGGTAGCACTCAGGGCCATATCGCCCGCGCGGTGCTGGAGAGCATCGCCTATCAAACCCGCGATGTGATCGAGGCGATGCAGCGGGATTCCGGCATCACCTTGAAGGAGTTGCGCTGCGACGGCGGCGCGGCGGTCAACAGCCTGTTGATGCAGTTTCAGGCCGACATCCTCGGCGTGCCGGTGGACGTGCCCCGCATCGTTGAAACCACGGCGCTGGGCGCGGCGTATTTGGCGGGTTTAGCGACCGGCTTTTGGGAAAGTCGAGCGGAATTGGCGAAGAAATGGCAACTCGATCACCGTTATACGCCGCACATTATGGAGGCCGAGCGCGAAAAATTATTCCGGCGCTGGCGCAAGGCGGTCGAGCGCGCCAAGGGTTGGGCGCTGGACGACGACTGATGCGCGCTCGGTTAAATCGCAGTACGAGGCTCGCCCCAGTCGTCTATGCCGTTGCCGGACGGCGACCCGCATGAAGCTGCGCGACAACAATCTCCGCAAGCTGGAGCAAGGCGTTTACGACGCGCTGATCGTCGGCGGCGGCATCAACGGCGCGGTGTCGGCCGCCGCGCTGGCCGGCAAGGGCGCGCGGGTGGCGTTGATCGACCAGCGCGATTTCGCCGGCTTCACCAGCCAGCAGTCGTCGAATCTGGCTTGGGGCGGGATCAAATATTTGGAGAGCGGCGACTACGGCTTGGTCAGGAAGCTGTGTCTGAGCCGCAACCATTTGATCGACAGTTATCCCTCTCGGGTCAAGGAAATCCGCTTTCTCGCCACCATCGATCAAGGGTTTCGCTGGTCGCCGTTGTTCCTCTGGGCGGGGACTTGGGTCTATTGGCTGTTCGGCAACGGCTTCACCCGCGTTCCGCGCCTGCTGTCCAAACGGGCGATCCAGCGCGAGGAAACGGTCGTTGAAACTCGTGACACCGCCGGCGGGTTCGAGTATTCCGACGCCTATCTGTGCGATAACGACTCGCGCTTCGTGTTTCAGTTCGTCCGTTCGGCGATGGATCGGGGCTGCATCGCCGCCAACTACGTCGATTCGCTCGGCGCGCGGCGCGCGGGCGAACTTTGGCTCACGCGGGCGCGGGATGTCAGCGATGGCCGCGTCTTCGAAATTCGCTCCAAGGTGCTCATCAACGCCGCCGGGCCATTTGTGGACGAACTCAATCACCTGAGCGGCGAGCGCACCGAACACCGTCATCTGTTTTCCAAGGGCATCCATTTGATCGTGCCCCGAATCACCCCCAACACGCGGATTCTGACTTTCTTCGCCGACGATGGCCGGCTGTTTTTCGCCATTCCGATGGGGCCGCGCACTTGTATCGGCACCACCGACACCCGCGTCGACAGCCCCTTTACCGAGGTGACCGAGGACGACCGCCAGTTCGTGCTGGACAACATCAACAAGCGGCTGCGCCTGCCGCAACCCTTGACCCGCGCCGACATCATCGCCGAACGCTGCGGGGTGCGGCCGCTGGTGGTGAAAACCCAAGGTGAAAATCAGAGCCGCGACTGGTTGCAGTTGTCCCGCAAGCACGAAATCGATGTCGACCGCGCGCGCGCGCGCCTCAGCATCTTCGGCGGCAAGCTGACCGATTGCGTCAACGTCGGCAACGAAGTCGCCGACATCGTGGCGAGTTTGGGCGTCGCGCTGCCGCACCGCCGCTATCGATGGTACGGCGAGCCGCATCCGTCGGTGCGCGAGGAATATTGGCATCAGGCGCAATTGATGAATTTGGACAGCTACACTTTCCCCGGCGCGATGGAAAGCCTCACCAGTCGTTTGTGGCGGCGCTACGGCGATAAGGCGCTGCGGCTGTTGGAGGACATCCGCGAAGACCCCCGCCAGGCCGAGGTGTTGATTCAAGGCACCGAATACCGCCGCTGCGAAATCGGCTTGGCCGAACGCCAGGAAATGATCGTCAAGCTGGAAGATTTTTTGCGCCGCCGCTCCAAGATCGCCTTGGTGGTGCGGCGCGAGGATATCCGGCGAGCGCCCGGTTTGATGGAAGCCTGCCAAATGCTGTTCGGCGATCAAGCTCAAACAAAATTCGATGAATATTTTCAAGAACCGTCGTTGATGGATCGGCGGCATCTGGCTCAACAGGCCCTCAACCATGCATGAATCGAATCACCCAGCCAAAAAAGGTCCGCCATGCAGTTGACGCTTGAAGGCGTCGCCAAGCGCGTCGGCGCGGCCACGCATCTCTATCCGCTGGATATGGCGTTGCAACCGCGCGCGGTCACCGTGCTGCTGGGTGCGACCCAGGCCGGTAAGACCACCTTGATGCGCTTGATGGCGGGGTTAGACGCCCCCAGCCAGGGCCGGGTGCGGGTGGATGATCGCGACGTGACCGGCTTGCCGGTGCGCGAGCGCAACGTGGCGATGGTTTACCAGCAGTTCATCAATTATCCATCGCTGCGGGTGTCCGACAACATCGCCTCGCCGCTCAAGCTGCGCGGCGATCTCGACCGCGCCGCCATCGACCGGCGAGTGCGGGAACTGGCCGCCAAACTGCACATTGAGCCGTTTCTCGACCGCCTGCCCGCCGAACTGTCCGGCGGCCAGCAACAGCGGGTGGCCTTGGCCCGCGCCCTGGCCAAGCAAGCGCCGCTGATGCTGCTGGACGAGCCACTGGTCAACCTCGATTACAAGTTGCGCGAGGAATTGCGCGAGGAGTTGTCGGCGCTGTTCGCCGGCGGCGATTCGACCGTGGTCTACGCCACCACCGAACCGACCGAGGCGCTGCTGCTGGGCGGTCATACGGCGGTGCTGGACGCCGGCGAGCTGTTGCAATACGGCCCGACCGCCGAGGTGTTCCGCCGGCCGCAATCGATCCGGGTGGCGCGGGCCTTCAGCGATCCGCCGGTCAATCTACTGGCCGGCCAACTCGCGCCGTCCGGCATCCAGTTGTCCGATAAGACGGTGTTACCGCTGCCGCCCGCTGTCGCGCCGACGCTGGCCGAGGACGCCGCGAGCGTGACGGTCGGAATCCGCGCCAGCGCGCTGCGGGTGCGCGCCCGCCCCGGCGATGTGGCGCTGGCCGGCCGGGTGGAACTGGCCGAGATTTCCGGTTCCGACACCTTCGTCCACGTCGCCGCGCCGGTCGGGCCGCTGGTCGCCCAACTGACCGGCGTGCACAGCTTCGAACTCGGCGCGGCCATCGATTTGTATATCGATCCCGCTCAGGTGTACGTGTTCGATGCGGGCGGCGCGCTGCGGGTCGCGCCGGCAGGGTTGGAAAGGCGCTGACATGGCTCGCATCGATCTCGATTTGGCCCATTCCTATCTGCCCGATCCCAGGCAAGACAGCGACTACGCGCTGCTGCCGCTACAGATGAGCTTCGCCGACGGCGGGGCCTACGCGCTGCTGGGGCCGTCAGGCTGCGGCAAGACCACGCTGCTCAACATCATTTCCGGGTTGGTGCGGCCCTCGCGCGGCGCGGTGCGCTTCGACGGCGCGGACGTGACCGAGCACAGCCCCCAGCAGCGCAACATCGCCCAGGTGTTCCAGTTCCCGGTGGTCTACGACACCATGACGGTGGCCGACAATCTGGCCTTTCCGCTGCGCAATCGCGGCGTGCCCGCCGACCGGATCAAGGCTCGGGTCGGCCGGATCGCCGAGATGCTGGAATTGAGCGGCCAACTCAACCAGCGCGCCGCCAACCTCGCCGCCGACGCCAAGCAGAAGATTTCGCTGGGGCGCGGCTTGGTGCGCGAGGATGTCAGCGCGGTCTTGTTCGACGAGCCGCTGACGGTGATCGACCCGCATCTGAAATGGCAACTGCGCCGCAAGCTCAAGCAAATCCATCACGAGTTGAAACTGACCCTGATCTACGTCACCCACGATCAGGTCGAGGCGCTGACCTTCGCCGATCAGGTGGTGGTGATGACGCGCGGGCGGGCGGTGCAGATCGGCACGGCCGCCGAATTGTTCGAGCGACCGCGCCACAGGTTCGTCGGCCATTTCATCGGCTCGCCGGGGATGAACTTTCTGCCGGCGCGCTGGTGGGATGGGGTGATCGAAGTGGCGGGTCACACCCTACAGGTCGCACCGCCGCTCGCCGAACCGTTGAGCGCGGCCGGCGAATTCACGCTCGGCGTGCGGCCGGAATACGTGAGTTTGGCGGACGCCAGCGTGATGGGCGCGCTGGCGGCCGAGGTCGTTCAAGTGCAAGACATCGGCACCTATCAATTGCTGACCGCCCGCGTCGATGGATCGCTGTTGCGGGCGCGGTTGAGCGCGGAACGCGGCGCGATTCCACAATCCGGCGAGATCGTCTGGCTGGCCGTGCTGGGGCCGCACACCTGCTTCTACGGCCGCGACCACCAATTGATCGCCGCCGGGTCGGAGCCGGTGGCGACGGGAGCGAGCGGATGAAACCGATCAATCAAAAAGCGTGGTGGTTGGTGCTGCCGGTGGTGATCTGCGTCGCCTTTTCGGCGGTGCTGCCGCTGATGACCGTGGTCAACTACTCGGTGCAGGACATCATCTCGCCCGACCGGCGGGTGTTCGTCGGCACCGAATGGTTCGCGGCGGTGATGCGCGACGAGGAGTTGCACGCCGCGCTGTGGCGGCAGTTGACCTTTTCGCTGGCGGTGCTGGCGGTGGAAATCCCGCTCGGCATCGCGCTGGCGCTGTCGATGCCGGCGCGCGGCTGGCAAGCGTCGCTGGTGTTGGTGCTGGTGGCGCTGTCGCTGCTGATTCCGTGGAACGTGGTCGGCACCATCTGGCAGATTTACGGCCGCGCTGACATCGGTCTGCTGGGGGCGGCGCTGGCCTGGCTCGGCGTCGATTACAGCTACACCGGCGACGCCACCCACGCCTGGATCACAGTGCTGGCGATGGATGTCTGGCACTGGACGCCGCTGGTGGCGCTGCTGTGCTACGCCGGGCTGCGCAGCATTCCCGACGCTTACTATCAGGCCGCCCGCATCGACGGGGCCAGCCGCCTGGCGGTGTTTCGCTACATCCAATTGCCCAAGCTGCGCGGGGTGCTGATGATCGCGGTGCTGCTGCGGTTCATGGACAGCTTCATGATTTACACCGAACCGTTCGTGCTGACCGGCGGTGGGCCGGGCAACGCCACCACCTTCCTGTCGCAATACCTGACCCAGAAAGCGGTCGGCCAGTTCGACTTGGGGCCGGCTGCGGCGTTTTCGCTGATTTATTTTCTGATCATCTTGCTGCTGTGTTTCATCCTCTACAACTGGATGCAGCGGGTCGGCACGGCAGAGCGGGAGGGCGCGGGCCATGAATGAGCGGCGGTTTCAATGGCGGACGCTGTTTCTGATCGTTTATCTGATCTTCGCGCTGCTGCCGATCTACTGGATGGTCAACATGAGCTTCAAGACCAACCAAGAGATTCTGGCCAGCTTCACCCTGCTGCCGCAACAGTTCACCCTGGCCAATTACGCCACCATCTTCACCGACGCCTCTTGGTATTCGGGCTACATCAACAGCTTGATCTATGTCGCCATCAATATGGCGATTGCGATCGCGGTGGCGCTGCCGGCCGCCTACGCCTTCTCGCGCTATTCCTTCATCGGCGACAAGCATGTGTTTTTCTGGCTGTTGACCAACCGGATGACGCCGCCCGCGGTGTTCCTGCTGCCGTTTTTCCAGCTTTACACCACGCTGGGATTGATGGATACCCACATCGCGGTGGCGCTGGCGCATCTGGTGTTCAACGTGCCGCTGGCGGTGTGGATTCTGGAAGGCTTTATGAGCGGGGTGCCGCGTGAGATCGACGAAACTGCCTACATCGACGGTTATTCCTTCCCGCGCTTTTTTCTGACGATTTTTCTGCCGCTGATTAAATCCGGGGTCGGGGTCGCCGCTTTTTTCTGCTTTATGTTCAGTTGGGTGGAGCTATTGCTGGCGCGAACCCTGACCAGCGTGGACGCCAAGCCCATCGTTTCGGTGATGACCCGCACCGTGTCCGCGTCTGGGATGGATTGGGCGGTGTTGGCGGCGGCGGGTACGCTCACCATTTTGCCGGGTGCGGTGGTGATTTGGTTCGTGCGCCACTACATTGCCAAGGGCTTTGCGATGGGGAGGGTGTGATGTTCGCCTGGATGGTGTGGACCACGCCGGTTGCGGTATTTTTCTGCTGCATCGCCTTGATGCTGGTTGGGATGACAGTGTGGGAAATCAAAGCGCCGACCGTCGCGCGCAAGGGGTTTCTACCGATTGCGACCACTCGCGGCGACCGCTTGTTCATCGGCCTGTTGACGGCGGCTTACATCAACCTCGGTTTTATCGGACTGGCGGGCAAATTGGCCGAATGGCTGTCGTTGGAGCAGGAGCCGAGCATTTGGATCAGCTTTGTGATTTCGATGGCCGTGCTGGCGTTGATCTTGCGGCGCGGTTAGAGCATTGGGAATCCGGCCTGGCGCTTCCCCGAGGCCGTGGCGACCCGCGTGACCCGTGGGGAAGCGGATAACAGCAACGATGAGGAGAAGCACGATGAAGATGCGTTATACCGTATTGGCCTTGGCCGTCGCTGGCGCGTTGGCCGGGCCAGCTCAGGCCGGCGAAGCCGAAGCCAAAAAGTGGATCGACAGCGAATTTCAGCCGTCCACCTTGAGCAAGGACCAGCAACTGGCCGAGATGCAGTGGTTCATCGACGCGGCTAAGAAGCTACAAGCCAAGGGCGTGAAGGAAATCGCGGTGGTGTCCGAAACCATCACCACCCATGAATATGAAAGCAAAACCCTCGCTAAAGCCTTCAGCGAAATTACCGGCATCACGGTCAAGCACGATCTGATCCAAGAAGGCGATGTGGTCGAGAAGCTGCAAACCTCGATGCAGTCGGGTAAGTCGATCTATGACGGCTGGATTTCGGATTCCGATCTGATCGGCACCCATTACCGCTACGGCAAAATCATGAATCTGAGCGATTACATGGCGGGCGAGGGCAAGGACTACACCAATCCCGGTCTGGATCTGAAGGATTTCATCGGCACCAGCTTCACCACCGCGCCGGACGGCAAACTTTATCAGTTGCCCGACCAACAGTTCGCCAATCTGTACTGGTTCCGCGCCGACTGGTTCGCCCGCAAGGACTTGCAGGACAAATTCAAGGCCAAATACGGCTACGATCTCGGCGTGCCGCTCAACTGGTCGGCCTATGAGGACATCGCCCAATTCTTCAGCGAGGACGTGAAGGAGATCGACGGCAAGAAAGTCTACGGCCACATGGATTACGGCAAGAAAGACCCGTCGCTGGGCTGGCGCTTCACCGACGCCTGGCTGTCGATGGCCGGTACCGCCGACAAGGGCATCCCCAACGGCTTCCCGGTCGATGAATGGGGCATCCGGGTGGCGGACGACCGCTGCGCGCCGGTCGGCGCGTCGGTCGCGCGCGGCGGCGCGGCCAACTCGCCGGCGGCGGTGTACGCCCTGACCAAATACGTCGATTGGATGAAGAAATACGCGCCGAAGGAAGCCACCGGCATGACCTTCGGCGAAGCAGGACCCGTACCGGCGCAAGGCCAGATCGCCCAGCAGATTTTCTGGTACACCGCTTTCACCGCCGACATGACCAAGGCGGGACTTTCGGTGGTCAACGCCGACGGCACCCCGAAATGGCGGATGGCCCCTGGCCCGAACGGCCCGTACTGGAAGGACGGGATGCAAAACGGCTATCAGGACGTCGGCTCGTGGACCTTCTTCAGCGGCCAGGACCCCAACCGCACCGCCGCCGCTTGGCTCTACGCCCAATTCGTGACCTCCAAGACCGCCTCGCTGAAAAAGACCTTGGTCGGCCTGACGCCGATTCGCGAATCGGACATTCAGTCGCAAGCCATGACCGATCTCGCGCCCAAGCTCGGCGGTCTGGTGGAGTTCTACCGCAGCCCGGCCCGCGTCGCTTGGACGCCGACCGGCACCAACGTCCCCGACTATCCGAAGCTGGCGCAGCTCTGGTGGAAGAACGTGGCGCAGGCGGTGACCGGCGAGAAAACCCCGCAAGCCGCGATGGACAATCTGGCGGATGAGATGGATCAGGTGATGGCGCGGCTGGAGCGCGCCGGCATGGCCCGCTGCGCGCCCAAGCTCAATCCCAAGGGCGATCCGGCCAAATGGCTGAGCGATACCGGCGCGCCGTGGAAGAAATTGGCCAACGAAAAACCGCAAGGCCAAACCATCGCCTATGAAACCCTGCTGGCGGCTTGGAAGGCGGGCAAAGCGCGTTGACGGAATGGAAGACGGACGGTTCTAGGCAGAACCGTCCGCTTGGCGGGGTTTTGGCCGAATCGAAAACAAAAAGGCCCGCCGGGGCGAGCCTTTCGGTTGCGCGGGATTGACGCTCAATCGTCGTTGGGCGCCATCCAGCGATAGACGAAGCCGGCCAGCGCCGCGCCGACGATCGGCGCGACCCAGAACAGCCAAAGCTGCTGCAAGGCCCAGCCGCCGACGAAAATCGCTTGACTGGTGCTGCGGGCCGGATTGACCGAAGTGTTGGTCACCGGAATGCTGATCAAGTGGATCAGGGTCAAGCCCAGACCGATGGCGATGGGGGCAAATCCGCCGGGCGCGTTCTTATGGGTGGAACCGAGAATGATGATCAGGAACATGAAGGTCATCACGATTTCGCAGATCAGCGCGGCGTTCATGCCGTATTTGCCCGGCGAATGATCGTCGAAGCCGTTGGCCGCGAAGCCGCTGGCGACGAGATCGAAACCCGGCTTGCCGGTGGCGATCATGTAAAGGATGGCCGCGCCGGCGATGCCGCCCAACACTTGCGCGATGATGTAAGGCACCAGGTCGGCGGTCGAGAACCGGCCGCCCGCCCACAGACCCACGGAGACGGCCGGATTCAGATGACAACCGGAAATGTGGCCGATGGCGTAAGCCATGGTCAGCACGGTCAAACCAAAGGCCAGCGATACGCCGACCAAGGCGATGCCGATATTGAAAGTGCTAGGGCCTACGTTGGCGACAAACACGGCGGCGAGCACGGCGCTGCCGCACCCTCCTAGCACCAGCCAAAGCGTGCCGATAAATTCGGCGGCAAGACGGTTTGTAAGCGGCATTGTTAAGCATCTCCCAAAGTTAAGCGGATGTTATTAAAGTCTACTTAGCCCGTACTACAGCAAGAAGACAGTTGAAGACTCTTTTGGCGAGTACTGTTAAAACGCTGAAGGACAGCCTACAGTTGCTGTCGGACGGAGCCACTAAAGCGCGGCCCGGCCGGGACGGAGGATAGCAGGCCAGGAGGCATAAACCCAATATGAGAGTGACAACAATACAAGTTAAAAGGTGTTTTTTATGGCGAATAATGTTGATGATGTATCAATTAGTAAGCATAAATGGCGATTTTTTCGCTCGGGCGGGTTCGATCAGGTTCGTTTGGAAAGCACGGCTGATTTAAAAGCATTGGAACAACTCGACCCCAAATTGTGGGCGAGCCTCAGCTGTCCGACCAGCGGTCTAGAATTTGACGACAGAACGCTCGCATTGATCGATAACGACGGGGATGGCCGCGTCCGCGTGCCGGAAGTCATCAAGGCGGTTAATTGGGCCACGTCGGTTCTCAAAAACCCGGATACGATGACCAAGAGCACTGCGGTTCTACCGCTGGATGCCATCGACGACAGTACCCCCGAAGGTTTGGAAGTGCTGACCTCGGCCAAACAGATCTTGGCCCATCTCGGCAAAGCGGAAGAGACGGCCATCACCGTCGAAGATACGGCGGACACGGCCAACATTTTTGCCAATATTCAATTCAACGCCGATGGTACCCTGACTCCCGATCTCGTCGAGGATGAAGCGCTCAGAGCGGTGATCGAAGACATTACCGCCAGCGTCAAGGCCAAGGAACAAGACGGCGAAACACTGGGTTTGTCCGAAGAGCATATCGATCAATTTTTCAAAGAGGCGCAGTCTTATTCCGACTGGTGGCAGGAAGCGGAACGGGATGCGTCCAACCTGCTGCCGTTCGCGGAGAAGACCGAGGCGGCAATGACCGCGTTTAACGCCGTCAAGGATAAGATCGACGATTATTTCACGCGCTGTCGGTTGGCGGCGTTCGATCCTCGGGCGGCCGAGCCGTTGAACCCCGCGCTGACCGAATATGAGTCTTTTGCGGGCAAGAACCTGTCGACCACCACCGAAGAAGTTGCCGCACTGCCTCTGGCAAAGATCGAAGCCGGTAAGCCGCTGTCGCTAGAGTCGGGCATCAACCCGGCCTGGACCGCCGCGATGGCGGATTTTCGAGCGAAGATCATACCTGCCGGCTATCAGGAAAAGACCAGCCTGAGCGCTCAGGAGTGGGAAGCCTTATGCGCCAAGTTCGCCGCCCATAAAACGTGGCTGAGCAACAAAAAAGGCGTGCCGGTCGAAGCGCTGGGGCTGACGCGAGTTCGCGCGCTGCTGGGCGGCGGTTACCAAGCAAAGCTAAAAGCACTGATCGAAAAATATAAAGGGCTGGCGGCCGAGATGGAGGCCGTGACCTCCGTGGACCGGCTGGTTCGCTACCATCAACACCTGTTCAGATTGCTGAATAATTTCGTTTCCTTCCGCGACTTCTATACGCCGGGCTACACCGCCATTTTCCAAGCCGGCACCCTGTATATCGACGGCCGCAGTTGCGAGTTGTGCTTGCGGATCGACGACATGGCCAAGCACGCCGAGATGGCCAATCTGAGCGGCATTTACCTCGCTTATTGCGAATGCCGGCGGCGGGGCGGCACCGAAACCATGACCATCGCCGCCGCCTTCACCAACGGCGACTCGGACAATTTGATGGTCGGCCGCAACGGCGTGTTCTTCGACCGGCGCGGTCGGGACTGGGACGCCACCATCATCAAGATCATCGAGCACCCGATCAGCGTCCGCCAAGCGTTCTGGTATCCCTACAAGCGCATCGGCAAGATGATCGGGGAGCAGATCGAGAAGATGGCGGCCGCGCGCGATAAGGCAGCGGCTGACAAGGCGGCGGCGGGCGTCACGGCGGCGGCGGAAAAAGCCGAAGCGGGCAAAGCGCCGGCCGCACCGTTCGACGTGGGCAAATTCGCTGGTATTTTCGCCGCCATCGGTCTGGCCGTCGGCGCGATCGGCACCGCGATCGCCTCGGTATTGACCGGATTCATGGGGTTGAAACTTTGGCAGATGCCGCTCGCAATTGTCGGCGTGATGCTGGCGATCTCCGGTCCGTCGATGATTATCGCTTACCTCAAGCTGCGCAAGCGCAATCTGGCCCCTCTACTCGATGGTAACGGCTGGGCGATCAATACCCGCGCCACGATCAACATTCCTTTTGGAACGTCGCTGACGCGCGTCGCCACCTTACCGCCTGGCGCTCAACGCTCGTTCGTGGACCCCTTCGCGGAAAAGAAGCAGCCTTGGAAGACTTATATCTTCCTGTTGCTGCTGCTCACTGGCGCCGCCTATCTTTGGCAAAAGGGCTATCTGAATGAATGGTGGAGCCAACTAGCCGCCAAGAGTAGTACCGTGTCAGCTCCGGCTCCCGCGGCCCCGGCAGCTCCTGCCCCGGCGGCGGCCCCAGCTCCGGCTCCCGCAGCTCCGGCGGCGGCTCCGGCGGCGGTTCCGGCGGCGGCTCCGGCTCCGGCTCCGGCGGCGGCTCCGGCGGCGGCTCCGGCGGCGGCTCCGGCGGCGGCTCCGGCGGCGGCTCCGGCGGCGGCGGCGGCTCCGGCTCCGGCTACCGCGCCGAAGAAGTAAATGATTGGATTGATGTAATCTGTTGCAAGGTTACGGTGGGCTGGTCCCGCCGTAACCCTCAGCGGACCGGCTGAAGGCGCTTGCTCTCAGACCAGAAATTTCAAGGAAAGCCATCGACCAGCCCGGCAGCGCCGCAGGCGCCTTCGCCAGCTTGGGATTCTGACCAAAGGGTTGACAATCAGCCTATCGTCAGCTCAGCAGCAGCCGAATTTTTTTCCCCAAATCAGCTTTACGGTAAGGCTTGAGCAATACATCCACGCCTTCAACCTGATGACCGTCACCAATCAGCGCGTGTTCGGTATAGCCGGAGGTATAAAGCACGCGTAACTTGGGGTAGCGGCGTTGCGCTTCGCTGGCCAGTTTGACGCCATCCATTTGACCCGGCATGATGATATCGGTGAACAACAAAACGATTTCGGAAGTCGTTGCCAGGACCTGCAATGCCGTTTCCGCATCGGCCGCCTGTAAGGGATCGTAGCCCAGTCCGCGCAAGGCGTTCACCGCGAACAACCGCACTTCGGCATCGTCTTCAACGACAAGAATGCTTTCACCTTGGCCGCGAAGGGATACATCGACCGTATGAGGTTCATGGAGGGCCTGCACTGAGCTTTCAATGGTGGGCAGATAAAGCCGAACTCGGGTGCCCTGATTGGGTTGGCTGTCGATGGTGATGTGCCCGCCGGATTGTTTGACGAGGCCATAAACCATGCTGAGGCCGAGGCCGCTGCCTTTGCCGGTTTCCTTGGTGGTGAAAAACGGCTCGAAGGCGCGTTCCAGAACCTGGGGCGTCATTCCCACGCCGGTGTCGCTGACCACTAACACGACATAAAGCCCAGCCTGCATGTCGGCTTGCTGCATCGCGTAGTCTTCCTCGATCAGGATGTTAGCGGTTTCCAGGGTGAGTTCGCCGCCGCTGGGCATGGCGTCGCGGGCATTGATGACCAAGTTGAGTAAAGCGTTCTCCAGTTGGTCGGGATCGACTAGTGTATTTAATAAATCTTTGGCTAATAAGGTATTAATTTGGATGTTGGCCCCGAGCGTGCGCCGCATCAGATCCAGCATTCCAAGCACCAGCTTGTTTAGGTCGGTCGGTTGCGCCAGCAACGGTTGATGGCGCGAAAAGGCCAGCAGCCGGCGAGTCAGATTGGTGCCTCGATCCACGGCCTTCAAGGCTTGTTGAGCGAATTCGTGCAGCCGGGGTTGCGCGGTTAGTTGCTCGTGCAACAACTCTAAATTGCCCATGATCACGGCGAGCAAATTATTGAAATCGTGAG